>NZ_AYMQ01000088.1 GCF_000633355.1 Serratia sp. H1w
TCCTTCCCATACAATCCCAGACCCTTTACCAATCGTGATGGTTTCCGCCTGCGAATAAGGGGCAGCAAACGCCATCAGCGCCACCAGGCCCATCACTGCCCTTGTCATCGTTTTCATCCTTCCTCTCCTTTACAAAGCACAGTAACTGACCGTACCGGGTTGTTCTTTGACGCCACCGCCGTCCCCGCCAGGCTGTAGGTCGCACGGCACTGTTGTCCCGCCCCCCTGCCCCACTTCACCAGCAGCCTTCCTTCCTCCGGCAACCCACTCAGGTACACCTGGCCGTCATCGCCCACTATCCCGGTATTCGGCTCACGCCCCGGCGTTCCCTCCACCGTCACCAGCGCACCGAACGGCACCGCCGTTTTACCCTGCAACAGGGTCACCAACGCCTGATAACCCACCCGGGTCGCAAAGTTCGCCAGCACCACCGCCCCCTTGGTCGGGTACACGTTCACGCTCGACTGCGTCAGGTCCACATCGTCCGGCAGCGTCGCCGGATTCAGGCTGATGCTGTTGGCCTGGTAGTTCGACAGGTACGGCACCACCGCATACCCCCGCCCATCCGTCTGCACGTTGCCGCCGTTCATCACCTGAGTACCTGCAGCACCCGGCGCACTCACCACCGCTACCGAGCTCCCCAGCATCTGGCTCAGCGTCACCCCGCCCGGATGCACCAGAACGGCACCACTCCCCCCCAAGTTCAGCGACCGGTTGCTGCTGCTGTAACTGTACCCCCCGTTCACCATCCCCTTGCTACCCTGGTAGCCGGCATTCAAGGTACTGTTGCTGCTGCCCTGTCCGTTCGACCACCCCTGCATCACGCTGTAGGACATCCGGTCATCCAGGGCGTTTCCATTGATACCGGTCTGCTGTTGTACCTGCCCGTGGTTGTCATGGGTCATCTGGTAGCTGGCATAGGCACGACTCAACGACGACGCAGGACTGAACAGGTTTAACGGTACCTGAACGTTCAGCGACACCTGACGGTTCTCTGGCCAGTCACCACCATCCCCCTTGACCCGGTCAATGCTGTACGCCAGTCCGTAGCTCACCCCGCGATAGCTGCCGCTGTATCCCGCCGACACCGTGTTCATCACCTTGTCATTCCCCCAGTAGTCGTTGCGTGACGCAGACAGGTACAGGGAGCCCCAACTGTCCAGTTGCTGGCTGACCCGCATCTGGAATGCGGAGCGCTGGCGCTCCAACGCCCACGGTACCTGCCCGTCTCGTAACTGGTAACCCAGGTTGTTGAAGTCCGCAAAGCTGTAGTAATGGCGCGTCGAGTATCGATACGCCGTCAGGTCGACCGAAGTACCGGTTTCCAGCAGGCTCTTGGCATAGCGTACCCGGTACGAAGTACCCGACTGTCGTTCATCCTGCCCCTGCAGTTTGGCACTTGACGTAGTCACGTCCGCCGACAGTGCGCCAACATGCCCCAGCGAAAGCCCGCTCCCTGCCACCACGGAGGCATAGTCCTTCGCCACCAGAGTGCCTCCATAGAGCGTCACGTTGTGCGGCAGGCCGTAAATCGCCGTCCCCTGTACAAAGGTCGCCTCCTGGGAGCCTTCGGTAATGCCCCCGTTGTAACGCCCCGCCGTCAGCTCATACTTCAAGCTGCCCGGACGACGCATCACCGGCAGCGACGAGAACGCCACGCTCTGGGTACGTACCGTGCCGTCACTCTCTGTGATGGTCACCGTCAGGTCGCCACCACCGCCCGTCTGGAACAGGTCTTCGATACGGAACGGACCCGGTGCGACATAGGTCTGGTAAACCACGTTTCCATTCTGGCTTACCGTTACCCGGGCGTTGGTCTGGGCGATGCCGCTGATGACCGGCGCAAATCCCCGCAGACTGTTGGGCAGCATGTCGTCGCTGGAGTTGAGCCGCACACCGCGGAACGGTACGCTGTCAAATACGTCATTGTCAGTGCTGTTCTCTCCCGCCAGCACTTCCGAACGCCAGGCGGGGATATCCCGTTGCAGGTAGGTATTATTGAAGTCCGTATGCCGGGTGGTCTGCGACGCCATGTTGTCCGGGTTGCTGGTATTGTAAGAGGTGGTCAGGGTGCTGCGCAGACGCCACGCCTGCAGGTTGACTCCCCCCTGCACCGTACCGAACAGGTTGGTCTGGGTACTCCCCCCCATGCCCGGTTGGGCACTCTGCCAGTTGCGTCCACCGTTGACGTTGTAGTTCAACATCAGGGCGGGCACACCCTCGTCCCACAACGCAGGGTCGACCGAGCCTTGAGCGTTGGCCTGCATGGCGACCTGCGGAATGCTGAGGTCCAGACGTAACTGGGCAAAGTCGAACTTCACCTGCGACTCTGGAATGAGCGTCGACAGGTCCTTTACCGGTTCGCCCTTCGGCAACCCGACAAAAGCGGGCAGGGCCTGTGTATTGACGCCCTGTTCATGCAGGAATGCCGGTGTCAGTTCCGGCTGTATCTTCCCGTTCGCGTCCGCCTTGAACACCAGCGTATGCTGACCGCGGTCTACCTGATTGACAAACAGGCTGACGGTATAGGTCCCCGGCGGGACCTGTCCGGATGCCTCAAAATTGCTCAGGTCTACCGCCGATGCCTGCGTACCGCCCAGTGACAACAGACCCGGGTCAAAGTAGTCCCGCGCCTGGACCGGGCCGCCACCAACCAGCAGGGCCGCTGCCGTCAAGACAGGCAGTAGCGCTTTCTCTGTCTGTCGTGCTTTTGCCGTCGTCATCATTTTCATTATTGTTATCGCATCCCTAACGAAAGTCTTGTCCCCCCATTGCGACATATCTGTCGCAATGGCGAAAAACTACAGCGGACGTTGCTGGATGGGGGTATCCCAGCCATCTTCATCAATCAGTTGCCACGTCACACTCCCTGCTGTTACCGCAGGGAAGGAATAGACCTGTTTACCAAAAGGCGGCACCATCAGACGCAGTTGCGCCTTGTCCAGCGCTGCCGTCCCCACCTTCAGTCGGGAGAATGTCAGCCAGTACGGCGTCGGGTTATCGGCAATCAGCCGGTTCCCATCCCGCCGGAAACGCAGTTTCGACGCCACATCGGTGTCGACCAGCGCACGCTTGTTCAACCCCTCCGGACGGTAGAACACCTTGATATTGCTGACGACCGTCAGCACCATCTGCTGCGCATCCTGACTGCGCGCTTCCGGTGCCGTCTGTGACGGAATAGCCTTCATGGAAATAAAGAACACCGACTCCCGGTCCGAAGGCAGGACTTCGTCATTGCGCCGGATGCGCAGGGTCAGTTCCCCATTGGCCTCCAGACGGGCCAGCGGCGGCGTGACGATAAAGGGCATGGCCGTCGCAGTTGCACCTTTCTCACTCATGTCTACGTTGCCGGTTGCCGGGTCCACCGGTCTTATTCGCGACTGCATCAGGTAAGGGCGATCGGTCTTGTTATAGGCCGTCAGGGTGACCCCTTTCCTCTCACTCTCGGGATAAATCACACGAAGCACATAAAAGGAAATCCCCTTCGGCTCGACGTTGTCGGTCATGGTCGCTTTTGCGGCTGCCTCCGGGGCGGCCTGCGCACCTGCCAACAGGAATATGGCCGACAACAGAACCGCCCCACGAATACAGGTGCGCAATGGGCAGAACAAACGATATAACAGCGTCATGATGTTTCCTGTGTGGATGGAACAGTCTGTCGGCAACGTGCAGACAGGCCGCCGTAGTCGGTCACCGTCTGCCAGTCGGCCTGCCCTGACGTGCCCGTGACCCGATAGCGCACGCTCCCGAAGGGCGCCAGCATCGACGCAGACACATCCATATTGACCGGCGTGCCGTTGAACGTCAGGTGGCCCAGCGTCTGAAAATAAGGGGTCGGGTTCTCTACCCGGAGTCCGCCGGGCACCGGCATGAACCGCAACCGGCAGGCCGTCGTTTCCATACTCTCCTGCAACCCTGCCGGGCGATAAAACAGCTTGATGACAAACCGCATGCCCATCGACACCTGTACGGGCGCGATGTCTTTCCCCTCCCGTGCCGGAATGGCCAGCACCGACAGGTAAAATACCGACTCGCGGTCTTTGGGGTGTTCATCGCCCTGCGCCACAATACGCAACAACTGACGGTTGTCCGGCTGCAGGGTAAACAGTGGCGGCGTCACCACAAACGGTGCCGCCGTCGTCTCGTCCGGGGTCATCTGTACCCGGCTCTGGATGAGGTAGACCCGGCTGTCAGTATTTTTTATCGCCAGGGTCTGCGCCTTGTCGGTGGACAGAAACACCACTCGGGTCTGACTCAGGCTTACACCGCCAGGACTGCCGGGCGACGGCGCGGCCAGCGTGACACCGGACGCCAGCAACAGACCACCGGTCACCACCGCGAGCGCGCCACTCGGGCTGAAAAGAAATGTGCACATGGTTTTGCCTCAGCGGTAGGCCAGACTGAACGTGACGCGGGCGGTCAATCCCCCAACCTGCACGCTGCCACATCCCGTGCTGCCGCAGGTCATTCCGGCATAGAACATCAGGTTCTGGTCGACCGGATTGACGCCCTTTGCCGCCAGGGGGATATCATCATTATTCCTGACTTCTGTCGCACTGTAGGGCGGTGGTGCATCCGTCTCGACCAGCATCACGCCAACACCGGTTGCCACAGAATCCGTGGCACGGAACAGCCAGCGGCCGTCCTGGGTCATCCCGTCTCCGGTGATGTTGACTACCGGCGCCAAGGCCGCATCCGTGCCACTGCAGCCCTGCACCCGCAGCGTAAAGGGCTCGGCGGCAACCAGTGTCGCGGGTTGAAGTTGCGGTTGCGTGACCGTCCCCAGCGGCAGAATGCTCTTGTCCAGACTGAAAGTGCACGTACCCGGCATCAGGACCGCGGAGAAGTTGAGCGTCACCGCCCGCACCGGCATGGCGACACTGCCTCCCAGGACCAGGGTGCCCAGCAACAGAACGGCATTACGGCAAGGATTGAGTAAACGCATTCAGCCCCCCTTCATCGTTGATGGTCTGCCACCGTACCTGACCCGCGACGGTCTTCATCGGGAAGGTATGACTGCCAAACGGCGCCAGCATCAGCGCGGACGGCGTATCCAGCTTCAGCACCTGCTCACCGACCTGGACGCGGGCAAAGCTGACAAAATATGGCGACGGGTTGCTGACCTGCAGTCCACCGCTGACGCGGGTAAACTGCAGGCTTTGCTGCGCCGCCCGTGACGATGACGGCAACGAGGCGGGACGGTAAAACAGCTTGATGATGTTGCCAACGCCAAACTGGGCTGCGCCATGCACCCCGGCCCGCTGACTGTCGGACTGTGGTGTCGCACTGGCCGGAATGGCACTGGCATGAAGATAGAAGACCGACTCACGGTCGGCAGGCAGACTGGCGCCCTGTATCACAATGCGCATCTGGTTGACGCTGCTCGGCTCCAGGCGAAACAGCGGCGGTCGGACCGTAAACGGTGCCGGGCTGTAGCTCTCCTGCGACGCGCTCACACGGGCCTGTACCAGATAAGGTTGACTGGTGAGGGTGTTGCGCACGGTCACGCTGATGCTGTCGACCCCCTGAGGGTAAATCAGGCGGGTGGCATTGATGCCAAAACCGCCATTCTGGGCAGCGACAGAAAACGTGAACAGGGAAGACAGCATTGATAACAGCACGAGAATGCGGGGCATGTCACAGCTCCTGAACCTCAGACAATACCTGGATAAAAAGGTGGGCCGAAGCCCACCTGACACAAGGAGACAATCAGTTGTAGGCAAAGCTGAACAGGATCGGGGCATTGACTGCACCGATATTCACACCGGTGGTGCTGGTCGATGCCAGGCCGGCGGTCAGGCTCAGCGTCTGGCCATTGAAATCAGCGGCAGAAGGGGTTGTCCCCGCCGTCGCTACCGTCAGTTTGTCGCCGTTGGAAATATAGGTCCCCGCAGGCGCAGAAGCCTGACGCAACATCACGCCGGTGTTGGTGCCGGTGGTGTTGAACATGTTCGTGTTACCCGCCAGGGTCTGGCCGGTCACCACCAGACCAGCAGCGTCTGATGCCGCCAGTGGAGTCTGGCAGTTGCTCAGGCCTACCGTGAACGGGTGCTGGCTGGCAGGAATGGGCGTGGCTACGCCGGTAAACTGGGCTGGCGTGTAGTTGCCCAGATCCAGGTTGTTGGTGGAGAGGCTGACATCACAGGTAGCCGCAACGACGGTACCGGTAATGGTGATCTGGGCGTTGGAAGCGGCCTGGGCGCCACCGGCAACTGCGAGAAGCAACAGGGCAGCCGGGGTCAGGGTTAACAGATTCTTGCGCATCGTATTTCCTTATAGATTGAGAACTAAACGGTATTTCCCGGGAGAACCGGTACTGGATATGGCATCACTTCGCCACACACACAATCAACCCTGGAATTATTTCCCAGGATTGACATGATGTAATAACAAGCACTTTGCTTGCATAAAAAAACCGCCAATCAATTAGCTTTACACTTATTTGATTGGCGTATGACTGGAACTTTCCACCACTAAAAAAAGGCCATGAAAAACACCCCATTATTTAATGGGCAGGGGCGCCTTAATTAATTTTTTTGATATTCATCATTTCGTTTTTTTAACTATCATCATTTTCCGTATGGAGTGTGAACTATTTTAGTTGCGACCACTAACGATGAATAGCATTTTCTCCTAATCATACTAACCTCACATTTACATAAAGTTAAATTGTTTATAACGATCGATAAGTAACACATGATAGTTGAAACCTATCATGATTGCAATATTGATCGGGACAAACGATCGAAATGGTATTTGATTTTTAATAATACTTAATGTTCAACGATTTAAACCACTCCCCACCTCTACCCAAGCGCCCCTAATGAGAGCGTTTTATGTACAGAATCAACAAGAAAAGCTGCTTTACGCATCGCCAATGCATAATTGACGTGACAGTTTTTCCCCGTTGCGATAGAAGTCATCATACAATCTGCTAACAATTTGATTACTCTCTTTCTTACTAAAATACCGTTTCCTGGTACGTAAATACCCCGATGATAAATAAACTTGACGCCAGTGACTTAGGGGAATATACATACACCTGTTTAATTGATTGACTGAGGCTCTATTTTAAGGTGGGGCATTTAACCTTCATTATCAAATACATTACGCAACAAAAAAACGACATGTTGCCAGTCATGTCGTTTAAAAGCTCAGGTATAAAAACGCGGTATTAATACGGCAAGAGAAATCACAGATACCACTTGTCACAGGCCCATGCTCCATTCGGTTTTAAAAGAGGTCGTCATGCTCACCGTTCATTGTCACCCTGCCCTCTCTGAACGCTCTCTGACCCGTTTTACACTCTTGTGGCAATGGAGTCAGGATCATCCTGCCCTGACCTTGACGGCCGCCAAATGGACACGACACCTTGTCCTGCCGCTCGATACCCTCCAGCTTCTCAGGGTTTACCATCTGGATGAGAACAGCGTAGAACTGGACCTTCTTATCCAGCAGGATAACGAACCGTTTTGCCTGTACTTAAAAGGACGCAAGACCGACAGAATCTGGATGGGGAGCGCCCATGTCCACGCCGAGTCTTCGACCGTTGCTCTCCCAGAGCTTGTCACCCAGGTAATAACCGAACACCCCGTCCCCCATATCGGGTTGCCTTGGTCCGCTCTAGACAACTTTCCCCCCAAAGGGGGCCTATCAGCGGTCATTCGAAAGTTCAGCGAGTCCCCCCCGGCCCTGACCCCATCCGAGGGCGAACCGCGCCTTACCAAACCCCGATTGATATGGATAAAGTCACACCTGCACCAGGCTATTGTCTGTCACCAGTTGGTCATGTACTACCAACCCCGGGTGGTCAGTCTGACCGGAGACGTCCAGGGCGTAGAAGCGCTGGTACGCTGGTATTCACCGGAGCTGGGCATGCTGCTGCCATCAGAGTTTATCCCCTGTGCCGAAACGTCGGGTCTCATCGTTCCATTAGGACATTGGGTATTGCGTACGGTCACCCGACAGGTCGCGTCCTGGCAACAACAAGGGGTCAATGTTCGGGTTGCCATAAATCTTTCTGTAAAACAACTGGCCAATGACACCCTCATTGATGATGTGCGTATCGCACTGAAAGAAAACGGCCTTGCACAGTGTCCACTGGATTTCGAACTGACGGAAAGTGCGGCATGCGAAGATGAGGGCCGCACACAGGAAATCCTGGCGCGATTGCGGGCGCTGGGCGCACAGTTACATCTGGATGATTTTGGTACAGGGTATTCTTCGCTGGCGCGGCTGTCTGTTATCCGATTTGATGCCATCAAACTGGATAAAAGCCTGGTGCAAGGCGTGGACAACAACCCTGTTCTCCAATCACTGGTACAGACTGTCGTGAGCATGGCTGACGCACTTCACTGTCGGGTTATTGCAGAAGGCGTTGAAACAGAAGGAGAAAACAGCTTTCTTGACCAGGTCGGCATTGATGAAAAACAGGGTTTTCTGTTTGCACATCCAATGCCGCCGGAACGCCTGACAGCCTGGTTGCGCACTTATATCCCCAAACCTGGCGTTAACGGATGAACACGTCAGTGGAAAAC
>NZ_AYMQ01000089.1 GCF_000633355.1 Serratia sp. H1w
GGCGTATACTACGCTTTCCTCTCTCAGAGTCAACCCCTAATTTTCAGGTTTTTTTCTCTGTCGAACTTCGAATACATCGTGAAGTTGTTCACATGTTCCGTGTCGATGGAGGCGCATTATAGGGAGTTCCACGCAGGCCGCAACAGGTATTTTCAACAAAAAACACCGTTTGCTGCATTCCACAGCAAAACCCGTCCTTATACCCGGTTATGCACCAACTTATCCACAGAACGCATTTGGATGGAAAATTTACGAGCGCCACGCAAACGTTTTCGCTACAATTCCCCGCGACGAAACAATCCCCGTTTTACCGGGGCGCTACCTGAATCTGTTCCTTTCCTTCTCTATATAGGAAGAAATCTCCTCTATATAAGAAGCCACAAGGTGGAGATCCACGTAACGCTCTTATATTGCGACTCAAAGCCAAGGGATAAAACCATGCAACAACCTCGTCCAATCCGCCGGGCCCTGCTCAGCGTGTCCGACAAAGCCGGTATCGTTGAATTTGCCGAAGCCCTCTCCCAGAGAGGCGTCGAACTACTCTCCACCGGTGGCACCGCCCGCCTGCTGGCCGACGCCGGTCTGCCTGTTACCGAAGTTTCCGACTACACCGGCTTCCCGGAGATGATGGACGGACGAGTCAAAACCCTGCACCCGAAAGTGCACGGTGGCATTCTGGGCCGCCGGGGTCAGGATGATGCCATCATGGAACAACATGCGATCCAGCCAATCGATATGGTGGTGGTAAACCTCTATCCCTTCGCGCAAACCGTGGCACGTCCGGATTGCTCGCTGGAAGACGCCGTCGAGAATATCGATATCGGTGGCCCAACCATGGTGCGCTCGGCTGCCAAGAACCATAAAGACGTGGCCATCGTGGTCAAGAGCAGCGACTACGCCGCCGTGATCACCGAGATGGATAACAACAACGGTTCACTGTTGTACCCAACCCGTTTCGATCTGGCTATCAAGGCATTCGAGCATACCGCCGCGTATGACAGCATGATCGCCAACTACTTCGGTGCCTTGGTACCGGCTTATCACGGTGAGACCGAACAACCTTCCGGCCGCTTCCCACGTACGCTGAATCTCAACTACATCAAGAAGCAGGATATGCGTTACGGTGAGAACAGCCACCAGCAAGCCGCCTTCTATATAGAAGAGAATTTGCAGGAGGCCTCCGTTGCCACCGCCGACCAGTTGCAGGGCAAAGCGCTTTCCTACAACAACATCGCCGATACCGATGCGGCGCTGGAATGTGTCAAAGAGTTTGCCGAGCCGGCCTGCGTGATCGTCAAACATGCCAACCCTTGTGGCGTAGCGATTGGTGAGAACCTGTTTGCCGCCTATGAGCGCGCCTATCAAACCGATCCAACCTCGGCCTTTGGCGGTATCATCGCCTTCAACCGTGAGCTGGATGCCAAAACGGCGCAGGCGATCATCAGCCGTCAGTTCGTTGAGGTGATCATCGCCCCAAGCATTAGCGAAGAAGCTCGCACTCTGCTGGCGGCGAAACAGAACGTGCGCGTGCTGGCCTGTGGTCAATGGCAACAGCGCGTCAGCGGGCTGGACTTCAAGCGTGTTAACGGTGGCCTGTTGGTGCAGGACCGCGATCTGGGTATGGTGACCGAAGCCGATTTGCGCGTGGTATCCGAACGCCAGCCGACTGCCCAGGAACTGCGTGATGCGCTGTTCTGCTGGAAGGTGGCCAAGTTCGTTAAATCCAATGCCATCGTCTATGCCCGCGACAACATGACCATCGGCATAGGTGCCGGCCAGATGAGCCGCGTTTACTCCGCCAAGATCGCCGGGATCAAAGCCGCTGACGAAGGCCTGGAAGTCAAAGGCTCCGCCATGGCATCCGACGCCTTCTTCCCGTTCCGTGACGGCATTGATGCCGCAGCGGCCGTTGGCATTACTTGCGTGATCCAACCGGGAGGTTCAATCCGTGATGATGAAGTGATTGCCGCAGCCAACGAACATGGCATCGCGATGATCTTTACCGACATGCGCCACTTCCGCCATTAATCCTTTTTGCTGCGTGCGCCAGGTGCGCACGCCGTTTATGGAGCACCTGATGAATATTCTAATTATTGGCAACGGCGGGCGTGAACATGCGCTGGCCTGGAAAGCGGCCCAATCGCCATTGGCAGATAAGGTCTTTGTTGCACCGGGTAATGCGGGCACCGCGCTGGAAAGCAATCTGACCAACGTCGATATCGCCCCAACCGATATTCCGGCGCTGATTGCCTTTGCCAAAGACAATGCCATCGGTCTGACCATTGTTGGCCCGGAAGCACCATTAGTGATCGGCGTGGTAGATGCCTTCCAGGCTGCCGGGTTGAAAATCTTTGGCCCTTCACAGGCCGCCGCACAGCTTGAAGGCTCCAAAGCCTTCACCAAAGACTTCCTGGCACGCCACGCCATTCCTAGCGCCAGCTACCAGAACTTTACCGAAGTTGAACCTGCACTGGCCTATGTACGTAGCCAAGGCGCACCGATTGTCATCAAGGCCGACGGTCTGGCAGCAGGTAAAGGTGTGATCGTCGCCATGACGTTGCAGGAAGCCGAAGACGCGATCCAGGATATGCTGGCGGGCAACGCTTTTGGCAACGCCGGGCACCGCATCGTGATCGAGGAGTTTCTTGATGGCGAAGAGGCCAGCTTTATCGTCATGGTAGACGGTGAAAACGTGGTGCCGATGGCGACCAGCCAGGATCATAAACGCGTAGGTGACGGCGATACCGGCCCGAATACCGGTGGGATGGGCGCTTATTCCCCTGCGCCAGTAGTTACGGATGAAATCCACCAGCGCGTGATGGACCAAGTGATCTGGCCAACCGTTCGCGGCATGGCAGCGGAAGGTAACACCTATGTCGGTTTCCTGTACGCAGGCCTGATGATTTCTGCCGACGGGCAGCCCAAGGTAATCGAATTCAACTGCCGCTTTGGCGATCCGGAAACCCAGCCAATCATGCTGCGTCTGCGCTCCGATCTGGTTGAGCTCTGCCTGGCAGGGGCTGAAGGTAAACTGGGTGAAAAGACTTCCGAGTGGGACGAACGCCCTGCCCTTGGCGTCGTGTTGGCTGCGGGTGGTTACCCTGCGGATTATCGCCAAGGGGATGTGATCCACGGCTTACCTCAGCATGAAGACGCCAACGGCAAAGTGTTCCATGCCGGTACGCGTATGCAAGGCAATGACGTTGTGACCAACGGCGGGCGCGTTCTGTGCGTGACGGCATTGGGCGCAACGGTGGCACAAGCTCAGCAGTTAGCCTATCAGTTAGCGGAAGGTATTCAGTGGCAGGGCAGTTTCTGCCGCAAGGATATTGGCTACCGCGCTATCGCACGCGAGCAGTAATCGGCGGCCCCGTTAAATTCAGGCTCTGTTCGCAGGGCCTTTTTTATTGGCTACAGGGTATCTTTGGTGGGTTCCCAACTGCAGAAGTCGCTATTGGCCACCAGTAACAGCTCACGACCTTCCGGCCCATCCAACCAGGCTACACTCACTGGCTGACTGCTGTTGGCCGCACGCCGTGCGATCCACTCTTCGGCCTGTTGGTCCAGACCCGGTTTCACGACTTCGCCGTTGCACAGCTTCACTGCGCCTTGTTGCCAGTGCCCTTGTAACAACCGTACCCGGCCGGCATTAAGCGCATCGCTCACTTCCAGCATCCGCCGCGCCTGATATTGGTAGAGCACGATTTCATCGCTGGAGAGCTTCTGACGTTGGGTAGCCAGTTGGCGTTGCATAAAGCTGACCGTACCGTTGGCGGTGAAACGCAGCTGAATGGAATCGCGATCACCATCCGCATCGGTGCGTTTGATTTGGTACAGCACACCATTCTGATATTCATACAGCGTAGAGACGGTGCCTGGCCCGCGATAAGGGCTGTAGACACTCAACAGCGCCACAGGCTGCTGCTGGCCGTCATCCAGACGCCACACTCGCATTACCCCCTGATCGGCCACAAAGCCGCTGGCGGTAAAGGTCGGTGGGGCAGACCGGAAACTACAAGCACTCAAGGCAGCGACAACCGTAACCGCCATGAGTGCCCGTTGAATAAACAAAAGGGGCGCCGACGCCCCCCTGTTTAAACCTTTCTGCAACACGCGATTAAGACTTAACCGCGTCTTTCAGTGCTTTACCAGAAACGAACGCAGGCACGTTAGCGGCTGCGATTTTGATTTCTTTACCAGTCTGTGGGTTGCGGCCAGTGCGCTCGCTACGATGGTTTACCTTGAAAGTACCGAAACCAACCAATTGTACTGCATCACCTTCTTTCAGAGACTCAGTAATGGCAGCCAGGGTTGATTCCAGAGCCAGCTTAGCTTGAGCTTTAGAAAGGTCAGCCTTGTCTGCGATTACATCAATCAGTTGAGTCTTGTTCATAAGTTATCCTTACAGTGTGTTTATCGTTTGCAAAGCATCGAGTGCGACGGATATGCCGATGGACAGCACTCTCCTGCATACACGCACCGATAGCCACTTTTTTTTCGCCCCCCAAATGTAGACCAGACAGGGTGCGGATGTGAAGCCTTAAGGCACGACAAATCAGACGTTAAATCACGTTTTCTTGCCTTATTGCGTTAAATTTATCCCAATGTTACTTACCGCGGCCTCGCGCAGGTCAGATCGTAACCCTTTGATCAGATCCAGATCACGCTCTTCGCAGGCAGCCAACAGGCGGAAAATCTCCCATTGAATGTCCCATTCTTCCTCAACGGCAGGCAGAATTTTCAGCTCTTCGTCGGTCATTTCTTTACCGGCCTGGGTCATTTCCAACATCGCCACGGTGCGAATTGAGGTTTCGCTGATGGCAATGGCGTGCTCCAGCGTTTCACCGCTGAGGCGCGAATGGATCAGTTCCCCTAATGCGATACAGGCATCGATTGCCGGGTAAACGCCGTAAAGATCGTAATCTTCTGCCGACGGGATCGCCTCTTCCAACTTCTCCAGCTGGCTGTCGAAGTTGACCTTGGCGTCTTTCACCACCAGCGTTTCCCAGATCAGATCCAGGATGCGGCGATAAACCGCCGGGTCGCCAAACTCCGTCTGTAGACAGAACATCTGGTAATTCGGGTACATACGCTCGCACAGGCAGGCCATAAAGGTCAAATGCTGCCAGCTTTCCAGCTTTTCCAAGCGTAAATGGATCGGGTTACGTAGCATGGTCTACTCTCTTACTCGTTATCTGCCGCGCAGTGTACCCGAAATCGCTCATTGCGACACCTCCGGATGCTGCTGTAGCCAGCGTATAAAGGCCGGACGGCGTGAAGCTATGGCATCGGCCCAACGCGTAGGTTCCGGCAAGCGGTAGCCTGCCATACAGCGCTGTACCCAGGCCAGGGCGCTGTCGGTGCCAACACGATGGCCCGTAGCAATAAACAGCGGGTTACAACGTTCCTTGCTGCGCCATACCCATCCCAGCTGTTCGCCCTTATCCTCAAGCGCGGCCAGCGAGCCAACGGTAGCGTCCAGCGGGGAAAATTTACCACATAAACGCTTCTTCGCCACGCCAATGGTCGGTACGTCCACCAGCAGGCCAAAGTGGCTGGCAACCCCCAAGCGCCTTGGATGGGAAATGCCGTGGCCATCGACGAAGATCAGGTCAGGTTTCTGTTGCAGCTGTTCCCAGGCGGCGATCAACGCCGGATACTCGCGAAACGAGAGAAAACCGGGGATATAGGGCATGGTGGTACTGATACGGGCGATCTGATACTCCACCAGTTCCAGTGAAGGATAGCGCAGGATAGCAATGGCGGCGCGTGTAACCGCGCCCTCTTGCTCAAAACCGACGTCCGCACCGGCAATAAACGCCGGTGGGTCTTGCAGAAAATCATCGTGACGAATGACTTCCCCGGCGCGCCGTAACTGTTCGGCGCGCAGAGCCTGAGTATCTATCACAGCGTCTCCTTGCGGTTTAGCGGTGGTATTTGGCCGACAACGCATGCACCGCTTCAACGAACGCACCGGCATGTTCCGGTGGCACATCCTGATGAATGCCGTGGCCAAGGTTAAATACGTGACCTTCGCCCTGGCCAAACCCGGCCAGAATGGTTTCCACTTCCTGGGCAATGCGCTCCGGTGCCGCATACAGCATCGAAGGGTCCATGTTGCCTTGCAGAGCGACTTTATCGCCCACGCGGCGGCGCGCATCGGCAATATCGGTAGTCCAGTCCAGGCCCAGCGCATCGCAACCGGTGGCCGCCATCGCTTCCAGCCACTGGCCGCCGCCTTTGGTGAACAACGTCACCGGCACGCGGCGTCCGTCGTTTTCACGCAGCAGACCATCGACAATTTTATGCATGTAGTGCAGCGAGAATTCGCGGTAATCACGGCCCGTCAGCACGCCGCCCCAGGTGTCGAACACCATCACGGACTGCGCACCAGCCTTGATCTGGGCGTTGAGATAAAGAATGACGCTGTCCGCCAGCTTATCCAGCAGCAGGTGCAGCGTCTGCGGCTCGGCGTACATCATTTTCTTCAGCTTGGTGAACGCCTTGCTGCTGCCGCCTTCGACCATATAGGTCGCCAACGTCCACGGGCTACCGGAGAAACCAATCAGCGGTACTTCACCCTTCAGCTCACGGCGGATAGTGCGCACCGCGTTCATCACATAGCCCAGTTCATCTTCCGGATCGAACGCTGGTAACTTCTCTACGTCGGCACGACAGGTGATTGGTGAAGAGAAACGCGGACCTTCCCCAGTCTCGAAGTAGAGCCCAAGCCCCATGGCATCAGGAATGGTGAGAATGTCGGAGAACAGGATGGCGGCGTCCAGCGCATAACGGCGCAGAGGCTGTAAGGTCACCTCGCAGGCCAGTTCGGCGTTTTTGCACAACGACATGAAATCCCCGGCCTGAGCACGGGTGGCTTTGTACTCTGGCAAATAACGACCGGCCTGGCGCATCATCCATACAGGGGTGAGATCTACCGGTTGGCGCAACAGCGCGCGCAGGTAGCGATCGTTCTTCAACTCATTCATTTCTTGGGCTCCCTTGATTATCTGCCGCCATTGTACCTTATTCTGCCCGGCACAGCGCCACGGTGTCCTCGATCAGACGGCGCGCCACGGTACCTGGAGGTGGCAGCATAGGCAATTGGTCATAGCGATACCAGCCCGCATTGAGCAACTCTTTCGGATCGTGACGCAGTTCACCACTGTGATACTCCGCCATAAACGCCATCATCAGCGAATGGGGGAACGGCCAAGGCTGCGAGGTGACATAACGCAGGTTGGTGATGGCGATATTGCTCTCTTCCATGACCTCGCGCGCCACGGCACTTTCCAGCGTTTCACCCACCTCGACAAAACCGGCCAGCACGGTATGAATACCGCCGCGATGGCGCACATGCTGTGCCAGCAGGATCTCGTCATTGCGGCGGATAGCGACAATCACGCAAGGGGCAATCTGCGGGTAATAACGTTCACGGCAGTGATTACACAGGCAGGCACTTTCCGTGCGGCTGAGGTGCATTTCATGGCCACAGTAGCCGCAGAACTGATGCGAGCGATAAAAGTCGGCCAGTTGCACACCGCGCCCGGCCAGCTGGAACAGCCCGCGATCGAGGCTGAGCAATTGCCGCACCGAGCCCATATCTTTGGCCATGGGTTGGCGCACCAGCCAGACCGTTGCCCCCTCCCATTCACCAATCTGCCGAGCCGAGCGGCCTTGTAAGGAAAAAAATGCGGCAGAACCAAAGGGTAATTCACCGTTTGGTAACCAAATTTTGCTTTCATGGCTGACGATCCACCAGCCGTTTTCGTTACCCGTTAATGCAAGTTCCATATGTTGTTGCACAACCTCTGCTTCACTGGCAATCTAGGAATGGTCTTTGTTACATTTTATTAACTTACTTTTCTTTCTCTTTTCTCTTACACACGGAGTCAACCATGCTCAACCGATTGGAAAGCCTGACTCAGCGCGTTGGTGGCAGTAATGAATTAGTCGATCAATGGTTGCAGGCACGCAAGCAGCAGCTGGTTGCCTATTGCAGTTTGGTCGGCATTAAACCCAACAAAGAAAAGCATACGCCGCTGAACGAAAAAGCGCTGGAGAACTTTTGCCATAATCTGGTGGATTATCTCTCTGCCGGACATTTTCACATTTATGACAAAATTATCAAACAAGTGGAGGGTTCCGCCAGCCCAAAAATGGCGCTGACCACCAAGTTCTATCCGAAATTACAGGCCAATACCGAAACCGTGATGGAGTTCCATGACCGCTATACCGAAGCCGATATCGATGATGTGTGTGTCGAACTCAATCAGGCGTTGTCAGACATTGGCGAAGCCTTGGCCTCGCGTTTCGCTTTGGAAGATCAGTTGATCCAACTGGCGGCAGAAACCTGGCAGCAGGGCCAACCGGGGAGCAACAATACTGAGTCTCTGCCACATCCTGCCTAATGCGGGGGTTGTAGTTTTTGTACTCCCTCTTATACTGAGGGCTCTTGTCGGAGTGCCTAGCGCTGATATTGCCTTAAATCAGCCAGGCTGAGACCGTTAATTCGGGATCCGCGGAACCTGATCGGGTTAATACCCGCGAAGGGAACAAGAGTAATCTATCGCCATAGGCAAGATGCTCCCGTCAGGGGCTGCGCCTGCCTTACCGGCTACCATCATTACTCCCTCCGAGCTCCAGACAAGCAATTTTCCCTACATCACTACACTGATAGGAATTTGCTATGTCTACCGTGAACCAACCTCGTGCCCGTAAACAACAACGCGAGGCCGCGCAAAACTTTATCGACTCTCTGCAAGGCGTAACCTTCCCCAACTCACAACGGATCTATCTCGCTGGCTCACGCAGTGATATTCAGGTGCCGATGCGTGAAATCCAACTCAGCCCAACGCTGATCGGCGGCAGTAAAGACCAGCCGCAGTATGAGCAGAACGAAGCCATTCCGGTATATGACACCGCAGGCCCGTACGGCGATCCGCAAGCCGTGCTCGACGTACATAAGGGATTGGAAAAAATTCGTGCGGGCTGGATCGTAGAACGTGCCGATACGGCAACGTTGAGCGGCGTTAGCTCCGGCTTCACCCAGCAGCGTCTGGCCGATGAAGGCCTAGACCATCTGCGTTTTGAACACCTGCCGCTGCCCCGTAAGGCCCTGCCGGGGAAATGCGTGACTCAACTGCACTATGCCCGCGCCGGTATTGTCACACCAGAGATGGAGTTTATCGCCATCCGCGAAAATATGGGCCGTGAACGCATTCGTGGTGAAGTGCTGCGTCATCAGCATCCTGGCCAAAGCTGGGGCGCTAACCTGCCGGAAAACATCACGCCGGAGTTTGTCCGCCAGGAAGTGGCCGCTGGCCGCGCCATCATCCCCGCCAACATCAACCACCCGGAATCCGAGCCGATGATTATTGGCCGTAATTTCCTGGTGAAGGTGAATGCCAACATCGGCAACTCGGCGGTCACTTCCTCGATCGAGGAAGAAGTCGAAAAACTGGTGTGGTCAACCCGCTGGGGTGCCGACACCGTGATGGATCTCTCTACTGGCCGCTATATCCACGAAACCCGCGAATGGATCCTGCGCAACAGCCCGGTGCCGATTGGTACGGTGCCGATCTATCAGGCGCTGGAGAAAGTGAACGGCGTGGCCGAGAACCTGACCTGGGAGATGTTCCGCGATACCCTGCTGGAACAGGCCGAGCAAGGAGTCGATTACTTCACCATTCACGCCGGGGTCTTACTGCGCTATGTGCCGATGACCGCCAAACGCCTGACCGGCATCGTCTCCCGTGGCGGTTCGATCATGGCGAAGTGGTGTCTGTCGCATCATCAGGAAAACTTCCTTTATCAGCACTTCCGTGAGATCTGCGAAATTTGCGCCGCCTACGATGTTTCACTGTCACTCGGCGACGGCCTGCGCCCAGGCTCGATCCAGGATGCCAACGACGAAGCGCAATTCGCCGAACTGCACACACTGGGCGAACTGACCAAGATTGCCTGGGAATATGACGTACAGGTGATGATCGAAGGCCCAGGCCACGTGCCGATGCAGATGATCCGCCGCAACATGACTGAAGAACTGGAGCACTGCCATGAAGCGCCGTTTTATACGCTTGGGCCATTGACCACCGATATCGCACCAGGTTACGACCATTTCACCTCCGGGATCGGCGCGGCGATGATCGGCTGGTTCGGCTGCGCGATGCTTTGCTACGTGACGCCAAAAGAACACCTGGGCTTGCCGAACAAGGAAGATGTCAAACAGGGGCTAATCACCTACAAGATCGCCGCTCACGCCGCCGATCTGGCGAAAGGCCATCCAGGCGCACAGATCCGCGATAACGCCATGTCCAAGGCGCGCTTTGAATTCCGTTGGGAAGATCAGTTCAACCTGGCGCTGGATCCACAAACCGCCCGTGCCTATCACGACGAAACACTGCCGCAGGAATCCGGCAAGATCGCCCACTTCTGCTCGATGTGCGGACCAAAGTTCTGTTCAATGAAAATTTCCCAGGAAGTCCGCGACTATGCCGCCGCACAGGAGGCTGCCAAGCCGATCGAAGTACAACTGACCGGCATGGAGAAAATGTCTGCCGAATTCCGCTCACGCGGTAGCGAGCTGTACCATAGCGCAGCCAACTTGCAGGAAGAGGTGAACAATGACTAACCTCACTACGCCCTTCCCCGCAACGCCACACAAGCTGGGTTTATACCCGGTCGTCGACAGCGTTGAATGGATCGCCCGCCTGCTGGAGGCAGGCGTCACCACCATCCAATTACGCATCAAAGATCTGCCCGATGAACAGGTGGAGGCCGATATTGCCGCCGCCATCGCCCTTGGCAAACACTATCAGGCACGGCTGTTTATCAATGATTACTGGCGGCTGGCGATTAAGCATGATGCCTACGGCGTTCACTTGGGGCAGGAGGATTTGGCTACTACCGATCTGGCTGCCATCCATCGAGCAGGGTTACGTCTGGGCGTTTCCACCCATGACGACGCCGAACTGGCCCGGGCAATTGCCGTCAAACCTTCCTATATCGCGCTGGGGCATATCTTCCCCACGCAAACCAAGGACATGCCTTCCGAGCCTCAAGGCCTCGCCGAGTTGCAACGCCACGTCGCCGGAATACCGCAGTACCCAACGGTAGCCATTGGTGGGATCAGTATCGATCGCGTTCCCGCCGTGCTGGAGTGCGGCGTTGGCAGCGTAGCCGTGGTCAGCGCCATCACCCAGGCTGCGGACTGGCGTGCCGCCACGGCAACGTTGCTGCAACTGATTGAAGGCAAGGAGTAATGCGATGCTCAATGATCAAGAGTTTCTGCGCTACAGCCGCCAGTTGCTGCTGGAAGACGTCGGCCCCGAGGGGCAGGAAAAGCTAAAGCACGCCACGGTGCTGATCGTCGGATTAGGGGGCTTAGGTTCCCCGGCGGCGCTGTATCTGGCTGCCGCTGGCGTGGGTACGCTGCTGTTGGCCGATGATGACCAACTACACCTCACCAATCTGCAACGGCAAATTCTGTATCGCACCGGCGATATCGCCGCCAGTAAGGCTCAACTGGCGCAGGATCATTTACAGGCGCTGAACCCTCTGGTGGAGTCGATCGCGCTGGAGCAACGCCTGCAAGGTGCAACGCTGAACGATGCCGTGACCCGTGCCGATCTGGTGCTCGATTGCAGCGACAATATGGCGACCCGCCATGCGGTCAATGCCGCCTGCATCGCTGCCAATGTGCCGTTGATCAGCGGCAGCGCGGTCGGGTTCAGCGGCCAGTTACTGGTTATCGAACCGCCTTATGCCCACGGTTGTTATGCCTGCCTCTACCCCGAGCAAGCCGAACCACAGCGTAACTGTCGCACCGCAGGCGTACTTGGCCCGGTCGTCGGTGTGATCGGCACGCTTCAGGCGCTGGAAGCCATCAAAATGCTGGCCGGGATGCCCTCCTCCCTCAGCGGCAAGCTGCGTTTGTTCGACGGCAAACAGCAAAGCTGGAGCACCTTGCAACTGAGCAAGGCCAGTACCTGTCCCGTCTGTGGGGGGCCAGCATGAAGATTACGCTGAATGACCAACCACTGGAGCTGGCACAACCGCTGAGCGTTCAGGCGTTGCTTGAGCAGTTAGAGCGCCACCAGCCAGGCAGTGCATTAGCGATCAATCAGGTCATCATTCCACGCGGTGACTGGGCAACCCGTCAGGTGCAGGACGGTGATGATATCTTGCTGTTTCAAGCGATTGCCGGAGGCTGACATGCTGAAAATCGCCGATACCACTTTTACTTCACGCCTGTTTACCGGCACCGGGAAATTCGCCACGCCCGAGTTAATGCTGGCCGCGCTACAGGCTTCCGGCTCGCAGCTGGTAACCATGGCAATGAAACGCGTCGATCTGCGCGGCGGTAACGACGCCATTCTGGCACCGCTGCAACGGTTGGGCGTAAAACTACTGCCCAACACCTCTGGGGCGAAGACGGCAGAGGAAGCCGTATTCGCTGCCCGGCTGGCACGCGAGGCGCTGGGCACCCACTGGGTGAAACTGGAAATTCATCCTGAGGTGAAATACCTGCTGCCTGACCCAATCGAAACGCTCAAGGCAGCAGAGATCCTGGTCAAGGAAGGTTTTGTGGTGCTGCCTTACTGCGGCGCCGATCCGGTGTTGTGCAAACGGTTGGAGGAAGTGGGCTGTGCCGCCGTGATGCCGCTCGGTGCCCCGATCGGTTCTAACCGTGGATTACTGACCCGTGACTTTCTGGAGATCATTATTGAACAGGCCAAGGTTCCGGTAGTCATTGACGCCGGGATCGGTGCCCCCAGCCATGCATTAGAGGCGATGGAGCTGGGAGCCGATGCGGTACTGGTCAATACCGCCATCGCCGTGGCCCGCGATCCGCTGCAAATGGCTCAGGCTTTCCGCTTGGCGTTGGAAGCCGGTGAGCTGGCACGTAACGCCGGACTCGGCAGCCGCCAGACGATTGCCACGGCCTCCAGCCCGCTGACGGCGTTCCTCAGCCATTCAGAGGAGGCACTCTGATGGCCGATGATTTTAGCGAGCGTTTATCTGGCTGGGATTGGAACGACCTGACGCTGCGCATTAACAGCAAAACGGCACGTGATGTTGAGCAGGCTTTGCATAGCGCCAAGCCGACGCGGGAAGATTTTATGGCGCTCATCTCCCCTGCCGCCGCCGCTTATCTGGAGCCCCTGGCGCAACGAGCGCAACAACTCACCCGCCAGCGTTTCGGCAATGTGGTGAGTTTTTATGTGCCGCTATACCTATCCAACCTGTGCGCCAACGATTGTACCTACTGCGGCTTTTCGATGAGTAATCACCTCAAGCGCAAAACGCTGGATGCGGCAGAGATCGAACGGGAATGCGCGGCCATCAAGGCGTTAGGATTTGAGCATCTGCTGCTGGTAGCCGGAGAACATCAGCGCAAGGTCGGTATGGATTACTTCCGCCAGCATATTCCCGCCATTCGCCGCCATTTCAGCTCGCTGATGATGGAGGTGCAGCCCCTGGCGCAGCAAGACTATGCCGAGCTGAAAACCCTTGGGCTGGACGGGGTGCTGGTCTATCAGGAAACCTACCACCCGGCGACCTATCAGCAGCATCATCTGCGTGGACAGAAACAGGATTTCCACTGGCGGCTGAGTACGCCGGATCGATTGGGCCGCGCCGGGATCGATAAGATCGGCCTCGGCGCGCTGATCGGGCTTTCCAGCAGTTGGCGTACGGACTGCTATCTGTTGGCGGAGCATCTGTTCTATCTACAGCAGACCTATTGGCAGAGCCGTTACTCAATCTCGTTCCCCCGCCTACGACCCTGCGCCGGTGGCATTGAACCAGCCTCGATCATGAGCGAATCGCAATTGGTGCAGTTGATCTGCGCTTTCCGGCTATTTGCCCCCGACGTGGAACTTTCATTATCTACCCGGGAGTCGGCCTTCTTCCGCGATCATATGATCCCGGTGGCCATCAACAGCGTCAGCGCCGGTTCGAAAACCCAGCCGGGCGGCTACGCCGACGATGTACCACCAGAGCTGGAACAGTTCGAACCGCACGACAGCCGGACGCCGCAGCAGGTGGCACAAGCCATTAGTGGCGCCGGGTTACAGCCGGTGTGGAAAGATTGGGATGATTATCTGGGACGCACTACGCAACCGCCTGCAACGGTTGCACCGTCTAACCAATAGTGCTGGAAACACTACGCAAAGCAATAAAGCCAAGCTGGCGCCCTAAAACGGCACCGTTATAGTGGCGATGTTGGCTAACGGAACCTAGCCAGCCAAGGTTATCTTCCCCTCTGATAGCCTTGCTTACCAAACGCCGGAGCGTGCGGAGACTGGCCGCACGTTTCCGGTTCCTTGATTGGGCTCACCCATAGAATATAACTTATGAGTTATTATAACCCATAAGTTATGTTGACTATTAACCTGTGGGGGCTTATATGTATGAATTGATATTCCACCCCGAGGCAGAGAGCGAAATTTATGAACTCGAACCTGTTATGCAGGCCAAGGCTCTTAAAGGACTTGAAAAGCTGGAAGCTACAGGACCGGAACTAAGATATCCAGACACGAGTATTATCGAAGGTGGATTGTTTGAGTTACGTGTTGGCCGAAAGGACCTAACCAGAACGTTTTTTGCTTATGCGAAAAGACGTAAGATCTACATCTTAAGAACGTTTATAAAGAAATCCCCTAAGACCCCGAAAGCCGAAATAGCCCTGGCGAAGTCAAGATGGGAGGACCTGAAAGATGACAGTTAAAGGTATCAAATTTTCAGACGTTAAGGCCAAAGCTCTTGCTAATCCTGAGGTAAAAAAAGCCTACGAGGAAGAAAGCCGAGAAGAGGAACTTCGCGCAGTGCTGATCGAGATGAAGTCTAAGTCAGGCCTGACAAGCACAGAGATCGCTGTACGAATGGGGGTCAGCCAACCCGCAGTGAGTCGGCTGGAGAGGAACGTTGCAAATGCTAGCTTCTCCACTTTGCAACGCTATGCAGCGGCTTGTGGAATGCGCATTAAATTGTCCCTTGTTTAACAGCACTCGCTCATGCAACCTTTTTCCTTATGAGGCACTGTACATAACCAGATTGATGACAAATTGGCAATGGGCTGAATTTGTAGGGGTCAAACATGTTCGACCCGATTTAATTTATTAATTATCCAACCGGTGGCCATCTGTGGCTGAACGGGCGCAGCATGCAGCGCCCCTACGTGTTGGGTTTATCAGTAGTCTCATATACTGCGCCCTGATAAACGTTTCAATCCACCGCCTGAGGCTTCATTCTCATACCAACAATGGCCGACAGCAGGCAACCCATCGCCAGATAGGCGGCAACCAGATGCCAGGAGCCATCCATCAACTCCACCAGCAAGACGGCAATAAACGGCGTGAAGCCACCGCCGACCACGCTGGCAACCTGATAACCCACACCGGCCCCGCTATAACGGTAGGCAGTACCAAACAATTCGGTGAACATCGGCTGCTGCACGCTAACCAGCATGTCATGCGCCATATTCCCCAGCATGATGGCAAAGAAGATAATCATCACCGTATCACGGCTCTCCAACGCCATGAAAAACGGTACCGTGCTGGCAACACCAATCAATGCTCCCGTCACGTAGATCCGCCGTCTGCCAAAGCTGTCGGCCAAATAGGCAAAGAACGGGATCGAGACACAGCTCACCGCCCCCACCAGCAAGCCGATATTCAGGAACAGATCGCGTGATAGGCCAAGATGGGTAGTCGAGTAGTTCATGGCAAAGGCCGTCACGATGTACATCGTCAGCAATTCACCGAATCGCAGGGCAATGATCAACAAGAAGGCCTTGGGATTCTGGCGCAGCGCCTCAAAAATGGGGAACTTGCGTAATTTCTCGGCCCGAGTATGCAGGGTTTTATTGGCCTCAAACTCCTGAGACTCGTCCATACCATTACGGATCCACCAGGCAATCGCCACCAATAACAGGCTAAACAGGAACGGTAAACGCCAGCCCCAGGTGATAAATTCCTCGTTGCTGGTGAACTTGCTGACCAGAGATACCGAGCCGGTAGCCAACAGCAATCCGACGCCAAAACCAATTTGTACACCACTGCTGTAAAAAGCTTTGCGCTTCTTCGGCGCACTTTCCACTGCCAGCAAGGCAGCACCACCCCATTCGCCCCCCACGGCAAACCCTTGTACGGCACGTAGCACCACCAGCATGACTGGAGCCCACCAACCGACCGAATCAAACGAAGGCAGCAGGCCGATCAACGCCGTAGAGATCCCCATCATCCAGACGGTGATCATCAACATGCGCTTACGGCCCAGCTTATCGCCGAAGTGGCCGAACACCATGCCACCCAACGGGCGGAACAGGAAGCCAACGCCAAAGGTGCCAAAAGCGGCCAGCGTGCCCATCGTTGGGCTGACCTGCGGGAAGAATTCAGTGTTAAAGACTAAAGCGGCAACTATTCCGTACAGTAGGAAATCGTACCAATCGACTACGGCGCCAACGAAGCTTCCCCAGGCTGCACGCCGTGCCCGGCTTTGGCAATACTGGGTTGATGAGCTTATTTCACTGTTTGCAGGGCTGCTGCCACTGACTGATGTAGAGGTATCCATGCCTGTCCCGTTATTTTAACTTTACAGCACTGTACAACAAAAAGCCCCGGCTAGGATAGCCAGGGCTTTAGTCATTCACTGCTTAACGTGCAGTCAGGGATGAAGTGACTTATTCGTCACTGCCACCCAGGTTGCCAGCATTCAGCAATTCGGCCAGGTTGGCTGTCGCTTCTTCCGCGCTGACCTGCGGAACAACCGGAGTTTCACCCAGAGCCTTACGGCGCATACGATCCTGGTGATAAGCGTAACCGGTACCGGCTGGGATCAGACGGCCCACGATGACGTTCTCTTTCAGGCCGCGCAGCTCATCACGTTTACCGGCAACTGCCGCTTCGGTGAGAACGCGCGTCGTTTCCTGGAACGATGCAGCAGAGATGAAGGACTCGGTCGCCAAGGAAGCCTTGGTGATACCCAGCAGATCACGTGAGAAGGTTGCTTCGATCTTGCCTTCAGCAGCAAGTTTACGGTTAGCAATCTTAACGCGTGACACTTCAGCCTGTTCGCCTTCCAGGAACTCGGTGCTACCAGCGCTAACGATGGTCCCTTTACGCAGCATCTGACGAACGATAACTTCGATGTGTTTATCGTTAATCTTAACGCCTTGCAGACGGTAAACTTCCTGCACTTCGTTGGTGATGTAGCGGGTAACCGCGTGCACACCACGCAGACGCAGGATGTCATGTGGAGATTCTGGGCCGTCAGAAACAACGTCACCACGTTCCACAATTTCACCTTCGAACACGTTGAGCTGACGCCATTTAGGGATCATCTCTTCGTAAGCGTCACTGCCGTCCAGTGGAGAGATGACCAGGCGACGTTTGCCTTTGGTCTCTTTACCGAACGAGATAATCCCGCTGATTTCAGCCAGGATTGCCGGCTCTTTCGGACGACGTGCTTCGAACAGATCCGCAACGCGTGGCAGACCACCGGTAATATCCTTGGTACCGCCGGATTCCTGAGGAATACGCGCCAGGGTATCACCCGCACCGATCTGAATGCCATCTTCCAGCTGTACAATCGCTTTACCTGGCAGGAAGTATTGAGCAGGCATATCAGTACCTGGGATCAATACGTCGTCGCCTTTGGCATCAACGATTTTCAGTGCCGGACGCAGGTCTTTACCGCTACCGGTACGCTCTGCGCTGTCCAGTACCACCAGAGAAGACAAACCGGTCAGTTCGTCGGTCTGGCGGGTAATGGTCTGGCCGTCAACCATATCGGCGAAGCGAATGAAACCGCTCACCTCGGTAACGACTGGCATGGTGTGTGGATCCCAGTTAGCAACGGTTTCGCCGCCGTTAACTTCTGCACCATCGCCTTTGCCCATTACGGAACCGTAAGGCACTTTGTAGCTTTCTTTGGTACGGCCGAATTCGTCGATCAGCTTCAGTTCGGTGTTACGAGAGGTAATAACCAGCTTGCCTGCGGCGTTCATAACGAACTTCACATTGCTCAGCTTCAGCGTACCCTTGTTTTTCACCTGGATGCTGGATTCAGCAGCCGCACGAGATGCCGCACCACCGATGTGGAACGTACGCATCGTCAGCTGGGTACCCGGCTCACCGATGGACTGTGCCGCGATAACGCCGATGGCTTCACCTTTGTTGATGATGTGACCACGTGCCAGGTCGCGACCATAGCAGTTGGCGCACACACCAAAGTCGGTTTCACAGCTAACTACGGAACGGACTTTAACGCTGTCGACAGAGTTCTCTTCCAACAGGTCACAGGTCTTCTCGTTCAGCAGGGTGTTACGTGGCACCAGGATGTCAGCCGTACCCGGCTTGATGACATCTTCGGCAGTCACACGACCCAGAACGCGTTCACGCAGTGGCTCTTTAACGTCACCACCTTCGATAACCGGAGTCATCATGATGCCGTTGTGAGTACCACAGTCGTCTTCGGTAACCACCAGGTCTTGCGCCACGTCAACCAGACGACGGGTCAGATAACCGGAGTTTGCCGTTTTCAGTGCGGTATCCGCCAAACCTTTACGAGCACCGTGCGTGGAGATGAAGTACTGGAGTACGTTCAGACCTTCACGGAAGTTCGCGGTGATTGGCGTTTCGATGATGGAGCCATCTGGTTTGGCCATCAGGCCACGCATACCCGCCAACTGACGGATCTGAGCGGCAGAACCACGAGCACCGGAGTCGGCCATCATAAAGATGCTGTTGAAGGAAACTTGTTGTTCCACCACGCCGTCACGGTTAACCACGTCTTCAACCGACAGGTTTTCCATCATCGCTTTGGCAACACGTTCGTTCGCCGCAGCCCAGATATCGATCACTTTGTTGTAGCGTTCGCCCGCGGTTACCAGACCAGACTGGAACTGCTCCTGGATCTCGGCAACTTCGGTTTCCGCTTCTTCGATGATCTCTGCTTTCTTGGCAGGGATAACCATGTCATCGATACCTACGGATGCGCCTGAACGGGCAGCGTAAGCAAAACCGGTGTACATGATCTGGTCAGCGAAGATAACGGTCGGCTTCAGACCCAGGATGCGGTAACAGGTGTTCAGCATCTTGGAGATCGCTTTCTTGCCCAAAGGCTGGTTAACGATCGAGTAAGGCAGACCTTGCGGTACGATCATCCACAGGATGGCACGACCGATAGTGGTATCAATAATCGTGGTCTGGTGAATGGATTCACCTTCGGTATTCTTGATCTCTTCTGTAATACGCACTTTAACGCGTGCGTGCAGAGAGGCCAGACCGGCGCGGTAAACACGTTCAGCTTCTTTAGGACCCGTCAGAACCATGCCTTCGCCTTTGGCGTTAACACAGTCACGAGTCATATAGTACAGACCCAATACAACGTCCTGAGAAGGAACGATGATTGGCTCGCCGTTCGCTGGTGACAGGATGTTGTTGGTAGACATCATCAACGCACGCGCTTCCAGCTGGGCTTCCAGCGTCAACGGTACGTGAACAGCCATCTGGTCACCATCGAAGTCGGCGTTGTATGCCGCACAAACCAGCGGGTGCAGCTGGATCGCTTTACCTTCGATCAGAACCGGTTCAAACGCCTGGATACCCAAACGGTGCAGAGTTGGTGCACGGTTCAACAGTACCGGGTGTTCGCGGATCACTTCGTCCAGGATATCCCAAACGACAGCTTCTTCGCGCTCAACCATTTTCTTGGCGGCTTTGATCGTTGTGGCCAGGCCACGCAGTTCCAGCTTGCCATAGATGAACGGTTTGAACAGCTCCAGTGCCATTTTCTTCGGCAGACCGCACTGATGCAGACGCAGGTATGGACCTACGGTGATAACAGAACGACCAGAGTAGTCAACACGTTTACCCAACAGGTTCTGACGGAAACGACCCTGCTTACCTTTGATCATGTCGGCCAAAGATTTCAGAGGACGTTTGTTGGAACCGGTGATGGCACGACCGCGACGGCCGTTATCCAGCAGGGCATCTACCGCTTCTTGCAGCATACGCTTTTCGTTGCGCACGATGATATCAGGCGCAGCCAGATCCAGCAGGCGTTTCAGACGGTTGTTACGGTTGATCACGCGGCGGTACAGATCGTTCAGATCTGAAGTCGCGAAACGGCCACCATCCAGTGGAACCAGCGGACGCAGATCCGGCGGCAGTACCGGCAGCACGGTCAGGATCATCCACTCTGGCTTGTTGCCAGACTGTACGAACGCTTCCAGCAGCTTGATACGCTTGGTCAGCTTCTTACGCTTGGTTTCGGAGTTGGTTTCGTTCAGCTCTTCACGCAGCTGCTCACACTCGGCTTCCAGATCCATGTTTTTCAACAGGGCCTGAATAGCTTCCGCACCCATCTTGGCGTCGAATTCGTCACCAAACTCTTCCAGCGCATCCAGATACTGCTCTTCAGTCAGGATCTGACGACGCTCGAGGTTGGTCATACCGCCTTCGATCACCACATAGGATTCGAAGTACAGTACACGTTCGATGTCACGCAGCGGCATATCCAGCAGCAAACCGATGCGCGAAGGCAGCGATTTCAGGAACCAGATGTGCGCAGTTGGGGAAGCCAGTTCGATGTGGCCCATACGCTCACGGCGTACTTTGGTCTGGGTCACTTCAACGCCGCACTTCTCACAAATCACACCACGGTGTTTCAAGCGCTTGTACTTACCGCACAGGCACTCATAATCTTTTACCGGCCCAAAGATACGGGCGCAGAAAAGGCCGTCACGCTCAGGTTTGAACGTACGGTAGTTAATGGTTTCCGGCTTTTTAACTTCACCGAACGACCATGAACGGATCATGTCTGGCGATGCCAGAGCAATCTTGATCGCATCAAACTCTTCGGTCTTAGTTTGCGCTTTCAGAAACTTTAATAAGTCTTTCACGGATTGGCTCCTGTCGGAGTTAAACCTGTTGGGCGCACGCTGACAAATCGTGCGCCCGTGTGACCTGAACAACCACCCTCTGACTCCCTAAGGTCGGGAGCCAGAGCCGGAATAGCGATTAGTCGCCTTCCAGTTCGATGTTGATACCCAGCGAGCGGATTTCTTTCAACAGTACGTTGAAGGACTCCGGCATGCCTGGTTCCATACGGTGATCGCCATCCACGATGTTTTTGTACATCTTAGTACGGCCGTTGACGTCATCCGACTTAACGGTAAGCATTTCCTGCAAGGTGTAAGCTGCGCCGTATGCTTCCAGGGCCCATACTTCCATCTCACCGAAGCGCTGACCACCGAATTGCGCCTTACCACCCAGCGGCTGCTGAGTTACCAAGCTGTAAGAACCGGTAGAACGCGCGTGCATTTTATCGTCAACCAAGTGGTTCAGTTTCAGCATGTACATATAGCCGACGGTTACCTGGCGCTCGAACTGCTCGCCGGTACGGCCATCAAACAGCGTAATCTGACCAGAGGTTGGGATGCCGCCCATTTCCAGCAGTTGCTTGATTTCTGACTCTTTCGCACCATCGAAGACTGGGGTTGCGATTGGCATACCTTTTTTCAGGTTCTCTGCCAGACGCAAGACTTCGTCGTCGGTGAAGGTGTTCAGGTCAACGGTCTGACAAACGCCGTCACCCAGATCGTAAGCCTTCTGGATGAACTCACGCAGCTTGGCCACTTCTTGTTGCTGCTTCAGCATCTGGTTGATCTTCTCACCAATGCCTTTCGCCGCCATACCCAAGTGTGTTTCCAGGATCTGACCGATGTTCATACGCGATGGAACGCCCAGCGGGTTCAGAACGATGTCTACCGGCGTGCCGTTTTCATCGTAAGGCATATCTTCGATCGGGTTGATCTTGGAGATAACACCTTTGTTACCGTGGCGGCCTGCCATCTTGTCACCCGGTTGGATCTGACGCTTAACGGCCAGATACACCTTGACGATTTTCAGCACGCCTGGTGCCAGATCGTCGCCTTGGGTGATCTTACGACGCTTGGCATCCAGCTTCTTCTCGAAGTCGGATTTCAGTTCGTCGTACTGCTCTGCCAACTGTTCCAGCTGGTTTTGCTTGTCTTCGTCGGTCAGGCCCAGTTCCAGCCAGCGATCGCGCGGCAGCTTGCTCAGCTTCTCAGCTTCGATACCACCGTTAACCAGTACCGCGTGAATACGCGCGAACAGGCCGGCTTCCAGGATTTGCAGTTCTTCAGTCAGGTCTTTCTTCGCCTGCTTCAGCTGCATCTCTTCGATTTCCAACGCACGCTTGTCTTTGTCCACGCCATCGCGGGTGAAGACCTGCACGTCGATAACCGTACCGGAAACGCCGTTTGGTACACGCAGAGAAGAGTCTTTAACGTCAGACGCTTTCTCACCGAAGATCGCACGCAGCAGCTTCTCTTCTGGCGTCAGCTGAGTTTCACCTTTCGGCGTTACCTTACCAACCAGAATGTCGCCACCGGTCACTTCTGCACCGATATACACGATACCGGATTCATCCAGCTTGGAGAGCGCTGCTTCACCCACGTTAGGGATGTCGGCGGTGATCTCTTCCGGCCCCAGTTTGGTGTCGCGAGACACGCAAGCCAGTTCCTGAATGTGGATGGTGGTGAAGCGATCTTCCTGTACCACACGCTCGGAGACCAAGATGGAGTCTTCGAAGTTGTAGCCGTTCCAAGGCATGAACGCGACGCGCATGTTCTGACCCAACGCCAGTTCACCCAGGTCTGTAGACGGGCCATCTGCCAGCACGTCGCCGCGCTCGATTGGCTCACCCAGATTCACACAAGGCATCTGGTTGATACAGGTGTTCTGGTTGGAACGGGTGTATTTGGTCAGGTTATAGATATCAATACCTGCTTCACCCGGCTGCATCTCGTCTTCGTTAACTTTGATAACGATACGGGAAGCATCCACGTACTGGATCACACCACCACGTTTGGCTACGGCGGTAACACCGGAGTCAACTGCTACGGCGCGTTCCATACCAGTACCTACCAGCGGCTTGTCAGCACGCAGGGTCGGTACCGCTTGACGTTGCATGTTCGCACCCATCAATGCACGGTTGGCGTCATCGTGTTCCAGGAACGGGATCAGTGAAGCACCAACAGAAACGACCTGCTGGGTTGATACGTCCATATAGTCAACCTGGTCGCGGCTAAACAGGCTGGATTCGCCTTTGCTACGACAGGTAACCAGGTCTTCTTCAAAGCGGCCTTCTTCGTCCAGGTTGGAGTTCGCCTGAGCGATAACGAAGTTGCCTTCTTCAATAGCAGACAGATAGTTGATTTCATCGGTAACCACGCCGTCACGCACGCGGCGGTACGGGGTTTCCAGGAAGCCATACTCGTTGGTCTGTGCGTACACGGACAAGGAGTTGATCAGACCGATGTTTGGACCTTCCGGCGTTTCGATTGGGCACACGCGACCGTAGTGAGTCGGGTGTACGTCTCGAACTTCAAAGCCGGCACGTTCACGGGTCAGACCGCCTGGGCCCAATGCAGAGATACGACGCTTGTGCGTGATCTCGGACAACGGGTTGTTCTGGTCCATAAACTGGGACAGCTGGCTTGAACCGAAGAACTCTTTCACCGCCGCCGAAATCGGCTTGGCGTTGATCATGTCCTGAGGCATCAGGGTGTCCAGATCGCCCAGGGACAGACGTTCTTTCACCGCACGCTCAACACGGACCAGACCGACACGGAACTGGTTCTCGGCCATTTCGCCAACGGAACGGATACGACGGTTGCCCAAGTGGTCGATATCGTCCACTTCGCCTTTACCGTTACGGATATCGATGAGCTTCTTCATCACTTCGATGATGTCGTCTTTGCTCAGGATGCCCGAACCTTCGATCTCGTCACGCAGCAGAGAACGGTTGAACTTCATCCGGCCAACCGCAGACAGATCGTAGCGGTCTTCAGAGAAGAACAGGTTCTCGAACAGGCTTTCCGCCGCTTCACGCGTTGGTGGCTCACCAGGGCGCATCATGCGGTAGATTTCTACCAGAGCGCTCAGACGATCGCTGGTTGGGTCGACACGTACGGTTTCAGAAATGTACGCACCGTGATCCAGGTCGTTGGTGAACAGCGTTTCGATACGCTTGTGGCCTGACTGGCTCAGCTTGGCCAACAGATCCAGTGACAGCTCCATGTTGGCTGCACAGATCAGTTCGCCAGTATTGGTATCGATATAGTCCTTCGCGACCACTTTGCCCGCGATGTACTCAACCGGTACTTCAATACTGTGGATCTCGTCTTTTTCGAGCTGACGGATATGACGAGCGGTGATACGGCGTGCTTTCTCAACGTAGATCTTACCGTTGGCTTCGATATCGAAGGACGCAGTTTCACCACGCAGACGCTCTGGAACCAGCTCCATCTGCAGCTTGTTATCACGGATCTCGAAAACAATTTTCTCAAAGAACAGGTCAAGGATCTGTTCAGTGGTGTAGCTCAGCGCGCGCAGAATAATGGTCGCAGGCAGTTTGCGGCGACGGTCAATACGCACGAACAGGTTGTCTTTCGGGTCAAACTCGAAATCCAGCCATGAGCCACGGTAAGGGATGATACGTGCGTTATACAGCACTTTACCCGAGGAGTGGGTCTTGCCCTTATCGCTGTCGAAGAATACACCAGGACTACGATGCAGCTGAGATACGATAACCCTCTCAGTACCGTTAATGACAAAGGTACCGTTTTCGGTCATGAGCGGAATTTCGCCCATATAGACTTCTTGTTCCTTGATGTCTTTGACCGTACCTTCTGGCGCTTCACGTTCGTAGATCACCAGGCGCAGTTTTACGCGCAGCGGTGCAGAGTACGTCACACCACGGATCTGGCACTCTTTGACGTCAAACACCGGCTCACCAAGACGGTAGCTAACGTATTGCAGCTCCGAATTGCCACTGTAGCTCTGGATAGGGAAAACAGAACGGAATGCGGCTTCTAAGCCGTATTGCCCTTCTGGATCTTGCTCGATAAATTTCTGGAACGAGTCAAGCTGGATAGAAAGGAGATAAGGTATGTCCAAAACTTGTGGACGCTTACCAAAATCCTTACGAATACGTTTCTTCTCGGTATAGGAGTAAACCATAGGGTTCCTCAGCTCGCTGGAAAGTCGAACCTATCTGTCCGTCCGGATAGGGGACGGTTCATGCAACACCATTTTGTTGATCGGAAAGCGGGAACACTTTCCGCAATACTCGTTTCTATCACGCTTAAATCATTTCATCGCCGTTGCGGCAGATTCGGCTGCGGCAGAAGGGGCGGTATATTAAGTCGTCGATAGAAAGAAATATTGGGGTTGGCCAGTAGTCAAACAGTGTGAAACTCTACTGACGCCCTACAGCGCAAAAAGGCTGGTGACCAAAAAGTCACCAGCCATCAGTCTGTTAGTTAAAACAGACTGCACTCCAAAAGCAGTGGCTTATTTAACTTCAACTTCAGCGCCAGCTTCTTCCAGAGCTTTTTTCAGTGCTTCAGCGTCGTCTTTGCTGATGCCTTCTTTCAGTGCTGCTGGTGCAGACTCAACCAGGTCTTTAGCTTCTTTCAGACCCAGGCCAGTTGCGCCACGTACTGCTTTGATTACTGCAACTTTGTTCGCGCCGATACCTTTCAGTACAACGTCGAATTCAGTTTTTTCTTCAGCAGCTTCAACAGCAGCAGCAGGACCTGCAGCTACAGCAGCAGCAGAAACACCGAACTTCTCTTCCATAGCGGCGATCAGTTCAACGATTTCCATTACAGACAGAGCTGCAACGCCTTCGATAATTTGGTCTTTAGTGATAGACATAACAAAAGTTCCTAAAATTCAGAAATAGTTTAAATACGTTAGCAAAGGCTAAGAAAGAGTGGCTTATGCCGCTTCTTTCTGATCGCGTACAGCAGCCAGAGTGCGAACCAATTTGCCGGCAGCGGCTTCTTTCATGGTTGCCATCAGGCGTGCGATTGCTTCATCGTAAGTAGGCAGCGTTGCCAAGCGGTCAATTTGTGCCGCAGGGATCAGCTCACCTTCAAAGGCCGCAGCTTTAATCTCGAACTTTGCATTCGCTTTCGCGAAATCTTTGAACAGACGAGCAGCAGCGCCCGGGTGTTCATGAGAAAATGCAATCAAGGTAGGACCGACAAACGTGTCTTTCAGGCATTCGAATGGAGTGCCTTCAACTACGCGACGCATCAAGGTGTTACGAACAACACGCATGTAAACGCCAGCTTCACGACCTGCTTTACGCAGTTCAGTCATTTTATCAACGGTAACGCCACGAGAATCCGCAGCTACCGCAGACAGCGCGCCTTTGGCTACTTCGTTGACTTCAGCAACAATCGCTTGTTTGTCTTGAAGATTTAATGCCATTAGCTTTTTGCTCCTGGATTTAGCCGGGGAAAATCCCCGGAACTCACTTCACTCAACATCGTTGTGTAAACACGCGCTGTTGAGCGGCTTAACACGGTGAGCAGAATCCAGCAAAGACCATTCTTTCAAAAGAAAAAAATACTTTAGGCTCTGTCACCGTCTACGCAGGAAGAATTAAGTGCCTTGCGGCACACCTGCGGTCTTGGACGGAGGCCTGGATAGGCCAGGCTCCAACCGAAAATTCTGTTGTTCTACATATAGCAGAACCTTGGGGGATAAGATTCTAGATGAATCCCACCCCCAAGTCAAAAGCGATTAATCAACGGGTGATTAGTTCGCTACAGCAGTCAAGCCGCTTTGATCGATAGCAACGCCAGCACCCATGGTGGTGGAGAGGCTAACTTTCTTGATGTACACGCCTTTTGCCTGAGATGGTTTGGCTTTTTTCAGCGCAACCAGCAGAGACTCAAGGTTTTCCTTCAGCTTGTCTGTGTCGAAATCAACCTTACCGATAGTGGTATGGATGATACCGTTTTTATCGTTACGATAACGAACCTGACCTGCTTTAGCGTTCTTCACAGCTTCAGCAACGTTAGGGGTAACGGTACCCACTTTCGGGTTAGGCATCAGACCACGTGGACCCAGAACCTGGCCCAGTTGACCTACAACGCGCATTGCATCCGGGGAAGCAATAACAACGTCGAAGTTCATCTCGCCTTTCTTGATCTGGTCAGCCAGGTCTTCCATACCTACCAGCTCTGCGCCTGCAGCTTTAGCAGCTTCAGCGTTAGGGCCCTGGGCAAATACGGCAACGCGAACAGAACGACCGGTGCCGTGTGGCAGAACGGTAGCACCACGTACGTTTTGGTCTGATTTACGAGCGTCGATGCCGAGGTTAACAGCAACGTCAACGCTTTCTACGAATTTAGCAGTGGCCAGCTCTTTCAGCAGAGCAACAGCTTCGAGGATGTCATACTGTTTAGTAGCATCAACTTTGTCACGGATCACGCGCATGCGCTTGGTCAGCTTAGCCATTTCTTAATTCTCCACTACCAGGCCCATGGAACGAGCAGTACCTTCGATGGAGCGAATCATCGCTTCAACGTCAGAACCAGTCATGTCCGCAGCTTTGGTTTCTGCGATTTCACGAACCTGTGCACTAGTCACTTTGCCGACTTTTTCTTTGTTCGGCTTGCCGGAACCAGATTTAACACCAGCCGCTTTTTTCAGCAGTACTGCTGCCGGCGGGGTTTTGGTTACGAAAGTGAAGGAGCGATCAGAATAAACTGTAATAACAACCGGGATCGGCAGGCCTTTCTCAACGCTGTCAGTCTTAGCGTTGAATGCCTTACAGAATTCCATGATGTTAACACCTTGCTGACCCAGAGCTGGACCAACTGGTGGACTTGGGTTAGCCATACCGGCTGCAACTTGCAGCTTAACGTAGGCTTGTACTTTCTTGGCCATTGAAATTTCCTCGTTTGGGTAATATCGCCTCGTGAGAGGCTCCCCGTGTTTCGTCTCGCTACAAGAGCAAGACATCTAAAAACAAAAGGCGCGAAATTGTAGTTCAATTTCGCGCCTCTGACAAGCCTCAAATCCGCTTGTCGTGCTGATTATTCGATCAGCCTTTTTCGACCTGGCTAAAGTCCAGTTCCACCGGCGTTGCACGACCAAAGATGGAGACAGACACTTTCAGGCGGCTCTTCTCGTAGTCCACTTCTTCAACAACACCGTTAAAGTCAGCAAATGGACCATCGTTAACGCGCACCAGTTCACCCGGCTCGAACAGCGTTTTCGGACGTGGCTTATCACCAGCCTGCTGCAGGCGGTTCATGATAGCGTCCACTTCTTTATCGCTGATCGGTGCAGGACGATCGGAAGTTCCACCGATGAAGCCCATAACACGAGGAACACTGCGCACCAGGTGCCAGCTGGCGTCATTCATCACCATCTGAACCAGTACATAGCCAGGGAAGAATTTACGCTCACTCTTACGACGCAGACCGCCACGGATTTCTACCACTTCTTCGGTAGGAACCATGACTTCGCCGAACAGCTCTTCCATATCGTGCAGTTTGATATGTTCACGCAGCGATTGAGCTACGCGACCTTCAAAACCGGAAAACGCCTGAACGACGTACCAGCGTTTTTTTGGGGCTTCAGACATTTTAGAACCTCAGGCCAGTAATAAACGATACCAGACGGACCAATATACCATCCAGGCCCCACAAAATCAGTGACATCACGGCGGTTACCGCGGCAACGATCAACGTGGTGTGTAACGTTTCCTGACGAGTTGGCCAGATCACTTTACGTACTTCAGTACGCGCTTCGCGCGCAAACGCAACGGTGGCTTTGCCTTTAGCGGTCATCAATGCCACTGCACCGGCAACGGCAATCACCACGACAACGGCCAACGCACGCAGCGGCAGGCTGAAATCACGGTAGTAATAGTTACCGACGATAGCCACAACCAACAGAACGGCGACGATTGACCACTTGGCCGCTTCAAGGCCGCGCCCGCTCCCTTGAGCCTCGGTATTCGCACTCATAAACCAACCTGTCACTAATGATTCGAACAAACAACTTTGCCTCGCAATGCGAGGCAAACCAAACCGAACAGATGCCGCTTGGCAGCATCCCGGTGTTTTACGCCATGACGTATTTCAGTCAATACCGTTTAAGAGCCCATCTCACCAATGATTATGACTGCAAAATCGCTGATGAGATAGGTTCTAGTTCACAGCGTAGAAAAAGGGCATCAAATGATGCCCTTTTATCGCATGTCGCGTCAAATATTATCCGCGATTAAGCGATAACTTTGGCAACAACGCCCGCACCTACAGTACGGCCGCCTTCACGGATTGCGAAACGCAGACCGTCGTCCATTGCGATTGGGTGGATCAGGGTAACAACCATGTTCACGTTATCGCCTGGCATTACCATCTCTACGCCTTCTGGCAGTTCGATGGTACCGGTCACGTCAGTGGTACGGAAGTAGAACTGTGGACGGTAGCCTTTGAAGAATGGGGTATGACGACCACCTTCTTCTTTGCTCAGGATATACACTTCTGAGTCAAATTTGGTGTGTGGCTTGATGGAACCTGGTTTAGCCAGTACCTGACCACGTTCGATGTCTTCACGCTTGATACCACGCAGCAGAACACCGACGTTCTCACCAGCACGGCCTT
>NZ_AYMQ01000090.1 GCF_000633355.1 Serratia sp. H1w
CTCCCACAGGGAGAGGGAGCTGCCCGGCGTCGTTGATAGGTAAGGTGGTACTCCGTAGGGGCGCGACATGCCGCGCCCGTGTTGAGGTCAGATGCTGGAGTTATTGGTGGCACATTCAGCGGTAATGCTGCTTATCCAGATCGTATTTTTTCATCCGCAGGTAAAGCTTCTTACGTGGGATCTGTAAGTACTCGGACACCTCGTTAATCCTTCCCTGATGCAGGTTCAACGCCTCGGTAATGATCTGCCGTTCATAGTCTTCGATGCGTTGATCCAGCGGCGCGGGATCGGACCCGTGTAGCAGTGGATTGGCGGTCTCTGCCAGTGGCATCACCCCAACGGCAAACAGCTCGGCGGCATTAGCCAGCTCGCGCACGTTATTGGGCCACACCCTTTTTACCAAGCGTCTAATCAGATCGGCTGGCAGCTCTGGCAACGGATGGTTAAGGCGCAGACAGGCCTGTTGCAGATAGTGTCTGAATAGCGGTTCTATATCGTCAGGGCGCTGAGTAAGCGGCAGACAGGCGATTTGGGTCATGGCGAAGCAGTAATAGAAATCGGGCAGGAGAGTATGCCCGGCGGCGAGTTCCACCAGCGGTGAGGCACCAATACCGATCAGCCGGAAGGGCTGTGGATCTTGCCCCTGTAGCTGGATCAAGCGCGCCTGCTGGGCAATAGACAGGTGCTCGAGGTGACGTAAAATCAGCGTCCCGCCGCAGGCCTGTTCTATCCAGTGTTCTAACGGTGCCTCTCCCCCCGGCGTCAATTCCCCCACGATCAACGGTTGCTCGCTGCGCTGGCTCATGCGGTGCAAGTTGCGGGCGGCCAAAGTCCTGCCAACCCCCAACTCGCCTTGGAGATAAACCGCCAAATCGGTTTCGGCCACCTGCTGCAAGCGTACCCGTAGCTGCTTTATCCATTCGCTACGACCAATCAGATGGGTCTGCAACTGTTCCTTTTGCCAACGACGGCGGGCAATGTATGAGCGTCTCTGGGCCAGCGCGGTGCCGACGAGTTCGAGTAGCCGGGTCGGGTTGACCGGTTTTTGCAGAAAGTCCCAGGCTCCTTTTTTCACCGCATCAACCGCCATCGGCACATCGCCATGGCCGGTGATCAACAACACCGGTAAACAAGCATCGTGAGCGAGCAGCAGCGCCATAAGTTCGATGCCAGAACAGCCGGGCATGCAGACATCGCTGATAACGATCCCTGGCCACTCATCGCCGAGCATATCCTGTGCCATCAGGGGGTTATTACAAGCCTGAACCTGGTAGCCCGCCTGGTTGAGCAGCATGGTATAGGCATCCAGAACGTCGGCATCGTCGTCGATTAATAAAATATGCGCTTGTGGGTTTAGCATGGTTCAATCCACCGGTTGAAACTGTAAAACGACGCAGGCGTTCTGCGTCAACGTTGAGGCCAGATGCAGGCTGCCCCCCATTTGCTGCATCAGCGAAAGCGAGATGGACAGGCCAATCCCCAAACCCACCGGTTTGCTGGTGGTGAACGGTTTGAGTAACGATTCAGCCCGCGCCAACGGCCAGCCTGGCCCGTTATCCCACAGCATGATTTGCCATCCCGTTGCGCAGCGCTGCCAGCTAACCTGTAACTGCGGTCGCTCCTGGCAGGCATCCAGCGCATTGCTCATCAGGTTGACCAACACCTGCTGAATACGTACCTCGTCACCCAGCACGTGTGGGGCATCTTCCGCTAGCCGCAGCTCTCCCTGTAATGGCTGGTGGCGTAAAGCCAGCAACTCCCAGGCGGCAAGTAATGACTGGCGCAAATCCACCGGTTGAGAAGGGCTATCCTGCTCGGTTCGCCGGGTGAATTGCCGCAGCATGCGGATAATGGCATCCATACGGCCAATCAGGCCGTCGGCTTTGGTCAGGGCAAGGGTTGCCGCCTCGGGCTGCTGTTTATCTACTGCATGTCGCGCGGTAAACAGGTACATCGATAGGGCATTGAGCGGCTGGTTGATCTCATGGGCCAGGGTGGTCATGGTTTGTCCCACCACGGCCAGTTTGGCGGCCTGCACCAGCTCGTCCTGCGTCGCACGCAAATGCTGCTCAATGCCCTTACGTTCGGTGATTTCCTGCTCCAGCCGGGATTTTTGTTGATTCAACTGGCCCAGGGTGCGCCGCAGCAGACGTGCGATACGGCCCAGTTCATCGCCACCGTAAACCGGGATCGCCGCATTGGTTTCCCCAAGGCCGATACGCACCACCACCTGGTTGAGTAGGGTAAAGCGTTTGACCAGGCGGGAGCGGATAAAGTAGTGATTGAGCAAATACACCAATAACATCGCCAGCAGGGTGGCGATGACAATTAACCTGCCGCTGACGCGGATGATCTGCTCAAGGCGGTGGTTAAAGGTTTGCATCTGGCGGTGGCTGTTGTTCAGTTGCGCTTCCAACTGCGTGCGGAAGCGGGCAAGCGTGGCTTCCTTGGCCTGGGTGGCTTGCGTCAGCGCCTGCCGAGCCTGGAGATAGTCCTTCATCGCCGCAGGCATGCTGTTTTCGGCAATGCCGGTTTCCAGCAGTTCGTCGATAGTTTGTCGCAGCGTGATGGTACTGGGATGGGCCTGTAATCCCTGCATATTTTCATTCGCCGTTTTTTGCAGATAGGCGAGATAACGCACATGCTCGGCGACCGAGGTGTGTTCTTCCCCGCCGGATTGCAGCTCGTTGAGGCGATCGCGCAGGGCATCGGCGATTTGGTTTTCGATGCGTGCCAGAACATAAACCTGCTGTTGCTCGCTCTGCACCTCGCGCAAGCTGGCCTGCAAGCGGGGCAGCGCCTGACCAGAACTGGTTTCCATCTGATCGAGCAATGCTCCCTGTTGCCAACTGAAATCCTGCACCAACGAGTTCAATTCGGTAGTGAAATCATCATGTAACCAGCTGATGCGTGCGGCGATCTCATTGACCTTTTCCCCGGCGATAAACATGTTATACAGCGCATTATCCAATCGGCTCAGCAATTGGCGGCTCTCTGCCAGTGTCGCCTGGATTTGCTGGCGCTCGGGATTATCCAACTGCATGCTGGCCTGCTCGATTTGCTGCAAATGGCCGACGATCTGATTTCTCAATTGCAGGCGGGCATTGGTATTGGCAGCCAGCAAAAATTCGTTCAGCTGATCGACCAGCGTGTTCAGGTTGCTTTCGATCACAAACGAAGATTGGATACGCGGAAAGTAATCGTCCAGCGCATAGCGGATCTGTGAACTTTGCTCATGCCAAGAGTACAGGCTGACGCCGCTGACGATCAGCGTCAATAACGCACCGGTGAGAAATGCCCCCCGCAGGCAGGCGCTGAGGGTCAGGCGTTTGAAGAAGCGTGGCAAAAAACGGCTCATTTCAACTCTTCCAATGCCTTGATGGCTTTTCTCTGCTGCTGTTGAAAGAACAACTGCCATTCCATGACCTGTTGCTCGCTCTCGCTACGTGCCTCAAACTGTTTAAGGTACAGAGGATCTTCGCTCTGGGCCTGGGTTACTGGAATGGCGGTCAGTAATGCGCGGATCTCCGGCAAAGGCCGTTTGAGACGGCTTTCTGCGCCATGCAACGCTTTCCAGGCGTCCTTGAGCTGGGACAGGCGGAAGCTGATGGCCGTATCAAACAGCTTTTGTACCAGACGCTGACGTTGCAGGATCAGGGGGTAGTTCAGCGGTGGCTGCTGCAACAATTTCTGCTTCTGCGGGAAACGCGGGTTGTCGGCAGGTAACGGAACTACCGGGTATTTTCCCGTGCTGGTATCGGCCAGAACCCGTTGGCCTTGCGGGCTGAGCAGAAACTGAATAAAGCGCCGGGCCTCGGCGGGATAATGGCTGTTGCTGGTCACGGCAATATAGGTAGGAGAGGCGGCCGCTTGCGGGAAGTAGTGGAAGGCCAGATGCGGATCGTCGAGCAGCAGATTGGCGTAGTTGTCGATAATCGGCCCAACGGAGCCCAGGCCGCTTTTGACTTTGTCCGCCACGCCGAAGCTGCGTGAGGAGATGGTAATCAGGTTACCGGCCGCCGACAGCATAGTTTGCCAACCCGATTGCCATCCCCGCTGTTGCAACAGCGACTCTACCATCAGATGGCTGGTATCCGAGCGAGAGGGGCTGCTCATCAGCAAGGCACCCTGGTAGCGGGCATCGGTCAGATCGTCCCAATCGTTTGGCAGCGGTAGCCGCCTTTCGGTCAGATTGGTGCGGTTAATCAGCAGGCCAAAACCCGAAATGGCCACCGCCACGGCAGTATTACGGATCGGCTCAGGCACCAGCCGCTGTGACTGCTCAGGGGCACCCTCATAGTTGGCCAGGCGCTGATGCTGTTGCAGGTGTTGGAGCAGCATGGGGGAAGAGGTCAGGACCAGATCGACGTTGTCACTGCCGGTACTGTCGAGCAACTGTTCGAGAGAGGAACTGGTACGGTTCAGCGTACGGATCACCACCGACTGGGGCTGACCTTGCCAGCGGCTGATGATGTAGGCGGTCGCTTCTGGTGAAAAGGTGGTGGCCATCACCAGTTCATTTCTGGTGGCGCAGGCGGCAGTAGATAACAGCAAGCAAGCCATTGCCGTAAAAATGAGCGTGATACGCATAATAAATCTCTCCCTCGACCTCATCGTTTGTGATCTTATTCATAAAATCAGCATAACGATAAAAATAACCCGCAAAACATTTGGGACAAAAAGTATTTGTCGCCAACCAATGAGCCTTGGCCAGGGTTATAACGTTGATGAAGTCGGAATATTATCATCGATAGCCGAACAATACTGTTAACGCCTTCAAAAACATCATCACTCGTGGGTGGGTAGGGCGCGTGGGCCCAGCGTTGTAGCGTTCTGAAACCGGGATAGGATTTAGGTTAATTAATGGATGGGTCAAAAACGGGATTATTTGATCGGGATTTGAGTCAGTTTTGACACATATTACCGGGCTTGTCTTATTAATGGATTAATTACACCATCCGCTGCGAGCGTTATTAATAAATATCAAACATATCGATCCAGTACAGAAAAACCTCACAGGGGAACAACATGTTTTCATTATTAAAACCTGGCGCGGCAGCGAAACCTGTGCCGTCAGAACAGGTACAGGCAACCTACCAGCGTTATCGTATGCAGGCGTTACTGAGCGTCTTTCTGGGCTATCTGGCCTATTACATTGTGCGCAACAACTTCACCCTCTCAACGCCTTACCTGAAAGAGCATCTGGACCTGAGTGCGACACAGATCGGCATGTTGAGCAGCTGTATGCTAATCGCCTACGGCATCAGCAAAGGTATCATGAGCAGCCTGGCTGATAAGGCTAATCCCAAGGTATTTATGGCCTGTGGCCTGGTGCTTTGCGCCATCGTCAACGTCGGGCTGGGATTCAGTACCGCCTTCTGGGTTTTCGCCGCATTGGTGGTGTTCAATGGCCTGTTCCAGGGAATGGGGGTTGGTCCGTCGTTCATTACCATCGCCAACTGGTTCCCACGCCGTGAACGGGGACGCGTGGGCGCATTTTGGAATATCTCCCACAATATCGGTGGTGGGGTCGTGGCTCCCATCGTCGGCGTAGCTTTTGCGGTGTTGGGCAGTGAGCATTGGCAAAGTGCCAGCTATATCGTCCCTGCCGGGGTCGCAGTGCTGTTTGCGCTGGTGGTGCTATGGTTGGGTAAGGGTTCTCCGCGCAATGAAGGCCTGCCGGCTTTAGAGCAGATGATGCCGGAAGAAACCATCAAGGTGAAACCGGGTGTGCAGGAGCAGGCGCCGGAAAACATGAGCGCTTTCCAGATTTTCTGTACTTATGTGCTGCGTAATAAAAATGCCTGGTATGTGTCGCTGGTTGACGTGTTTGTCTACATGGTGCGCTTTGGCATGATCAGTTGGCTGCCTATCTACCTGCTTACTGAAAAGCATTTATCCAAAGAGCAGATGAGCATCGCATTTCTGTTCTTCGAATGGGCGGCGATCCCTTCCACACTGTTGGCGGGGTGGCTGTCGGATAAGCTGTTCAAGGGACGCCGTATGCCGCTGGCGATGATCTGCATGGTGATGATTTTCATCTGCCTGATTGGTTACTGGAAAAGTGACTCGCTGCTGATGGTCACCATCTTTGCCGCCATCGTCGGTTGCCTGATCTACGTGCCCCAGTTCCTGGCTTCGGTACAGACGATGGAGATCGTCCCCAGCTTTGCTGTCGGTTCCGCCGTTGGCCTGCGTGGCTTTATGAGCTATATCTTTGGCGCGACGTTGGGCACCAGCCTGTTTGGCGTGATGGTCGATCAGATGGGGTGGCATGGCGGTTTTTATCTGCTGATGGGGGGCGTAGTGTGCTGCATCCTGTTCTGCTATCTGTCGCACCGTGGCGTATTGGAGTTGGAGCGTGAAAGACAGCAACAGCGGGAAGAGTTGAAAGCCGAGCCGCTGGTAGCGCAGTAAATTTCAGGCTGTCAGTCGATAAAAAAACGGCGCCGATGAAGGCGCCGTTTTTACGATCGAACCGCGATTACTTCTTGATGCGGATGATCGGGGTCTCGCCAACGGTGACGCTGCCGGACAGTTTGATCAGCTCTTTGATCTCGTCCATGTTGGAGATGACCACCGGAGTCAGGGTAGACTTGGCTTTCTCTTCCAGCAGGGCCAGATTGAACTCGATAACCACATCGCCTTTCTTGACGCGCTGGCCTTCTTCCGCAATGCGTTTGAAGCCTTCGCCTTTCAGTTCAACGGTGTCGATACCGAAGTGGACAAACAGCTCAATGCCGCTATCAGATTCGATAGAGAACGCATGGTTGGTTTCGAAAATTTTACCGATAGTGCCGTCAACCGGAGCAACCATTTTGTTGCCAGCAGGTTTGATAGCAATGCCATCGCCGACGATTTTCTCGGCGAAAACGACGTCCGGTACATCTTCGATATTGACGATTTCGCCAGAAAGTGGAGCGACGATCTCGATAGTGCCCATGTCTTTCTTGTCATCAGAAACCAGAGATTTCAGTTTATCGAACAAACCCATGATCTTCTCCTAAGCATTAAATTGGGCGGCGTTCCAGTGTCGTGGAATTTTAGCAGAGCGTTTTTTCTTCGATGAACTTATTGACGCAATTCATCAAATCTTGTGCCGTTGGTTGTTCCAAGGCCTGCGCTGCCAATGCCTTCACATCTTCGAAATTGGTATTACGAATAATTTTCTTGATGCGCGGGATTGCAATCGCACTCATGCTGAACTCATCCAGCCCCATGCCCAAAAGCAACAGTGTAGCACGCTCATCGCCAGCCAGCTCGCCGCACATACCGGTCCACTTGCCTTCAGCGTGAGATGCATCAATAACCTGTTTGATCAGGCCAAGCACTGATGGGGACATCGGGTTATAGAGATGAGAAATCAGCTCGTTGCCGCGATCTACTGCCAGAGTATACTGGGTTAAATCGTTTGTCCCAATACTAAAGAAGTCGACTTCTTTCGCCAGGTGGTGAGCAATCACCGCCGCGGCTGGTGTTTCCACCATTACGCCCACTTCAATGGATTCGTCAAAGGCTTTGCCTTCTTCACGCAGCTGCGCTTTCAGCGTTTCCAGCTCGCCTTTCAGATCGCGCACTTCTTCCACCGAGATGATCATCGGGAACATGATGCGCAGTTTGCCGAAAGCGGAGGCACGCAGGATGGCGCGCAGCTGAGCGTGCAGGATTTCCCGGCGGTCCATCGCGATACGGATCGCGCGCCAGCCCAGGAACGGGTTCTCTTCTTTTGGCAGGTTCATATACGGCAGATCTTTATCGCCGCCGATGTCCATGGTACGGACGATCACTGCCTGTGAGCCCATGGCTTCCGCAACGGCCTTGTAAGCTGAGAACTGCTCGTCTTCGGTTGGCAGTGAGTCGCGGTCCATAAACAGGAATTCGGTACGATACAGGCCGACACCTTCGGCGCCATTGCGCTCTGCACCGGCGACGTCGCGCACGGTACCAATGTTGGCACAGACTTCAACCTGATGCCCGTCCAGCGTGATCGCCGGCAGGTCTTTCAGCTTGGCCAGATCGTTTTTCTCGGTGACGTATTGGGTATGAACCGCTTTCAGCTGTTCAATCACCTCGGCCGTCGGGTTAACGTAAATCTTGTTGTTGACCGCATCGAGGATCAGGTAATCGTCGTTTTTTACCTGTTGGGTCACGTCGCTGGTGCCTACGATAGCGGGCAGTTCCAGGGAGCGCGCCATGATCGAGGTGTGGGAAGTACGGCCACCCAGATCGGTGATGAAGCCCAGTACTTTGTCCAGGTTCAACTGTGCGGTTTCTGACGGTGTCAGGTCTTTCGCGACCAGGATCACCTCATCCTGAATGGCGGTCAGATCGACGATGGCCAGACCCAGGATGTTTTGCAGCAGACGCTTACCGATATCACGCACGTCGGCCGCGCGCTCTTTCAGGTATTCGTCATCTAATTCTTCCAGCGCTTTCGCCTGGCCTTCGATCACGGTGTAGGCTGCCGCATCGGCAGACGCCAGATCGTCTTTGATGAGGGCTATGATTTCCTGCTCAAGCTCTTCGTCTTCCAACAGCATGATGTGGCCTTCGAAGATTGCTTCTTTCTCTTCGCCGAAGGTTTCACCTGCCTTGGTCTTGATCACTTCCAGTTGTTCAGACGCCTTGGCGCGGCCTGCCAGAAAACGTGAGATTTCCTGCTCTACCTGGTCGGCAGAGATTTTTTTCCGGTTGATGACAATTTCATCTTCTTTCAGCAAGAGAGCCTTACCAAAAGCGATACCCGGTGATACTAAAATGCCTGAAATCATAACCCTACCTTACTCTTGACTGGTGTTAACTAAAAAGACGGGCCGATTACTCAAGCTCTGCCATCAGTTTTACCAAGTGCTCAACGGCTTTCTGCTCGTCTTCACCAACGGCTTCGATGGTGACTACTGTTCCTTGGGTCAGGCCCAGAGTTTGCAGCTTGAACAGGCTTTTGGCGCTAGCGCTCTTGCCGTTGGAGGTCACGGTGATGTCAGACGTGAAGCCTTTGGCTTCTTTTACGAACTGAGCGGCAGGGCGAGTGTGCAGACCATTCGGAGCGGTGATAGTCACTTCTTGCTGGAACATTGATGTTTCCCCAACTTATCGGATTTAAGGTTGTGGAGCTAAAGTTTAGCCTAACGGCGTGATTTTAGCTTGTCTGGTTAGCGCCTGACTATGGTACAGGGGCGAGCATTGATGCAACATAAAACGACGCTTTAAGCATTTCAGATCAAAAAATCCGAGCATCTGGCGTTGTTTCAATCAGCTTCCCATTATGCCGTGTTTTTCGCTTGAGCGACAAATGAGTAAATCGATTCAGCTCAAACAACAGCAGGAAGGTGATTAATTTTGCGCATCGAAATAATTGACCGGTTAAATACTAAAGCCAGCGGCGAAAATCAATCATTGAGTGGTGTAAACTTTGATCCAGTCCACAAAAAAAGCACCTGAATAGGTGCTTTTTTAGCTTTTTGTGCACTGTTTGCGCTATTGCTGCAATTCCTGTTCGGTGAACAGATCGGCAAACAAAGCGGTGCTCAAGTAGCGCTCACCTGAAGAAGGAAGAATAACCACAATTGTCTTGTCGGTAAAGTCGGCTTCTTGTGAAAGTTTGACGGCGGCCGCAACTGCGGCACCGGAAGAAATTCCGGCCAGGATGCCTTCTTCTTCCATCAAGCGGCGTGCCATGCTGATGGCTTCATCGTTGGTGATCTGCTCAACGCGGTCAACCAGACTCAGATCCAGGTTGCCAGGAATGAAGCCAGCACCGATGCCCTGAATTTTGTGCGGGCCTGGTTTGATTTCCTGGCCTGCCAGTGCCTGGCTGATGACCGGTGAGTCGGTCGGTTCAACCGCCACGCTGGTGATGGCCTTGCCCTTGGTATTTTTGATAAAACGGCTGACGCCGGTCAGCGTACCGCCGGTACCCACGCCCGCGATAAACACATCGACTTCACCATCGGTATCTTCCCAGATTTCCGGGCCGGTGGTTTGTTCGTGGATTTCCGGGTTGGCCGGATTGCTGAACTGTTGCAGCAAGATGTAGCGGTTTGGATCGGTAGCCACAATCTCTTCGGCTTTGGCGATCGCCCCTTTCATACCCTTGGCACCTTCTGTCAGTACCAGATTGGCACCCAGCGCCTTGAGCAACTTACGACGTTCGATGCTCATGGTTTCCGGCATGGTCAGCGTGAGCTTGTAGCCACGCGCTGCAGCGACAAACGCCAAGGCGATACCGGTGTTACCGCTGGTGGGTTCCACCAACTCTTTGCCTGCGCTCAGAATGCCACGTTTTTCGGCATCCCAAATCATATTGGCACCGATGCGGCACTTGACGCTGAAGCTCGGGTTGCGAGATTCCACCTTGGCGAGAATGCGTCCGTTGCCGATACGGTTCAGACGAACCAGCGGCGTATGGCCGATTGTTAATGAGTTGTCTTGGTAAATCTTGCTCATGGTCCGTCCTTTAACTGTATGAAATGTAGGGAACATCGCCAGCATACGCTAACGGTCTCGGCAGGGAAGTAAAGATTTGGTATATCGATATGTTATTAGAGAATAAGTTAAAGGATGGTAATTTACTTATTTTGCTATCAAATTCAATTGATTACATGTTGTTTAAAATTCTTCTGCAAAACCCCTGCAAAACTCTTCTGCAAAACGGTACAAAAAACAACCAGCATCATACGGCGATAACAGTCCATTCCCTGCCTCGATCATCATTGTATTTATCAGTCATCTGTTGATTTTTGTGTCCAAGAAGTAGCTTGGTGTCGATCCCTTGGGTGCGATACAACCGTTCAGATAGTGAGCGTTGCTCATGGAATGTTGGAGGGGTTCCATTACTCCACTTAAGTCCGGTGGCGTCTCTGGCGTCTGAAAATGCACCGGAGATCGTTTGCTCCTGAATGCGCCCACCACGTTTGGCGCGAGCTACCGTATGGTGATGGTGTAGTAGGTAGGGGCTGACTATCCGATCTCGGCATAAGGCGACAACGTGGCCAAGGGTCATGCTCAACTCGTCACAGCGCAAACTAAGCGGTATGGCGATTCGTGCACCTGTTTTTGACTGCGTGATGTGCAAGTGATTATCCCAGACATCGGAGAACTTCATATTCGAAATATCACCAAGTCGTTGACCTGTAATAACCGCCAGCAGCATAGCTCGTTGCAGGTACCTCGGGCCGTTGGTGGCTTGCTCGTAGATAGTTTTCCATTCATCGCTAGTCAATCGCTGGCGTTGAACTTTGGATTTAGGAGCCTTGGCGGCTTTTGCTGGATTGAAGCCAGGGGACACCTCGCCAGCTTGTTGTGCTTCATGGAAGACATCGCTCATGACACTTCGCACAACCTTTGCCATGCCATTTTGCCCACGCTCCCTGAATGGGAGTAGGGTATCAACAATGTCCCGTACGGTAATGGCGGAGATGTCCTTACTACCGATAGCTTGCCGCATAACTTCGACTGGGTATTTTTTCTGGTTTAACGTTATTGGTTTAATTTCACCCAGACTGCAACGTTCCTCCTGAATTTTCCAGTAACGGTCAAGCCATCCGCTGACCGAGATACTTTCTCCCAGGCTTCGGCTGATCTTGTCGCGAACAATAAGCAACTGGTTCATCTTCTGTTCGGTTAGCCGGGTGGTTGCCTCAGCAGCGATCGCAGTCGCCGCTGCCTCATCGGTGCCTAGCCCGTGAAACTTCCCTGTCACGGGGTGCTTGTAACGCCAGTAAACCTTTTTGGTTCTGGCGTCGGTATAGCACGATAGGCCCGGAATGGTGACGTTATACTTACGTGGTCGCGCCATCTTCAAGAATCCTCTTCAATCGTGGATCATCGTCTTTCTTCACTACCGGCTTGGCAGTCATACCAACAAACCTCGCTGTACGTTCTACCCGCCAGTACCGGCCAGCCTTAACTGGCTGGGGCGATATCATGCCATTTTTGGCGAACTTAATCAGTGTCGGATAACTCGGCACCGGCTCGTCAAACTCTTCTTTTGCCCAGTCAGTGATTTTCATTGTGCGAGACATCAGGCACCTCCTTTTTTCTGAAACCCGCCTTTATCACACTCTTGGCGATCGCTACGGGGTCGGCGTCGTCCAGTTCGAAATCCTCCCCGACCACGGCTTTCATCAGCTCATTCTGGAGAACGCTATCGTAGTTGCGCGGCCAGAAGTCCGTAGGCATACCGAACGAGTTGCAGTAGAAAAACGTGTCAATGGTGATCTGCGCCGCTTCCTCAGCGGTGCGTTCTGGCTGGCGATACCCAGCCTCCCAGATTGCGTCAGTGACCGCCGAGGGGTCGCCTTTGCCTGACTTTACGAGTTGAGCCAGGGTGAATACGTTGGTATCTGTCATCGGGCCATCTCCTGCAGCGCCACTTTATAAGCCCTCATCACAACCGGCGTTTTGCCGGATAGTGCAGACTTCATGATGAAAAAGCTGGTATGCTTGGCTGTCACGCTCGTGAGGAATAGGGCGGTATCTACCACGCGGTTATGCTTACGGAACTCAAACACCGAGCTGGTGATCGTTAGGCTGGCTGTCGCGCCGTGATCCTGGTAGTCGATTTTCATTTGAGCACCTCGGCGCACAGTTCAAAGGCGTAATCACGCAGCGGCATAATCACCAGGAAAGGGTTTCCGTAGAGGTGATCGGTCACCGGATCTAAAATCAGTTGGCACGGGCCTGTTTTGCCGTAGGGCTTGAACTTGACCGGCCCGAATGCGCTACCAAACATCAGGTGCGGAAGCGCCAGCAGCCGGGCGGCAAACATCGGCACTTCGTCGCAAGGCTCGGCCTCTGCCGGTAGTAGCTTGCTGAAATCTGGATAGCGGCATTCGACCAGCTCGAGCCGGTTGCAACCAACCCGCGTAGCCTGATCCTCGTCAATAGAGACGTAGTGAATGGCATACCAGGCGCCGTCAAATGTTCCAACTTCCGTACCCTCCGCTTCATCAGGAATATCGCCATGAACGATAAACACCGCGTCGATATCGGTCTTATCGCCATGCTCCATCATGACTGCTGCGCGCCCGTCAGTGGCTTTGATGTGGGTAGGGGTGATATACACGCCTCGCAGGTACTCGCGCGGCTCGTTTTCGTCGGCCACGCAGTGCAGGGCGGCCCGTAGGATATCGGTAGGGAACATCATTGCTTTGCCTCCGGCTCAATCTTGATAATTTCAGCGCTAATCAGCATGTCTTTCAGCCATTCATCGCCCCTCAACCCATCGTCATGACATTCCAGATCACCGAAATCGATCACCGCCATTTCTTCATTTTCACCTGTCTCATCATTGAAGAAAGGAATGGTATCGAGCCTGTAATAAGCAGACTCAACAGCGGACTCAATTACACTGAGTCCGTTGGTATTACCGCCGATAACGATTTCTATTGTTGTGCGGTAGTGCCACCGTCCAAACGTCAGACGAACGGTCTTATCTACCATGCGCCCACACATTATGAGGTTGGGGTCAAAGTTCATTGGTTCAGGTGTTGCTTTGGTTGTGGTGGTCATTGCTTGGCCTCCACAGCTGCTTTATTGGCTTCGGTAATTTTCAACGCGAAACCGCCGAAATCGGGGTGCTGCCAGCGTTTAAGCTTGCCGGTCGGCTGCGTCGATTCTTCGATTAGGCAGCTAAACGCCTCGGAGAACGCCACGTTATGCACCAGCAGATAACCGCGCTCTCCGTTGGTCAGCTTGGTTGGCAGGTTCGAATACGAAGCCAAGCGACGGCATGCGGCATCAGACAGGCCAAACTTCCATACCAGATCGATAACCGGGACAAATTCGGATTCCTGATGGTGAATTTCAGGCTCCGTGATCAACGCGGCTTCGGGAGTTGGTAATGCAGGGGCGTGGATCACCTGCTGACCGATAACGTCCATCACGGCTTTCATCGTCGCGGACGCGGTGGCCTCTGCCACGACACGGGCGACCGACAGAATGTGATCGGATGTGGAGATCGCCTGCTGTGCCGGTGCGACAATGCGGGGCTGCGTCAGTTCTGCGTTTAGTTCTTTCCAGCTTTTGATGAGAGCCATGCGTCGGGCTGCATCGTAGCCAGTAACCAGGCATTCTGAGTGCTCATGGTCAAGCCAGTATTCCCAGGCGTTAGGGTTGTTTAGGTCGTATTGCACGCATGTAACACCATGATTTGTAAGGTAAGCCAAATCTGGATTACGGGTGCACTCCTCTTCGGATAAGCTGTAAAGCTTCCCCAGCATGACGCGGATATCACGACAAACTTTTCCATGATCTTTGCCGACGACGACCGCAATTTTACGGCTACCCATCATTGGCTTGTTATTAACTACTGTCATTTGCTTTTCCATTACTTCGTTACCTTTTCTAAATTGATACCAATGTGTTTTGCATAACGGCGCATACCGCGATTTAAGGGCATCTGAACATTGCCGTCATCTGTGCGGTATGGAGCTACGGACTGTTTCACGTTGATGGACTCCCAAACCGGATCCCTGGTCAGTCGCAGCCCCTGCGCTAAGGTCACGCCGCACAGGCCTTGGCGTGTTTTGCTATTGCGTTTTTTTGTCATGCAGATGCTTCCCCGCTGGTGGTCTTGTTGATGTGGTTGCCGAGCGCCTCGGCCGTCCGTTTATTCGCTTTCGTCACTTCGGCGCGCTGTTGACGTTCCTTTGTTTTTTTCGCCCAGGCATCACTGCGCGCGGTCAGTGTTCGGTTTTTGTCGCAACGATCCGCCCGGACTTCTGCCCAGTCTTGGTTTATCGGCTTCACTGCTACCGCGCTGGCCTGACACCAGAACGTGGACGCAAGCTCCAACTGGTCAGCTTTCTCGAACTTGGCCGCCTGGGTGGCGTTGAGCATGTAGGGGCTAAGGTTCATTTCGCCCCCTCGATTGGTTGGCTGTTGATGTGATCCCGGATTGACTCAGGCACATCGGCAAGTAAAGTTATGAGCGAGCAAACCAAGGCATGTTCCTGGCTGTCGGCGATACCGCATTCCAACCAGATATTGAGAACGGCCTGTGCTTGTTCGGTACGGCACTGCGCGTCAATTAGTTGCATGCCTTGCCCCTCCGCTGCGCTTGTTCCTCATTCATCCAAATGCAGGCAGTGCCGACGAGTGAGCGCAGGAGAGTCGCCAGCGCTGACACCTCCGAATCCTCAAGTTGGTGCGGATAGGATTCCATCAGCGCCAGTACGGTTTCAGCCTGCATTGCTTTTTCCGCTGCCTGCCCTAAGGTGATTTCATTACTCATGACTAACCCCTTGTGCTATATCGCAGATGACTCCAATCAGCTCATTCTGTAAGGATCTTTCGGCGTCATTTGCTGTGAGTGCCATTGCGGCCTCGGCGAGAAAACCGATTTTCGTTAACGCATCTAGTGCGCGAAGGTTCTCGGGCGTTCTCGGTTCAGTTGCGCTCTTAGTTGCCATCAGTGCACCACCTGCAGGGTGGTGTCCCCCGGATTCTCTAAAGCGTCCGATACGGCGGCTACCATCATTTCTTCCATGACGGTTTCGCCCAGAGGCGTTAACTTGTGCATGCTGGATAACATTCCGCTGTAGAGGGTGAATATGTGGCTATCACCGTCTTTCTGGCCAAACTCTTCATAGCCTGGTTGTTCCACCAGGGTGACCATGCATTGCTCAACGCTCTGCTGAGATAAATAGACGCGAACCCCTTTATTTTCGGATACAACCACCTCCGCCCACTCCCCGCAATAATGGCGCTGGCAGAAGTCCAAATAGGCGAGCGCAATACGCCCCCGGTATAATTCGATTTTGTTAATCGCTTCTTTCATGGCTAATTGCCTTTTTCCTGCCTTCCGACGTGGGGATTCCCAGCCAGAAAGCTGTAATTAAATTTATTTATTGGTTACTTAATTAAATCCACCGCAACCAGAGATAAAGTCTAACCTTTTACTTTTTATTATTGTTTCGCCTGTCCCTTTCGCAATCCGCCTCATGACCAACAAAACTAAGTGCTTCGGCCATTCGTGGTGCTTCACGAAGGAATAGGCCAACATTTGAAAGTGCTGACCTCATGTCAGACTCACAAAAAGAATCATTCTCCGACGCCCAGAATGCCAGTTCACCGATAGCACTGATGCCGCAGTATAACGCATCGGACGCACTGCAACCGTTGCGAGAAATAGAAGCTAACTGCGAGTCAGTGGCTTCTTGAATATTAATTGAGGTTATAGCGTGATAAATGTCGCTCATGATATTTCCTCAGCATGTGGGGTAACTTTCCAACCTGCACGTTCTGCCAATTCAATAAAGGTTCCCATAGTCGCCGTAATTTCTTCTGGCGCATATGGGCGGTATGCTTTCAACTCGCCATTCTCAACATAAACCGTTAAGCGTCCGCTGAATTCTGGCGCAACATGAATGACAACTTCATTCAGAACGGCCTTTGTTGCTTTGCTCAGGATGCTGGTCATGATGGAACCCCCACCAAAGGAAGACAGCCAGCAAATGAAAGAACATAATCACGCACCAACTGACGGCGAGCTTCTTTCTCGCTGGTGGCTTTTACGCGCTGCATAATAGGGCGTGATTTTGGATCACTACGTAAAATAGATGCAAACAAATAAACCTTTGTGTTATCCTTTTTCTCGATCATTGTTAGTACCTCCGCAGGCATTGACATTGATTAGGCTCTGGTTAGTGATTGGCGTCGTGACCAGAGCTACTTTTAATTTCATGAAGGTTATTTGATGCTGCGGCAATCCCATTAAGTAATATTGCGACCTCGGAAAGGTTACTAATAACGCCACCCAGAGTATTTACCTTATCGCTATCAATATTTTTTCCGAGGGAAACATCCATTAAGGTGATACCAAGAAAACCTATAGCTTCCAAGGTGCTTATTAACTTACACTCGGCATCATCCGCTAAGTCAGAATAATTTATTGATGGTGTTTCCTCATAACGAAAATCAGGCACACACTCAAGCTGGTAAATCTTTTTTATGGTCATCTCACTGGTTCCGTTGCTTGTCGATGAGATGAAGATACACGCACCAATAACTTATGGCAATACAAAAAGTTATTAATAAATGCAAAAAGTTAATAAACAAATGAAATTAAAGGTTATTTTTATTTCAATAAGGTATTAATTGGAGAGGGAGGCGAAAAAAAACCGGCAGTCGCCGGTTTAATTTTATGTCACTTTCTTGATCGTTAGCAGGTTACCGCCCACCAAAAAACGCGACCGATAATCTCAACATCCTGCAGGGAGACCGCCTCGTCTGGGTGCTCATCTTTGTTGAAACTACGTAGGCTTAAAGCATCAGGGCCGGTTCTGTACAAAATCTTCACACGTTTCCAGCCGTTCTGGTTTATGGCATAAATCTTGCCGTCTACAACCTTCTTGTCACCAGTGTTAATTGCCAAAATACTGCCATCTGGCATTGCTGGCTCCATGCCATCCCCACTGATCGGAAAACATAAAACACCGCTACCATCGATCTCTGCACCAGCTCTTTGCAATAGCTTCTTAGTAAAAGTCAGCGTCTGAATATCCTGCCCTTCGACATAAAAATCACCATCAATGCTAATAAAATCAATGTCACTTAAGAGCGGAACCATAATCTCATCACCTGAGTGAACACTATGGTTTTCGTTTGTAATTACGGACACTGAGACCTTGCTTCCAGATGGAGACACATCTTCCCACATGGGTTCTTCACCCCTAGCCAACCACTCAGGGCGTACGTTTAGTTCACGAGCAATTTCGACCAATTTCCGACTGGAATGGGTTCTCCCTGAAACTAGTTTCCAGATTGATGGTTGAGATACGCCAACCCTCTCAGCGAGCATTCCCTGGCTAATACCGCGGAGTTCCATCGCGATAGACAAACGTTCAGATAAGGTAGTTTTCATCCGTACATCCTATACCTTTAGTTATTACAGGGCAAATACAATAAGTTATTGCAATAAGTTATTCAAGTGCTATCATTTGAGAAATTCTCATAACTTATGGTATTGAAATTGATTAATCCGTATATCAAAAAAGCAATTGAGGTAGCAGGAGGGCAGGCTGCGCTTGCGAGGGCTTGCGGAGTATCTCAGCCCGCCGTATTTCGTTGGCTTAATGGTAGCAGGGTCAAGGCTGATTATGTAGTAGCCATCTCTCGTGCGTCGAATGGTGAAGTTAAAGCCCACGAAATCCGCCCGGATCTCCCAGATATCTTCCCAGCACCCGAGCCAGCCAACGAATCAGCACAGGCTTAACCATGACTGATGAAATCATCACCCTGGATAGACGTTATCGCGATCCGCGTGGGGTGATGGTGCATGTAACCGGTTATGACAGGGTTAAGCAGCAAGTTTTTTTCTCCAGACCGAACTATGAGCATGAATGCATGCAACCAGTCTGGAAGTTCCAACAGTATTTCAAGAGGCTCGACGAATGAAAGTATATTTCGACGGTTACGCAAATAGTAACGCTGCTAGCGTTACAAAAAGCGTAGCGGAGTAACGCTATATGGCTAATTCATGGCTGCGATTGTGGCATGACATGCCAAACGACCCGAAGTGGCGAACCATCGCTAGAATTTCGAAGCAGCCTATCGCCTTGGTTCAGGCCGTTTACATCCACCTGCTTGTTAGCGCGTCACAGAATGTCACGCGAGGTCACGCAGATGTCACGACAGAAGATTTAGCAAGTGCATTAGATGTGAGTGACGAGGATATCGAAGCGATTCGGAACGCTATGCAAGGTCGTGTTCTTGAAGGTGAGCATATCTCTGGCTGGAGTGCCAGACAGATAAGACGTGAAGACCAGGGGAGCGAAGAAACCGGAGCAAAATCAGCAAGACAGCGTAAGCGAGAGCAACGAGAACGCGAGAAAGATAAAGGCGGTTCTGATGATTGTCACGCTCAGTCACGCAATGTCACAACAGATAAAGATAAAGAAGAGATAAAGAATAGAGAAGAACTAAAAGATAAAAACACTATGTCCGATTCGGATCGGACTGCTGACGAAAATGATTCTGGCCATCAAGACCCACCTGCACCCGAAAACCCTGAATCGGAGTCTGGCGAGTTGGTCGAGGGTGCCGGTAAGCCCGACCCGGTAGAAACCGCATTCGAGGAAATATTCTGGGTTGCTGGGCTTCGCAAAGATACCAAGGTCAAAGCCAAATCGGCATTCAAGACTAAATACCAAGCTTGGAAAAAAACCACCCACGGTACGCCGGACGCTTTCGCTACGCTGCTTGCGGAGGATATTCGCTGGCGGATTACGTCGAAAATCTTCGGCACTGACAAACTCCTACCGACTTCGTACCTGAATGGGGAACGGTGGAACGACGAGAAGCCAGTTACGCCATCCGGTGCTTCCGTTACCGGTGCCACACCCGTGATCCAGCACGGCAAGGATCAGGTGTTTGTTGACTATGACGCCTTGAAGGCAAGGAGTCGCCAATCATGAAAATCTATCTCAAGAAGGTGCTGATAGCTGGTTATTGCTACGGCGTTTTGCCAATGGCGTTTGTTGAGCGTTGCTTTGCCGCATTCAAGCTAAGGGGGCTGTGATGACACCGGCAACATTGTCAGAGAAGCTCTGGGGGAGCGTCGAGCGCGTTGCCAAGTACCTGCTACCACCACCTAACGGCCATCAGGTGGCGAATGAGTGGTGTGTTGGTAGCGTGAACGGGGATGCAGGGAAAAGCCTCAAGGTGAATCTGGGCGGGAAAAAAGCCTGGTCTGATTTTGCGTCGGGTGACAGCGGTGATCTGCTTGATTTGTGGATGCTCGTTCGTAACTGCTCGTTGCATGAGGCAATGCGCGAGGCTAAAGAGTTTCTTGGGTTGAAAGACGACGATCAGCACTTCCAGACCAAGAAAAAAAGCTTCTCCAAGCCTAAAAAGCAAGGCGTGAAAAAAGGCGATTTGCACGTGGAGTACCTTGCTGGCCGTGGGATCACCAAGGAAACCATAGAGCTATTCAAGGTCAGTAACGCTGTGGTGTGGTACGCCGACGAAAACCGGGAGTTACCTGCCGTCGCTTTCCCCTACCTGCGTGATGGTGAGTTGTTGCAGGTTAAACGGATCAGCACCGAGCGGCCAAACGGCAAGAAGGTGATTATGGCCGAGGCTGATTGCGAGCCGTGTTTGTTTGGTTGGCAGGCGCTGGCGAAAGATACCCGCGTAGTGGTGCTATGTGAGGGGGAAATCGATTGCATGTCATATGCGCAGTACGGCTTCCCGGTATTGTCGGTTCCGTTCGGTGGCGGCAAGGGGGCCAAGCAACAGTGGATTGAATACGAATATCACAACATGGATCGCTTTGATGAAATCTGGCTTAGCTTGGACAACGACGAAGTAGGCATGGAGGCTGCAAAGGAAATTGCCCGTAGGCTTGGCACTCACCGTTGCCGCTTGGTGTCATTGCCGCACAAAGACATTAACGAATGCCTGGTTGCCGGGATGACCCAGGATGAAGTTTTTCGCTGTCTGGAAACAGCCGCTTACTTTGACCCGGAGGAACTTTGCTCTGCCTCTGAGTTCTTGCAGGACACCATAGACACATTCGAGAATCGCGACGAAGGGATGTTTATCAGTCCGTGGTCACGGCTGAACGGTAACTTCAAGTTTCGCGAGTCGGAATTCTCTATCATCAACGGGATTAATAACCACGGTAAAACCGAGATGGCCGGGCATATTGCCGTAGGCGCTATGTCTCAAGGTATTCGTACCTGTATAGCCTCGCTGGAACTTAAACCCGGCAAGTTACTAGCGCGTCTTGTGCGTCAGGTAATTTGCAGTAAGCGCCCGCCGCGAGAGGAAATTGAGCACACTTTCGAGTGGTTTAATGATCGGCTTTGGCTGTTCAATTTGACCGGCACCGCCAAGGCAGACCGGTTGCTTGAAATATTTGCCTATGCTCGCAGACGGTACGGCATAGATCTGTTCGTTATCGACAATCTGGCTAAGTGCGGTTTTTCCGAAGAGGACGCGACTGGTCAGAAAGACTTTATCGATAAACTCTGTGATTTCAAAAATATCAATAACTGCCACGTTATTTTGGTAACGCACAGCCGCAAGGTGGACGAGAACGTACCTACAGGCAAGATGGACGTTAAAGGAACCGGGGCCATCACAGACATGGCCGACAACCTGTTTTCAGTGTGGCGAAATATACCTCGCGAGACAGCCAAACAGAAAGAATCCGCCTCATCGGAAATCACCGACAAAGACAGGGCCGCAATGGCGCTACCAGGAACATTAATCCGCTTGCTGAAACAACGAGAGGGTGAGGGCTGGGTAGGTGATATCGGCGCGTTCCTTGACCCCCGATCCCATCAATTTTTGGAAGAAGAAAACAGCAGTCCAGTTAACTACCTGGTCGGTAGGCCACAAAGTGAAGTCGATATGGACTGGGAAATGAAAAACGTTAAGAGGGCTTGCTGATGGATCGTCTAATTCGTGAAATGTCGTATCTGTTCATTAAATCCCGCTTTGACGAGCTTCAAGAGCGAGCGGAGGAAATTTCTATCGCATGCTGCTGGGACATCGAGTGTTTCGGTTCAGTAGCTGACGCCATTGATGAGTTCGTCGAAGAGACCCCGGAAGATGAGTGGCGCGAGCATGAGAAAATTATCATGCATTATATGGTTATGCGTGGATTGGCGCTGTACGGCGATGGTAAAAAAATTACCAAAGTTCAATGGGCATACCCCGGCTGGATGGGTACCGCTGAGAAAGGAGACACCATCCAATGAAATTAAACCACGAAGATGAACACACCATCGAGCAGTACATCCGCGCCGCTCACGGTGGTTATACCGGGCGCATCGGGATCTGGATGGAACGGCTTGAATTGTTACACATGGCGCACAGCAAGCTGGTTGTCAGAATGGCGCTGGTAGCGGCGAGATATGAGTCTAAGGGGGCCACAAAGTGAAACTGGAATCTTCGCTAAAGCATTTCAGCGCCCAGGGGCTGACCATTACCGACACCCCGAACGGCACCAGCGCTGACCGGGTGACAGGTACCGATGTCATGGCGGCGCTCGGCGTTGTTCAATCAAAGGCCCGTTTCGGCATGGCTGCGTTCCTAGGTAAAACCGGGATAAGCGACGGGGATCGGGAACAGGCCATACAGGCGCTTACGCAGTACGCCAAGAAGAAGGCACCTAAGCACGTCGGTAAGGTAGCAGGACGGAAGACGGCTCGCTGCATGGTGATACTGGCCACTATGGCCTATGAGGAATACTCACATTCTGCCAGCGCCAGTGTGACCTGTCACAACTGCAATGGTAAAGGGCTGGTGGAAGCGTGGAAGGATGTAAAAGTTTATCCTGGTTATATTGGCGCTGACGGTGAAGAGAAAATCCCGCCGACCATCAAGCGGCAACTGGTGCATGAGTATTGCCAGCCGTGCAAAGGGAAGGGGCGGATCCATAAACGCTGCCGTAACTGCAAGGGAACCGGCAAAGCGTTAGACCGTGAAGCTACTAAAACGACCGGCGCACCAGTTATCAAAGATTGTGAGCGGTGCAACGGTAACGGGTTTAGCCGTATGCCTTCCACCGTAGCCTACCGGGCCATAGTGGCGCTCATTCCCAACCTCAACGAAAGGACATGGCGGCGTAACTGGAAACCATTCTATGAGTTGCTGGTGGCGAAGTGTGAAATCGAGGAAGGGGCAGCAGCGGTGGAGTTCAGTAAGGTTACGCGATAGTTTGAATTAAAGCTTGATTTGTCCGTAATTGGCGTGTAGGATTCAGATTGTGGAAGGAAGCATCCAAAGCACACCACGATAAATTAAACATTGAAGCTCTGCCAGTAATGGCAGGGCTTTTTGCGTTTTAGAGTGTTATCGACTTAATTGTTTTTTGAATGGTTCCATCTGCTTTATCACATCGTCTGGGTTCGTGACGATGAAGCTCGCGGGGAAAAATACTCCACCTGATGGGCTTTCGTCGTGCCAGTGTTTGGTTTTTGCTGTTGATTGATGGGCTTCTACATATAGGTCATACGCATTCTTTAATGCTTCCTTGCGGCCCTTTGGTGTGCGGGGTAGCAGCTTGTTCATATCCGTTTTCGTTATAGTGCGGTATGGGTATGTTCCATCAGACATCAAATCTATCTCAACGAGAAGTTTTTCTAGCACTGGGCGAGCGGCCTCCCTGAACTCTTTTTTCTCAGCAGATCTTCTACTAATCCAGCCAGGTAGAATAAGTCCGATAGCGGTGAGTGATACGCCTGCTACCGCAACTGCCAAATTCATGTCCATGAAGGTGATTCCATGTCAGATATAGTTAACGCAACCCTGCCGATTTTTTCGTTGGGATTTGCATGCTTTGGTCTGGGTTACATTATCGGTTACGTTCGAGGCAGAGACTAGCTCGGTCTTTGATCTTTATTCAGATATAACACAACCTGCCTACGCGCGGGTTTTGTGTTTTATAGGGAAATGAAAAATGATGCATTGCCCTTTGTGCGGACACACGGCACACACCCGATCCAGTCGCTATCTGACTGAAAAAACCAAAGAGCGTTATCACCAATGCCGCAACGTTAATTGCAGTTGCACGTTTGCGACGCATGAAACGGTAGAGCGCCTGATCGTTACGCCTCAACTCCAACAGCCTAGCGCCAACAAATAAACAAAAATGTTTAGATTACCTCTTGCTTGTATAAACAAAAATGTTTATAATGATTTCAAGTTAAACAAACAGGAGGAGGAAGTGAAACAACGCGAGTTCCAGCGTTGGCTTGCAGCACAAGGGGCGGAGTTTTCAAACGGTACTAACCACCTGAAAATTTTCCTTAACGGCAAGCAAACGATAATGCCAAGGCATCCGGGGAAGGAAATACCGGAGCCGCTTAGGAAAGCAATCCTTAAGCAACTTGGCCTTAAATAATAAACCGGCCCTTCGGGGCTGGTTACTCGCGAAGGTTCACTTAGTCAAATATGCGATATCCCGTAAAATTTGAGCATGACGAAACCGGGTGGTGTATATCGTTCCCGGACATTCCGGAGGCATTAACGGGCGGAGATACCAGGGAAGAGGCGCTATCATTGGCGCAAGACGCCCTGGTAACTGCGTTTGATTTTTACTTTGAAGATAGACGCCCCGTACCGATGCCAAGCGCTGACGGCGAAGAGTTTATCGATGTGCCTGCCAGCGTGGCGGCTAAAGTGTTGCTGCTTAACGCCATGATCGCCACTGGCACAACACCGGCAGAACTAGCCCGCCGCCTGGGTACACGACCGCAGGAGGTTAACCGCATCGTTACCCTAAACCATGCAACTAAAATCGATACGATTGAGGCCGCGCTTAAGGCGCTGGGTAAGCGGCTAGAAATAACCGCTCTGTAATCATTATCAACCTATCTAAATAAAGGCTGCGCATTGCGTGGCCTTTTTCATTTCTGACGCCCAGCGGGG
>NZ_AYMQ01000091.1 GCF_000633355.1 Serratia sp. H1w
CCGGTCTGTACAGGGAGAGGGTGAGGGGAACAGTTTCCGAATGCCGTCTTTATTTCTTGGGAGTCTCTATGGCCGCTCGCTTCGCGAAATCACAAATCATCCTGCACTGGCTGACGTTGGTGATGGTGATCCTGACCTACAGTGCCATGCTGCTGAAGGACTCGGTGCCGGATGACAGCGTGGCGTTGGTGAAGGATCTGCACTTTAACTTTGGCCTGTCGGTATTTGTGCTGATGTTTATCCGCCTTGGGCTGCGCCAGCGCCATGCTACGCCGCCAATCACGCCGGCCTTACAGGAATGGCAGGCGTTAGGGGCGAAGATTTTTCACTGGCTGCTGTATCTGCTGTTTCTGTCGCTGCCGATATTGGGCTTCCTGACGCTGTCCTACGGTGGCAAACAGTGGATGCTGCTGGGTTGGCAGGTGCCGCAGTGGGTCACGCCCGATGCGGGTATCCGTCGTACGCTGAAGATGGTGCACGAAACCTTGGCAACGACGGGGTATTTTATCGTTGGTATTCATGCCCTTGCTGCGATTTACCATCACTATGTTCGTGGTGATGACACCTTGCGCCGGATGATGCCCGGTAAATAGTCCGTAGCGCAGAAACAACAAAGGGGCGCTTCTGCGCCCCTTTATCTCTGTACCTGGCGAGGTTGCGGTTAAGCAACCATCAGCATGAAGGTGCCTACCCATGCAACCAGCATGAATGAAACGCCCATCAGCAAATATTTCACGGAACAACTCCTTGTGGAGTCCTCGCAAGCCAACGATCCCGATTGTTGTCTGAGTATTTTGTGGCAAATCAGTAGCTGGAGGCGGGTGCTTCAATCAGAAAGAACCACGTCCTGAGCGATGATTTACCGGTCGTTGCGATTCAAGTTTCTTGAGGTAAACCAGGAATCACAACAGGATCGGCGCTAATGTACTCCCAAAATCCTGTCCATATCAATACTGTGTTTTTGATCACACTTTTTAGCGGTTTTTTACCCTGTCTGAAGGTGAGGGGCCGCCGTTTCAGCCCGATGACTCGGGCTTTATATTGTTGTTATTTTTTTACTGACGCGTCAGGCCACGGCGCTGACGCTGGCAATCAGGATAGCCCAGAACACCAGGCAAGAAAGCAGGATAGCGGCCCAGATATGACGACGATTAAGTTCCATTTTTAGCCTTCACTTTTGCAATCGGTAGGTAGTAGGGTAATTACCCTATCGGCGCAAAACGGCAAAAATTTACTCTCTGGGCAAACTATTTATTCTGTCGGCTGGCGGAGCGCCGCGACCGTGGTGTGCACTTCGCAGCCCAACAGAAACAGAGCCTGTTCAAGAGCTTCAACTTTTGAGGCATACGCCACATCCAGCAACCGATCGATCTGCGCGCCGTTAAGCCCCATCTGGCGGGCCAGCAGTGCTTTTGAGGTGTTGCTGCTTAGCATCAGGTTATGCAGTTCCAGCTTTAATTTCACCAGCACCGGCAAATGCAGGGCGATGTCACCGGCTTGCAACGCGGAGGCTGTGGGCACTGGAAGACCTTCCTCCATTTGGATGGCGATCGCCGTCAGCAGGCTTTCCTGGGCTTCCAGTTCGACGTCCTCACGTTTGTAGCAGGCGGCCTGCTGTTCGGGGAAATCGCGAAAGTTAATTTGCCAGGCGTCGCTTTCGCTATCGAAGGCGTAATGGGCGGGATAGTGGCAAGGCATCATATTTCCTGCTTGGGGAGAGTGAGCCGCATTGTGACCGGTTGGCGGCAATAATGCCAGAGTTTGGCGGGCTGAAAGGCGTCAGAACACTGATTGTACGGGCGTAAAACGGTCGATCGTCGAGCTGTGTATTTTTGATGCCCTGGCTGTGATTTATCTGAAATTCCTGCCAGAATTATCTTATAGGCCTAAAAAGAGTCGGGATTACTATGAAATTTAGATTTAACGACCGTGTGCTGTTTGATGATGAGAACGGAACGTTGGGGCCAAGCGACTTTTCCGATGAACCTACCCCTATTTCCAATCCTGCCAAACGCCTTTTGCTATTACTGATTGCTCACTACGGCAGGCCGGTTGAACGCGAAGTGATCTTTAAAAAGGTGTGGGACGATTACGGCATGATCTCCAGCAATAACAACCTTAATCAGTGCGTGAGCAAGCTGCGCCGGGTACTTAAGGTGATGGGGATCGATGATGAGGTGATTGCCACCGTGCCAAGGCTGGGATTTATGCTGCGGCGGGAGATCCTGGTTGAAACCCGCAATGAAGAGGATGGGCATTATGCCCCGCTCGTCCCCTCGCTGGAGATGGGCGAGGAGGCTTATGTGCCTGCAGGGGACGATCTCGATGCGGAAACGGTGGCCGAGAGCGATGACGATACGGCTGTGGAAATGGAGACAGACGAAGAACCTTATTTGCCATCAAGTAAGGATATACCCGCGCCAGCCAACAAGAAACGTATGGGTTGGGGGCTGGTCTGCGTGGTTGCCGGGTTGATCTTTGCGCTGGGAATTGGCGCCACCATGTACACCACCAATTCGCTTGCCAGGCAGGAGGTGTATCTCGGCAAGGCGGGGAGTTGTAAGGTATTTATGTCGACCTCCACACGGGCAGGCGCTCCCAGCCCCAGTCTGAATCAGGACATGCTGTCCTATGTCGAGCAGCGCAAAGCCGAATGCCGGGCAGATGAATATCTGCTGGTGGTACGCAGTAACCAGGTGCGCTCTTTTATTTCCGGCGTTACCCGCATGTTTTTTGTGCGCTGTACCATTGTGCGCGAACACAAAATCGAGTTTTGCGCAGGGTTGGAGAACGATCGTTCGCCGCTGTTGCAATAAAGTTAGGTAGAAAGTGATCCGGATCACGGCAATGATCGGCTGGTTTTGGTGGTAAGAAGTACGATAATGCGGCGAATTGTTTAAAATTTGTATGTTTAGAACATAAAACACACAAGTTTTTTGTGCTTAATCCTAATACCGAACAGAGTTTTGTTTATTAAATTTGGCCTTGTAGAGATTAAAATTAGATTTAAAATCTAAATAATTCTTGCTTGATAGTTAATGATTCTTTTATACCGCTTTGAGGTTAAGATTTTTCTCGTCAATGGGCTGGTTAGGAATTTTCTTATGTGGCTGGCTGATGACGTTAACCACGAACCCTACGTAACGATTCGTAGAGCGATGGAATGAAACAAGTACGGCAGGATGGTAACTAACGGACCGATGACAGTATAGCTTCTCGGGCGCACCAATCGGCAATGTGCTTTGTTAACTACAGTTATCTTGTAAAGGATTAGGATCATTATGAAATTTTATCAAGCAAAAACCACCCTGTTGGCTGCGGTTATCGGTATGACTTTTGCGGGCTCTGCCCTGGCAGCCGATGGCACCATTACCATTAACGGCACCATTACCGATACCACTTGCGACATTTCGGTCAACAACCAGGATAAAAACGCCACGGTGACGTTGCCGACCATTTCCGTCTCTGCGCTGCCAGCGGTTGGGGCCACTGCCGGGGCAACGCCTTTTAGCATCGCACTGAATAACTGTGCGGGTGCCACGCTCAATACGGCCAGCACCTTCTTTGAAGCCGGTGCCAACGTTGATCAAACTACCGGGCGCCTGAACAACTCGGCATCGGGCACGGCGGGCAACGTCCAGGTTCAACTGTTGAACGCCAATCAGGGCGCCATCATGGCGGGTAGCGCACATAGCCAGGGCGATGTGACAGTTGATATCAGTAGTGGCGGTGGCGTCATGAACTATTTCGCTCGTTACTACGCAAACGGAGTGGTCACGCCAGGAACGGTCAATACCCAGGTGGATTACACCATCATCTATCTGTAAGACATCCAGCGGGGGATGAGGATTAACTCATCCCTTTCGGAGGGCAGCGCCATGTTAAGAACCTTGTTTACCGTTTCCACCCTTACCTTGGCGCTGACATGGACAGCCGTCGCTGATGCTGGAGTGATCATCAACGCCACGCGCATTATTTATCATGAAAAAAGCGGCGAGGCGATCGCACAACTGCGCAACCAAGGGCCCAGCCCGGTGTTGGTCCAGTCCTGGATTGATAACGGCGACGTCAAATCCAAACCCGATACCGTCAAGGTTCCTTTTACCCTGACGCCTCCAGTTGCCCGTATCGATCCGGGTAAAGGACAGGCGTTGCGTATTGCCCGTACCGGCAGTGGGTTACCTGGCAATCGGGAATCCCTGTTCTGGCTCAATGTATTGGAGATCCCGCCTAAGGCATCGCAAAAAATAGCCGCTGGCGACAATCTGATGCAGTTTTCTTTCCGCACGCGCATCAAGCTGTTGTATCGGCCGGATAATCTGCCAATGTCTCCGGCTCAGGCATACGAAAAACTGGATCTGAGCCTGCGCAAAGGGGCGACGGGCTATGAAATTGTCGCCAAAAACCCATCGCCTTATTACCTCACCTTCCGCCAGATTGAAGTGCGTACTGCCAAAAATGCGCCAGTGCTGGGCGATTTGGGGAAAACGCAGGAAAGGATGGTGGCGCCATTTGGTGAGTTGGTGATGAAGGTTCAAGGAATGAAATCGGCACCTTCAGCAGGCGTAAAAGCATTTTACAGCCTGATTGATGATTTAGGCGGGGATAATAAAAATGAGCGGACCTTGGCGGGCAGTAGCAAGTCTTGATTGGCAGCCCCCTTTTCTCAACTTCGTATGCCTTGCGGGAGCCATTCTATTGGCTCCTTCAACGTTGGTTTATGCAGATGACACCGACGTTATTGAGTTCAATGAGTCTTTTCTGCGTTCTTCCGTTGATGTCAGCCAGTTCTCCAATGGTAACCCGGTAGCGCCGGGAATTCACCGCATCGATCTCTATCTAAACGATCAATGGAAAGGGCGGCAGGATGTCAATTTCTCCCTGGCCTCGCCGCAAAGCAGCATCGCTCAACCCTGTTACGATCTAAAACTGCTGAGTCTCTTCGACCTTGCGCCGGATAAGCTGAGCAAGGATGTGCTGTCACGATTGCAGCAAGGGGAGCAGTGTATTGCACTCAATGAACTAATGCCGGGCGTAGAGGGTAATTTTGATAGCGGTGGTCAACGGCTGGATGTGCGTGCGCCGCAGGCTATGCTACAGCATGAAGCCCGTGGTTACGTCAGCCCTGAGCTTTGGGATAACGGTATCACTGCGGCCACCTTGCAATACGACTACAACGCCTACCGTGCCGAGCACTCTGACGCATCAACGCAAACTACCCAGTTTTTAGGATTGCGCGGTGGGCTGAATTGGGACGTGTGGCGTCTGCGTTACCGTGCTTCGGCCAACTGGAACGATGACGAAGGTTTTCGCTACCAGAGCAATGAAACCTACCTGGAGCGTCCCCTGGTTGGCTGGCGTAGTCGACTGGTGCTGGGGCAATCAACTACCGACGGCCAGGTTTTTGACAGCGTAGGGTTTATCGGCGCGCAAGTCAGCTCGGACGATCGGATGTACAGCGATTCCCAACGCGGCTTTGCCCCGGTGGTACGTGGCATCGCCAATACCAACGCGCTGGTGCGTGTCAGCCAACGTGGCAGCCAGATTTATGAAACGACAGTCCCGCCGGGGCCGTTTGTCATAGACGATCTTTATCCTACCGGCAGCGGTGGCGACCTGCTGGTTACGGTGACCGAAGCCGACGGCACGGAACGCAGCTTTACCGTCACCTATGCGTCGATAGCCGAGCTGTTGCGGCCGGGCGTGACCCATTATTCACTGATGGCGGGAAAATATCGCAACAACTCAGTCAACGAAGAGCCGGTTATTGCGATGGGCACCTTGCGGCATGGTTTTACTAATCTGCTGACCGGTTATACCGGCGTGATTGGTGCCGAAGGCTATGCGGCAGCTTCGGGGGCTTGGCGTTCAATACCGATTTTGGTGCGCTGTCGGTGGACATTACTCAGGCACAAACGCAGTTTGATCATCGCCCTGACGAGCAAGGGCAGAGCATACGTTTTACCTATGCGAAAATTTTGCCGGTAGTGGATACCAACGTGACGCTGGCCAGCTATCGCTATTCCAGCTCCGGGTTTTATAACGTGGATGACGCCATGCTGCTGCGCGATCGCGACAATTTCGACCGCGGGTTTACCGACTATAACAGCTGGAAACGACGTAATCGTTTCCAGATTAACGCCAGCCAGTCATTGCCGGAGGGGTTTGGTACCGTTTCTTTGAATGCCAACGTGCAGGACTATTGGGATCATGACCAGACCGACAGCGAGTATCAGCTCAGCTATAACAATCACTATAACAAGCTGAACTACGGCATTAATTTCGCGCGCACTCGCAATCTGGCGACCGGAAACTGGGATAACAAGGCCATGCTGACCCTGTCGATCCCGTTGGGAAGCAGCGCTCGTGCGCCTAACCTGACCAGCAGCTATATTCAGCAAAAAGATCATCAAGGGCTGCAAAATTCGCTGTCTGGCAGCCTAGGTGAGGATCGACAGTACAACTACAGTGCTTTTACCAACTACGATTATTATAAAAATGGCAGTAACCAGGTCAGCGGTGGTGTGAACGGTTCATGGGCGGCGCCTTACGCCTTCGTAGGGGGCAGCTTCTCCGCGGGCAAGGGGTATCAGCAATATGGCGCGAATATGTCCGGTGGGCTGGTGGCTTACAGCGGCGGCGTGGTGTTTACGCCAATGTTGGGGGAAACCTCGGCAATCGTTGAGGCAGAAAACGCCAAAGGAGCCAGAGTCACCAACTACAGTGGCTTGCGCTTGGATAGCAGCGGCAAGGCCGTGGTGCCTTACCTCAGCCCTTATCGCCAGAATACCGTGGAGTTGGATCCGAAAGGGCTTTCCCGGGATGTGGAACTGAAATATACCAGCCAGAAGATCGCACCGACCGCAGGAGCCGTGGCGCTATTACGCTATGAGACGGAAAGCGGCTACTCAATCTTGGTGACGGCCCGTGATGTGGCGGGTACTCCGTTGCCTTTTGGTGCGAACGTCTCCGATGAGCAACAACGCAACGTGGGCTATATCGGACAGGTTGGTGAAGGCTTACTGCGGGTGAATCACCTGCAAGGCAAACTAGAGGTGAAATGGGGGGAAGGGGCCGGAGAAAGTTGCCGGTTCAGCTATCAACTGCCTGCCGTATCGCCTGGGGATGAACAGGACTATCGCCGCCTGGAGGTTATATGCCAATGAAGCAACCACCGATATTGACCCGCTGGTTTACCTCGCTGAACTTCAGACGGCAGAGTAAGTGCCTACTTCTTGGTTTGGTGTTGCTGCTTGGCTATGCCGCAGCGGCCAGTGCCGAAGGGTATGCCATCAACTGCGTGCGTAATAGTGGTTACTATCAGTTTTTCGATACCGCCACCATCGAGATCGGCAAAGACAGCGCCGTGGGCGACGTGCTGGGGCCCTGGATCAGCTCCTACAACTCCACGGCCTGGAATTGCACGCCTAATAGCGGCTATCAACAGCCGGTGCAGTTCAGCGTACAGGGCTACCCTCCTTACACCACGCGCAATACCATCGTGGTCGATGGGCAAACTTACATGCTGTATAACACCACGGTAAAAACGGGCCTGGGCTATATCGTCCGCTGGCGTTATACCTTGAATGGCAAGACGACCAACTGGCAGCCGCTGACCATCGCTACCGGCGGGCAACAGACCCATGCCGAATCCATCACCGTTAACTACAGCGGCAATAAATTCTATTTGGGCGTCGATGCTCAGGTGCGCTTCGTCAAGACCACTACCGGCCTGACCGCTGGTGCCATTCCCTTATTCGATCCGATTTATCTGCGGCATGTTCAGACGTACAACGGTAGTGCAGCACCGGGCGATCTGACTTACATGATTGCCCAGTTCAAAGCCGGTGGGACCATTGCCACCGGCGGTACGTGTACCACGCCAAATGTGAATGTCGACCTGCCGGAGGCCAGCGTCAGTCAGTTCAACGGTGTGGGCTCGGTGGCGGGGCGTAAAGCTTTTGAACTGGCGTTCAACCAATGTCCGGCAGGTTTGGCCAGCATTGGTTACAGTTTTGCGGCTACGACCCAAGTGCTGGATGTTGCCAATGGTGTAGTGGCACCGAATGCCACTTCAAGCGCTAGCGGTGTCGGGATCCAGTTGCTGCGGGGCAACAACCAGCCGGTGACGTTTGGCACCACTTATCTGTTGGATAACTATGATAGTTCGGCCAAGGCCAACTATCGTGTTCCGATGCAGGCGGGTTTATTCCAGGTAGGGAATTCGGTCACCGCAGGCACGGCCAACACCGCAATCACGTTTACGCTCAATTACAAGTAGGGTGAAGATGGCCACTATCTATGGTTTCTCGTCACAATATTGCAGGCTTGGACGTTGGCTATTGATCGCAGTGATGGCTTGCTCTATTCCGTTGGCTCACGCCGAGATTTACCTGGGGGCTACGCGCCTGATCGTGAACGCCAAGGATAAAGAAGCGACGCTGCGCGTGACGAATGAGGGCCGCTCGGCGGTATTGCTGCAAGTTTGGGTAGACAATGGGGATAGTGAAGCGGCACCGGAAAAGATCGCCACGCCGTTTACCGTAGCGCCGCCGATCTTGCGCCTGGAGGGCAAGCGTTCGCAACGCCTGAGGGTGCTGTTTACCGGCGCAACCACTACTCTGCCCAACGATCGTGAGTCGGTGTTTTGGCTCAACGTGTTGGAAATCCCGCCGAAAGTGGCCAGCAATAGCGCTAGCCAGATGCAGATGTCGTTTAGAACCCGGATCAAACTATTCTATCGGCCGCTGTCATTGCAGGCGATGAACACGGCCAATGTTCAGGATCAACTGCGTTTTAGCCTGGTAAAACGGGGCGGCAAGCCGGTATTACAGGTCAGTAATCCAACGCCGTTCCACCAGACATTGCTTGAAATCACTCTGGGCCGCAATAAGCAGCAGGCTATTGCCACTCTGGTACCGGAAAATGGCATGGTTAACCCCAAGGGGCAGGCTGATTTCGCCTTGCCGCTGGCTAAAGGCCCAGTGAGTGCGGGTATGACAGTGTTTTACTCGGTACTTGACGATTTTGGCTCGGTGGTAACGGCAGAGCAAGTCTTGCAGGCTGAGCCATCTTCCTCATCGCGCTAGGCATTACTGCGATCGCTGTCCATTTTTTGTTCATATCGCACGTATGGCGTATTATTTTTACGCGTTGCGAGTATTCTTATAGGTGCAGTACATTTAACGAGCGGTTGTCATCTTGCTTGTGGTACGCCAACTTTACTGTAAACGTTGAGGAGGAGATCATGGATACTTTGGAAAAGTGCTATGTCTATGCCAAGAACACCAGCAACATGGATTTTCTCGCATCTACGGTAGCATTCTTGGAGTTTCAGGGGCGTGAAGTTAACGCTAACAACGTGGCAGGGAATATGTCACGCGAACAGAGCGATAGCTTTTTCGAGCGACTGAATCACTATCGTTCGATCTATAAAAAACAGACCCAGCCAGCTTAAAGCTCCTAAGGCCCCGGATTCGGGGCTTTTTTCTGATTGTCGCTCCCGCAATGTACTTCTTGCTAACTCCCCTCTACCAAAATTCCTGCCAATCCACATCCTGATGTACGGGGTTTCCTCGTTTTGTGATCTAATCTGCGAAACAAATAACAAAATCTGTGTTTCACAGATTTTATGTTGACTGCTTTCCTCATCCGTACAATTATTGTGGTCAATGAGTCAAGACTAACACCACCAGGAGAATTTCGATGAAAGCACTAGCACGGTTCGGCAAGCCGTTTGGCGGCTACAAGATGATTGAGGTTGCACCACCCGTTTGTGGGCCAGATGATGTGGTGATTGAAATCAAGGCTGCCGCCATTTGTGGGGCGGATATGAAACACTATAAGGTTGAAAATGGTTCTGACGAGTTGAATTCGGTGCGGGGCCACGAATTTGCCGGTGATATTGTTGAGGTCGGCAAAAACGTCAAGGGTTGGCGTATCGGCCAGCGGGTGGTTTCCGATAACAGCGGCCATGTCTGCGGCGTATGCCCGGCGTGTGAACAGGGCGATTTTCTGTGTTGCACAGAAAAAGTCAATCTTGGTTTGGATAACAATCAATGGGGCGGCGGTTTTTCCAAATATTGCCTGGTCCCAGGGGAAATCCTCAAGATCCATCGCCACGCCCTGTGGGAAATTCCTGCCAATGTGAAATACGAAGAGGCCGCCGTACTGGACCCGATCTGCAATGCTTATAAAGCCATTGCCCAGCAGTCCAAATTCCTGCCGGGCCAGGATGTGGTGGTGTTCGGCACCGGGCCATTGGGGCTGTTTGCCGTGCAGATGGCCCGCATCATGGGGGCGGTCAACATCGTCGTGGTCGGCCTGGCGGATGATGTCGCCATTCGCTTTGACGTGGCCAAACAGCTAGGGGCAACGGCGGTTGTTGATGCCTCAAAAGAAGACGTGGTCGCAACCTGCCAGCAGATCTGCGGCAAAGACAATCTGGGGCTGGTGATTGAGTGCTCTGGAGCCAATATTGCCTTGAAACAGTCGATTGAAATGCTACGTCCCAATGGTGAGGTGGTGCGTGTCGGCATGGGCTTCAAGCCGCTGGACTTCTCCATCAATGACATTACCTCTTGGAATAAAAGCATTATTGGCCATATGGCTTATGACTCTACCTCTTGGCGCAACGCCATCCGCTTGCTTGAGTCTGGTGCCATTAAGGTGCAGCCGATGATTACCCACCGGATTGGGCTTTCTGAATGGGAAACGGGCTTTGATGCCATGGTCGATAAGACCGCGATTAAAGTCATCATGACCTACGACTTCGAAGATTAGCGCCGGATATTTGTCGATTGCGAAGGAAACCATTGTCATGGAACAAACATATAAACCTAATTGTGGGGCAAGGCTAGACCGGTTACCTGACAGCCGCTGGCATTATGGCATGTTTGGTATGGTTGCATTTGGATTACTGGTCTGTTGGAGCAATGCGGTTGGCGGGCTGATCCTGGCCCAGTTGAAAGAATTAGGTTGGACTAATAATAATACCAGTGCGGCATTCTCAGCCATTACTACCGCAGGCATGTTCGCCGGTGCATTAATCGGTGGCATTATTGGGGATAAAATTGGCCGACGTCGAGGCTTCTTACTGTTTGAGTCGGTACATATTATCTCGATGGTGGTCGGTGCCTTCTCACCTAATATGGACTTTCTGATTGCCAGCCGCTTCTTTATGGGTTTGGGTCTTGGCGCTTTACTGGTTACATTATTCGCCGGTTATACCGAATATATGCCGGGACGTAATAGGGGAACCTGGTCTAGCCGGGTTTCGTTTATCGGCAACTGGTCATATCCAATCTGCTCTTTGATTGCCATGGGGCTCGGTGCCTGGCTTTCTACCGAATGGAACTGGCGGGTACAGTTGTTAATACCGTCGTTACTGTCGTTAATCGCTACCTATATTGCTTACAGGAAATTCCCGGAATCTCCGCGCTGGTTGGAAACGCAAGGCCGTTATGCCGAAGCCGAAGCAATAATGACGGCAATTGAAGAAAAAATAGTTAGTGAAACGGGTAAACCTTTACCGCCGGTAACGTTATCAACACCACAGCCATCAAAGTCACTCCCTTATTCTGCCTTGCTGAAAGGAGTGTTACTTAAACGCGTTATTCTGGGCTCGTTCGTGCTGATCGCCATGAACGTGGTGCAATATACGCTGATTAACTGGTTGCCAACTATCTTCATGACTCAGGGGATTAACTTAAAAGACTCTATTGTGTTAAATACCATGAGCATGTTCGGCGCGCCTTTCGGTATTTTCATCGCCATGTTGATTATGGACAAGGTCGCCAGAAAAACCATGGGGGTCGGGCTACTGCTGCTTATTGCTGTGTTGGGTTATATCTACTCTCTGCAAACCAGTATGTTGATGATCACCCTGATTGGCTTCTTTTTAATTACCTTTGTTTATATGTATGTCTGTTATGCCTCAGCGGTCTATACCCAATAAACCTCAA
>NZ_AYMQ01000092.1 GCF_000633355.1 Serratia sp. H1w
ACATTGAATACTTGACCCATTTTTTGCCTATAGCAAAGAAAATGATAACGGGATCGGTTTTGGCGGCAACCTGGAGCAGAGGGATAATTGCGGTGTTATTACGACGGATATTCAAAATTTTTGCTTAAGATGTACAAGGCTCAAACATAATTCCCGTCAACGTCAAAGCCCCATAGACAATAAAACCAGAATGATCAAATGCGTTTTCTTGTCGCCACCTGAAGTATTAAGAATTTTCCATATGGGTAATCCGATATCATTAATAATAATTAAAATGCTAAGTAAAATTCAATTTCCTGCTTTTCCGGCCGATATAGCCTTTGCAGTGTTTTTTTTTGACGTTTCCTGGCACCGCTGTCCCCGATTATTTTTCTACGAAACAAATGGTTACCTCTGTTTACTTGTTCACCCCTTGATCTTGACGGTGTTAACACCGGGATCTGCTCTGTCGAAAATTAAAACAGCCACTATAGTTAATTCTGACTTTTCACCCACAGGTGATCCAACTGGGCAATTTTGCGCATAACGGACTGGTTTAAAATGATAATCAGCGTTTTAAACTGACTTGTCGCCGTATTTGCAGATTTTTGTTCTGTGATTTGGCTTTGGTTAAGCTTTTGTTCGAATTGATCTAAAAACGGCTGTTTTTTGGCTATAAAAGCTGGTTTTTAAGACCTTTTCTTACTTTGGTACATTTATTGAACAGGTAAGTGGTTAATAAGTAGACTGATTTTGCCCGTTTTTAGCTAGATATTTTTTATTTTTGTGACTAAGATCACATTGCGTTCAAAATTGCGAGTCCTTTACGTTGTGTGTGCCAAGGGTTCGGGGGTAGAGTTGCGCTGCAATTAAGATTAATCTTATTATTTTTGTAAAAATACTCTCACAAAAAACACACTTTTGAAGCAGGATGCTGTATATCCATACACGTAATTACATGTATACCAAATACTGAGTAACAACCCGAATTGTGTATAGTCGCGCAGTTATCGCGGCTGGCGTACAAGGATTTGTTTGCCAACTTTGGGAATGAACCCAAGTGATGGGCGATAATTTATCACCCAGCGTATGTTTTTAAACATAGTCTGTCGGGATGGGAATATGGGTACGTCTGAACTACTTAAACATATTTATGACATTAACTTGTCGTATTTGCTTCTGGCACAGCGTCTGATTAACGATGAGAAAGCGTCCGCAATGTTCCGTCTGGGGATTGATAATTCTATGGCGGATGCGTTGTCGCAGCTCACGTTGCCACAAATGGTCAAATTGGCAGAAACCAATCAGTTGGTTTGTCATTTCCGCTTCAATGATCACAACACCATCGAGCGCCTGACGAAAGAATCCCGCGTGGACGATCTGCAACAGATCCACACCGGCATTTTGCTATCGAGCCATTTACTGCAAGAACTATCGGGTAAAGGCGGTAGTGTGACGAAGAAAAGAGCCTGATGATGACTGAGAAAAGTATTGTTCAGGAAGCCAAGGATATTCAGCTTGCCATGGAATTGATCACGCTGGGCGCGCGCTTGCAGATGTTAGAGAGCGAAACGCAGCTTAGCCGTGGGCGATTAATCAAACTGTATAAAGAATTGCGTGGCAGCCCGCCACCCAAAGGCATGCTGCCATTCTCAACCGACTGGTTCATGACCTGGGAACAGAACATCCACTCGTCGATGTTCTTCAATGCCTACCAGTTCCTGCTCAAATGCGGCCAGTGCCACGGGGTTGAAGCCGTGGTCAAAGCCTATCGGCTGTATTTGGAACAGTGTCCGCAACAGCCCGGTGAGCCGCCGCTACTGGCGCTGACCCGAGCCTGGACGCTGGTGCGTTTTGTCGACAGCGGCATGTTGCAGCTCTCCGCCTGCAGCTGCTGTGGCGGGACTTTCATCACCCATGCGCACCAGCCGCTTAACAGTTTTGTCTGCAGTTTATGCCAGCCCCCATCCCGCGCAGTAAAAAAACGTAAACTTTCGCCGCAACTGGCCGATATTATTCCACAACTGCTGGACGAGCAGGTTAAACGCGCGGTCTGAGCCCGTTTGCAGGCTATACAAAACACAGACTGGTGAAACTCAAGGGCTCGGTACTCCGGGCCCTCAGGTACGGCCTGGCTGTAGCCGAATTTCACCCGCGCTGACTCACCTTCCATCCACATTGTGAATTTAAGGAATACGTGTGCTAGTTATTTTGGGTTATCTCGTGGTACTGGGGACGGTGTTTGGCGGCTATATGATCGTCGGCGGACATCTGGGCGCGCTGTATCAGCCAGCCGAATTTCTGATCATCGGTGGAGCCGGCGTGGGGGCCTTTATCGTCGGTAACAACGGCAAAGCGATTAAAGCCACGATACGCGCGCTGCCCAAGCTGATGCGTCGCTCAAAATACAACAAAGAACTGTATATGGACCTGATGGCGTTGCTGTATCGGCTGATGGCCAAATCCCGCCAGCAGGGCATGTTGTCGCTGGAGTTCGATATCGATAATCCGCAGGAAAGCGAAATATTCTCTAATTATCCGCGCATTCTTGCCGATAACCATTTGGTGGAATTTATTACCGACTACTTGCGCTTGATGGTGAGCGGCAATATGAACGCCTTTGAGATCGAAGCGTTGATGGATGAAGAAATCGAAACCTTCGAACACGAGAGCGAAGTGCCTGCGAGCAGCCTGGCGATGGTTGGCGATTCGCTCCCAGCTTTCGGCATTGTGGCCGCCGTGATGGGGGTCGTGCATGCACTCGCGTCGGCTGATCGACCCGCAGCGGAATTGGGGGCAATGATCGCCAACGCGATGGTAGGAACCTTCCTGGGTATCCTGCTGGCCTACGGCTTTATCTCGCCGCTGGCTACCGTGCTGCGCCAGAAAAGTGCCGAAACCACCAAGATGATGCAGTGCATCAAGGTCACGTTACTGTCGAGTTTGAACGGTTATGCCCCGCAGATCGCGGTCGAGTTTGGCCGTAAAACGTTGTACACCACGGAGCGCCCTTCCTTCGTTGAGCTGGAAGAGCATGTGCGCAAGGTGAAAGCCCCGGCACAGCAGGCGACGGAAGAGCAGGACGCATGAAACAGAATCACCCGGTCATTCTGGTCAGAAAACGCAAAGCCAATCATGCCGCTCATCATGGCGGTTCCTGGAAAATTGCCTATGCCGATTTTATGACGGCGATGATGGCGTTTTTTCTGGTGATGTGGCTGCTGGCGATTGCCAGCCCGCAGGAATTGACGCAGATAGCCGAATATTTCCGTACCCCATTGAAGGTGGCACTGACCGGCGGCGATAAGAGCAGCACGGAAAGCAGCATCATCCCGGGGGGCGGGGACGATCCAACCCAGCAGCAAGGGTTGGTTAAAAAACAGATGGATTCAGCGGAAAAGCGTGCGGAAGAGATGCGCCTGAACAAGCTGCGGGAAAAGCTCGATGAGCTGATTGAGTCGGACCCGCGCCTGAAAGCGCTGCGGCCACATTTGCTGATCAAGATGATGGACGAAGGATTGCGCATTCAGATTATCGACAGCCAGAACCGGCCTATGTTCAAGACCGGTAGCGCGCAGGTAGAAAGCTATATGCGCGATATCCTGCGTGGGATAGCGCCGATCCTCAACGGATTAACCAACAAAATCAGCCTGTCGGGCCATACCGACGATCTGCCTTATGCCACCGGTGAGCGCTATTACAGCAACTGGGAGCTGTCCGCCGATCGTGCCAATGCCTCCCGGCGTGAACTGATCGCCGGTGGTTTGGCCGAGGGCAAGGTGTTGCGGGTGGTTGGCATGGCCTCGACCATGAACCTGAAACCGCACGGCGGAGATGACGCGATTAACCGGCGTATCACCATTCTGGTACTGAACCGGGCAACCCAGCAGGGGATAGAACACGAGAATGCAGAGGGCAATGCGACGGAAATCGACAATCCTGACGGTTTGAAGCAGTTGGCTCCGCAGGCTCCGGCGACACCGGTAGTACCGACGCCAGCACCAACCGCCGAACCGCCGGCAGCACAAAGCATGCCAGAGCCACCTGCGGCAGCGGTGCAAGCCACAGACACTGGGCCGACAGCGGCTATTCCGGCGGCACCTTCCGCCACTTCACCGACTAACAGCGACTCACAGTAGAGGTGACCCCGTGAGCATGGACATAAGCGCTTTTTATCAGACCTTCTTTGATGAGGCAGACGAGCTGCTGGCCGATATGGAGCAACATCTGTTGGAGCTGGATCCGCTGGCCCCGGATATTGAACCCTTGAACGCGATTTTCCGCGCGGCCCACTCGATCAAGGGCGGGGCCGCCACTTTTGGCTTTAGCGTACTGCAGGAAACGACCCACCTGCTGGAGAATTTGCTGGACGGTGCCCGGCGTCAGGAAATGAGCCTGAGTACCGAAATTATCAACCTGTTTCTGGAAACCAAAGACATTATGCAGGAGCAACTGGACGCCTATAAAACGTCGCAACAGCCTGATGCCGAAAGCTTTGAGTATATTTGTCAGGCGCTGCGACAGCTGGCTTTGGAAGCGCAACAGCAGGATGCCCCTGCGGCGGCGGTAACCTCACCGGTGGCGCATGCCGCTGCTCCGGCCGCGATCGAAGGCGGGATGCGGATCTGCCTGAGCGGCCTGAAGCCGAATGAAATTCCGCTGATGCTGGAGGAGCTGGGTAACCTGGGCGAGGTGGAAAACCCGCAGCAGACCGAGAGCAGCCTGGAAGTCACCCTACTGACCTCGGCCAGTGAAGACGATATCAGCGCGGTGCTGTGTTTTGTCCTGGAGCCGGAACAGATTGCCTTTTCCACGCCGCCGCAAGCCGTGGCGAAGGTCAGCACGCCGGAACCCGTTGCCGTTATCGCACCAGCTGCACCCGCTCCGCTAGCTGAAGCGCCGAAGCCGAAAGCCAAGGCCAGCGAATCCACCAGTATCCGCGTGGCGGTGGAAAAGGTCGATCAACTGATCAACCTGGTGGGGGAGTTGGTGATCACTCAGTCGATGCTGGCCCAACGCTCAGGCACGCTGGATCCAGTCAATCATGGCGATCTGCTCAACAGCATGAGCCAGTTGGAGCGTAACGCCCGCGACCTGCAAGAATCGGTAATGTCGATCCGCATGATGCCGATGGAGTACGTTTTCAGCCGCTTCCCGCGTCTGGTACGCGATCTGGCCAGCAAGCTGGACAAGCAGGTGGAGTTAACGCTACGGGGCAGCTCAACCGAACTGGACAAGAGTCTGATCGAACGCATTATCGATCCGTTGACGCATCTGGTGCGCAACAGCCTGGATCACGGCATTGAAGAGCCTGCCGCACGCCTGGCTGCCGGTAAGGCCGAAGTCGGTAATCTGATCCTGTCCGCTGAACATCAGGGTGGCAATATCTGTATTGAAGTCACCGATGACGGTGCGGGTCTCAACCGCCAGAAAATCCTTGCCAAGGCTGCCTCGCAGGGGCTGCCGGTGAGCGACAGCATGAGCGATGAAGAGGTCGGTATGCTGATCTTTGCCCCTGGATTCTCCACCGCCGAGCAGGTGACAGACGTTTCCGGCCGTGGCGTGGGCATGGACGTGGTGAAGCGAAATATTCAGGAAATGGGGGGGCATGTTGAAATCCATTTCCAGGCGGGGAAGGGCACTTCAATCCGCATTTTACTGCCGCTGACGCTGGCCATTCTAGACGGTATGTCGGTCAAGGTGAATGAGGAAGTGTTCATTCTGCCACTGAATGCCGTGATGGAATCATTGCAACCGCAGGCCGAGGATTTGCATCCGCTGGCGGGTGGCGAGCGCGTGTTGCAGGTGCGCGGCGAGTATCTGCCGTTGGTGGAGCTGTTCCGGGTGTTTGAGGTTGACGGAGCCAAGACCGAAGCCACCCAGGGCATCGTGGTGATCTTGCAAAGCGCAGGCCGTCGCTATGCGCTGCTGGTCGATCAGTTGATCGGTCAACACCAGGTGGTGGTGAAGAATCTGGAAAGCAATTACCGCAAGGTACCGGGCATTTCCGCTGCCACCATTCTGGGGGATGGTAGCGTGGCGCTGATTGTCGATGTGTCGGCGCTGCAAACGCTGAATCGGGAAAAGCGTCTGACGGACGCTGCCGCATAATTATTAACCGACTGATTTAAAGGTGATCGAAATGGCAGGACTTGCATCCGTCAGCAAATTGGCTGGCGAAACGGTAGGTCAGGAGTTCCTGATTTTTACCTTGGGTAACGAAGAATATGGCATTGATATCCTCAAGGTTCAGGAGATCCGCGGTTACGATCAGGTAACGCGCATCGCCAACACCCCGGCGTTTATCAAGGGCGTAACCAATCTGCGTGGGGTGATCGTGCCGATTATCGATCTGCGCGTGAAGTTTGCCCAGCAGGACGTCTCTTATGATGAGAATACCGTGGTGATCGTGCTGAACTTTGGCCAGCGCGTGGTGGGGATCGTGGTTGATGGCGTGTCTGACGTGCTGTCGTTGACGACGGACCAGATCCGCCCGGCTCCGGAGTTTGCGGTTACGCTGGCCACGGAATATCTCACCGGCCTGGGATCGCTTGGCGAGCGTATGCTGATCCTGGTGGATATCGAAAAGCTGTTGAGCAGCGAGGAAATGTCGTTGGTGGACAACGTAGCAAAAAGCGCATGATTACCCTGGGTAAGTAGCTGTACGTAATGGTGTAACAGATGGAGATGATGCAGAACGCTGACACACCGTAAACCCGTCCATGGGGGCTCGCAATCGCGCATCCATACGCTCAACGGTCGGCTAACCTGCACCATCCCCATCTGACTCAGGCTAAGGTGTTGCGGTATTGCCCCGGGAGCCAATGGATGGCACATTCGGTCCCTTCTCCCTTTGGGAGAGGGTTAGGGTGAGGGTGAGGGGAGTATCACCGGTACCGAGCCAGATCACAGTCTCATGCAAACTTAAGAAAAATCTTATCAGATAACCATAAAGTTCTCTTCTGCCACGCCGATAACCCAGTCAGTTAACGTACACAGAGCTTGTCTGTGCGGGCTTCCAAGAAGGGTCAACATGTTTAATCGTATGAAGGTGGTCACCAGCTTATTGCTGGTGCTGGTGTTATTCGGTGCCTTGCAGCTGGTTTCCGGGGGGCTGTTTTTCACTTCGTTGAAAGATAACAAAGAAAATTTTACCGTACTGCAAACTATCCGACAGCAGCAGTCAGAACTGAATGAAAGCTGGGTTAACCTGCTGCAAACCCGTAATACCCTCAATCGCGCCGGGATCCGCTATATGATGGACCTCAATAAAGCGGGCACCGGTGCTACCGTAGCTGAACTGCTGACCTCGGCAAAAAACACGCTGAGCATGGCGGAACAACACTACGCGGCCTATGAAAAAATCCCTCTGGATGCTCGCCAGGATGCCGATGCGGCGCAAGAGCTCAAGCAACGCTACACCACTTTGCGCACCGCGCTGTCGGAACTGATCCTGCTGCTGAATGACGGCAAGCTGGACGCCTTCTTTGAACAACCGACCCAGCGTTATCAGACCGAATTTGAACAGGTTTATAACCGCTATCTGACCCAGAACGACAAGCTCTACCAGATCGCGGTCGAAGACGGCGACAGCTCTTTTGAGTTTGCCGTCTGGACGCTGGGCGTGGTGCTGGTACTGGTGGTGGCGGTGATCGTCCTGGTTTGGCTCGGCATCCACCATATTCTGGTGCGCCCGCTCAACCGCATGATCGAACACATCAAACTGATCGCCGCAGGCGATTTGACTCACCCAATCGACGTCAGCAGCCGCAATGAAATGGGGGTATTGGCAGCCAGCCTCAGGCATATGCAAGGCGAACTGATCGACACCGTCAGCGGCGTGCGTCAGGGGGCTGATGCCATCTACAGCGGCGCTTCCGAGATTGCCGCGGGCAACAATGACCTCTCTTCCCGTACCGAACAGCAGGCCGCCTCGCTGGAAGAAACCGCTGCCAGCATGGAGCAGTTGACCGCGACGGTGAAACAGAACGCCGAAAATGCCCGTCAGGCCAGTCAGCTGGCGTTGAGCGCTTCCGAAACCGCGCAAAAAGGCGGCAAAGTGGTGGCCAACGTGGTGCAAACCATGCACGACATTGCCGGCAGCTCGCAGAAAATTGCCGACATCACCAGCGTGATCGACGGCATTGCCTTCCAGACCAACATCCTGGCGCTGAATGCGGCGGTAGAAGCCGCACGTGCCGGTGAACAGGGCCGTGGTTTTGCGGTGGTCGCCGGTGAAGTGCGTAACCTGGCAAGCCGCAGCGCGCAGGCGGCTAAAGAGATCAAAGGCCTGATTGAAGACTCGGTAAGCCGGGTTGATATGGGCTCGGTGCTGGTGGAAAGCGCTGGCGAAACCATGGGCGATATCGTCAATGCCGTCACCCGCGTCACCGATATCATGGGTGAAATCGCGTCGGCTTCCGATGAGCAGAGCCGGGGTATCGATCAGGTTGGCCAGGCGGTTGCCGAAATGGATCGCGTCACCCAACAGAACGCCTCTTTGGTCGAAGAATCGGCTTCTGCGGCGGCAGCACTGGAAGAGCAAGCCAGCCGCTTGACCCAGTCCGTGGCGGTATTCCGACTGAAAGCGGAAGGCCAACATGAGTTCAAGTCCCCCACCAACAGTAAAGTCATCAGCCCGGTAATCAATCATAAAAAAATGAACGCCAGCGATCCGCAGGAAAACTGGGAAACGTTCTAACCGGCATTGGGCCGCGTCACTCCGGCGAGGTCGTGGCCCTTTTTTCCGTCCTAAGCCGTGTAAAGCCACGGCTACCTGGAGGTTTATCGTGTTTAACCGAGTCCGTATCTCTACCAGTCTGTTTTTATTATTGCTGACCTTTTGCTTGATGCAATTGATTAGCACCGGCTTGTCGTATACCGCTTCCCGCTCCGATAACCACAATCTGAATCTGATTAGCCTGGGTAGCCAGCAACGAGATGCCCTTAGCCTGAGCTGGGTTTCCCTGCTACAGGCACGTAACACCTTGAACCGGGCCGGCACCCGGGCGGCGCTGAAAGTGCCGCAAGAACAGGTCGATGCCTTGATGGGCAACGCCCGCAGTTCGTTGCAAAAAGCCGACCTCTATTTTAATCAGTTTCTGGCCGTCTCGCGTAACAGCGAACAGGAGCAGCAACTGACAGAAACCACCCAAGCCAGCTATGAGCGGCTACGGGGTGCCTTGCGTGAACTGGTCGTCTTCCTGGAGGGCGGTAACCTGCAAGGCTTTATGGATCAACCCACGCAGAAAATGCAGGACCTGTTTGAAGCCGATTTTGTCCAGTACCTGCAATTGGTCAACGAAAATATCGCCCAGGCCAACGCGGCTAATCAGCGTTCCTTCACGCTGGCCGGGTGGCTGGTGTGTGGCGCAATCCTGATGCTGATCCTGGTGACTGCCAGCGCCATGTGGTGGCTGCGCAATATGCTGGTTCAACCGCTGAATATTATGCGTAGCCACTTTGACCGTATCGCCGATGGCGACCTGGCTGCGCCGATCCAAGTGTATGGCCGCAACGAGATCAGCCAGCTGTTTGCCAGCCTGCACCGTATGCAGCACTCGCTGATTGGCACCGTTGGTGCGGTGCGCGAAGGGGCCGAGTCGATCCTGATCGGGCTACAGGAAATTTCGGAAGGCAATAACGATCTCTCTTCCCGCACCGAACAGCAGGCTGCCTCATTGGAAGAGACCGCCGCCAGCATGGAGCAGTTGACCGCCACGGTGAAACAGAACGCCGACAATGCCCGCCAGGCCTCCAAGCTGGCGCGCGATGCCTCGACTACCGCCGCCAAGGGTGGGGAACTGGCCGACGACGTGGTTACTACCATGCACGATATTGCCAGCAGCTCGCAAAAAATTGGTGCGATCACCAGCGTGATTGACGGTATCGCCTTCCAGACCAACATCCTGGCATTGAATGCGGCGGTGGAAGCGGCGCGAGCGGGTGAGCAGGGGCGCGGTTTCGCCGTAGTGGCTTCAGAGGTACGCAACCTGGCACAGCGTAGCGCCCAGGCGGCCAAAGAAATCAAAGTGCTGATCGATGAGTCGGTCGGGCGTGTCAAGCAGGGCTCGGTGCTGGTCGAAGACTCCGGCGCCACCATGCAGGATATCGTGCGTTCGGTGACCCGCGTCACTGACATCATGGGCGAAATCTCCTCGGCGTCCGATGAGCAAAGCCGCGGTATCGAGCAGGTGACCCAGGCCGTGACTCAGATGGATCAGGTGACGCAGCAGAACGCCGCGTTGGTAGAACAAGCAGCCTCTGCGGCTGCAGCATTGGAAGAACAAGCGATTACCTTGGCGGATGCGGTAGCGGTATTCCGCCTGGCGGACGATAACATCACATTATCGGAAAGCCCTAACAACGGAGTTTTATCAGTGGCTAAGGAAGCAACTAGTGTCGAATTGTATAGTAAATAACCACCTGGGTGGCAGGGTATGAGCGGATCATCCTCATCCACCAACAAAGAACCTGCGTCTTTACTGACACAGATGGTGCAACGGCTGCCTTTGTCGGACGTGCATTTCCGACGGATCAGCCAGTTGATCTACCAGCGTGCCGGGATTGTGCTGGCCGAGCACAAACGCGAGATGGTTTACAACCGTCTGGTGCGTCGTTTGCGGCTGCTTGGCATACCCGATTTTGGTAGCTATCTGGTGCTGTTGGAAAGTGACATCAACAGCGCCGAGTGGCAGGCATTCGTCAATGCCCTGACCACTAACCTGACGGCGTTTTTCCGTGAGGCGCACCATTTCCCGATCCTGGCGGAACATGCGCGCTCGCGGCCAAACGGTTACTGCGTGTGGAGCACCGCCGCCTCGACCGGCGAAGAACCTTACTCGATTGCCATTACGTTGAGTGAGGCGCTGGGACAGAAGGCCACGGGGACTCAGGTTTGGGCTAGCGATATCGATACTCAGGTATTGGAAAAAGCCGAAGCGGGGGTCTATCGCCAGGAAGATCTGCGCACCCTGACGCCGGCGCAGATGCAGCGTTATTTCCTGCGTGGCACCGGGCCTCATCATGGGTTGGTGCGGGTACGGCCAGAATTGGCGGCACAGGTCCATTTCCAGCCGCTCAATCTGCTGGCACCGGAATGGGCATTGCGGGGGCAATTTGATGCGATATTTTGCCGTAACGTCATGATCTATTTTGATAAAGAAACACAAGAGCGCATTTTACGGCGCTTTGTGCCACTGCTTAAACCGGGGGGGCTCATGTTTGCCGGTCATTCCGAAAACTTCAGCCAGCTCAGCCGGGATTTCTACTTGCGTGGGCAGACCGTATATGGCCTGACCAAGGAGAGGTAATGAATAAAATCAGCGTATTAAGCGTAGACGACTCTGCCCTGATGCGGCAGCTGATGACCGAAATTGTAAACAGTCATCCCGATATGGAGATGGTGGCAACCGCCCCCGATCCGCTGGTGGCGCGTGATCTAATCAAAAAATTCAACCCGCAGGTCCTGACGCTGGATGTCGAAATGCCGCGTATGGACGGGCTGGATTTTCTGGAAAAACTGATGCGCCTGCGGCCGATGCCGGTAGTGATGGTGTCATCGCTGACTGGGCAGGGCTCGGAGATCACCCTGCGGGCGCTGGAACTGGGCGCGGTGGACTTTGTCACCAAACCGCAGTTGGGGATCCGCGAAGGCATGTTGGCCTACAGCGAGCTGATTGCCGAAAAGATCCGCACGGCGGCCAAAGCGCGGCTGTCACAGCGTTCAACGGGACCGGCTCCGGCGATCCTCAGCCATACGCCATTGTTGAGCAGTGAAAAGCTGATCGCGATTGGCGCGTCTACCGGCGGTACCGAGGCGATCCGCCATGTGTTGCAGCCGTTACCGGCCAGCAGCCCGGCGTTATTGATCACCCAGCATATGCCGCCAGGGTTTACCCGCTCGTTTGCCGAACGGCTCAACAAACTGTGCCAGATCACGGTGAAAGAGGCGGAAGACGGCGAGCGCGTATTGCCAGGCCATGCCTATATCGCGCCGGGAGATCGTCATCTGGAACTGGCGCGCAGCGGTGCCAACTATCAGGTTCGGCTACATGACGGCCCGCCGGTCAACCGGCATCGTCCTTCGGTCGATGTATTGTTCCGGTCGGTGGCCCAGTTTGCCGGGCGCAATGCGGTGGGAGTGATCCTCACCGGAATGGGGAATGACGGTGCGGCGGGAATGCTGGAAATGCATAGAGCTGGGGCGTACACCCTGGCGCAAAACGAAGCCAGCTGTGTGGTGTTTGGTATGCCACGAGAGGCCATTGCCACCGGCGGAGTGAATGAAATAGTGGAGTTGGAGCGCATGAGCCAACGCATGTTGGCGCAGATCGCGGGTGGTCAGGCGCTGCGTATTTGATGTTCTACCCCGAGTTACGGGGTAAAGACGATTAACCTTAGGAGTAATAATGGCAGACAAAAACCTTAAATTTCTGGTGGTGGATGATTTTTCCACCATGCGCCGCATTGTCAGAAATTTGCTGAAAGAATTGGGTTTTAACAACGTCGAAGAGGCGGAAGACGGGGCCGATGCGTTGAACAAACTGCGCGCGGGCGGCTTCGACTTCGTGGTATCGGACTGGAATATGCCGAACATGGATGGCCTCGAGCTGCTGCAAACCATCCGCGCCGACGGCGCGCTGGCGTCAATGCCGGTGCTGATGGTAACGGCGGAAGCCAAGAAAGAGAACATCATCGCGGCTGCGCAGGCGGGTGCCAGCGGTTACGTGGTCAAACCCTTCACGGCGGCAACGCTGGAAGAGAAGCTCAACAAGATTTTTGAAAAACTGGGCATGTAAAAAAGGAGAGGGCGATGAGAGATATTCGAATGCCTGCCAGTGATGCCGCGACAGCGGGTGAGATCATCTGCCGTATCGGTCAACTGACACGTATGTTGCGTGACAGCATGCGTGAACTGGGGCTAGATCAGGCTATCGCTCAGGCGGCCGAAGCGATCCCGGATGCACGCGACCGTCTTGATTATGTCGTCACCATGACGGCGCAGGCGGCGGAACGGGCGCTCAACTGTGTAGAAGCAGCACAGCCTCGCCAGGCGGAGTTGGAGTCGCAGGCCAATACGCTGAAAGGGCGCTGGGACGAGTGGTTTGCCAACCCGATCGAACTGGCAGATGCCCGCTCACTGGTGACGGATACCCGTCAGTATCTGGATCGGGTACCGGAGCACACCGCATTCACCAACGCCCAGTTGCTGGAAATCATGATGGCACAGGATTTCCAGGACCTCACCGGCCAGGTGATCAAGCGTATGATGGACGTGGTGCAGGAGATTGAAAAACAGCTGCTGATGGTATTGATGGAGAACATCCCGGATCAGCCAGCCAAAGAGAAAAAACCTAACGACAGCCTGCTCAATGGCCCGCAGCTGGATCAGAACGGGGCTGGCGTGATCGCCAATCAGGCCCAGGTAGACGATCTGCTCGACAGTCTAGGTTTTTGATCAACTTTTAGGGCGCATCATTGCGCCCTAACTCTTTTCGTCAGCCGATCCGCTAAATAACCCGCCTTTTCCTTCGTTGTTCCCGCAATGAAATCCGCATTTTTTTGGCATGCTGACGGCAATTCTATTCCTTGCATGCGACGGGAGCGGTCTCCTTGGCTGAAGACAGCGATCAGGAAAAAACCGAGGCCCCCACACCCCACCGGTTGGAGAAAGCTCGTGAAGAGGGGCAGATTGCGCGTTCGCGCGAACTGACTTCGATCCTGATGCTGATTGCCGGGTTGTCGATCTTATGGGTCGCAGGCGGTCATATCGCGCAGCAATTGGCGAGGATGCTGGCTGAGGGCCTGCATTTCGATCACAACATGGTCAGCAACGATAAGCAGATGTTGCGCCAGTTTGCCATGTTGCTGCGTCAGGCCGTGTGGGCACTGATGCCTATTCTGGCCGGATTGGTGCTGGTGGCGCTGGCGGCACCGATGCTGCTGGGCGGCGTGGCCTTCAGCCTTAAGTTTGACGCCAAGCGCATGGATCCGATCGCCGGATTGAAGCGTATGTTCTCCACCCAGGTGCTGGCGGAGCTTCTAAAGGCAATCCTCAAAGCGACCTTGGTCGGCTGGGTGGCCGGTCTTTATTTGTGGCACAACTGGGCGGCGATGCTGCATCTGGTTACGCAGCAACCGCAGGACGCGCTGAAAAATGCGCTCCAGATCGTGATCCTCTGCGGCATGCTTATTGTGCTTGGGCTGGTACCGATGGTGGCCTTTGACGTGTTTTATCAGCTGTGGAGCCACTTCAAGAAACTGAAGATGACCAAGCAGGATATTCGCGACGAACATAAACAGCAGGAAGGCGATCCCCATGTCAAAGGGCGGATTCGTCAGCAACAGCGGGCCATCGCCCGCCGCCGCATGATGAGCGACGTGCCGAAGGCCGACGTGATCGTCACCAACCCGACGCACTATGCCGTGGCATTGCAATACAACGACAAGAACATGAGTGCGCCAAAGGTGTTGGCCAAAGGGGCTGGGGAGATTGCCTTACGCATCCGCGAACTGGCGAACGAACACCGTATTCCGACCCTGGAAGCACCGCCGTTGGCGCGGGCGCTATACCGTCACAGCGAGATTGGGCAACACATTCCCACGACCTTGTATGCCGCCGTGGCCGAAGTCCTGGCCTGGGTCTACCAGCTGCGCCGTTGGCAGCGTGAAGGCGGTCTGATCCCGAAAAAACCTCAACGTTTACCGGTGCCGGAAGCACTGGATTTTGCTGGAGAGAATAACTCAGATGGCTAATTTGGCCGCCCTGCTTCGTTTGCCGGGTAATTTTAAAGATACGCAGTGGCAGGTGCTGGCTGGCCCGATACTGATCCTGATGATCCTGTCGATGATGGTGCTGCCGTTGCCGGCATTTATCCTCGATCTGCTGTTCACCTTCAATATCGCGCTGTCGATCATGGTGTTGTTGGTTGCGATGTTTACCCAGCGCACGCTGGAATTCGCGGCCTTCCCGACCATCCTGCTGTTTTCAACCCTGTTACGTCTGTCGCTGAACGTGGCCTCCACCAGGATCATCCTGATGGAAGGGCATACCGGTTCGGCGGCTGCGGGGCGGGTTGTCGAGGCGTTCGGCCACTTCCTGGTGGGGGGCAACTTTGCCATCGGTATCGTGGTGTTTATCATCCTGGTACTGATCAACTTTATGGTGATCACCAAGGGGGCCGGACGTATTGCCGAAGTTGGCGCCCGTTTTGTTCTTGACGGGATGCCGGGTAAACAGATGGCGATCGACGCCGATCTGAACGCCGGTTTGATCGGCGAAGATGAGGCTAAAAAGCGCCGCTCCGAAGTAACGCAGGAAGCGGACTTCTACGGTTCGATGGACGGTGCCAGCAAGTTTGTACGCGGTGATGCCGTAGCGGGCTTGATGATCATGGTGATTAACGTGGTGGGCGGCCTGCTGGTCGGGGTGATCCAGCACGGTATGGAACTGGGGACCGCAGCGGAAACCTATACCTTGCTGACCATCGGTGATGGCCTGGTCGCGCAGATCCCGGCGTTGGTGATCTCGACGGCGGCGGGCGTGATTGTCACCCGAGTTGCCACCGATGAGGACGTTGGCGAGCAGATGGTAGGCCAGTTGTTCAACAACCCGCGCGTCATGGTATTGAGTGCTGCGGTATTGGGACTGTTGGGGATGGTTCCCGGCATGCCGAACCTGGTGTTCCTGCTGTTTACGGCGGCGTTGTTGGCGTTGGCCTGGCGGTTACGTGGGCGTGAACAGCAATCACCGAAAGTCCAGGAGCAGCCGTTGCCACAGGAAAATACCCAGGCGGTAGAAGCCAGTTGGTCTGACGTGCAGTTGGAAGATCCCTTGGGTATGGAGGTAGGTTATCGTCTGATCCCCATGGTGGACTTCCAACAAAACGGTGAATTGCTGGGGCGTATCCGTGGCATCCGTAAAAAATTCGCTCAGGATACGGGCTATCTGCCACCGGTAGTGCATATTCGCGACAATCTCGAACTGTCGGCCGCCAGCTACCGTATTCTGATGAAAGGGGTGGAAATCGGCAGCGGTGAGGCCCATCCGGGACGCTGGCTGGCAATTAATCCAGGTAATGCCGTGGGTGAGTTGACCGGTGACAAAACCGTCGATCCGGCCTTCGGACTGGAGGCGGTGTGGATCGACAGCGCATTGCGTGAACAGGCGCAGATCCAGGGCTTCACGGTGGTGGAAGCCAGCACCGTGGTCGCCACCCATCTCAACCACTTGCTCGGCCAGTTTGCCAGCGAGCTGTTTGGCCGCCAGGAAACCCAGCAATTGCTGGATCGTGTTTCGCAGGAGATGCCGAAGCTGACGGAAGACTTGGTGCCGGGCGTGGTTTCGCTAACGACTTTGCACAAGGTGTTACAGAATTTGCTGTCCGAGCGGGTATCAATCCGCGATATGCGTACCATTCTCGAAACGCTGGCGGAACATGCGCCGACGCAAAGCGATCCTTTCGAACTGACCACCGTAGTGCGCGTCGCACTTGGGCGGGCGATTACTCAGCAGTGGTTCCCCGGTAGCGGTGAGATCCAGGTTATTGGCTTGGATACTCCGCTTGAGCGCCTGCTGTTGCAGGCCTTACAGGGAGGCGGTGGCCTGGAGCCGGGTCTGGCGGACCGATTGTTAGATCAGGCCAAGCAGGCATTGCAGCGTCAGGAAATGCTCAGCGCACCGCCGGTACTGCTGGTAAACCATGCGTTACGTGCCTTGTTGGCGCGCTTCATGCGCCGTACCTTGCCACAGCTGGTCGTGCTGTCGAATCTGGAAATCAACGACGAACGGCAGATCCGCATGACTTCAACCATTGGAGCCGCCTGATGAAAGCTTACCTTTTACTATTGGGGTTGTTAGCTCCGTTGGCGGCGCAGGCGGTGTCGGGGTCCTGGGCCGCCGATGCCACAGGCGTAACGCTGGAAACGGGGAGCGTGCGTGACGTATCCCCCAGCCTGCGGGCGGCCAACCCGCCAGCGGCTACGGCGGTAGTAACCAGCATCAGCTGGCGCTATCAGTTGTTAGCGGGTGCCCCGGCTGGATTGCAAGTACAGCTCTGCTCCTCGTCACGTTGCGTGCCGCTCGGCGCGGGTAGTGGCCGGAGTGAGGCTTTCAACGGCATTGCGGCAGACAGCGAGTTCCGTTTCATTTATTACGTGCGATCTCACGGTGCGTTGAATCCACCGCTGCGGGTGATCTCTAATCAGGTGATTGTCAATTACCAGTGAGGATGACAGGTTAGTCTGACGCTATTTGCCTTAACAGCCAGTCGCGCAAAGCGATAATATCAGGGCGCTGCGCGGTCTCTTCCGTGGTAACCAGATAATAGCGGGCACCAGGCAACGACATCTCGAACGGAGCAGTTAACACCCCGCGCTGCAGGAGGTCCCGCGCCAACAATTGGCTGGCGATCACCACGCCTTGCCCCGCAATCGCCGCTTGCAGTGCATGAGTTTCATCGCTGAAGGTCAGTCCCGCATCAATATGCAGATCCTGTGGCCCGTAGTTTCGCTGCCAGTTTTGCCAACTTGGGGAGTCGGCGGGAACCAAGCGGTTTTCCACATGAAACAGAGTCACCCCACGCAAATCGTCGATTTCCGCCAGCGCCAACGATGGGCTGGCTACCACGATAAAGCGATCCTCATACAGTAAGGTCGAGCGCAGCGTTTGTTCCGGCATTTCCCGATAGCGAATGGCGACATCGACAGTGCGCTGCGTTAAATCAACCCGTTCAACGCTGGTGTGTAAACGTAGGTCGATGTCTGGGAACCTCGCCTTGAAATCGGCCAGGCGCGGCACCAGCCAATGGGTAAGAAAATTGGAGGTGGTGGTCACCGTCAGAGCCTGAGGCTGTTGGGAGTGCATAATCTGCGCGGCGGCTTGCTCCAGAGCGGCAAACGCGCGTTGCGTACCGCTATACAGAATCTCGCCAGTTGCGGTCAGGCTAACCCCGCGAGCGTTGCGTTCGAAGACCCGACATTCCAGTATCGACTCCAGTAATTTTATCTGATGGCTGATCGCCGTTGCGCTGACGCCGAGTTGCTCACCAGCCAGTTTAAAGCTGTTACAGCTGGCAACCGCATGAAAAGCGCGCAAAGCGCCTAGCGGGGGGAGACGTACTTTTTTCATGGCTGAATTATTCTCATCTAAGGCTGAGATCTATGAGTTTGTTATGAATATATACCTTGGGTAGGCTGATGGCATTCGATTAATGGAGTGAGATTTTTTCATCATTCTACATCAGTGTCAGGAGTCGTTATGAGAACGCCAGCAGAAGTGAGTGCCGCAGACACGGTCGGGCAGCCGGAGGTTATTGCCCGCACCATCGTGTACAGCGTGTTGATATCGTCAGCAGTCTTGTTGTTGAAGGTTAGCTGGGGCAGGCCTGAGGTTGCCATCACGCTGTTGTTGGCACTGCTGCTCGCCAATGCCGGTGGAGTAGCGTTAGTGCGCTTGCTGGCGAGGGAAAAGCAGCGAACCTTGGCCGCGTTATGGCGCAGCCTGTTGCTCTGCGCTGCCGGGTTGTTATTGCTGGATCTGTTTGGCCGTAATGATTGGCTGCATATGCTACCGGGGATAGTGATCGCTGGCATTGGATTGGGGAGCGCCAGCCAGGTGACGTCGGCGTTGTTGCAACCGATGGGCAACATCACCGTAGTAGCCGCTACCGTCTTGCTGGCGATCATCGCTGCCTTGTTGTCGGTGACATTACTGATCCAAATGCAAGTAGCGACGAACTTTGCTATCGCGTGGTTGATCGATCTGGTGTTATTGGGGGCGTTGGTCGTGCGCATCGCGGAGCGCGATGCTGAATAAGTACTCAGTGAAAGTTCGCTCGATTTTGCGAACATGTTGTGGGTTAAGCATTGTCCCCCTCACCTTAGTCCTCTCCCAAAGGGAGAGGGAACTGAACGTGCTACATTGATGAAATTAACCGGTGTTGGCGGGTTAATGGCGTTTAAACCCCAATCTTGCGGCCTAACAGGCTACCGGCGCGGGATTGGCCATCGGGGCCATACAGCGATTTATTCTGTTTGTTCAACACCGCCAGCGCCTGTGTATTGTGTGCAATATGATGATTGAGCAGCATGCCGTTATGGTTATTTTGCTCACGCAATTGCAGGCTCAACTGTTGTACTTGCTGCCATTTGGCTGCCAACTGCGCTTGGGCATCATAAGGCGCCTGACAGTGTTGCAATCGTTCTTGCTCCAGCCGCTGTTGGTCCAGATAGTTGACCGTAGCCAGCAGTTCGCTTTTAGCGTCGGTCACGCGTTGCAAAGCCACGCCAACCAACGTCTTTGAGCATAGCAATGTATGCTCTTGCGTTTGTACCGTGCCTAACGCCTGCAAGGTTTCCAGCAGCTTATCCAGCAGTTGTGCCAGGTTTTCCATATCAATGACTCACCCTTGGTGTTAACCGCGATCGTCGCTAGACATCCATTCGCTTTGCACGTCTTGTAACAAGGCGTCGGCTATTTTGCCGGTATCCATCTTTAATTCGCCATTGCGGATCGCCTGCTTGATGGTTTCCACCCGCTCCAGGTTGATATCCTGAGTGCCTGGCTGCATCAGGCGTGCCTGTGCGTCGCTCAGCTTAACCTGGGTGCCGCTGACCGCAGTTTCCGTTGATACTTTTTTGCGCGCCTGTACTGCGCTGTCTGGCTGTGTGTCTCGCGGCTGTACCGTCGGGACGGGTTGCAACCGTTGGGTACGATCGATACTCATGTTCAATCTCCATCTGTGCCACCGCTGCCTAGGCAACGGGAAGGTCAAATCTGTGGCCCTGGTGGCCGGAAAAATGCTGCTATGACTATCTTATCGGCAAGCTTTGGCAAAGCTTTATTTTTTTATAAAGTAATACGAATTGTGCCATCGCCATCGGCAATACCACTAACAATCTGCCCCGAGGCCATGCGCACACGCACACTATCTTCGGCGGCGGCGTTGTTCATTGCCTTGCCTGCTCCGCTGATATTGAATCCGTTCCCCTGAGCCATCACCTGTACCGCTTGCCCGGCCTTGATCACCCAGGCCCGGCGCAACATGACCGGATTCAACGGTTGACCAGGGCTGATATTGCGCAGGCTGACGGCGCCGATCGCCTTGCCGCTGTCGGTCAGGGTGCGCGCCGGTAAGGTATCCAGCCGGCCGGTTTTCAGTTTGAGATCCTCTGCGGTCAGCTTACTGCCCGCGCTAATCCCCCGTGCCGCAACCAGATAATGTCCCATCACCTGCACTTGTACCTGAATAAAGCGCCGCTCTTGACCACAGCGGGCCGAGATACTGATATTGCCCCAGCGGCGAGCGTTTTGCGGTAAAGAAAGCTGCGGCAATTCGCATTCCGGCCAACGACTTGCTGGCGTGCGCAGTTGCACCTTAACGTCGGTCACGTCGGCATTACCGGCAAATTGTGCCTCGATAAAGCGCTTCACCTGATCGTTCAGGCCCTCGGCGTGCGCGTTCAGGCCGATCAGCAAGCCAGCCAACAGCAGGATCCTTTTCATATTTAGCCTCAACAGACGCAGCGACGACAGAGGGACAAGTGTAACCGTTACGCGCACAGGCTAAGCAGACAAATAGCGACGCATTTTGCCCTTATTCCCACGATAGGCTGACAGGTGGGGCGTTTATGCTGTCGACTCCAAATTCTAACCTCGCGGAGGGAGCATGCTCGATAAATTGGACGCTGCTCTGCGTTTTGGCCAGGAGGCGCTGAACCTACGCGCCCAGCGGCAGGAAATTCTGGCGGCCAACATCGCCAACGCAGATACGCCGGGCTATCAGGCTCGTGATATCGATTTCGCCAGCCAGTTGAACAAAGTCATGGATCAGGGGCGCGTCAGCGGCAGCGGTATTGCGCTGAATCTGACCTCAGCGCGCCATATCCCGGCGCAGAACATGCAGCCACCGTCGCTGGACCTGCTGTTCCGTGTACCGGATCAGCCTGCGATGGACGGTAACACGGTAGATATGGACCGTGAGCGTACCAACTTTGCCGATAACAGCCTGAAATATCAAACCGATCTGACGCTGTTGAACGGCCAGATCAAGGGCATGATGTCCGTGCTGCAAGGAGGGTAATCCCTGTGTCGTTATTGAATATTTTTGATATTTCGGGGTCGGCCCTGTCCGCGCAATCCCAACGTATGAACGTCAGTGCCAGCAATATGGCCAACGCCGACAGCGCCACCGGACCGGATGGTCAGCCTTATCGGGCCAAACAGGTGGTGTTTCAGGTCGCGGCAGCAGCGGGCCAGTCGACCGGCGGCGTACGCGTTGCGCAGGTGGTTGACGATCCCTCGCCGGAGCGCCTGGTGTTCCAGCCGGGTAACCCGCTGGCGGATGCCAAAGGCTATGTGCGGATGCCCAACGTCGATGTGGTTGGGGAAATGGTCAACACCATCTCGGCTTCGCGCAGCTATCAGGCCAACGTCGAAGTGTTGAATACCACCAAATCCATGTTGATGAAAACCCTGACGCTGGGTCAGTAACCGGAGCTTTTATTTATGGCCATTGCCGCCACGACCAATGAATCCCTCGATAACAGCATTGCCGGCACCGGCGCCAAAAACGGTGCCGGCAATACCAGCCAGGATCTGAGCAACAGCTTCCTGACGTTGCTGGTGGCCCAGTTGAAAAACCAGGATCCCACCAACCCGATGCAAAACAACGAACTGACCACCCAACTGGCTCAGATTAATACGGTCAGCGGGATTGAGAAGCTCAACACCACGCTGGGATCGATTTCCGGCCAGATCAGCGGCAACCAGTCCATTCAGGCCAGCTCGCTGATTGGTCACGGCGTAATGGTGCCGGGCAAAGAGATCCTGGTGGGTAATGATGAGGGCAAGGTCAGTACCACACCATTTGGCGTCGAGCTGGAACGCACCGCCGATGCGGTGACGGCCACCATCAGCGATGCCACCGGCAAAGTGGTACGCACCATCGAGCTGGGCGGGTTGACCGCCGGTGTGCACTCCTTCTCTTGGGACGGTTCGCTGGAAGATGGCACCAATGCGCCTGACGGAGCTTACACCGTGGCGATCAACGCCAAAAACGGCGGTGAGCAACTGGTGGCCCAGCCGCTGCGTTTTGCCATGGTTAACGGCGTTACGCGCGGCACGGACGGTGCAAAACTGGATCTGGGAGTGGCGGGAACCTCTACGCTGGATGACGTACGCCTGATCCTGTCCAAACTGAGTTCGTCCAACTAAGCGTAGTGATTTTCCACGTCGGCAATGGATCGCACACCGATCCTGAAGACACCTTTTTACATGACCTATTTCGGAGAACGACATGGCTTTTTCTCAAGCGGTCAGCGGTTTAAACGCGGCAGCTACCAACCTGGATGTGATCGGTAACAACATCGCCAACTCCGCCACCTATGGCTTCAAATCCGGCAGCGTTTCCTTTGCCGATATGTTTGCCGGTTCACAGGTCGGGCTGGGCGTGAAAGTGGCGGGGATCACCCAAAACTTCAACGGCGGCACCACCACCAACACCAACCGGGCTATGGATATCGCCATCAGCCAGAACGGCTTTTTCCGTATGCAGGACGCCGATGGCGGCATCTTCTATACGCGTAACGGCCAGTTCATCATGGATGCCAACCGTAACATCACCAACATGCAGGGGCTGAGCCTGACCGGCTACCCGGCAGCCGGTTCACCGCCAACTATTCAGCAGGGGGCCGACCCGGTACCGCTGAGCATTCCTGAAGGCATGATGAACGCCAAAGCCAGCACCAACGGCAATATGGTGGCCAACCTGAAATCGACCCATCAGCCGCCAGAGGTGAAACCGTTCGATCCTAACAAGACCGATTCGTTTAACTACGTCAACACCATTACCACCTACGATACCCTGGGTAATGCTCACAACATCAACGCCTACTTTGTGAAAACGGCCGATAACCAATGGGACGTTTACACCCAGGATGGCAGCGTGACCGGTGCTCCGTCAGCCAAAGCGGGCAGCCTGAACTTTGACACCAGCGGTGCGCTAACAGGCACTCTGGATGCGCAGGGCCAGCCGAGCGCCACACCGTTCAACCTGGTCGTGCCAATGTCGGCTAAAGATGGCGCACTGGCGCAAACCTTCAACCTGAGCTTTGCCGGTAGCCTGCAACAGAACGTTGGCAGCGACTCCGTCAGCAAGCTGGCCCAGGACGGCTATGCCACCGGGGAATATCAAGGCTTCCAGATCAACAAAGACGGCACCGTGGTTGGGGTATACAACAACCAGCAAACCCAGCTGTTGGGCCAGATCGTGTTGACCAACTTCTCCAACCCGGAAGGGCTGGCAGCGCAAGGCGATAACGTCTGGAAGGAGACCGGTGCTTCAGGCCAGCCACGCGTAGGCCTGGCCGGTGGTGGCGGCTTTGGTTCGCTGACCAGCGGCGCGCTGGAGTCTTCCAACGTCGATTTGAGTCAGGAACTGGTGAACATGATTGTGGCGCAGCGTAACTACCAGTCGAACGCGCAAACCATCAAAACCCAGGACTCGATCCTGCAAACGCTGGTCAGCCTGCGCTAATAGGATTGCTTTATGGATCACGCGATTTATACCGCGATGGGTGGTGCCCGGCAAACGCTGGAGCAGCAGTCGGTGACGGCCAACAACCTGGCCAACGCCTCAACGGCGGGGTTCCGTGCACAACTGTCGGCGCTGCGTGCGGTGCCGGTTGATGGGCCGAGCATGCAGACACGTACGCTGGTCGCCGCTTCAACGCCAGGGGCCGATATGAGCCAGGGGCCGTTGAACTACACCGGGCGGCCGCTGGACGTGGCATTGCAACAGGATGGTTTTCTGGCGCTACGGCTGCCGGATGGCACCGAAGCCTACAGCCGTAACGGCAGCATCCAGATCTCCTCCACCGGGCAGTTGACGGTGCAGGGCGTGCCGCTGATGGGCGATGGCGGGCCGATTGAAGCGCCACCGCAGGCGGAGTTGACGCTGGCGGCAGACGGGACTATCACGGCGCTGAGTGCGGGCGATCCGCCCAATACCATTTCCCAGATCGGCCGTCTGAAGCTGGTGAAGGCCGATGCGCGGGAAGTGGTACGCGGCGATGACGGCCTGTTCCATCTGACGGCGGCGGCTCAGCAGCAGCGTGGCAACCAACTGCCGAACGATCCCGATGTGCGGATCATGCCGGGAGTGCTGGAGGGCAGCAACGTCAAACCGTTGGAAACCATGGTCGATATGATCGCCAACGCCCGTCGGTTTGAAATGCAAATGAAGGTCATCCACAGCGTGGATGAAAACGCACAGCGCGCCAACTCATTGCTGTCAATGAGCTGAGAGCAGAGGAATAAATCATGATCCCATCCTTATGGATTGCCAAAACCGGTCTGGATGCGCAGCAGACCAATATGGACGTGATCGCCAACAACCTGGCGAACGTCAGCACCAACGGGTTTAAACGCCAGCGTGCGGTATTTGAAGATCTGCTGTACCAGACCATGCGCCAGCCCGGAGCTCAGTCTTCCGAGCAGACCACGCTACCTTCCGGTTTGCAGATTGGTACTGGCGTGCGTCCGGTCGCGACCGAACGTATCCACAGCCAGGGTAACCTGTCGCAGACCAACAACAGCAAAGACGTGGCGATCAAGGGGCAGGGCTATTTCCAGGTGGTGTTGCCAGACGGCACTCAGGCCTATACCCGCGACGGTTCGTTCCAGATCGACCAGAACGGCCAACTGGTGACCGCCAGCGGCTACCAGGTGCAACCGGCGATCACCATTCCGGCCAACGCCTTGAGCATTACCGTAGGCCGTGATGGCATCGTCAGCGTGACTCAGCAAGGTCAGACGGCGGCGCAGCAGGTCGGGCAGTTGACGTTGACCACCTTTATCAACGACAGCGGCCTGGAGAGCATGGGTGAAAACCTGTATCAGGAAACCGAAAGCTCCGGAGCGCCGAACGAAAGTACTCCAGGCCTCAACGGGGCGGGGCTGTTGTATCAGGGTTATGTTGAAACCTCTAACGTCAACGTGGCGGAAGAGTTGGTCAACATGATCCAGACCCAGCGTGCCTATGAGATCAACAGCAAAGCAGTATCAACGTCCGATCAGATGCTGCAAAAGCTGACGCAACTGTAATCGACGGGCGCAGCTTGCTGCGCCCGTAATCCTTATCCAGAGCAACAAAGGCGATACCCGTGGTAACCACCTTTTTAGCGGCCAGTGTGCCGCAGCAAGGCAAGCGCGTCCTGGCCGGGATGCTGATGCTGACAGTCAGCGGCTGTGCCTATATTCCGCATACCCCTTTGGTTGACGGGGCTACCACGGCTCAGCCAGCACCGGCAGGCGCCCCGGTGCCGAACGGTTCAATTTTCCAGACGGTGCAGCCGATGAACTACGGCTATCAGCCGCTGTTCGAGGATCGTCGCCCGCGCAATATCGGCGACACGCTGACCATCGTGCTGCAAGAAAACGTCAGTGCCAGCAAGAGTTCATCTGCCAACGCCAGCCGCAACGGGGCAAGCAAGTTCGGCGTGGCCACGTCACCACGTTACCTCGATGGGTTGCTTGGTAATGCGCGAGCCGACATGGATATCTCCGGCGACAGCACCTTTGGTGGCAAGGGCGGAGCCAACGCCAACAACACCTTTAACGGCACCATCACCGTCACGGTCAATCAGGTGCTGGCCAACGGCAACCTGCACGTGGTGGGCGAAAAGCAGATCGCCATCAATCAGGGCACCGAATTCATTCGTTTCTCCGGTGTGGTTAACCCCCGCACCATCAGTGGCAATAACTCGGTCACGTCCACCCAGGTGGCGGATGCACGCATTGAATACGTCGGTAACGGCTATATCAATGAGGCGCAGACCATGGGGTGGCTACAGCGCTTCTTCTTAAATGTTTCACCGTTCTAAGGATTGACCGATGCTGAAAAAGTTACTTCTCACACTGTCCATGATGCTGGTTTGTTTACCGGCGACGGCGGAACGCATCCGCGATCTGGTTTCGGTACAGGGCGTGCGTGACAACGCCTTGATTGGTTACGGCCTGGTGGTGGGACTGGACGGCTCCGGTGACCAGACCATGCAAACCCCATTCACTACCCAGAGCTTGAGCAACATGCTGTCGCAACTGGGGATCACCGTGCCGCCGGGCACCAACATGCAGCTGAAAAACGTGGCGGCGGTGATGGTGACCGCCAAGTTGCCGCCATTCTCCCGGGCGGGGCAGAACATCGACGTGGTGGTGTCCTCTATGGGTAACGCCAAGAGCCTGCGTGGTGGGACATTGCTGATGACGCCGCTGAAGGGCGTTGATAATCAGGTATACGCACTGGCGCAGGGTAATGTGCTGGTCGGTGGGGCCGGTGCTTCCTCCGGGGGCAGCAGCGTGCAGGTCAATCAGTTGGCCGGTGGCCGCATCAGTAACGGGGCTTCCATCGAACGCGAATTGCCGACCACCTTCGGCCAGGACGGTGTGATCAATCTGCAACTGAATGACGATGATTTCACCTTGGCGCAGCAGATCAGCGACGCCATCAACCGTCAGCGTGGCAGCGGTACTGCCTCACCGCTCGATTCCCGCACCGTTCAGGTGCTGGTGCCGCGTGGTAATAGCTCGCAGGTGCGCTTCCTGGCGGATATTCAGAATATCAGCATTAACGTCGGGGCGATGGATGCCAAGGTGATCATCAACTCCCGTACCGGCTCGGTGGTCATGAACCGTGATGTGGTGCTGGATTCCTGCGCGGTGGCGCAAGGGAACCTGTCGGTGGTGGTCGATCGGCAAAACACCGTCAGCCAGCCGGATACGCCATTCGGCGGTGGCCAGACCGTGGTGACACCGAATACCCAGATTTCCGTGCAGCAGCAGGGTGGTTCGCTGCAAAAAGTGAATGCCAGCGCCAACCTCAATAACGTGGTGCGTGCGCTGAATGCGCTGGGGGCGACACCGATCGATCTGATGTCGATCCTGCAAGCCATGCAGAGCGCTGGCTGCCTGCGTGCCAAGTTGGAAATTATCTGATGAGCAGCGATTTGATGGCCATGTCTGGGGCGGCCTATGACACCCAGTCATTGAACGGGTTGAAGCGCGATGTTGCCGCCGATCCTCAGGGCAATATCAAGCAGGTGGCCCAACAGGTGGAAGGGATGTTCGTGCAGATGATGCTGAAAAGCATGCGTGCGGCATTGCCGCAGGATGGCGTGTTGAGCAGCGACCAGACGCGGCTGTACACCTCAATGTACGATCAGCAGATCGCCCAGCAGATGTCGCAGAAAGGCCTGGGGCTGGCGGACATGATGGTCAAGCAACTGTCTGCCGGGAACAATCGCCCAAGCGAAACCGCAGGGACGGTGCCCATGGCGCTGGACAACGAGGTGCTGCAAACCTTACCGCATCAGGCGCTGGAACAGATGGTGCGCCGGGCGGTGCCCAAAATGCCGCCGGTGCCTTCCTTACCTCTGAGCAATGGCAACTTTGTCGCGCAACTGTCCATTCCTGCTCGCGTTGCCAGCCAGCAAAGCGGTATTCCACACCAGTTGATTATGGCGCAGGCTGCGCTGGAGTCTGGTTGGGGGCAACGTGAGATCCCGGCTGCGGATGGCTCACGCAGTTACAACCTGTTTGGTATCAAGGCGGGTAGCAGTTGGGACGGCCCGGTAACGGAGATCACCACCACCGAGTTTGAGGAGGGCGTGGCGAAGAAGATCAAAGCCCGCTTCCGCGTGTATGGCTCCTATATGGAAGCTATTGGTGATTACGTCAAACTGCTGACCAACAACCCGCGCTATGCCAACGTGGCCAGTGCCAGCAGCCCTGAGCAGGCGGCACATGCGTTACAAAAGGCCGGTTACGCGACCGATCCACAGTATGCCAAAAAGCTGGTCAGTATGATCCAGCAGATGAAAAACGCCGGGGAGCAGGTGAGTAAAGCCTATACCCACGATTTGCAGGATCTGTTTTAGTCCCCTCACCCCAACCCTCTCCCCAAAAAGGAGAGGGAGCCAGTTCGACGTTGTGGTTAGGCACAGAATTAATCTGTGGCACGGACAGTCCCCTCTCCCTTTGGGAGAGGGTTAGGGTGAGGGGAAATACCAACCGCGAACCGACAATTTTACCTCAAGTTTTCCGACGGATGGCCGATAACCCAAACAGGCTGGATGGCAACGCCCGGCACACTATTTGACTTCTGTGGGCCGCTGGCACCGCAGCATAAGGAACCTCTATGTCCAACAGCTTAATCAATACCGCGATGAGTGGCCTGAATGCGGCGCAGGTCGCGCTTAGCACCGTCAGTAACAATATTTCCAACTATAACGTGGCGGGCTATAACCGCCAGACCGCGATCCTGGCGCAAAACGGCGGCCTGGGCACCATGAACGGCTTTATCGGTAACGGAGCCACCGTGACTACGGTCAATCGCGAGTATAACCAGTTCATCATGACCCAGCTGCGCGGGGCGCAAAGCGAGGCTTCGGCCCAAAGCAGCTATTTTGAGAAAGTCTCCCAGATCGACAACCTGCTGGCGTCCAAAACCAACACCCTGGCGTCGGGTATGGAAGATTTCTTCAAAAACCTGCAAAACGTTGTCAGCAATGCCGGCGATGATGCCGCCCGTCAGACCGTACTCGGCAAGGCCAACGGCCTGGTGAATCAGTTCAACAATGCGGATAAGTATCTGCGTGATATGGATTCAGGCGTCAACCAGCAACTGAGCGACAGCGCCACGCAGATCAACACCTACAGCCAGCAGATCGCCCGCTTGAATAACGAAATCACCCAGGTGCGCGCCAGCAGCGGTGGTGGCGAGCCGAACGCCTTGCTGGATCAGCGCGATCAGTTGGTGACGGAGCTTAACAAGGTGGTTGGGGTTCAGGTCACCCAGCAGGATGGTGATGCTTATACCGTGACCTTCGCCAACGGTTTGACGCTGGTGCAAGGCAATTCCTCCTATCAGGTGGCTGCGATCCCTTCCAGCAAAGATCCATCTCGCCTAACGCTCGGTTACGATCGCGGCAATGGCACCAACGAAATCCCGGAAAGCCAGATTGGCAGCGGTAGCGTCAGCGGCGTGTTGAAGTTCCGCAGTGAGTCATTGGATGGTGCCCGTAACCAACTGGGGCAACTTGCTCTGGCGCTGGCCGACAGCTTTAACCAGCAGCATCGTGAAGGTTTTGATATCAACGGCGACGCAGGCGGGGATTTCTTCAGCTTCTCCGGTGGCCGTGCGGTCAACAATACCAACAACACCGGTAATGCCTCGCTGTCGGTCGACTTTACCGACACCAGCAAGATCAAAGCCAGTGATTACCGTGTGGAGTTTGACGGTGCCAACTGGCAGGTCACGCGCCTGGCCGATAACGCTAAAGTACCTGCTACCGCAGGCACCGATGCGGATGGCAAGCCGACGCTGAGCTTTGATGGCCTACAGATCGGCGTGACGGGCAGCGCGAAAAAGAATGACAGCTTTACCGTCAAACCGGTCAGCGATGTGGCCGGTAGCCTGAAGGTGGCCATCAGCGATTCGGCCAAGTTTGCTGCCGCAGGGGCGGAGGATGGCGGTAAGGGCGATAACGACAACGTCAAGAAACTGCTCGATCTGCAAACCGCCAAAGTGGTGGAAGGCAAGGCAACCTTGAGCGGAGCCTATGCCGGATTGGTCAGCAGCGTGGGTAACCAGACCGCCACCGCCAAGGTCAACAGCACCTCACAAAACAATATTGTGACCCAGTTGCAAACCCAGCAGCAGTCTATCTCCGGGGTTAACCTGGATGAAGAGTACGGCGAGCTGCTGCGTTTCCAGCAGTATTACATGGCCAATGCGCAGGTGATCCAGACTGCCAGCTCGTTGTTTGACGCCATACTGAATATCCGTTGATTTTACCGTTAATCACAGCCGGCCTCCCGGCTGTGGATGCCCTTATTGAGGAACCCAACCCATGCGCATGAGCACCAGCATGATCTACCAACAGAATCTGTCGGGGGTCACCAATAATCAGTCTCTGTGGATGCAGTCCGGGCAGCAGCTTTCCAGCGGCAAGCGCGTGCTTTACCCTTCGGACGATCCGTTAGCGGCGTCACAGGCGGTGATGATCTCGCAGTCGATGTCGGAAAACAGCCAGTACGCGTTGGCGCGCACCTTTGCCCGTCAGAATATCTCGATGGAAGAGACCGTGCTGCGTAGCGCTGCCGACGGTATCAAGGACATGAAAACGCTGATCGTCAACGCCGGTGACGGTACCCTCAGCGACAATGACCGCGACTCGTTGGCCACTCAGTTGCAAGGGCTGAAAGATCAGTTGCTTAGCCAGGCCAACAGTACCGACGGAAACGGCCGCTTTATTTTCGCTGGCTTTGCCAATGATAAAGCGCCGTTTGTCGATCAGAATGGCACGGTGGTTTACCAGGGCAGCAATTCGGCCATTGAACAGAAAGTGGATGCCAACCGCACCATGACCGTGGGCCATACCGGCAGTTCGGTGTTTATGTCATTGACCAGCAATGTGAAACCGGAGCCGGATGGCAGCCCTTCGGAAGCCAACGTGTTCAACAGCATCGACTTGGCGTTGAAGGCGTTGAAGACCCCGTTGCAGGGGGCCGATGAGGCCACCCGCGCCCAGGTCACCGCCGATCTCGACAAGGCAAGCCGTGGGCTGGATAACAGCTACAACAACGTGTTGAGTACCAGTGCGGTGCTGGGGACCCAGTTGCAAGAGTTGGATGTGTTGGACAGCATCGGCGTGGAAAATAACACGGCGAACCAAAACCAGCTGACCGCGCTGGTGGATGCGGATGTGGTGGAGGCGATTTCGTCCTACTACATGCAGCAGGCCGCCTTGCAGGCATCGTATAAAACCTTCAGCGATATGCAAGGTATGTCACTGTTCCAAATGAACCGCTAATACCCGTCGTCTTTCAAACTACAGCGTTGTTACCTGCACTTGCCCACCCCAGTCACTTACAAAAACGTAAGCTCCTGGGGATGAGCAAGCTTGTCGCCTAGCTGTAGCTTGAAATCCATAGGGTATTAATTCTTGATGGCTTATATTCATTGAGTAGGGCACGGCGCGCTATAAAGTGGATATAAAGCGCCGCGCCGTTTTTACACAGCCTGATTTAACGCCGGGAAACGTCAAGATATTCCGACTGGATAAGTAACCTTTATTTTTAATACTACGCGCTGAAATGCGCGTTATTTTTTCTTTTTGGCGACGGTCCAGAATTTACCGCACTCGGATGGCGTGATCTGGATGCGGTTGGTGACCCAATGTGCCATGCCTAAGGCTCTGCGTGCTTTCCTGTTTTTCATCTTCATTCCATGCTCCTGGCCATGCTTAGGTAGATAAAGCGAGATAAATAAAATACCGCAGCCCGCAGGCACGGTTATTTTATTTTTCGGATTGTTGGTTGTTTCAATAAATCACCAGCCAAATTAATGACTTTTTTAGCGTATTGCTACGCTGAGAGATTTATTTAATGAGGCCATTCTAAGGTGGGTATTTTATTATTCAAGTCCGGGCGAATAATCGCCGCTAAATCTGGTTAATTTGCCTTTTTCAACTTTTTATCTCGGAAAATATTTTTCCCTGCTAGTTTGTCTCGCGGCTAAACTTGGCGTCAAGCGGACATGCCACCGATCACCACCGCCAGCCGATCGAAAAACTCGCCGAACAGATGCTCACAGAACGGGGCTAGCATCGGCATCATCATACCCAGGGTCAGCATACCGATGGTCAAGGTCACGGGAAAACCGATGACAAACACTGATAGCTGCGGAGTGACGCGGTTGAGCAGGCCAAGCGCCAGGTTCAGCGTCAGCAGCAGGCAGATCAGCGGCAGTGCCAACATCATCCCGTTAATGAAGATCAGCGTGCCTGCCTGGGTTAACGCCAGGAAACCGTTGCCGTTCAGCGGTTGAGCCTGGATTGGCAACGTGTGGAAGCTGTCTGCCAGCAGTGAGATCAGCCACAGGTGACCATCAAAGCTGAGGAACAATAGCATCGCCAGCAGGTTCAGCAGCCGTGCCAACAGCGGCGTATTGGGGCCGCCGGAAGGATCGAAGAAGGTGGCGAAGGACAGCCCCATCTGCATGCCGATCACTTCACCCGCTAGGCGCACTGCCGCAAAGGCAAACTGCATGGTCAACCCAATCGCCACACCGATAAGGATCTGCTGTACGGCCATCCATAGGCCAGTGGCGGAGAACAGTGGGATATTGCTGGTGGGCAGCGTGGGGGCGATCAGCAACACGATCAGGCCACCCAGGCCAATTTTCACCCGTTTGGAGATCTGTTTTTCGCTGAACAGCGGGGCAGTGCTAATCAGTGCCAGGATGCGTAGCAGCGGCCAGAAAAACTGGCTGAGCCAGACGGTCAGTTGGGCGCTGTCAAAGGTCAGCATGGCTAGCCGATCAGGTTCGGCAGGTTACTGAACAGCATGCGCATATAATCCAGCAGCAGATTCAGCATCCACGGCCCGGCGATAATCAGGGTGGCGACCACGGAGAGAATTTTGGGAATAAACGACAACGTCATTTCGTTAATCTGGGTGGCGGCCTGCAACAAGCTGACGATGAGCCCGCTGAATAGCGCGGCTAACAGCAGCGGGGCGGCCAGCGCCAGGGCCACTTTCATCGCTTCCGTACCCAGCGCCATTACCGATTCTGGTGTCATTTTTATTCTCCAATATGGGGGAGCTTTTGGCCCCTCACCCTAACCCTCTCCCCAAGGAGAGGGGATCGATCGAGTTTGCTGCTGCTTCAGTGTTTTTGCCGAGGGTGCAGAGACTTATCAACGACACCATTCGGCTCCCTCTCCCTGTGGGAGAGGGTTGGGGTGAGGGGGACACTCAAGATCTAGCTATAAAAACTCTGTGCCAACGATCCCAACAGCAGTTGCCAGCCGTCCACCAACACAAACAGCATCAGCTTGAACGGCAGCGAGATGGTTGCGGGTGGCACCATCATCATCCCCAGCGCCATCAGCACGCTGGCCACCACCAGATCGATGATCAGGAACGGAATAAACACGGTAAAACCAATCTGGAAGGCGGTTTTCAGCTCACTGGTCACATAAGCGGGCAACAGAATACGCATCGGGACGGCCTCTGGGCCTTCCAGAGCGGGCAAGTTAGCTAACCTGGCGTACAGGGCCAGATCGCTTTCCCGCGTCTGGCGCAGCATAAACTCGCGCAGCGGTTGCGAACCTTTGTCGATCGCCACCTCCATGCTGATCTTATCCTGACTGAACGGCAGGTAGGCATCCTGGTAAACCTTGTCGAACACCGGCGACATGATGAAGAAGGTCAGAAACAGTGCCAACCCGAGCATCACCTGATTGGGCGGTGCCGACGGGGTGCCAAGGGCGTTACGCAGCAGTCCCAGTACGATGATGATACGGGTGAAGCTGGTCATCATCAGCAGCATCGCAGGCAGGAAGCTGAGTGAGGTGATCAGGACCAGCGTTTGCACCGGCAGCGTCCAGCTTTGGCCGCCGTTGGCCGTCGGTTGGCTAATCAGCCCCGGCAACTGTGCCAAAGCGGCTGGGCTGAGCAGGAGCAGGCCTGCGGCCAGCAGCGGGCCAACTGCCCGGCGATGGAGAAATGAATTCATGCCGTTTTATCCGGGCGTTTTAACACGTTTTGCATTAACTGGCGGAAATCTGCCGGTGATTTTGCATCGGTTGCTGCCTGCGCGGCTGGTGGTGCAGACAGAGTGTGTAACGGGGTGATCTGCTGAGCTGTGACGCCCAGCACCAGCCAGGTGTTATCCACTTCAACGACCACCACACGTTCGCGTTGGCCCACCTGACAACTGGCACGCAGGTTCAGCAATTTTTGATTGCCACGGGCCTGCGGGGCCAGCCCCAGCCGACGAAACAGCCAGCCAGCGAGCAGGATCAGCAGCAAAATAGCGCCGAGCGCGCTGCTGACCTGCATCAATACCGAGCCGGTGGGCAGCGCCGAGCCGGTGGGCTGCTGAATGCTTTGCGTCTGAACGCTGGCGTTGGGGTTCATCAGCGGCTCAGACGGCGCATGCGCTCGGAAGGGGTGATGATATCGGTGATACGTACGCCGAACTTGTCGCCGACGACCACGACTTCACCCTGGGCAATCAGATAGCCGTTGATCAGGATATCCAATGGTTCACCGGCCAGACCATCCAATGCCACTACCGACCCTTGTGACAGGCGCAGCAGCTCTTTGATGGTCATCTTGGTGCGTCCCAACTCCACGGTCAGCTTGACCGGGATATCCAGGATCAGATCGATATCTTGCAGGCTACCCAACGCATCCTGAGCTTCCAGCGTCTTGAAGACGCCTTCGGTAGAGGCGGATTTCTCGGTCGCCTGCTGCTCGTTAAACGCATCAGCCCACAGATCGTCTACGGAGCCCGTTTCTTCGCTAGACGGTTGTTTAGGATCACTCATTGGGCTGTTCCTCACTCAGGGCATTCAAAATAGGGTTAATCAAATGTTCAACACGCAGGGCGTACTGCCCGTTTAAGGTGCCGTATTGGCTGGTCAAGACCGGGACGCCATCCACATGGGCGATCAGGCGATCCGGTTTATCGATCGGTAACACGTCGCCTGGCTGCAGTTTCAGCACTTTCGACAGGCGCATCGGGATATCGACAAAGTTGGCGATCAACTCCAGTTCGGAATGCTGAACCTGCTTCACCAGCGTTTCCCGCCACTGGCTGTCTTCCTGGCGGGCATTCTCCAGCGGTGGGTTAGTCAACAGCTCACGCAGTGGCTCGATCATGGCGAATGGAATACAGATATTGAACTCGCCGCTCAGCGCACCAATCTCCACCTGGAACGGCGTGGTCACCACGATATCGTTGGGGGAGGTGGTGATATTGGTGAACTTGACCTGCATTTCGGCGCGCACGTATTCCACATTGATCTTGTAGATGGCGCTCCAGGCATCGCCGTAGGCGTCCAGTGCCAGGCGCAGCATGCGCTTGATCACCCGTTGCTCGGTCGGCGTAAACTCCCGCCCTTCGACCTTGGTGGGGAAACGGCCATCGCCACCGAACAGGTTATCCACGGCGATAAATACCAGGCTGGGGGCAAATACAAACAGCGCCGTACCGCGCAGCGGATTCAGATGCACCAGGTTCAGGTTGGTTGGCACCGGCAGGTTGCGGGCAAATTCATGGTAAGGCTGGATCTTGATCGATCCGACGGTGATATCCGGGCTGCGGCGCAGCAGGTTAAACAGCCCCATACGGAACTGACGGGCGAAACGCTCGTTGATGATTTCCAGCGCGTGCAGACGCTCACGCACCACACGGCGCTGAGTCGTGGGATCGTAAGGTTTGACTTCGCTTTCCTGACCGATAACGACAGCGGGTTCATCCGCTGCGCTGTCGCCATTGAGCAATGCGTCGATCTCGGCCTGTGAAAGAATACTGTCGCCCATGGTTAATTACCGCAGTATGAAGGCGGTGAACAGCACATCGCTGACCACTTGCTTCGGTTGTCCTGCCACCAGCGGTGGGCTGAGCACGTCTTTAATCTGTGCCACCAGTTGCTGTTTCCCTTGCTCGTTGGCCAGTTGATCCGCTGCCTGCCGTGAAAGCAGCATCAGCAGGCGGCTACGCACCTCTGGCAGAAAATCGTTCAGTTGGCGGCGCGTTTCTTCATCGGGCAGGCGCAACGTCAGGCCGATATACAGCACGCGATCGGGGTTATTATCCGGGGTGACCAGATTGACGGTAAAGGTATCCAGCGGCATAAACACCGGTGCCGGGGGCGGCAGCTTTTTCGCCTCGGCGGGTTGACCCTCTTTATCTTGTTGCATCAACCACCAGCTATAGCCTGCGGCACCGCTGGCACCCAGGGCGATCAGTACCAGTAGGATCACCAGTATCGGGCGTTTCTTTTTTGCTGCTGTTGGCAGGGAATTCTGAGACATTGCTAAACCAAATCCTGTTCTCTGCGCGCTACCAAGCTGCACGCATTACATGTAATTCCATTATCCCGCTTATTCGGGCCTGCAATAGCCAGAATAGGCGGGGAAAAGCGTGCCAGCTTGGGCGTTTGCACGCCGTCAGGCGAAAATATCAACGCCGTCGATCGAGCGTGCCATTGCCTGTAACGCCGCTGGTGTCGTCACCGCCTCAACGCCAATCTCGGCGCTGCCGTGTTGTTCACGGTAAGACGGCTGCCCGCCTTGGTGTGAAGCCTGCTGCTGTGACTGTTGCGGCTGGGGCAACGATTCGCCGCCCACGCTGCTCTGGCCAAGGTTGATGCCGCTTTCCGCCAGCGCATGACGCAGATGGGGAAGCGCTGCTTCGACCGCAGCACGAACCTGGCCGTGTGCCGAAGCGATATGCAACAGAGCCTGGTTATCGTCGAGCTTCAGCGTGATTTGCAAAGCCCCCAACTCCTGCGGATGCAGGCGCAATTCGGCGCTCTGTTGGCCGTTGCGTTGGAACATCAGCACCTGCTGACCCAATGCCTGCTGCCATTCCGGACTGCCGAGTTGGGCGTTCAGCTGTGGCGTTGCGGGTGCGCTCACCGTCGCGCTGACCGGGTTGCTGGCGATGACCGGGCTGGAAACGGGGGCAGGGGCGGTGTGCTGTGGCAACGAAGACGATGGTGCTGATTCAGCCGCCAGCTTTAGTGGCGTTGCCGCGTCGTCCTGGTTACCATCGGCCGGAGAAGACAACGCTGTAACCGTTTCCGCTTTAGCGGCCAGGTTGGATTTGTCGTCTACGCTGGTGGGTGCTTTGGCTGCCGCTTTACCGGAGGCTGGCAACGTGGGTTTGTCGCTCAGAGTGGCTGATAGCGAGGAAGTGGCGGTCAGTTGCGCTTCATCACCGTTTGGCTCATCAGCGCTGGCAATGCCATTTCCTTGCGGCGGCATCACGGTGGCTGGCAGCATGGCAAACAGGGCTTGCAAGCTAGCCGTATCCAACGCGTCGACCGTCTGTAACGGCTTTTCTTCTTTGCTCTTGCTATCGTCTGCCGCGCCCAGCTCCTGCGGAGCGGCCAACAACTGCCCACGATCGCTAAAGGAGGCCAGCAGTTGGTTAAGCTGTTGGCGGTTAAGGGTCGGGATTTGTGGATCCGCTGCCAGTAGCTGTGCCGCGTTTGGCTTGCCCATTGGCTGCCCATCTGGCGTGAAGCGCTCGCCTAGCAGTTGAGCAAAGCTGGCAGCCAGCCCGGCATCATCCAACGACAGTGCGGTAAGGCCAGTCTCCGTACCGTCAGCGGTCGGCGGTAGGCCAGAGAGAACGTTGAGATTCATGGATTCAGATTCCTTTGTGAACTACGTTGCGCGAACTCATCCATCAGTTTTTGGTCACGCTTGTTTTCCAGCATCAGTTCGGCGCTGAGGGCGCGGGTGTTGAGCGTTTCGAACGCGTTCAGCCGCTGCTGCTTGTCCTGCCACTGCTTGACCGCCCGTTCTACTTTCTCGCTCCACTGCACCAACTGCTGGCGGTGCTGGTTGATGGCCTGTTCGAGCGTGCCGATAAACTGTTGGTAGTTTTGCCAACTGGCGGAGCCCATCCCGCTACACAGGGTGCTGTTCAGCTTTTGCCGATACTCATCCTGGTAGTTGAGCAGCATGGCAAGCTGCTGCTCCGCCGCCTGTTGCGCCTGACGTGCCTGGCCAAGGTGTTGTGCGGCCTGTTCTACGGCATCCTGCGCCAGATCTCGCAGAATAATCAGCGGTGACTGTGGTTTCATGGTGCTCAGGCTCCGTGGTTAAACAATCAGTTGCTGTAATTGCTGGCAGGCTTCGTCATAGCCGCTGCGCTCGAAAATGCCCTGTTGCAGATAGGCTTCCATCTGCGGATACAGCGTCATGGCCTTGTCCAGCAGCGGATCGCTGCCTGCGGCGTAGGCTCCCACGCTGATCAGATCGCGGTTACGTTGGTAACTGGCCAGCATCTGTTTGAAGTTGCGTACCCGGCGATAATGGTCCTCATCAATCAATGAGGTCATGGCGCGGCTGATTGAGGCTTCAATATCGATCGCCGGGTAGTGTCCCGCCTCTGCCAATCGCCGCGAAAGCACCACATGGCCATCGAGAATGGCGCGTGCCGAGTCGGCAATCGGATCTTGCTGGTCATCGCCTTCGGTCAACACGGTATAGAAAGCGGTGATGGAACCGCCGCCGCTGATGCCATTGCCCGCACGTTCTACCAATGCGGGCAGTTTGGCGAAAACCGAAGGCGGGTAGCCTTTGGTGGCCGGGGGTTCGCCGATCGCCAGGGCGATTTCACGCTGCGCCATGGCGTAGCGGGTCAGGGAGTCCATGATCAGCAGCACGTGCTGGCCGCGATCGCGGAAATCCTCGGCGATGCGGGTGGCATAGGCGGCCCCTTGCATACGCAGCAGCGGGGAAACATCTGCCGGTGCGGCGATCACCACCGAACGGGCACGTCCCTCAGGGCCGAGGATATTTTCGATAAAGTCTTTCACTTCGCGGCCACGTTCGCCGATCAGACCGACGACGATCACGTCGGCCTGGGTGTAACGTGCCATCATGCCGAGCAGCACGCTTTTACCGACGCCGGAACCGGCGAATAGCCCCATGCGCTGGCCACGGCCCACGGTGAGCAGCCCGTTGATGGTACGTACGCCTACGTCGAGTACCTGCTCGATCGGGGTACGCTGCAACGGGTTGAACGGGGCGGTGATCAGCGGTGCGCGATAGCCAGTATCCGGTGCTGGCAGGCCATCGAGCGGTTTGGCACCGCCGTCGAGTACCCGGCCAAGCAACGCCGGGCCAAGGGGTAACTGTTTGCTGGCGCTTTGCCCTTCGGGCGAGACGCGGGCATAGACACGTGCTCCGGGCACGATGCCGTCGACTTCTTCCAGTGGCATCAGGAACAACCGCTGGCCGTTAAATCCGACCACTTCGCTTTCGACTTCCTGCACCACACCGCTGTCATGGCGTTCGATCAGGCAGGTTGCCCCTAACGGCAATTGCAAACCGGTGGCTTCCAGCACCAGCCCGGTAGCTCGGGTCAGGCGACCATAGCGACGTACCGCGGGCGCACGGGCAATGCGTTTCTCCAGACTATCCAGCGAGTTCAGCCAGCGGCCGAGACGAACGGTCATCACAGCTCTCCCAGTGCAGCCAGGCGGCACAGTTCATGCCAACGGGTGGCCAGGCTGGCATCCAGATCGCCTTCTTCTGCGCTCACCTTGCAGCCACCAGGATGTAACTGACCGTCCGCCAGTAACCGCCAGCCGTGCAGGCTAAGGGTCATGCCAAGCTGTTGCTCCACCCGTTCATAATCGTCAGGGTGAACACGCAACTGAGGTTTGCCACTGAACATCGGTTCCTGCTGGATCAACTGTTGGATCTGGCCGAGCAGGGCGGTGCCATCGCAGACCGGCGCTTGGCCGATCACCTGTTTGGCCGCCGTCAGGGCCAATTGCATCAGGCGTGAGGCAATCACGCTGTCGAGCGCATCCAGCGTGTGCTGGAACTCGGTCACCAACTGCTGCCAATGTTCGGTGATTGGCTGCTGCTGCTGTTGGCCCGCCAGAATGCCTTGCTGACGGCCTTCCTCCAGCCCGGCCTGGAAACCCGCGTCGTAGCCTTTTTGTTGGCCCTCGGCAAAGCCTTGTTGCTGGCCTTGCTGCTGGGCCTGCAAACGTAGCATCTCCAGCCGTTGCTGCTCGTTGATACTGTCATCCTGCGGGATGGTGATCACCTCCGGCGGGATTTCCGGTGTCAGCACCGGTTTGGGCTCCGCCAGATCGTTAGGTGACCAGGGCTGCCAGGGCAGGGTGTTAAGGCGATCAGACATAGGTGTCCTCGCCACCGCCGATGATCATTTCGCCGGTTTCTGCCAGGCGGCGCACCACCAACAGGATGGCTTTCTGTTCGTTCTCCACCTGCGACATGCGCACCGGGCCACGGTTGGCCAGATCGTCGCGCAGGATATCGGCGGCGCGTGCCGACATGTTCTTGAGGAACTTCTCGCGCAGTGGCTGTTCGGCACCTTTCAGGGCGATCAGCAGAGATTCGCTTTCCACGTCCTGCAACAGGCGCTGGATGCTGCGATCGTCCACTTCGACCAGGTTTTCGAACAGGAACATCTCGTCGATGATTTTCTGTGCCAGCTCGCCGTCGTATTCGCGCATGGCATCGATAACCGCTTCTTCCTGCTGAGATTTCATCAGGTTGATAATTTCGGCGGCGGTACGTACGCCACCCATCTTGCTGCGCTTGAGGTTCTGGCCATCCAGCAGATTGTTGAGCACTTCGGTCAGCTCTGCCAGAGCGTCCGGCTGGACACCGCCGAAGGTGGCTATACGCAGCATCACATCGTTGCGCAGGCGCTCGTCGAACTGCGCCAGGATATCCGCCGCCTGGCCGCGTTTGAGGTGTACCAGGATGGTGGCGATGATCTGCGGGTGTTCGTCGCGGATCAGGTCGGCAGCGCTCTGCGGCTCCATAAAGTTGAGCGTTTCCATGCCGGAGGTGTCTTCCCGTGATTCGAGAATATCCTCCAGCAGGCTGCTGGCACGTTCTTCACCCAAGGCTTTAACCAGCACCGAACGCAGGTAGTCGCTGGCGTTGACGCTCAGCGCGGCGTACTGTTCGGCATCGTCTTCAAACTCGGAGAGGACTTCCCCCAACTGTTTATGCGACACCTGGCGCATGGTGGCCATGGTGCCACTCAACTGCTGCACTTCGCGCGAGGAGAGATGCTTGAAGACTTCGGCGGCGCGATCTTCACCCAGCGTCATCAGCAGAATGGCGCTCTTTTCGGTACCTGTCAGGCTCATAGTTCGTTACTCATCCATTGACGGATCACCAGGGCGACCACGCGTGGATCTTTATCGGCCAGTTCGCGGATCCGCTGGCCCTGGACTTCAGCATTGACGCGCTGCTGGGATTTCTTATGCAGCGCCTGCTCTTCATGACTTGGCTTATTGACCTCAGCAGGGCGGTTGGCTGGTGCATTGGCTGCGGCAACCATGGCTTGCTGAGCGATCTGACGGCTTTGCAACTGCGGACGTACCAGTTTGCGCCACAAAATCCAGGCCACCAGCAGTACCAGCAAATAGCGGCCTGCGTTGAACAGTTGATCGATAAACGATTGTGATTGCCAGAAAGGCAACTCGCCGCCGGTCTGCTCCACGTCGTTGAACTGGGTGCTGACCACGTTGAGCGTATCGCCACGGCTGCTGGAATAACCCATCGCCTCGCGGACCAGCGATTCCACTTGGGCCAACTGCTCTTTGCTCATCGGCCGTGGTTTGCCGTCTTTATCGGTGCCCAGCGTGTTCAGCACTACGGCGACCGACAGACGCTCCACCGACCCGGCTTTGTGCTGGGTATGGCGAATGGTGCGATCCACCTCGTAGTTAGTGGTTTCGTCACGGCGACTGTTTTGCGCTACGTTGCTGCTTGCCCCGGTGCGCGTGTTGGTATTGGCATTGTTGGCCGTGGCCGGTGTGTTACCCGCCGTGGTGGCTTTTGGCGTTTCGATCGGTGCCGTCGGTGCTGCGCTAGGCTGGTTGGAAAGCGCACCCGGTACGCCGCCGATCTGTTGCCCGCCGTTCTGTTCACTCAGGCTGAGTTGTTTGGAACGTATCGCGGATTTATCCGGCTGTTGGTTGGGCTGGTACTGTTCGTCGGTTTGCTCGCGGGTGGCAAAATCGATTTGGGCCGTGACCTGAGCGCGTACGTTCGCACTGCCGACAATAGGCGCCAGAATGGCTTCAATACGGCGCTGATAGCGGTTCTCGACCTCGTTGGCGTATTTCAGCTGTGCGGCGTTGAGATCGCGCCCGGTACCATCGGATTGGGTCAGCAAGCGGCCAGCCTGATCGACCACCGTGACGTTGCCCGGCGGTAAACCGGCCACGCTGCTGGACACCATATAGACCACGGCATTGATCTGGCCGTCGTCCAGGGTGCGGCCAGGTTGCAGTGTTAACGTCACCGAAGCCGAAGGGTTTTTTTGTTCACGCACAAACAGTGAAGGTTTAGGCAGAGCCAGATGCACGCGGGCATTCTGTACCGGTCCAAGAGATTCAATAGTGCGCGATAGTTCGCCTTCCAGCGCCCGCTGGTAGTTGATCTGTTCGCTGAACTGGCTGATACCGAATTTTTCCTGATCCAGCAGCTCAAAGCCGACGGCTCCTCCCTTAGGCAGCCCCTGTTGCGCTAGACGCAGGCGGGTTTCATGCACCTTTTCCGCCGGGATCATCAACGCTGAGCCGTTCTCGGTAAAGCGATAGGGGATGTTCATCTGCGTCAGTTGCGTGACGATAGCGCCGCCGTCGCGATCGTTGAGATTGCTGTACAGCACGCGGTAGTCCGGGCTTTTTGCCCATAACGTCAGCGCAACCACGATAGCAATCGCCGCCGAGGCTGCGATCAGCAGTGGAATTTTAGGGTTGGCACGCAGCCGGTTCCATAGGGCCAGCAGGCCGTTATCACGGCTCTCACCATTCATGCTGGTACCCACTCAGGTGGGTTCGAGGTATGGCTAGCGTTGTTGTGTGATGACAAAACAGACTCCCTGATACACAGTTCTTTACGGCCTAACAAAAGCGCCCCCATTTTCGGGCATGCCATTATTTGCCCTAAAGGTCGATTTCGATGGCCCGATAAACCGGTGTTTTTGCAGTTAATTAGCCGCTTTAGTCGTAAAACGCTGTGGTAGGGTGTGCTACATCGGAATAATGCAGGCGAATTAATGCGCGGCTATCCCCGTCGTCTTTCAAGCCACAGCTTGAAATCCATAGGGTACGAATGAGGTGTTGAAGTCATTATGACTATTGAGGGTATTGCAGGGGTGGTGCAGCAGTTGCAGGCTACCGCGGTCCAGGCTGGGGCGCTGCGCCAAAACGATCCGCTACAGGGGGCCAGCTTCGCCAGTGAGCTAAAGGCGGCTCTCGGTAAGATTAGCGACACGCAACAAACCGCTCGCCAGCAGGCGCAGGATTTTGAACTGGGCGTTCCGGGTATCAGTTTAAATGATGTGATGGTCGATTTGCAGAAGTCTTCGGTTTCATTGCAGTTGGGTGTGCAGGTACGTAATAAACTGGTAGCGGCTTATCAGGATGTGATGAATATGGCCGTGTAGTAATAAGGTAGGGCGGCGAGCGGGTGCAACAATAACACGCTCTGCACAAACACCCTCCGCCCGGTACCTTTATCGACCGCTTTGAACGACTAATAAATCACTGCGATCCGGTGCTTTGTGCGTCGCCGATGTTTCTTCTTGGCGATACCAATCTTTTTACTATCAATAACTTCTGCGTGTTTCTTGAAGGCAAAAATGCACAAGGCAGTCAGCGACGCCACCAAATATTCCATCACAACGTCCTCCTTAAAATTGATAAAACAAACTAATATTTGTAGTTATTGTCCTAAAAGTCAATTGATGGGGGTAAAATTGGATATATCCTTGTGAAACAAAGGAATTATCTTACATTTTTGGGTGTGAAACTAATGAATGGTGCGGTTGTTATTTGATTAGAGAATGGATGTTGTTAGCGTTTAGCGGGGATAATTGTTAATAACTTAGATTAACCCTTTTAATGGGATAAACCACAGGGTTAGTTAAGCCAATAACTAGCGTGGTGCTGACCTTATAGTGTGAGGTGATACCACCAATATCAATCGAAAATAATATAATCCCTGGTATCGATGAAGAATGTATTAGGTGAAAATTTCGCCGCACTTGAGTCCAGCATCAGGTTGTGCACCCTTATCCGTTCAATGATAAACGGAGTGAGTCTCATTACAGTATCAGTGACATGCCAGGTAAGCTGTGACTTAAATAAATTCGGGGGTATCTAACTTGATAATATAATTCTTATTTTTTTTGGCCGTATATCGGAGTATGCTGGCGTAGCAGTAGATAAGAACGATGATACATTTATTTTGGCAAGGATGTTATTTTTTCACCGATGGAAATAATAGCGGTAATAGTCATTATGCAGGAACGATGATGAGTACTAAAAGTGAAGTGAGATGGCGTTTTTTCAGCATTGTCATGCTAGTTGTCTTGGCCGTATTGACCTATGTGTTAGTTAAGCTCAGCTGAAGTACGGGCCACTCTGGGTGGCCTTAGTCACATTCCCTGCTCGCCATTGCCATCAAGCGCACTTATTCTTCCACCGTATTGAGCCATGGGTAGGAAGGGGGTTGCACGGCGGTGGCTTGCATAATTCGCTGATGCCCACGAATAGCGGTAGGTGCGAAGCCGAAGCGTTTACGAAAGCGTTCGGCAAAACGGGAAGCGCTCTCATAGCCCACATATTGTGCAATGGCGGAAATTGGCCAGTCGGTGGCCTGCAGAAGAAACAGCGCACGGCTCATACGTACGTCGATCATCAGGCTGCGCAGGGCCGTATTTTCTGCCGACAGCTTACGCCGTAGCACCACCTCACTCATCATCAGATTTTCAGCCACTTCGGCGGCGGTCCAGATCCGGTGCGGATCGGTTGCCAGCAAGCGACGAACCTGCTGAGTCAGATCGTTGGTGTCCTGACGAGCAAAATGGACCCCAAAATGTGCCAGCCATAGCAGGATTTCACACATTTTATGGCGGATGACCGCCTGCGGAAAACGCTCGTGTAGCGTCATTGCCAGCGAGGCGGTTTCAAAACTGTGCAAAAACGGGCAGGGCAGCTTCGTCAGCGTAGTGACGCCGGTGAATGGAGTAGGCGCATTGGGTTGCGTATCAAACAGCAAGGGATCGCAAATCAGCAACTGGCAACTGAACACTCCGCTGTCTGAAAGGCTGTTAATCACATCGACAGTTAACCCACCGTCTACAATCAACAGCTCCCCAGCGTGAGCGACCACCTCCCGCTGCTGCCATCGTATACGTGTTTGCCCTTGCTGGATCAAAAACAGATGCGTGTGCTCAAAATAGAGCGCCAGAAATCGTAGTTCAGTGTGCTGAATGAGGTGTGCTGATGCACCGATCCCGGGACAAAGATTAATTAAGCGTTCCATCAATATTCATTTCATCGTTATTATCTACGAATATCTTTACGCTTTGCTGAGTGATGGAGCAACATCTTTTCGTCTGTTGCCGATCACAACTCGGTAATTTACTGGTCAAGAATCAGTTTCCTGTTGAACAGAAAACGTCCGTGTCGGGATAAGTGTTATCCATTAAGTCGGCAATAATGCCAGCGGTTTGCATTTTCATGCATTACCTGCCATGCGAATTATTCAAATGTCATGCGTTTATATTATGGTGCAACGGGATAATAATAGTGTTTTATCCTCTTAATCACCCAAGACAGACAAATAAACCTAAGATTTATCTTGGTTGTGGTTCACCAAGCAGTAAAGCGCGGTCGTGAAATTGACCGTAGGTACTGTTGACCACGCTTTGGCGCGTGGATTGTCCGATCAACACCGTCAATTCGTCCATGCGCAGTTGCATTAACCGCTTCAGTTCGGTTTCGTTGTTGAGAATTTGCTGCAATTTGTTGCGTAAAATCTCCTGCAACGCTGGAGATAACTCGGAGATAGTCACCAGTTTGGCGGTTTTTTCCACCGCCTGGACGTAGATGAGCTCCATTTCAATCAGCACATCCCACTGGCCACCCTGCGCCAGGGAGATCATTTGCTCGCTCAACGTCTGGATCTGTTGATAGGCCGATAGCAACTGTTGGTAGTGTTCCATTAGACGCCGTCCTGAACGGGTTGATAATTGGGCCCAATTTGACGCCAGGCGTCGGCAATGTTTTCCAGCAGCCCACTGACCTCATCAAGGGCCGCGACATCATTGTGCAGGTTGGCCTGCATCAGACGGCGTTTCATATAGTCGTATAAGGCAGCGAGATTATCGGCAATCTCGCCGCCTTGTTCGTGGTTGAGGCCATTTTTCAGCCCGTTATCAATAATATTAATCGCCTTCGAGATGGCTAAACCTTTGCCTGCGATATTGCCTTGGTTCATCAGGATGCGTGCACGAAGCAGGGCGCTGAGCGCCCCGTCGAATAGCATCACGATCAACTGGTGCGGGCTGGCTCCCATCACGCCACTTTCTACACTCACCTGGGCATAAGCCTGGGTGCCGCTGCGGTTGTACATGCTATTGTTACCTGGTTAACGCGCTTATTTCGACGCGAACTGTTGGGTTAAATAAGTGCTGGTACCATTCAATTTCGACATCATGGTATCCAACTGAACAAATTGCTGTTTGTAACGATCGATGGCGCTTTGAATGCTTTCGGTCACGCGAGTGATCTGGGTATTCAAACGGTCGAGGTTGGTATTGATACTCTTGGTCGAGTTCTCGATGACCCCACCGGCCTTGATATAGTTTTGGATCTCATTGTGGATTTCCGTCGCCATACCGGTCTCTTTGCCATCTCCGGCAAAGAATTTGGCCACTTGGTCCGGCTTTTCGTCCAGCGCCTTTTTCAACTTGTCGCTGTCCAATTCCAACTTGCCGGTTTTGGTATTAGTGGTAATGCCTAGATTACCCAGGCCTTTCAGGTCAGGGTTATCCTGCGCGGCGCTTAGTGCACTCTTGATAGAGGACTGAACGCCGCGCAGCGTGTTATCACCCAGCAATGCCCCATTTTTGGCGTTCTGCGCTTCACCCGACTTGACCGGAGTGTATTTGGTCAGGGAGTTGAAGGTATCCAGCAGCGAGTTGTAACTATCAACCCAAGCCTTGACCTTGTCCGCTGACCCGCCTTTATCGGCGGTAACCACCAGATTCTGCGGCTCGCCCGGTTTGGTGGTGGTTTTCAGATCCAGCGTGACCCCTTGTAGGGCATCGACGATCGAGTTGGTGCTGCGTTTAATGCTGGTGCCGTTAATGGTCACTTCAGCATCCTGGCCTTTGACCGTTTCTTTCATGCCGTTGCTGGTACCGGCGGCGTCGTAATTTAACATCGCCCCCAGCTTGTCATCATTATTGACCTGTACCTTGACCGTATTACTTTCACCGGTGGTGGAGGAACTGATGGCCAACTTATATTCGTTGTCGCCCACGCGCATGATGGTGGCATTCACCCCAGCCTTGGCACCGTTAATGGCATCGCGCATTTCCAGCAGCGAGGTTTGATCGTCGCCAAGCGGGATTTTGACTTCTTTGGGCGGATTGCCGGCGGTGATGGAGATCGAACGGTCGCTGGCACCGCTGGTTCCCAGTTGTTCAGCCTGATCCTTGATATCTGCCGTCGTCGTCAAGGTTTGCGGTTGTGCCAAGTGTAGCACCTCAACGCTGTAGTTTCCCGGGACCGACTTGGCTGTGGTGGTGACGCCAAACTGATCGTGTGTGCTGGTGGTGGTGTTGTTGAAAAACTCCGGCTTGGCCAGATCCTTGCTCAGGTTATCGAATTTTTCCAGCGAGCTTTTCAGCGTGCCGTAGGCGGTCAGCTTGGCGTTATAGCTGGTTTGCTGTGTGGTGTAAGGTGTCAGGCGCTGTTGCTCCGCCGCGCTCAGCTTATCCAGCAAGCCGTTAAGATCCAGCCCTGAGCCGATGCCTAATGAACTAATCGATGCCATTCGTCATTCTCCTATGATCAGAAACTTGATACCCGTCGTATTACCAGTCGCTTGCGAGCATCGGGGAATGAAGCCCTGCCGCCACCTGCAATCCATCGGGTATGTACGTTCTATGCGTTATCGGCTCAGTATCAGAAAAGTTTACGGATAAATAGAAAAAACGATGGGGTAGTAGAAGAGGGAAAAACAGCGTTATTCGCGCCATTGACGATAAATAAAAAAAACGGAAAAAAAATCTAAAGGTTGTTGGGGGAGCGCCGATACCTGATGGGACGGTGGTTGACGCCGTGGGCCAACAAGGCCCGAACCCTTTAATTGTGAATGCGAACGTCGCAACTGATTCGTAAGGAAAGCAAATTATGGCACAAGTAATTAATACCAACAGCCTGTCGCTGATGGCGCAGAACAACCTGAACAAATCTCAGTCTTCTCTGGGTACCGCAATCGAGCGTCTGTCTTCTGGTCTGCGTATCAACAGCGCGAAGGATGATGCTGCGGGTCAGGCGATCTCCAACCGTTTCACCGCTAACATCAAGGGCCTGACTCAGGCTTCTCGTAACGCCAACGACGGTATCTCTCTGGCGCAGACCACCGAAGGCGCACTGAACGAAGTTAACGACAACTTGCAGAACATCCGTCGTCTGACCGTGCAGTCTCAGAACGGTTCTAACTCTTCTAGCGACCTGCAGTCAATCCAGGACGAAATCTCCCAGCGTCTGAACGAAATCAACCGTATCTCAGAGCAGACTGATTTCAACGGTGTGAAAGTGCTGAGCGGTGACCAGAAGCTGACCATTCAGGTCGGTGCAAACGATGGTGAAACCATCGATATCGATCTGAAAAATATCAATGCTAAAACTTTAGGCCTGGACAAATTCAGCGTCGCTGATTCCATTGATCCTACTGCAGTAGGCACTGCAGCAGTGACATCAATCGACAAGATGGCTGCTCCGACTATTGCAGCCGATACCAGTGCTACTACACCTAAAACATCTACTGACGGTAAAGTATATAGCGATGGTACTGATTCTTACATCCAGACTGGTGCCAGTGAGTGGGTGAAAGGTGCTGTTAGCGGTACTGGTGAATTCACCTTCGATTCAAGTGTTGGTGCCAATGTTGTTACTACTAAACCAACTGGTTTGACAGAGCAGGCTCAAGTTAAAGTGGGCACCACTACGGTAAGTGGTCTGAGCGGTGGTGATGAACTGCGTTCTTACACTGATGCAGCAGGTAAAGCTGGCTATGTGGTTAAAGGCAAAGATGCTGATGGTAATGATGCCTTCTTCAAGGCCTCGCTGGATGCCTCAGGTAAAGTAACCAAAGGCGCGCAGCAGTCTACCGAACCTAAAACCACCGATCCACTGGCGGTATTGGACAAAGCACTGTCACAAGTTGACGGCCTGCGTTCTTCCCTGGGTGCGGTACAGAACCGTTTCGATTCTGTTATCAACAACCTGAACAGCACCGTGAACAACCTGTCTGCTTCCCAGTCTCGTATTCAGGATGCTGACTACGCGACCGAAGTGTCCAACATGAGCCGTGCCAATATTCTGCAACAGGCTGGCACCTCTGTATTGGCCCAGGCTAACCAGTCTACCCAGAACGTACTGACTCTGCTGCGTTAATCGATTCTCTCCGATTAGCCTGTCATTCAAACCCTGCTGCGGCAGGGTTTTTTGTCTTCTGGTGCCATCAGGGCGTTTACATGGCACAAATAAAGCCCGTTTTGTACGGCTGTTCAGACGATTGGTATTTCGCCTGCTGCGGATAATAGCGGTGACTCCGTAATCCGCAGGTTAGACATAGTGAGCGATCTGTATACCGCCGAAGGCGTCATGGACAAAAATTCTCTCTGGTTGCGCTACGTTCCGTTAGTGCGCCACGAGGCGTTACGCCTGCAGGTTCGGCTGCCCGCCAGCGTGGAGCTGGACGATCTGCTGCAAGCCGGGGGAATAGGGCTGTTAAACGCCGTTGAGCGTTACGATGCCCTGCAAGGAACGGCCTTCACGACCTATGCCGTGCAGCGTATTCGCGGTGCGATGCTTGACGAGTTGCGCAGCCGGGACTGGGTACCGCGCAGCGTGCGCCGTAATGCCCGGGAAGTGGCGCGCATGATGCAGCAGTTGGAACAGCGGCTTGGCCGCCCGGCCAGCGAAGTGGAGGTGGCGCAGGGGTTGGATGTATCGCTGGACGAATATCGCCAGATCCTGCTGGATACCAACAATAGCCAGCTATTTTCCTACGACGAATGGCAGGAAGAGCATGGCGACAGCGCCGAACCGGTGCTGGAAGGCCATGAAGCCGCCAATCCGCTGCATCAACTGCTGGAAGGTAATCTGCGCCAGCGGGTGATCGACGCCATCGAGGCGCTGCCGGAACGTGAAAAACTGGTGCTGACGTTGTATTACCAGGAAGAACTGAATCTGAAGGAAATTGGCGCAGTGCTCGATGTGGGTGAATCACGAGTCAGCCAGTTGCACAGCCAGGCGATTAAACGCCTGCGGGCACGGTTGGCCCAGGATACCTGAACCCTAAAGCCTGCCCTCAAAACCTACCTGATTATTGCCGCAATAAATGGACTGCAAAAATATGCCAGGAAAACAGTTGAAGAAACGGCCACTCAGCCGCTACCTGAAAGATTATAAACACAGCCAAACCCATTGTTCCCAGTGCGAGAAGCTGCTTGATCGCATGGCATTGGTGTTTCGTGGCAAGATCATCAATAAGGAGGCCATCGCCCGGATGGATCAGCCGATTGACGATCTGGTCTGGCAAAACGTGCAAAGCGAACTGACTGCGCTATGCCGGTTTTGCAGTGAAATTTCCTGTAATAGTCACCCCAGCTACTTCGACATCATGGCATTCAAACAGTATCTGTTTGAACAGACCGAGATGAACCACAGCACCATCCGCGAATATGTCGTGCGCCTGCGGCGATTGGATGAAATGCTGGTGGCACACAATTATCCTGCCGATCAGTTTGCCAGCGCGTTTAACCATCAGCGTATTATCGACGATCTGCCACCGGCTGCGAATGATAATTACCGCATCGCATTGCGTAAGTATGACCAATATTTAGCCTGGCAAAAGAGTTATTAAGCTAACGAGTCCGGCCGGTTGGCCGGATCTCCCCACTGGCTGCCCCACGAATAAAGAGTGATTATTCAGAGCACATCTGATAAATCTATCGTTCTGACGTCGTTATTTTTTCCCTGGGGGAAGTTGTGGATCTGCAACAGCAACTGGCGCAATTTCCGCGCCTGGATTTGGTTGGTTCTGTCACGCCGCTCGAAAAGTTATCCCGCCTTTCTGATTACCTTGGCCGCGAAATTTACATCAAACGTGACGATGTCACGCCGATGGCAATGGGCGGTAACAAGCTGAGAAAACTGGAGTTTTTAGCCGCCGATGCGGTGCGCCAAGGGGCCGATACGCTGGTTACCGCCGGTGCCATTCAATCTAACCACGTTCGCCAGACCGCTGCCGTGGCGGCCAAGCTTGGCTTGCAATGTGTGGCACTGCTGGAAAACCCGATTGATACCAAAGCGGAAAACTACCTCACTAACGGTAATCGCCTGCTGCTCGACTTGTTCAACGTTGAAGTGGTGATGTGCGATGCCTTGCACGATCCACAGGTACAGTTGGCCGATCTCGCCACCCGTTTGGAAGCCCAAGGTTTTCGTCCTTATGTGATCCCTATTGGCGGTTCCAACGCGCTCGGTTCACTGGGCTACGTACAGTGCGCGCTGGAAATTGCCGCGCAAAGCCGTGATATCACCTTCAGTTCGATCGTGGTGGCTTCCGGTAGCGCCGGGACCCATGCTGGCCTGGCGGTGGGGCTACAGCAACTGTTGCCGCAAAGCGAACTCATTGGCGTGACCGTTTCCCGCAAAGTGATCGACCAGTTACCGAAAGTAGAGCAGTTGCAAAAAGCGGTTGCCTGTTCGCTGGATATTGATGCATTGGCGCCAATCACCCTGTGGGATGACTATTTTGCACCACAGTACGGTATGCCGAATGACGAGGGGATGGCGGCGGTAAAACTGCTGGCACAACAGGAAGGTGTGCTGCTGGACCCGGTCTATACTGGTAAGGCGATGGCGGGGTTGATTGATGGTATCAGCCAGCAACGTTTTCGCGATCAAGGCCCGATCCTGTTTGTGCATACCGGTGGGGCACCGGCGCTGTTCGCCTATCACCCGCAGGTGTGATGCCGGGTCAGGCTGTTATTCCATTTAGAACTATATTTATTTTTTTATATTCCTTTATGAAATTATCATGACTGGTAAAGTCATGATATCAAAAAGATAAACAACAGATGGGGTGTCTATGATCTTTTCAAAATTGCGTCGTCAACTGCTGCTGGGTGTGATGGCCGTTGCGTTGACTACCGGGTTGAACGTGAAAACCTATGCGGCCGACAACCTGCTCGATCAGGTCAAGCAGCGCGGCACGCTGATCGTTGGGCTGGAGGGGACCTATCCGCCGTTCAGCTTCCAGGGTGAGGACGGCAAACTGACCGGCTTCGAGGTGGATTTCGCTAATGCACTGGCGGAACATCTGGGGGTGAAAGCCAAGCTCAATCCAACCAAATGGGATGGCATGCTGGCCTCGCTGGAGTCCAAGCGTATCGATGTGGTGATCAACCAGGTCACCATCTCTGACGAGCGCAAGAAAAAGTACGACTTCTCGACCCCGTACACCGTGTCCGGTATCCAGGCATTGGTGAAGAAAGGCAATGAGGGCATTATCAGCAAGGCCGACGATCTGAAGGGTAAAAAGGTCGGCGTTGGTCTGGGCACCAACTACGAACAGTGGTTGCGTGACAATGTGCAGGGTGTCGATGTGCGTACCTATGATGATGACCCAACCAAATATCAGGACCTGCGCGTAGGCCGCATCGATGCCATTCTGGTCGATCGTCTGGCGGCGTTGGATCTGGTGAAGAAAACCGGTGATACGCTGGCCGTCGCTGGCCCGGCATTCTCTCGTCAGGAAGCGGGTGTCGCGGTGCGTAAAAACAACCCGGAACTGCTGGCCGCTATCGATCAGGCCATTGCTCAAATGCAGCAAGACGGTACGTTAGCGAAGATCTCTGAAAAATGGTTTGGTGCGGACGTAACTAAATAATGCAAGAGAGTATTCAACTGGCGCTGGATTCAGCGCCATTTTTATTACGCGGTGCGCTGCTGACTCTCCAGCTTAGTCTGGGGGGCATGGCGCTCGGTTTGATCCTTGGGTTTCTGTTGGCGCTGATGCGCCTTTCGCCGTTATGGCCGGTTTCCTGGCTGTCCCGCATCTACGTTTCGCTGTTTCGTGGTACGCCGCTGATCGCCCAGCTGTTTATGATCTATTACGGCTTACCGCAGTTCGGCATCGAGCTGGATCCGTTCCCGGCGGCGCTGATTGGCCTGTCGTTAAATACCGCCGCGTATACGTCTGAAACGCTGCGTGCGGCCATTTCCTCGATCGATAAAGGGCAATGGGAAGCGGCGGCCAGTATCGGTATGACGCCCTGGCAGACCCTGCGCCGGGTGATCCTGCCGCAGGCGGCTCGTACCGCGCTGCCTCCGTTGGGCAACAGCTTTATCGGTCTGGTCAAGGATACCTCGCTGGCGGCGACCATTCAGGTGCCGGAGTTATTCCGTCAGGCGCAACTGATCACCTCACGGACGTTGGAAGTGTTCGCTATGTATCTGGCGGCATCGCTGATCTACTGGGTGATGGCCACCTTGCTTTCCGCATTGCAAAACCGCCTGGAAGCGCATGTTAACCGTCAGGATCAGGAGTAACCGATGAGCGCCATCGAAGTCAGACAGTTGGTTAAAAAGTTCAAAGGGCAGACCGTGTTGCACGGCATCGATCTTGAGGTGAATGCGGGTGAAGTGGTGGCGATTATTGGGCCTAGTGGTTCCGGTAAAACCACCTTGCTGCGCAGCATCAACCTGCTGGAGGTGCCGGACTCTGGCACCATCCGCGTCGGTGAGATCCTGATCGACAGCGCTCGCCCGCTGAGCAAACAGAAAAATCAGGTGCGTGCCCTGCGCCAACAGGTGGGCTTTGTGTTTCAGAGCTTTAACCTGTTTCCCCACCGTTCGGTGCTGGAGAACATCATTGAAGGGCCGGTGATCGTCAAAGGGGAGGCCAAGGCCAGCGCCGAAAAGCGCGCCCGTGTCCTATTGGAGAAAGTGGGATTAAGTGGCAAAGAACAGGCTTATCCTAAACGTTTGTCCGGCGGCCAGCAGCAGCGCGTAGCCATTGCCAGGGCATTAGCGATGCAGCCTGAAGTCATTCTGTTCGATGAGCCGACTTCGGCACTCGACCCAGAGTTGGTAGGTGAAGTGCTCAGCACCATTCGCGCTTTGGCAGAAGAAAAACGCACCATGGTGATTGTTACGCACGAGATGAGCTTTGCCCGCGACGTGGCCGAACGCGCCATTTTTATGGATCATGGCCGCATTGTTGAGCAGGGGCCCGCGAAGGAATTGTTCGCCAATCCGCAGCATCAGCGCACCAAGCAGTTTCTGGATAAGTTTCTTAATCAGTGATGTTGCCAGGGGGCTATGCCCCCTGAGCTTAACCCGCCTTTAGTAACTCATTGCGTGCTGCGGCGGCGAGAAATGCGCTGCGGCTGCCATAGCCTGGATGCTGTTGCACCAGCAAATCAATACGGTTCAGCAGCCTGTGGGGCAACGTGATATTGATACGTTCTGCCCGGCCATCAAACTTGTCCATATTGATATCCACCAGCAGCCACTGCCCACCGTTGAGGGCGTCGTTTCCCTGTGCTAAATGGAATGACACCGCCTGTGGACGCGGAATGGCCTGATTGTCTTCGCTTAATAATTCAAAATGCGCATCCAGGGCGTTTTTGGCATCCTGGAAGGTTTGGTCGAGGCTGTCTCCGGCAAAGTAGCAGCCGGGCACATCGGGAAAGAAGCCGCTGGCGCTACCATCGGGATCGGAATGAATATAAGCGGCATAAAACATAGCGTTACCTCGTTAATGCGAAAGGGTTTTGCCATCAGATAACCCGGCATCTTTCATGATCTGCCGTAGGGTGCCCAATTTCAGATCTTTAACAGGATGAGGCACGGTCACCACCAGCGGTGAGTCGGGATGTTTGAATTGATGGTGGCTGCCTTTGATCCGTTGCAAAACCCAACCCTGTTTTTCGAGTAATGTTATCAGCTCTGAACTTTTCACCTGTTCAATACTTATAATACACACCATACACATTAATTAGCAAGGAGATGAATACGGTAGCGGGTGATTTTTATGCAGACAATAAAAAACCCCGCATCAATGCAGGGTTTGCGAAGGGGGTCGTAATACAGCTTTTGGGTTGTACCTGGTGGTATAGGCTCCTCGACAGAATTTATTAATTAAAGGCAGAAGATAATTCGCAGACTACCTCCTTAACGCTGCTAATCTTGGTAATGCCGCCTGCTGCGCCAGATACCGTGATCACACCATATTGATGATCTCCGTCTAGCATACCCGTCTTGATGATACCAACCTCGCTCTCTCCGCGACCTGCGAGGATACTCTCGGTGGCGATGACGCGGATATCTCCCGCCGGGGTATTAATTTCGACCAACTCCTCAGACTGAATGTTAACAATCGCTTGCTTGGTATTGAGACTGGCGGGAGATTCAAACGTGGTAATAAAACGTGTGCCAACATAGATCCCGGCCGCTCCCATTGCCAAGGCCGCCTTTGCGGTTTTCAGGTTATAGATACCTCCAGCGGCAATCACTGGGATTTTGACCACATCGGTGACCTGGGGCAGTAAAACCAAGGTACTGATACGGTGTTCACTCAAGTGTCCTCCAGCCTCATGGCCGGTCAAGTATTCAATGTGT
>NZ_AYMQ01000093.1 GCF_000633355.1 Serratia sp. H1w
CGGTCTGTACACTCCCAAAGGGAGAGGGGACCGATCGTGCCACAACTCCAGTACCTGAACACGGCTCCGTACAGCTCCCTCTCCTTTTTGGGGAGAGGGTAGGGGTGAGGGGGAGCAGCGATCGCCGGATGTTCTGGTTTAACGATCGCCGTGTTAAGACGGATTGACCGGCACCACGTTTTCGCTTGGGTAACAGCCCAACACTTTCAGCGAGCGGGTGATCGGTGTCAGGCCCTTCAACGCCTTCTCCAGCGCGACCGAACGCAAGTTAGCCTGCACATCGATATAAAACATCTCTTCCCACGGGTTACCGTTGATCGGGCGCGATTCCAGCTTGGTCATGATGATGCCGTTGTCACGTAACACCAACAGGGCTTCTACCAGAGCACCGGATTGTTGACCAGTGGCCATGATCAGCGTGGTTTTGGCCGGGACCTGCTCGGAAACCTCAATCGCCTTGCGCGCCAGGATAATGAAGCGAGTGATGTTCTGCTGCTGATTAGCCAGGTTATGCTCAAGTACCTGCAGGTTGTACAGTGCGCCGCCGGCTTCGCTGCCCAAGGCGGCAGCCGTTGGTGAGTTCAACTTGGCAACCTTCTCCATCGCGGCGGCGGTGCTTTCGCAGTATTCAATCTTCCAGTGGGGGTAGCGATTCAAATACTGGCTGCACTGTTGGAACGGCTGCGGATGGCTATAAACGGTTTCGATCTGCGCCAAATCGCTATCGCTGGCTACCAGCACGCAGTGATCGATAGGCAGGGTAAGCTCACCCACGATCGACAGGCTGGTGTGTTGCAGCAGGTCATACACGTCGTTAATAGAGCCGGAGCTGGTGTTCTCGATCGGTAGGATGGCGTAATCTGCCTGGCCTGTTTCCACCTGGGTAAAGATGTCCTGGAACTTCTGACAGCCACATTCGATCAGTTGATCAAAGTGGCGGGCGGCATATTGGCGGGCGGCCAGGTGCGAGTAAGAGCCTTTTGGCCCCAGGAAGGCAATACGTGCGGAATGTTGGCTGGTCTGGTTAAGCTGGTGCTGCAGCAGCGCCTGCTGGGTCAGTACAGAGTCTTCGATAATCAGCTGGAACAGGCGAGTGACGTAAAAACCATCGAGTTCATAAGGCTTGGCGGCGCTGATCAAGGCATCCAGCAGATCGCGTTCACGCTCTTTATCGCGGATCGGACGGTGCGAATGCAGCTTGGTTTTGCCCACTTCCACCGCCAGTTCACGGCGTTCTGCCAGCAGGGCCAGCAATTTCATATCCAGTGCGCTGATGCGTTCGCGCAGCACGAGTAACGGGTTGTCAGTCATAATCAGCTTTGCCTTGTATTCTTATATTCCCAGCGTCTTGCAAGCCGCGGCTTACAGTCCATCGGGGCGGGTTGTCACATAGCCATAAAAAAAGCCCCCTGCTTGAGGAGGCTTGGTTGTTCGTCTTCGCATTCTTTCTCACACGACGAAACGCCTCCCAATCAGGGGAAGGTAAAAAAGAATGCGAAGAAAAACGGTTTACGGCTCATAGCGTTCCTAAAATGGGTGTAAATCAGGGTTTAAAGTAACCGCTGGCTTTTCATTGTGTCAATAGAAACCGGCAGACAAAAAACGCGCCCTCGGGCGCGTTTGATGTGAAACAATCACTTGCAGGGCTATTCCTCTTCTTCCTGCGCGATTTCCGGAGCCAGGTCTTTCACGCTGGCATAAGCGCGGCGGGCTTCGCCTTTATGCTGTACTTTGTTCAGCTGACGCTCAAGTTTGGCAATCAGGTCATTAACGGCGATATACATGTCTTCATGTTTGGCGCTGGCAACCAGCGGGCCGTTAGGGGTGGTAATGGTAGCGTCGACGGCAAACCCTTTAGGTTCTTTAGATAAGACAATGTGTGGGTTGATCAGCTGCGCCTGCCACTTTTCCAGTTTACTGAGACGGTCTTCGACATGACTACGGATTGCGGGGGTGATATCCATTTGTTTGCTGGTAATGTTGACTGTCATATAACTTACCTCTCTGTCTTTCCGTCTTGGATAGATTCAGCATACCCCGCTTTTTGCCGAAATGCGTGATAGAAAACACATATTTTTGTCACTTTTTGCAAAGTTAGTTCAATCTGTGATTTAGCCTCTGAAACGTTCATCTAACGCTTGAGTCTTAGTCGCAGAACGCGCATTATCGATAGGTTAACCGGTGGCTTAGCCTTGCTAACACCGTGTTTTTGCTTGTGTATTTATCCTGGAAATGGCTGAATTTGCAGCAAATGAAAACGGCAGCCGAGGCTGCCGTTTTGTTTTTGTGTCACGCTGAAAACTTAAGCTGCGTTGGCGGCGATGATTTTCGCGACCTTGTCGGCCTGAGCAGTCAATTGCAACTGGCGATAGGCGTTTTCCATCAGCGGCAGCGCGTCGCGCGTCGCTTTGGTGTCCGGGAATTCACGCATCATCTGTTCAACACGATTAACTACCGCGACGTAAGCGCCACGTTTAGTGTAGTATTCCGCCACTGAAAGCTCGTACTTGGACAGACGGTCCTTCAGGAATACCAGACGTTTGTAGGCATCGGTCGAGTATTGGCTGTTCGGATACTGCTGGATCAGCTGGCTGAAGTCGCGGAATGCGGCGCGGGCATGCTGTGGATCGCGGTCAGAACGGTCAACCCCAAAGAAGCCTTGCAACGCACTGTCATCCAACGCCATATCGGTCAGACCGCGCATGTACATGACGTAGTCGATGTTTGGATGCGTTGGGTTCAGACGCATAAAGCGATCGATAGAAGCCTGTGCCAGCGGTAAATCGGCAGATTTATAGTAGGCATAGACCAGATCCAACTGGACCTGCTGAGAGTACGGCCCGAATGGATAGCGGTTATCTAACGCTTCGAGTTGCGTAATCGCGCCCTTAAAGTTACCGTCCTGCAGTTTTTGCTGGGCAGTAGCATAGATTTCCGAAGGCGGGCTGTCGGGAACCGCATCCTTGGATGTGGAGCAACCTGCCAGCGCCAGGCTCAACGTGGCTGCCGCCACCAGATATTTCATACGCGTCATGACGTTTTGATTATCCTCAGGGTGTTATTCCGGGAGACTGTCCGTTAAGCTCCCGACAAAAGACCAGTTACAATAGCACATTATATTAAACGGCATCGCCGTGAAAACCCAACGTTAACGAAGAAGCTGCATATGGCACAACAAGTACAACTCACCGCAACGGTGGCCGAATCTCAACTCGGACAACGTTTAGATCAGGCTTTGGCCGAATTGTTCCCTGATTATTCACGATCACGCATAAAAGAATGGATCCTGGAAGACAGGGTACAGGTCAATGGCAAAACGATAAACAAGCCGAAAGAGAAGGTGCTGGGGGGAGAGACGGTCGCCATTGATGCACAGATAGAAGAAGAGGCCCGTTGGGAACCGCAGGACATCCCACTGAATATCGTCTATGAAGACGCCGATATTCTGGTGATCAACAAGCCTCGCGGCTTGGTGGTACACCCTGGTGCGGGTAATCCGGATGGCACGGTGCTTAACGCATTGTTACATTATTTCCCAGAGATTGCCGACGTGCCGCGTGCTGGTATCGTTCACCGTCTGGATAAAGATACCACCGGCCTGATGGTGGTAGCGAAAACCGTTCCGGCGCAAACCCGTCTGGTAGAGGCATTGCAGGAACGTGAGATCACTCGTGAGTACGAAGCAGTCGCGATCGGCACCATGACCGCGGGTGGCACGGTGGAGCAACCTATTGCCCGCCACTCCACCAAACGTACTCATATGGCTGTGCACCCAATGGGTAAACCTGCGGTGACGCATTACCGCATTATGGAACATTTCCGCGCCCATACCCGCTTGCGCCTGCGTCTGGAAACTGGCCGTACGCACCAGATCCGCGTGCATATGGCGTATATCGACCATCCGCTGGTGGGCGATCAGCTGTACGGTGGCCGTCCTCGTCCGCCAAAAGGGGCATCCGAGGCGTTCATCACCACGCTACGCGGCTTTGATCGTCAGGCTCTGCACGCCACCATGCTGCGTCTGTATCACCCAATCAGCGGTATCCAGATGGAATGGCATGCGCCAATTCCGCAGGATATGGTCGATCTGATCGATGCGCTGAAGCTGGATACCGAAGAATTCAAAGATCAGATGGATTGGTAATGAGTTCGCTGATTGTGCCCGATTGGCCGTTGCCCGCAGGGGTAACAGCCTACAGCTCCACTCGTCACGGCGGTGTCAGCCTTCCTCCTTATGACTCGCTGAACCTGGGCGATCACGTTGGGGATGATGCGCAGGCCGTGGCGCGTAACCGCCAATGCCTGGTCGCAGCGGCTGGTTTGCCGCAATTGCCTCTGTGGCTGGAGCAGGTTCATGGTACGCGGGTGCTGACGCTGGATGGGCAAACGCCTGAAGATCTGCGCGCCGACGCGGTTTACAGCAATGTGGCCGGGTTGGTCTGTGCGGTGATGACGGCGGATTGCCTGCCGGTGTTGTTTGCTTCGCAGGCGGGTGATGAAGTTGCCGCCGCGCATGCGGGTTGGCGTGGCTTGTGCCATGGCGTACTGGAAAATACCGTGGCGCGCTTTGCTACAGCACCCGAAAACATCACCGCCTGGTTAGGCCCGGCGATCGGCCCAAGCCGGTTTGAAGTTGGGGCAGAAGTACGGGCGGCATTTATGGATATTGATAGTGCCGCCGCCGCCGCTTTTACTCCCCAGGGTGAAAAATTCCTCGCAGACCTCTATCTTTTGGCGCGTCAGCGCTTGCAACGTGCTGGTATTTTCACCATTTATGGCGGTAATCGTTGCACAATGAACGAAATGAGTCATTTTTTCTCCTATCGGCGCGACGGAACTACCGGACGTATGGCAAGTTTGATCTGGGTGAGATAACCTACTGCGCTAGGACGATCCACTGATGCATGACGTTGTACTCATAATATAGTGTCGAGATAACCTTGAAAATTTGAGGGATGACCTCATTTAATCTCCAGTAGCAATTTTGACCTACATTGGAGGTGTTATGCGTCTGGATCGTCTTACTAACAAATTCCAGCTTGCCCTCGCCGATGCCCAATCTTTAGCCCTTGGGCGCGACAACCAATTTATTGAACCGTTACATCTGATGAGCGCCTTGCTCAATCAGGAAGGGGGCACGGTTCGTCCATTACTGACTTCTGCCGGGATTGATGCTGCGCGCGTGCGCACCGACATCGATCAGGCATTGTCACGTCTGCCGCAGGTTGAAGGCACCGGTGGGGATGTTCAACCCTCACACGAACTGGTACGCGTACTCAACCTGTGCGACAAGCTGGCGCAAAAGCGTGCAGACAAATTTATTTCATCCGAGCTGTTTGTGCTGGCGGTGCTTGAAGATCGCGGCAACCTGACCGATCTGCTGAAAGCGGCCGGTGCAACGGCGGACAAGATAGCCAAAGCCATTGAACAAATGCGGGGGGGAGACAGCGTGGATGACCAAGGTGCTGAAGATCAGCGTCAGGCTCTGAAAAAATACACTATCGATCTCACTGAGCGTGCGGAACAGGGCAAGCTTGACCCGGTGATTGGCCGTGATGAAGAGATCCGCCGCACCATTCAGGTGCTGCAACGCCGTACCAAAAACAACCCGGTGCTGATTGGTGAGCCTGGTGTCGGTAAAACCGCCATCGTTGAAGGCCTGGCGCAGCGCATTATCAACGGCGAAGTCCCGGAAGGGTTGAAGCATAAACGCGTGCTTTCCCTGGATATGGGCGCGTTGATTGCCGGTGCCAAATACCGTGGTGAATTTGAAGAACGCCTCAAGGCGGTACTGAGCGATCTCTCCAAACAGGAAGGCAGCATCATCCTGTTCATCGATGAGCTGCATACCATGGTGGGTGCCGGTAAAGCCGATGGTGCGATGGATGCGGGCAACATGCTCAAACCTGCATTGGCCCGTGGCGAACTGCACTGCGTAGGGGCGACCACACTTAACGAGTATCGCCAGTATATAGAGAAGGATGCTGCGCTGGAGCGCCGCTTCCAGAAAGTCTATGTCGCGGAACCGAGCGTGGAAGACACCATCGCCATCCTGCGTGGTTTGAAAGAACGCTATGAGCTGCATCACCATGTGCAGATCACTGACCCGGCGATCGTGGCTGCGGCGACGCTGTCGCACCGCTACGTCTCCGACCGTCAGCTGCCGGATAAGGCCATCGACCTGATCGACGAAGCCGCATCCAGCATTCGTATGCAGATGGACTCTAAACCGGAATCGCTCGATCGCCTGGAGCGCCGCATCATCCAGTTGAAACTGGAACAGCAGGCGCTGAACAAGGAATCGGATGACGCCAGTAAAAAACGTCTGGAAATGCTGAGTGGCGAGCTGGAGCAGAAAGAGCGCGAATACTCGGAGCTGGAAGAAGAGTGGAAAGCGGAAAAGGCTTCGCTTTCTGGTACCCAGAATATCAAGGCGGAGCTGGAGCAGGCCAAGATCACGCTGGAGCAGGCTCGCCGAGTCGGTGACCTTGGGCGTATGTCTGAACTGCAATATGGCAAAATCCCTGAGCTGGAAAAACAGCTCGAGGCGGCCACGCAGGCAGAAGGCAAGACCATGAAGCTGCTGCGTAACCGTGTTACCGACGCCGAAATCGCCGAGGTATTGGCAAAAGCGACCGGTATCCCGGTAGCCAGAATGCTGGAAGGTGAGCGTGACAAACTGTTGCGTCTTGAGCAGGAGCTGCACTCACGGGTGATTGGCCAGGATGAGGCCGTGAACGCGGTATCTAATGCGATTCGCCGTAGCCGTGCCGGTCTTTCCGATCCTAACCGGCCGATCGGTTCGTTCCTGTTCCTCGGTCCTACCGGGGTGGGTAAAACCGAACTGTGTAAGGCGTTGGCTGGGTTCCTGTTCGACAGTGATGACGCGATGGTGCGTATCGACATGTCCGAGTTTATGGAGAAACACTCCGTATCGCGGCTGGTGGGTGCGCCTCCAGGTTATGTCGGTTATGAAGAGGGCGGTTATCTGACAGAAGCGGTGCGCCGTCGTCCTTATTCAGTGATCCTGCTGGATGAGGTGGAAAAAGCGCATCCAGACGTCTTCAATATCCTGTTGCAGGTGTTGGATGACGGACGTCTGACAGACGGGCAAGGCCGTACCGTTGATTTCCGTAATACCGTGGTGATCATGACTTCTAACCTGGGGTCCGATCTGATCCAGGAGCATTTCGGTCAGATGAGCTATCCACAGATGAAGGCATCGGTCATGGAGATGGTGAGCCAACATTTCCGTCCGGAATTTATCAACCGTATCGACGAAGTGGTGGTGTTCCATCCGCTCGGCCAGAAACATATCGCGCAGATTGCCAAGATCCAGTTGGCGCGTCTGTACCAACGTCTGGAAGAGCGCGGCTACGAAGTCAGTATCACGGAGCCGGCATTGGAGCTGTTGGGCAAAACCGGTTACGACCCTGTCTATGGGGCACGGCCGTTGAAACGAGCTATCCAGCAGGAAATCGAAAACCCGCTGGCGCACCAAATCTTGTCTGGCAAGTTAATCCCAGGCAAACCGGTGACGCTGGATGTGGAAAACGACCATATTGTTGCCAAGCAATAATAGCGGTTGTTGCTGGTAGCTATATAGAAGGGGGCGGTTTTTACCGCCCCCTTTTCTTTGGCTTTCGTCTGGTAGTGGCATTTTCAGTGATCAGTACGTTGAAAATGGGACTTTTTCGTCTGATAAATGAGCGAAAATGGCGTAATGGTTCGCTTTTTGAACGCTTGAAAGATTTTTTGAATTTAAGGGTTGCGCCCTTCTGAGAACTCCCTATAATGCGCCTCCACTGACCGGGAACAACGACTCCTCTAACGAGAACCAAGTCGCCCAGCCAGGAAGAAGCAACCCGGTGAAAACACCGCGTCTCGCAAGAGAAAAAGGTTGACTCTTCAGCGGGAAAGCGTAATATGCACATCCCGCGTTACTGAGAAACTTAACGGTAACGAACGCTCTTTAACAATTTATCAGAC
>NZ_AYMQ01000094.1 GCF_000633355.1 Serratia sp. H1w
GGTGACCATCTCATTAACCCGCGTACCGTGCAGGCAGGCGGGCCTGTTAACGACGGCGGATCAAATACTGAATGAAGAACCGCAGCCGCAGGTGGTTTTAGCATTCGGGTTAGTCACGATAAAGCGTGAACCTTCCAGCCCTTCGGTGTAATCCACCGCGCCGCCCACCAGATATTGCAGGCTCATCGGATCAACCACCAGCGCGACGCCCTGTTTCTCGATGGTCATGTCACCGTCGTTGATCTTGTCATCAAAGGTGAAGCCGTACTGGAATCCACTGCAGCCGCCACCGGTAATGTAAACCCGCAACTTCAGGTTTGGATTCTCTTCGTCAGCAATCAGGAACTTCACCTTGCTTGCTGCTGCCTCGGTAAATTGCAGGGGCAGTGCTGTTTCATCACTCATACTCGTTACTCCCAACAGTGTTTCGCATCAGGTTACTGCTACGGCGACCCGATTAATGTTGCTGATTATCTAATACCTGAGTGTTGCGTTCAAGTATTCACCGCATTTGTTGTATTCTCTTTACCTGTTTTCTCGGCCTGTTCCAGCTGCTGCTTGGCTAATGTGCGGGCTAAAATGGCGGAATACAATGGCTTACCGCCCATAAACTGCGCCACCAGAGTCGCCCCCAGACAGGTGATAATCATTGGCAAAATCAGCTGATAGTTATCGGTCATCTCCAATACCAGCACAATACCGGTTAACGGTGCACGTACGGTAGCAGCAAACAGCGCTCCCATGCCCGCAATAGCAAAGGTACCGGCCTCGAGGCCGTACTCAGGAAACAGGTGACCGCAGGCCAGGCCATAAGAGGTGCCCAGCAGGGTTCCCAAGGCCAGCATCGGCGCAAAAATCCCACCCGGTGCACCTGAACCGAAACATAGCAGCGTGGTGATCACGCGGGCGATAAAGATAAACAGCAGCATGCCGACGCTGTAATTGCCCGCCGCCGCGATCGGGATCAAGGCCGAACCACCGCCCGCTGCGGCTGGCTGGATCAACCCAAGCACCCCACAGACGCCCCCTAGCAGGGCACCAATCAGCATGAACTTGCCTATCTTGCCACCATGGAAACGGGCAAACATATCCTGCGTACGAAACACCAGCGCGTTAAACATCACCCCCACCGCGCCAAACACCGCCCCCAACACCAGGTAAAGCCACAGCGTATTAAGCGGTGCCGAAGCGAGTTTACCCACCTCGATCAGTGGGTTATCACCGTTGAAAATGCGAAAGACAATGCTCGACATAATCACGCCGATAAACACTGCCTTAATGGAAATCAGGTTGTAGCGAAACTGTGGCCGCATCTCTTCGATAACGAACAGGATCCCCGCCAAGGGGGCGTTAAATGCGGCGGAAAGCCCGGCAGCGGCACCGGTGGCTAACATGGAATGGCGCGCCTCGGCACTGCGCATGCGGAAAATATCCAGCACCATGCGCCCGGCATTGGCCCCCATCTGCACCGTCGGCCCCTCACGCCCCAGCACCATGCCGGCACCGAGCGTCCCCATGCCACCGATAAATTTCACCGGGATAACCCGCCACCAGCGCACCGGACGTAACTCCTCCAGCGCCCCTTCTATCTCTGGGATCCCCGAACCGCCCGCCTCTGGCGCAAAGCGTTTGACCAGATAAAATCCCAACGCGGCCAGCATGCCGGAAAAAATAAACGCCAGCGGCCACACCAGGATCCAGGAATTGGCCACGTAGGCCAGACCCGACAGCCGCTGCTGCTGCACCCAATCCACCGCTTTATCAAAAGCGACGCCCAATAATCCCGCCAATGTCCCCACCAGCGCCGCCATCAGCAGGATGGCAACCGGCGTCTTATCCTGGCGCATAAGCAGGCGGACTTTATCACGACGCCTCAGGCCCGGGCCTGGAGTCATAGAAGGCTGTTGCTGTAATTCGGTCATATTGGGTTCTACGTAGTGAAAAGTCATATTAATCGAGATGTTAATTATTCTAGCTCAGTCGCTGTCCTATCGCCCCCCTAAATAGGTATCTAGCTGTGAACGTTTCATAACTGCGTACACTCCTCTAGAATAGCGCGGTCAAATCATTCAAAAACCAACCCAGGAGCCGGTTTATGAGCTTACACAGTAAGTCCGAAAGTCTGTACGCCCAGGCGCAACAGCTGATCCCAGGCGGAGTTAACTCCCCAGTGCGTGCATTCACCGGTGTAGGCGGTACCCCGCTGTTTATCGAACGTGCTGACGGTGCCTATCTGTTTGATGCCGATGGTAAAGCCTATATCGATTATGTCGGTTCCTGGGGCCCGATGGTGCTGGGCCATAACCATCCGGCGATCCGCAATGCGGTGATCGAGGCGGCACAACGCGGCCTGAGCTTCGGCGCACCTACCGAGATGGAAGTGAAAATGGCCGAGTTGGTGACCACGCTGGTGCCAACGATGGATATGGTACGGATGGTGAACTCCGGTACCGAAGCGACCATGAGCGCCATTCGTTTGGCTCGCGGCTACACCAACCGTGACAAAATCATCAAATTTGAAGGCTGCTACCACGGCCACGCCGACTGCCTGCTGGTGAAAGCCGGTTCCGGTGCACTGACGCTGGGCCAGCCGAACTCACCGGGTGTGCCGGCAGACTTCGCCAAGCACACGCTGACCTGTACCTATAACGATCTCGATTCCGTACGTACCGCGTTCGAGCAGTACCCTTCAGAGATCGCCTGTATCATCGTTGAGCCTGTCGCGGGCAACATGAACTGCATCCCACCGCAGCCAGACTTCTTGCCGGGCCTGCGTGCCCTGTGCGAAAAATATGGCGCGCTGTTGATCATTGACGAAGTGATGACCGGCTTCCGCGTAGCACTGGCCGGTGCTCAGTCTTACTACGATGTGGTGCCAGACCTGACCTGTCTGGGCAAAATTATTGGTGGCGGTATGCCGGTGGGGGCCTTCGGTGGCCGCCGTGAAGTGATGGCTGCCCTGGCGCCTACCGGGCCGGTGTATCAGGCTGGCACGCTGTCTGGCAACCCGATTGCCATGGCCGCCGGTTTCGCCTGTCTGACCGAGGTTTCCCAGGTTGGCATTCATCAGACGTTGACCGAGCTGACGACCAAGCTGGCAGAAGGCCTGCTGGCAGCGGCCAAGGCGGAGAATATCCCGTTTGTCGTCAACCATGTGGGCGGCATGTTTGGGCTGTTCTTTACCGACGCGCCGACGGTCACCTGCTATCAAGACGTGATGGCTTGCGATGTTGAGCGCTTCAAGCGCTTCTTCCATCTGATGTTGGATGAGGGAGTTTATCTGGCGCCGTCGGCGTTCGAGGCTGGCTTTATGTCTGTTGCACACAGCGACGAAGATATTCAGCGCACCATCGATGCCGCACGCCGCTGCTTCGCCAAGCTGTAATCTGCTGGCGGGCGCAACTCTGCGCCCGCCGTTATCCTCAGAGCAAGGTGCCGTAGATAGTTAATATCGCCACGACCACTACCACAATCATCGTCACCTTACGCGCCAAAGTCACCGCCGCACGCGGCGTCTGCACCGGATCGTTATGCGGTTCGCGGGCCAGAGAGAACTGCGCCAGACGCGTCAACACCTGATACTGCGAAGTATGGCGATCCCCCAGCGAAGCAAACCACGCGGGCAGCGCCCTTTCACCATGGCCGATCAGCGCATAGGCCACCCCTGCCAGACGAACCGGGATCCAGTCAGCCACATGCAGCAGGAAATCGATCCCCGTTTGCGAGCGTTGCAACGGTGAATGGTGCCTTGCCAACCAGGTTTGGTAGGCACGCAGAAACGCATAGCCCGCCAGGGCGATTGGCCCATAGGGCCCGCACACCGCAAACCAGAACAGCGGAGCCAGATAGTAACGATAGTTAGTCCACAACAGGGCGTTTTGCAGCTCACGCAAGCGTTCTTCCTCGCTGCAATCCACCGGTAAACCGTGGATCAGCGCCAACTCTTCCGCCATCTGATCGCTGGCGTGGCTATCGCCCTGCCGCGCGGCCTGCAAATAGGCCCGATAATGTTTGCGCTTGATCCCGGCCCCAACGCACAGCAGGCCAATCACAATCCACAACAGTAACGCCACCACGCCAAAGAACAGGCCCTGCGCCAACCACAGGATGCCCCATACGACGAACATCCAGACCAGGGTCAACGCCAGGGTCTGTGCCAAAGAAAACCGATGCAGCCGCTGAAACACCACTTCTAAACGATGATCCAACTGCCAATGCTCACCCAGTTTAAACAGGCGTTCCCACGCCAAAACCAGTAATAGCGTAAACAGCGTCATTAGCTAATCCTCTCCTTCTGTCTGTTCCCCAGCATAATGCTTGCGGTGGTACGAGTGCCAGCAGCAGAGTAGCATGTTTCCGCGAAGTGAATTTAATGCGTTGATAATAAATAGATTTGTTACCTGCGCCGCCACATCAGGCACGGTACTCGGCAGTCGCGGCCTGTTGATGTCAGTCAGTACAACAAATCAGCTTGACGGACACTATTTTCAGTTGCCCAAAAGTAGTCCTAAAATAACGCGTGAATGGCCTATATTCAGCATCTGATTAACACTGAATATAGGCCAGACTGCCCATGATTAAAACGTTATAGGTTAAAAAATACGTTCGTCACCATTGGCCTTAAATAATATTAAGGCTCAATCCCTTCCGTATACTCAGCCACGCTCACTTCAATTGTTGAATATTGGCAAGTATACACTGGGAAGGGATTAATGGTATTCCTAGTGAACGGCTCATAATAATACACCCCACTAGGGTCATTGGGATTGGAACCCCGTGAAGGGCTTTGACTTGTCCGATAGTATTCCCCATCGGATAAATCCTTAAATGCAAACTGGTAGACAGGATTGAACTGGAACATCCCATTATCATCGACATCACGCCGATCATGGGTCATCCAACCGCCAGTTAGACGAACATAAGTATTATCAATGGTGTCGCCAAACTCGGCTTTATACAGTCGATAGATCACATTTAACGGTAGCTTTTTCATAGTAAATCCTCGTAATACATCTGCGGTGTAAGTTATAAGTTATTGCAAAATTCTATTGATGATTTTATTTATCCAGCAGAACACTGTCTGGATAAACAGTATGCCAAATAACAAAAGGTTGAGATATTCAATGCGGTTGTGTTGGCGGTAGAACAACTTGCCCCACTGCTCGAGAGAGGCTGAATGATTTTATCTGCAAGCCCCTCCCCCCAACCCTCTCCCGACCTACATTTTTTGTGATCTATCAACACCGTTTTTGGGAGAGGGAGCGGTCCTGAGCCGCGGCCAGAACAGTGTCAATCTGTAGCACATTCGGTCCCCTCTCCCTGTGGGAGAGGGTTAGGATGAGGGGCTTACAACATCACTAACCTATTGATATTATGTAGAACTGGCGGCTGGCGCGGGGCTATAAAACAGAGTAGCATGTGGATCCACCGACCTACCGTCCATTTCCGGAGTTTGCTATGCCGACACGTCGCTACAGTGCCGACAGCCGCCGTACCGCGCTTCTCGAACGTATTGCCAATGATGTCCCTGCCGCCGTCGCCCAGGCGCTGAGCGAAGATCTGGGGGGCACCGTAGATGCCGAGCGCGATATCACTGCACAACTGTTACCCGCCGATAAACAGGCCAAAGCCACGGTGATCACCCGTGAACCCGGCGTCTTCTGTGGCCGCCGCTGGTTGGAAGAGGTGTTTATCCAGCTGGGTGGACAGGTGAAGATCGAGTGGTTGGTAGAAGATGGCGATAAACTGGTGCCCAACCAACCGCTATGCCACCTGAGTGGCTCGGCACGCATCCTGCTGACGGGTGAACGTACCGCGCTGAACTTTGTGCAAACGCTGTCTGGCGTGGCCTCGGCGGTAAACCGCTATGTCGAACTGCTGCAAGGCACGCAAACCCGGCTGCTGGATACCCGTAAGACTTTGCCCGGCCTGCGCACTGCGCTGAAATATGCCGTGCTGTGTGGCGGTGGCAGTAATCACCGTCTGGGTCTTTCGGATGCATTCCTGATCAAGGAAAACCATATTATTGCTGCTGGCTCGATCAAGAACGCGGTAGCGAAAGCCTTTTGGCTGCATGCGGATGTGCCGGTAGAGGTGGAAGTCGAATCGTTGGATGAGTTGCAACAGGCATTGGATGCCGGTGCTGACATTGTGATGCTGGACAATTTCAGCGTCGAGATGATGCGCGAAGCCGTAGCCCTGGCCCAAGGACGTACGCAGTTGGAAGTCTCCGGTAACGTCACCGATCGGACCCTACGCGAATTTGCCGAAACCGGGGTAGATTATATTTCCGTTGGGGCACTGACCAAACACGTTACCGCGCTCGATCTCTCGATGCGTTTTAGCTGATCCACTTACTAGCCGCCTTTCGGCTTCGGCTGAGAGGCGGGGTTGCCAGTTACCAATAATACCAAAGTCTTGGAGTCGCTCCTCCGGCCACCGATCTTCGGTCGTGGGACAGCCAACTGTCGACAAAAATGCTTTGTACGGCGATCAGTTGGGCGTAGTGGCGGATCCCCAGCTTGTGCATCGCCTGGCCCTTCTGTGTCGAGATTGTCTTGATACTGCGACTCGTGAGAGCGGCAATTTCGGCCAGAGTCTTTCCCTGTATCAGGTATTCCACCACCTGCCGCTCTGCCATGGACAACGTTTCCTCATCGCACCCCGGTAAATCACTGCCTACCCGACTACCCTCACCCAACAACATCTGACGCAACTGAGCCTGCCATAGGCCCAACGGTTGCCCCAGACGCAGGATATGCCTCACACCCAAGCGGCACAACCGCGTAACCAGATACGGAATGGGAACATCCAAGGTCACCATCAGCACGACGCCGGGGAAAGAAAGACGCACCTGCTGTATAAAGCGCAAAGCCAGCAACAAGTCCGCCTGCTGCCCGATGTGCAAAGACATAACCACCATATCAACGGGCTGTGCAGCCAGATACCGCTGCGCCTCGGCGATCTTCTGGCAGTGCCAGACCCGCGATAGCGAGTGGGTGGTGAGTAATGTCCAAATCCCTGCCTGAAAGAAACAGCACGGTGAAACTACCACCACGCGGTCTCGCTTCAGGCTTATCACGTTGTGGCCTGCAAAGGATAATGCCGCATGCTACGAGGCGTGTCGGTGACCAGACTGCGCAAGTGGTGGAACAGTTCAGCATCGTTGCGAACCCCCAGCTTGCGCATGCTATTACACTTATGCGCGCTGATGGTTTTGACACTGCGATGCAGCAAATCGGCAACGTCAGAAACGCTCATCCCTTGCTGCAAATGTTCCAGCACCTTGTGCTCTGCCTGCGTCAGCACCGCTAGATTGTCTTGCTCTTGCGCTGGAGAGGCGTTGGGCAGCAGGTACTTTGCCAGACTTGGGCTACAAACCTTGGCACCGGTCAACGCCAGCGCCATATCCCGGCGTGTCTGCTCCTGCGACTCCTGGCGGGCAAGCAGGCTGATATGGGGCCTGGCATTTAGCAGGGTTAACAATGCCATGTCCCGACAATAGGTACATACCACGATATGCAGCGTAGGAACACGTTCAGAGAGCAGCAGCAACTGTTGCGTATCGTGGGCGATCTCCTGCGGCGAACCACTGAGCACCACCGCCAACAGGTCGATCTGTGGCGGCGACCATTGCGCCAGCAACTGCTCAAGCGAAGAAACCATCACCACAAAGTGAGAGGAAGGGCCCAAACTCTGAATAAAATGCGCTACCCCGGCCTGCAGCGGAGGTAAAGGGGCAACGACGGCCAGCTTTATGACCGATAAGGACGTTTTCATACGGCGACTCCTAGACCAGTAATCCATTACGCGCTAGATAATCTCCACGAGTGTAGAGATCGCTATCACTGTGGAAGCCGAGTTTATACATCGCTCGACGTTTGTGGGTGCTGATGGTGCGGACATCCCGAGCCAACACCCGTGCCGTTTCGGTCACCGTTCTACCGGAAAACAGGCACTCCAGTACGTCCATCTCACGCCCGGTTAATGACAATGACGGCGCGCCGCTGCCCAGTAATGCCACCGCTGACGGGCTAAGGCTGGACAACCCCGCCAGCGCACAGAGTGCACCTTGTGTCAGTGATGACAGGGGATCCTGCTTGAGGTAAATACCGCCGACCCGTAAATTTCTCAACTGTGCCAGCAGGTGCGGTTCCTGCAAGGTGGTAGCGACGATAAGCGGTACCCGCTCCCAGTACTGGCGCAAATGGCCAATCATGCGCAGGCCCTCTAATACCGACTCACCTTCGCCACAGAGTTCGGTAACCACTACGTTCACTTTGCCCTGCTGCATCGCAGCGGGCAGATCGCGCACTTTCTCTACCTGCACACAATCAAGGACCTGAAACTGCGGCGGCTGAAATGCGGAATAGATCCCGGCGCGGGTTATCGGGCAAGCGTCCATCAGCAATAGCCGATCTATGCGGCATGCCGTCTGCATTTTCGGTAGCGGAATGCTGTTCCATACGGTTGATGTCATCATGATCATAGTTCCTTTATTAATGACCCGGCTTGCCCTGATAATGATTGGCACCTCAAATAGGCTTGGGTGCCAATACGCAGGCTCTCTTCACCAATTCGCAGCTCGGGATTAATGTTCAACGGCCAAAAAAAACAGACAGACCATCAAACTTAACCACGTATTACCCACTGCGATGACTAATTTGGCTTATCAGTTATAGGTAAAGTCGACTGACATTACCGAAGCGATATTACCTGGTGTAACCGCATCTTTGGCATAGGCACTGGCTAACAGTGAAAATGTTGCCGAGTTTCCTGTCACCGTCGCTTCCATGCTGGATCCCGGATTTTGCAAGGTAGTAGGGGACGCCTCTTGCGCCACTTCTACCGCCACGTTACCTGCCATCCCCGTACCGCTGGTTGTCGCGTAGCGCCCGCCAGCCGCAGCATCCGGCGTACCGCTAAACGCTGCGGTAACCTTGGTGGTTGTCGTTGGACAATCCTTCACTACCAGCTTGAATGGCACCGCCGTGGAAGTGTCGCCTGCCGTCGCCAGGTCCTTCGCCTGAATACTGGTCCCCAGATTGACGTTCAAATCTGAGTTAGTGGTGTCTACGGTACAAGGTGAAGCAACCACAACACCGGTAATATTAACTTGAGTTGGAGCTGCCACGACCTGATGAACACCGGCACCCAAAATAATCAAGGCGAGCAGCGTACGTTGAGTTTGTTTTTTCATGAGGTTTCCTTACTGTTCCCGTCTATATTCAGGCAGGGAATTCCTGCCTGATTTCCTTGAGTTAAAAAAACTTAATTAATTTCTGCATTAATGGTGGCCACGGCATTAAACTGCCCTATAGCCGGGGGATTGCCAGTCACGTTCATCGGTGCCAGACTCATAGAGCTGGTGCCAGTTTGTGAAGAATAGTCGAAGGTGACAGGCAGATTTCCATTGACCGGCGGCACGATATTACCGTTCGCGTCACGTACCCGAACCCCGATATCATTATTGTCCGTCTTCAATGCGGTTGGGTCCCCCCCCGATGGCTCACCACTAAAGGATAAGCTGACGACAACACCGTTAGAAATATTGTTACAGGCCAGCGTCATATCAACGACTTTGGGGGTAAACCCCTTGGCAATTTCACCGGGATCCTTGATGTCATTTGACATGATATTGCCAAACTTGACATTAATGACCTGCCCGGCATTAACTTCACAAGATTGTGGTACCGTTACCGATCCGCTCATATAGACAGACGACATCGGCATCCCGCCATAGGATCCCATGACTTTTGTGCCATAAAGGTCCAGGATCTTAGTGCTTGGGATGACGACCTGCCCCACAAATGGCCGGGTAAAGTATAAAGACACATAGCCATTAGCACCGGATATCCAGTTGGTTACACCCGAACAGGCGCTGACAAATTTATTGCCCTGGTCGTCGAATGGGGTGGCTACGTGTTCCCCCCTGTTTCCTCCAATCCATAATTCAGTAGCCACTTCCAGATATTTATTTAATGAATGAAATTCTAATCCATCAAAGTTCCGCGTAGCTGTCAGATTGCCCGGTACCACTGCCTTATAGTAGGTTATAGCCGGGGTGGTACAATCACAGTTGGCAGCGTAATTCGCCGCTAAATTCCACTGGTAGGTTCGATTAAAATACATGCCAGCCTTGTTGTCCGCTGGATTGTCGTACTGTTTGACAAAGGGGAAGTTATATATCTTCGTACCGCCTACCGTGGTACACCACCCGGTTGCCGCAAAGCTTGATACGGAAAACAGGCACAGCAGGCCGCCCAATGTTAATTTAACTAACCTGATTAACTTCATCATCGTTCCTTACCGGCACTGCGCATTCAGCATCTGAATGCCAGCACTTTCCGTTGTCTGTTTTGTCAGTGAGTAACTCACCTGACACTGTTGGTCTGAAGCGCTGCCCCACTTCACATTCAGGCTGCCGCTGTCTGCCATCCCGGTCAGATAAACCTGGCCACCGTCCCCGACGATAAAGCCCTGTGCTGTTTTCTGCGCCGGATCGCTCACCGTGGCACCGAACGGTACCGGTGCGCCGCCCTGGCGTAACAGCGTCATCAGTATTCGCTGACCCACGTTGGCCTGGAAGTTGGCTCGAACCACTGCGCCACGGGTTGGCACCACGTTCTGAGAGGTCAACTCCACCTCAACGTCATCCGCCATAGTTTCGGTATTCAACTGCACCTGATTCTTGCGATAAGGGCTGACGTACGGCACGATGGCATAGCCACGCCAGTCGGTTTTAACCCCGGTCTGGTTGTTAACGCCCGTGCCACCTGCTCCTGGTGCTTTCACCAGCGCAATGGTTTCACCCAACGGTTGGCCGAAGGTCACCCCGTTCTGGTGCGCCACAATACCGCCCTGCAGGCCGTAGTTCAGACGCTGGCTATTGCGATCGTAGGCATAACCCGCCAACACTTCCCCATAGGTACCGCGATAGTCGGCATTCAGGTTGCCGCCGTTACCGATGCCTTTGTTGCCATAGCTTTGCTGTACGCCCCAACTCAGGTTGTTATCCGCTAACGCCGTGCCGTTCAGGCCGACGGAGTTGTTGGTGGAACCCTTCTGGCTGGTGTTCAGGTTGTAGCTGGCATAAGTCCTGCTCAGCCAACGATCCAGCGGTATGCTGACGTTAAGCGCAAAGATCTGATCGCGGTCATAAACGGCGCCACTGCTGTTGCCACTGGCCGTCGAATTTTCGTTATAGCTGTAGCTCAACCCGTAGCTGATACCGTTCCAGCTGTTGTTATAGCCGGCACCAATCGAACGCAAGGTACGATCGCTGTTCCAGTAGTCTTCGCTGACCCAGTTTAATGACAGGGTTCCCGCCGCATCTCCCAAGTTCTGGCTAATGGTCAACTCACTGCGGTTGCGCCTGCGGTCGATAAGCCGGTAACTACTACCGTCACGGTAGGTGTCCAATACTTCCTGCAAACTGTAATAGCCAGCGGTTGAGTAACGGTAACCGGCAATCGAGAAGTTGGTACCGGTCTGGACGAGGTTCTTGCTGTAACGAACTCGCCATGACTGGCCATCGGTTTTAGGTTGGTCTTGCATCGTAGACCATGCCTGGGTCACGTCTGCCGAGATGGCACCGATGTCACCCATGTTCTTGCCCAGCCCCAAGGCCACTGACTGGTACTTGCTGGCAAACTGGCCACCGCCGTAGGCCGTAAAGCCATTGGACAGACCATAAATCGCCGTGCCCTGGCTGAACAGGGTCTTGTCTATGCTGTTGTCATAAGAACGGTACTGCCCGCTGGTGACCGAGTACTTCAAACGACCTTGACGCTGCAGCACTGGCAGCGAGGCAAACGGCACCACCATCTGCTGTTGGCTACCGTCAGCTTCCCTGATGGTCACCATCAGGTCACCGCTGCCCCCGGTAGGGAACATATCATTGATTTCAAAGGCACCTGGCGCCACGTAGGTCTGGTAAATCACGTAGCCGTTCTGGCGGATAATCACCTGCGCATTGGTTCGAGCAATACCCCGAACCGTTGGCGCATAGCCCTTCAGGCTGTCCGGTATCATTTCGTCGTCCGAGGCCAACTGCCCACCACGGAACGGTACGCTGTCGAACACGTCCGAAGGCGAACTGCTATCCCCCAGCGTCATCTGACTTTTCAGCGCGATAATGTCACGCTGGGCATAGGTATAGATGGTGTCCCATTTATCCTGACCGTCACTGCTTCGGCTCCAGGTGGTGTAATTACGCAACCGCCACGCCCCGATGTTGACACCTGGCCGCAGGTTGACGTACTGGCTGTTGCTGTCTTGGCTATTGCCATTACGTGCATAAGTATTGGCACCGCTCATGCTATAGTTGAGCAGCAATGCCGGGATACCTTGATCCCACTGGCTTTCAGGAACGTAACCACGTGCTTTCTGTGAGAGGGCTGCCTGAGGAATACTGATCAGTAATTGCTGTTCGCTGAAACGGAACTGGGCGCTGGCCTGGGGAATGGCACTGAGGTTGGCGCATTGTGACTTGGCATCACCGAGCCCTGGGAATAAATCGGTTTTCACCCCCAAGGCATTAAGTTGCTCTACGCTCAGACAAGGTTGCAGATGCTCTTTGCCATCAGCCCCTTTTTGCATACTGAACGTCACATCCCGTGTGTCCTGCTGTTCGTTATTAAGATAGATATCGACGCGATAGGTGCCCGGCGCCTGACCTATGCCTTCTTCAAAAACCGTTAAATCTGTCGCGCCCTGGTTTGGGTTATCCATTTGCAGCAGTGCAGGGTTGAAATAGTCGCGCGCCTGTACGCTAAAGGATAGGGTTCCCATCAATGCCAACTGGGTAGCAATCAAATAAGCCAGCCTGCTGATGCGTGGCGAATGCCCGGCCTGGCTTTTATTGTTATTCATCCGTTTTACTCCATTGCCTGCAGGGTGAAATCCCCCCCTGTGTCCTGTGCCCCACGGCCTGTGGGGATGCCTGCTCAATCAACGCAATACCTTGCAAGTCCTGCTATAACGCTGCGAGCTGCTCTTTGCTTACCGCCCCGTAATCATTGATAATCTTCCAGCTGAGCGGGCCGCCGCTCACTCCGGTTGGCAGCGCAAAGCTTGCGGTACTCATCGGAGCCACATAGGTCACATCGCTCAATTTCTTGCCTGCAACCTTCACTTCATAGAAGTTCATATAAAACGGCGTTGGGTTGGTCACCTGCAGGTTATTACCACTGCGCTGCCAGGTAAGTTTCTCTGTCACTTGCTCCGGCGTGCCTTTGATACCCTGCGGGCGGTAAATCAGCTTGATGCGCGTCTTCACTGCAATTTGCAGCGTATTGCGGACGTCACCTTTGCTGGCGGCGGGAATGGACTTGATGTTCATCCAATACAACGATTCTTTATCGGAGGACAGATTGCCCCCGGCACGCACTACGCGCAGGACGTTTTTCTGGTCGCCATCCAGGCGGAACAGCGGCGGGGTCACCACAAAGGGGGCTTTCTCAGCGCCACCTGCGGTGGTCTCTACCCAGGTCTGGATGAGGTACGGCCCCTTGTCCGGGTTACTGACGCTCAGTGAAGACTCCTTTTTACCGCCTTCATAAATCAGACGCGTACCGCCCACAATCACGCCGGCCTGAGTTGCACAACTCATCATCAGCAAGCCCATCAGCACTGTGGCAGGAATAAATTTCATACAAACACCCCTAAAATGAGACATAAAGGCCAGCTCAACTACCGCTGGCCTGAAATCAGAACAACTAATCTCTACGTCGAATCGGTAAAGTCTTAGTTGTAGTTAAGGGTGAAGCTAGCGGTGGAGTTCGCAACACCAGAAGTGATGGTGGCGGAGGTAGAGATATAACGTGCAACGAAGTCCAGATCGTTATTACCTACAACCAGTGGATATGATTTGGATGCAGTAAACAATGGAACTACAGCGTTAGCGTCATCGCTCAGCTGAATACCAACACCTGTTGCGCCACCAGCAGTCAGTGCCAGAACGGTGTTGTCACCAGACACAGCGATACCGTCAAATTTGACTGAAGCTTGAGTTGCCGCAGCCGGGCAACCTGTCAATTTGATGGTGAAATTGGTTGCAGAAGATTTAACACCCGCAGTCGGAACGCCACCCACGTTGAAAGAAGTGGTAGCGACTTCACCCAGATTTACTTGCAGCGGGCTGCCTGGGTTGTTAGTCACAACACAAGCGTCATCGGTGATTTTACCAACGAAATCAACTTGACCATCAGCAGCCGCAGCAGCGGTAACGGCAAATACAGAAGAGGCTAATACGGCAACAGCGATCAGATTCTTTTTCATACAACACTTTCCTTTAATGTAATGCACTCATGTGCATAGCAAAATTATTTGACATAGCCTTATGTCGTTCCCTGTTTATTTAGTTCCTAGCGATAACCTCGCCCGTTAAATAACTGCTCGGGCCGTTAAGCCTTGTCTAACCGACGAGTCATTTTGAACTAAAGTGTACCGTCCAGTTTTTTATACTGAAATTTACAATATGACAGCATTAAACTTCAGAAGGAGATCAGATAGTAAACAATAGCTAACCAATGGGACTATTCTGATCGGGCGTGAGGAGACGTCGTGATAAGCCTGAAAAGTGATAAACAAGAACGAACTGGGAAAAAATCATGAAAGGAAATTAGCAAGAAAATGGTTTAATTCATTGATATAAATTAAATTTAAAAAATAAAAACACTCGCTATAACAAATTTGTTGACTAGCAAAAAGATAATCCTTAGAGTGCGTGACAGTTTAGTTCAAAGTGTACCGGGTGAATTAAATCATTACATTTCGTTTACCAAACTTCCTTAAACCTCCGCGCATTGCTGGCCGTATAAAGTACGGTGTGCTGAATATTCTTATGTCCCAGGAAATCCTGAATCAATCTTGTATCTATCCCTCGATCTGCCAGTGCAAATCCACAGCCATGCCGCAGCATATGGGGGTGAGCGTTGACCTCCAAACCAGCTAACTCACTGTAATTACGCATTAGCCAATAGATCCGCTGGCGGGATAGATGATTCCCCTTCTCGGAGAGGAATAACCAGTCGCTGTCGGCACCTCGATAATTACGTCTAACTTTCAACCAGGCGCGTAGCGCTTTATGTTCTTTGGCATATAAAGGATGAATGGTGGAAAAGCCGTTCTTCAACCGATGGATATAAATGCTTTTGCCTTCCAGGTCGATATCGGAAAGGCGCCAACGGTTGATCTCACTGACGCGACACCCGTGGATAAAACACATCCAAATCAAACAGTAATCGCGCTCCGGGTGCTTGCCATGCTGGGTAGCCCCTAGCAGACGCGCCACTTCGGAAGGAGTCAGATGCTTGCGATTATTCATAGTGCCTCACTGTTACTTTACAAAGAAATGTGCAGGGCTATTCATCCTTTTACATACCTACAAGATTAATGGGATCGTCGATGCAAGGGTGGTGACAGCTTCAGCCGACCCCCAGAAACAGTATAGCGGAGAGGAAAAATGACAACAGCCATGGAATGATTAAGGGTATCTGGCAGAAAAAAATCCTGACCACCAAACCCTGTCAGCAAGGGCTACACCTTGCCATTTCCAAGATAAGTCCTAATTGATTTTATTAATAAACAGCGAAATAACCACTCAGAGTGAGTTCCAGAATCGATATTGACGATATAAGTTCCAATCTATTTTAACGTTTTTGAATAACCTTCACCCTTTTATGGAACGCCCATTTTAAATCATCTTGAATGCCTACGAGAGGTCCAATTAAAGTACCCCCCTTTATTATCACGTGACTTTATTAGTGAAAGTATAGGTAAAAAGCTAGACTCAGTCATCATTCGATGGCACTAGTTGTCATTGACGAATTAAGGGGGGGATTACTTTCCCAACAGGCTCTGCTCTATAATGCAATCGAGCGAAAACGCCAGGCGTTGCTAGCCGTATAAATTACCGTGTTTTGAATATTTTTATGGCCCAGATAGTCCTGAATTAAACGTGTATCGATACCGGTATCCGCCAGCGCATAGCCACAAGAGTGGCGTAACATATGCGGATGCACCGGAACATTCAGATCGGCAAGTTCACCATACTCGCGGATCAGGCGATGCAGTTGCTGGCGAGAGAGCCGCCCCCCCTGGCGTGACAGAAACAGAAAGTCACTATCTGCTTCAAGATATTGCGGGCGCAGAGCTAGCCAACTGACCAACGCAGACCGCTCACGTGGCTGGATGGGATGCTGGACGGAAAAACCGTTTTTCAGGCGATTGACATACAATTTATCGCTGATTAAATCCAAATCCTGCAACCGCAGATTACAGAGCTCCGAGACACGCAATCCGTGAATGAAACAAACCAGTAGCATGCATTTATCGCGGATAGTGTTCTTATGTTCAGGAATGGCATCGAGTAAACGCTGTACTTCATCCATACTCAAAAACTTACGATTGGTGTTAGCCGACATGCAGTATTTCCCTATACCCATTTATGTTCAGAAATTTGATTTAACGACATAAGAAAATTCTGGTCAAGCTCCTGACTAGAGGCTTATTGGGACTTTGTGGAATAACTCTAGTTTCAGTGGGCTTAGCGCCTTTATTTATTTGTAACTATTGGTAACAAAATGTGTATTAGTATATTTTTTGAACCAATAATTCAATCCGGGAGAATTAGTTAACCCTGCCGATTTTGAGTTGGACATCATTTTTCAGCGGTGTTCTGGTGATAAGGAGCAACCCATAGAGTTGCAATAGAGAGGGAGTTAGTGAAGGAGGGGTATGCAGAGATACCCCCGAGCTTAACTTAAACGGTTAACCCCCCGTCCAGGATCAGGCTTTGGCCCGTCATATAACGGCTGTCATCACCGATCAAAAACGCGGTGGTGCGTGCCACTTCGCTGGCCTTACCCAGGCGGCGCAGCGGGATTTGCTTGCGCAGTGCCTTCAGCGCCTCTGGCGGAATGGCCTGCGTCATTTCGCTTTCGATAATCCCCGGCAGCAGGCAGTTCACCCGGATACCAAAGCGTGCCACTTCCAGCGCCAGGGATTTTCCCATGCCGATCATCGCTGCTTTGCTGGCCCCGTAGGCCGTCTGCCCGGTGTTGCCCTTGATGCCGGTGACCGAAGACATCAGCACCATCGCCCCTTCCCCCTGCGCCATCATCGCCGGCAGTAGATGGCGGTTCCAGTAGAAAATGGCGTTGAGGTTGGTGTCGATCACCTGCCGCCAGCGCTCACCGGTTTGCTGGATATGCAGGTCATCCAGCGTGATCCCGGCGTTATGGATCACCGCAAAAGGCGCGCCATGGCGTGCCAGCAACTGCGGAGCCACGGCATCCACCGCCTGCTCGTCGCTGCCATCACACACGCAGCTTTCCACCCAGCCCGGTAAACCCGCGCAGGCTTTTATAACTGCCGACTCCGCCTCGGAGCCGCTACGGCAGGTGAACACCACGTTCCACTGTTTGGCCAACTCTTCCACCAGCGCCCGGCCAATCCCCCGGCTACCGCCTGTCACTAACACCCATTGTTTTGTCATAGGATCACTGTTGCGCGTCGACCAGGCTTTGACAGAGTTCACCCAGCGTCATATTCGGCTTGTCGATGAACATTTCGGCGGTCAGCGTGGCCCCAAACTCACGTTTGGCCAGCACCATCAGCTCCACATAGTCCAGGCTGTCCAGCTTCAACTGATGTAGCGGCATCTCTGGCGACAGATCGCTCATTTCGAGATCTTTGGCATCACAAATCATTTCAGTGACGGTGTCATAAACCTGTTGATACTTTTCCATGATGATATCCCTGTAGTTAATTGTCGGCCAATGGCCATGTTTTTAAGGTCACCGAGGTGACGAGCAACGGGTGCCGCTGCGTTCTGGCCTCGATCACCGTACGTAGCACAAACCCGTTGCTTCTATCCCCGATAATCAGCATCGGCTGGATGTGGTAATACAACCGATCTTCGGGTTCAAACAGCGCCGTGGGGGTAAACAAACGGGCGCTGAAGTGAGTTTCATGGTGCGTCTGCACCACCGGGATCTGGGCAAACACGTCGATCAACGTGGCAGCCTGGAGTTCCGGTAGGGCGGTGGTTAGCGCCGCCAACGTTGCTGGAGACTTGACCAGCAGTTGGAACAGCAGGGCATCGAAGAAACTCCACGCCTGCGTGGCTTCCAATGCCTGCCCCGGGAAGGACTGGCAGAGCGCCATCACCTCAGCCACGGTCAGCGCATGCTGGTGATTGCAAGCCGCCAGTTCCAACGGGCGGCCCGCAGCCAGCTTGCTGTTGAAGCAGTTTTGCCGAGTAGCGCAATCCAACAACTCGCCGGTGATCTGTTTGCCGTTGCCCCCGATCTGCAAATCATACGGCGTCTGGCACAGCACCGGCCGACGCATGCGGGTACTGAATACATAAAAGTCATGTTCCGGCGGAGCTGCAAGCAGCGTCGCACTCAACTGACGTTTCATGTCCAGCATCGCCCGCATCCCATGGACGCTCAGTTGATCGGCCCCCATTTTGCGGACGTGTTGCAGATCAAAGTGGATCGGGTTGTAGTCGCCGGAGAAGGCGGCCCACTCCTCGGCATCGCGCAGGGTGTAGTTGAGGATCATACTCATGCCTGCCCAATAACCAGCGCCGCATTGGCACCGCCAAAGCCGAAGCTCAGATTCAGGATGTTCTGCAATTTAGCCGGGCGGTGCCCTTCACTGATGTAGTCCAGGTCGCACTCCGGATCGGCATTTTTCAGGTTACAGGTGGCTGGCATCAGCTGATGCTGCAACGCCTGCAGGCAGATAATGGATTCAAAACTGCCCGCCGCCGCAATCAGGTGTCCAGAGTAAGACTTGGTGCTGGAAAGCGGCGTGCGGCAGGCCGCCTCGCCAAAGGCCAGCTTGATCGCCTGGGTCTCATTCAGATCGTTGAGCGGCGTGGACGTGCCATGGGCATTGATATAATCGATATCTTCCGCCGTCACCCCAGCCTGGTCCAGCGCGTGCTGGATGGTTTTCACCCTGGCAATCTTGTCTTCTGCTGGCGCGGTAAAATCAAAGGCATCGGAGTAGTTACCGTAGCCCTTGATCTCGCCAAAGATCGTTGCCCCACGCGCCAGTGCGGCTTCGCGCTCTTCAAGACACAGCACGGCAGCCCCTTCGGACAGCACGAAACCGTTGCGATCGAGGCTGAAGGGGCAGCAGGCCTTGCTGGCGTCGTCCTGTTCACTTGCCAGGGCGCGCAGAATATCGATGTTCCACACGGCGGCATCGGTACGCAACGACTCACCGGCCCCGGCCAGCATCATCGACGCACGGCCGCTGCGGATCACCTCGGCCGCATCACCAATGGCGATCGTTCCGGTGGCGCAGGCGGCAATCGGGCTATTTTGATAACCACGCAGGCCCCAGAACAGGCTGCACGCTGCCGTAGCCGCATTCGGCATGGACAGGAAGCAGCCAAACGGTGAGCCCAACCCCGTACGGAGATAGCCTTCATAGTTAAGGTGGGTTTCATCCTGACCCGCCCAGCCGCTGCCGATGATGGTGCCGCAGTCCAACAGATCGTAATACGCCGCCGGGCTCTCCCCGTGGAAGGCCATCTCCATCGCTTCGCGGGCCGCCCCCAGCGCAAGACGGGCAAAACGAGGCAGACGACGGCGGATCGCCGCCGGTACCCCCTTCAGGCTGGGTTCTTCGTCGATCACGCCGAAGAAACGTGACTGGATCCCCTTGGCAGACATATCGACATGGCGATAGCCCAGTTGATAATCCATGATCGCTGCCCAGCTTTGCTCGGCATTCATCCCTAATGGTGTGACCGCACCGAAACCTGTAACCACCACGCGACGTGGCAAAGCATCTTTATTCATGATTTCATCCTGTTATATCACCGTTTTTTTCCACACCGCCGCCCAGCGCCAGCCACAGTTTCATGGTGGCATTGAGGTAGTTGTACTGTAGATCTGACAAATTGGTTTCGATGGTCAGCAGATCGTCCTCGGCATCCAGCAGGCTCTGGAAAGAGACTGCCCCTACCTGGTACTGGCTTCTAACCAATACCAAACGCTGCTGGCTAAGTTGCAGATTCTGTTGCTGATTGATCTTTTGCTGCTGATAACTGAGGCGTTGCGACATGGCGTTATCCACGTCGGAGAGCGCGCTATAAACCTTGCTACGGAAAGTGATCGCCGCCTGTTTGACGTCCAGACCCGACTTCTCGATGGTTAACTGCACCGTATTCCACTGCACAAATGGCAGCGCAGCGGTGGCTCCCAGCGTCCTGACAGGATTGCTGAACCATTGAGAGAAAATGTTGCTGGCGGAGCCGAGTGAGGCAGCCAGTGACAGCGAAGGATAGAAGCTTAAACGTTCCACATCCGAACCGGCCAGGGTAGCTCGCAAACGCCCTTCCGCCGCCTTCACGTCTGGACGACGGGCAATAACCTCTACCGGCAGCACCTTGGCAATCGGCACATCCTGATTGATATCCAGCGAGCTGCGTTCCGCCTGACGATCGGTGGGCGAACGGTTGAACAGGATCGCCAGCGCATTACGGTTCTCTTCCCGTTGCTGTTGCAGCGTACGGTAGGTGTTCTCTCGATTAAGCAGCGACTGCTGTGCCTGTAACAAATCGAGCTGCCCTGCCGCGCCGGAAGCATAACGGGATTGCACCAGCGCCAGCGTCTGCTGACTAATTTCCAGGCCCGCTTGCTGCTGTTTTATCTTCTGGTTGAGGTTGGCGATCTGCCAGTAATACTGCGCCGTGCTGCCAATGAGCGTTAGCGCGGTGTTTTGCCGATCCTGCTCCGTGGCTTCAACCTGCCACTGCGCTTGCTCTCTGGCTCGAGCCAATTTGCCCCATAGGTCCAGCTCATAGCTCAGCGACAACGTCGTGCTGTAAGACTCCGTCGGAGTGGTATTGCTGCGCAGGTTTTTTCTGTTGTTGGCGCTCCCCCCAACCGACACTTCCGGCGTTAAATTGGTATCGGTCAACCCAGCCGCCAATCGGGCCTGCTGGAGTTGTATGCCCGCGATCGCCAGATCGTTGTTGCTGGTCAGTGCGCGTCCGATCAGCATCGAGAGCTGTGGATCGTCAAAGTTATCCCACCAGTGGTCGGTGTGTTGCAGATAACCTGAACCGGTATCCTGCACCCGCCACTCAGTAGGCACCGACAACATTGGCCGCTGATATTCGCTTTTCGTCAAAGAGCCACAACCGCTCAGCAGCAAGGGCAACAAGATAGCCAGAGAGAATTTGTTCATCATCATTCGCGCGCCAGCGCCTCCGTGGGATGAAGACGTGCCGCATTGCGCGCCGGGAAGAAGCCAAAACCCAGGCCAATCAGTGCCGAGAACCCGCTGGCAAGGACCAACGGCGGCCAGGTAAAGATCATCGAGAACTCTTGCGTCACCAGAGAGAAAATCACCCCGGCCAACCCGGAGCCAATAATGCCAATCATCCCGCCCAGCGAGCAGATCACCATCGCCTCAATCAGGAACTGGCGCATAATGTCCGCTGGCCGTGCGCCGACCGATAGACGAATGCCAATCTCATGAGTACGTTCGGTAACGGAAACCAGCATGATGTTCATGACGCCTACCCCCCCCACCAGCAGCGAAATTCCGGCAATCGCGGTGATCAAAAGATTCATGGAATCCGATGCCTTGCGGATGGCCTGCGTCATCTGGTCATTGGTCTGGGTGTAAAAGTCGCGCTGGCCATGAGCCTGTTCTAACAGCTTCTCCACGCGCCCTTGTACTTCATGCGGTGCAAGCCCGTCACGCACACGCAAGGTCATGGACTCGATCGGCATATCGCCGGACATGCGCTCCAGCAACGCGGTATAGGGCATCCAGGCACCCAACATCATGCCGCTGAATTTGCCGCCTTTACGCTCGGCAATGCCGATCACCCGGTAAGGCGTGCCGCCGAGCTGGATGATTTCCCCCTCTGGTGTTTCATCCGTTTCAAACAGCGTATCGCGTAATTCCGGGTCAATGATCACCACCGGCTCACGCTCGTCCAGATCGCGCTGGGTAAAACCGTTACCGGAGAGGAAATGCAGGCCCTGCACGCGGAAATAGGCATTACTGATGCCGGAAATCGCCACCGTGACCTCTTTGCCACCGCGCACTGCGGTCACCGCTGTGCTGACCACTGGCGATACACTGTCGACATAAGGCTGGCGAGCCAACAGTTCTACATCGGAAACCTTCAATGCGCGCGCAAAGTCAGGCCGCACTTTCCCTCTTCCTTCACCGGGGCGGACCTCCAACGTACTGCTGCCCAGTTGGCCGATCTCACTAAGAATATTTTGCCGTGCGCCCTCACCCACCGCCATCGACGACACCACGGAGGAGACGCCGATAATGATGCCCAACATCGACAGAAAGGCTCTGGCCCGATGCCCCATCAGCGCACGCCAGGCCATCTTGATCGCCTCTTGCACGCTCTGCCAGAACGAGTTACGCCCGGTAGCAGCAACCACCGGCAATACCGGACGGGTTTCCAATGGCGCGACCGCTTCATTGCGCCGATCGGCAATAATTTCACCGTCGCTGATTTCAATAATGCGCTGCGCCTGATTGGCAACATCCCGATCGTGGGTGACGATAATGATGGTGTGCCCAGAACGATGCAGGGAGTGCAGGATTTCCATCAGCTCCTGCCCGCTGGCACGATCGAGCGCACCGGTCGGTTCATCGGCCAGAATGATTTCCGCCCCGTTCATCAACGCACGAGCAATACTCACCCGCTGCTGCTGCCCACCGGAGAGCTGTGCCGGTTTGTAGCCCATCCGCTGTTGCAGCCCAAGCCGGGTGAGCAGGTATTCAGCCCGCGTCTGACGTTCCGCCGCAGGCATCGCGGTATACAGGGCCGGGATGGCGACGTTTTCGCTGGCACTCAGGTACGGCATCAGGTGATAGCGCTGGAAGATAAACCCGATGTATTGGCTGCGTAGCTGGGCCAACTGCTCACTGCTGGCGAGTTGGGTGGAGATACCCTTGATCTGCATCTCACCCTCGGTGGGCTTATCCAGGCAACCGATGATATTCATCAGCGTGGATTTACCCGAGCCGGACGCACCCACGATCGCCACCATCTCGCCAGGCTGGATGGAAAGGGAGACATTTTTCAGCACCGCCACCGTCTGCAGCCCGGAGACAAAATGGCGTGAGATCCCGCTCAGTGAGATCAGTGCAGGGGTTGGCTTAACCATTGCCAGCACTCCCCGCCAACACCACGCGGTCGCCCTCTTTCAGCCCTTCTTTCACTTCGGCAAACTGGCGGTCGTTCAGGCCAATGCGCACCCAGCGTGATTCAAGCTGTTTACCGTTCATCACCTGCACCTGATAACGATCTTTGCCCTGCTGGGCACCAAAGGCAGCCACCGGTACACGTAAAGCGTTCTTTGCCTGTTCGGTAATGATAAATACCTGCGCGGTCATCGAGGTGCGCAGCAGACGTTTCCCGTTGGCAATGGCAAACACGCCGCTGTAATACACCGCCGAGGCTTGCTGATTAGAGGAACTGGACGGGTTATCTTCCTGCAAAGCGTCACTGGGTGCTTCCTGGATCGAGCCCATCACGCTTTCGTAACGCTGTTTCGGATCGGCCACCACGTAGAACCACAGCGGTTGCCCCACGCGCACCTTCAGGATATCGGTCTCTGAAATACGGGTGTGTACCGTCATGGTATCCACATCCGCCAGCACCAGAATGGTCGGGACGGTTTGTGACGACACGATGGTCTGCCCTTCTTTGGTCACAATGCCCAACACTTCGCCGTCGATCGGCGCAACGATGCGGGTAAAACCCAGATTGGCCTTGGCGGTTTCCAGCTCCATCTGCGCCTGAACGATCTGCGCGTCGTTGACCTTCAACTGGGCCACCTGGGTTTGGAACTGCGCCTGCGCCTTTTCCAGATCGCTTTTAACGCCTGAACCATCACGATCCAGCTTCAGCTGACGCTTCAGCTCCTGTTGATACTGTTTGAGCGTCGCCTGGGTGACTTGTTTTTGCGCTTCGGCACTTTGCAGGGCAGCTTCCGATTTACGCAGTGCATTCTGTTGCAGTGTGGGATCGATTTCCGCCAGCAACTGCCCACGGGTAACGCGATCGCCCTGTTTCACATACAGCTTTTGTAATTGCCCGTTAACCTGAGCACCCACGCTGACCTGCAACGCGGGTTTGAGAATGCCGGTAGCCAACACGGTTTTTTCGATATCGCCACGGGTGATCTCTTCGGTGTCATAGGTATTTTCCTGAGTGGGCGCAGTGACGTACCAGACGAGCGCACCCATCGCCAGCAAACATAGCAAGGCTATCGGCACCAGCCAGCGTTTGGTTATGCCAACCATTTTCAGTTTCATCAGCACACCGCCGTGGTCAGTACCGGTGGGGTTTCAACGCTGGCCACATGGCCGTTGCTCACGCGGAATACCCGGTCGAACATCGGTAATACGCTCTCGCTGTGGGTGACGGTGATCAGCGTTTTATGCCGTTCGCGACAATGTTCCAGCAAGGTGGTCATCACCTGGTGCGCCGTTTCCTCATCCAGGTTGGCCGTGGGTTCATCCAGCACCAGCACCGGGCGATCGCTGTACATGGCCCGCGCCAGCAACAGACGTTGACGTTGCCCCAGAGACAACCCGGCGTGGCTTTCACGGATCAGGGCGTTCAGGCCCCCCGGCAGCTTCTCGATCACCGGGGTGAGATTAAGCCCCTCCAGCGAGCGCTCAATCTGTTGATGCTTTTGCTCATTAAAGTTCTCATCAAACAGCGTGATGTTGTGCAGCACCGAGGCATTGAACAAGATGTCCTCCTGGCTTTGCAGGAAGAACAACGCGTGCACCTGCTGATAATCGAGCGGCTGGCCATCCACTATGATGTCCCCTTGCTGTGGCGGCATCAGGCCGGTCATCACCTTCAACAGGGTACTTTTGCCCGCGCCAGACTCACCGACAATCGCAATGCTTTGCCCCGGCTTGAACGACAGGGAAAGATCGTGCAACACCGGCTGCTGGGCGTCATAGGCAAAGGCGATATGGTTATAACGCAGCTGCGAGGTAAAGGCCGGGATCGGCGCTGGCACCGCTGCGTTGCCCAGCTCCGGTGCAGAGCGTGGGGGGAACAGATCCCGGGCGCGGGTGTCAATCACGTTCAACTGATTCTTTTGCAGGATCGAATAGAAGATTTTGGTGATGTAGGAGGTAAAAATTTCCCGCACAAAGCTATAGGCAAAGAACTCCCCCAGCGTGATGGTTTCGTTTTTCAACAACGGCAGCGCCAGGAACATAAACAGCACCATTTCCAGGCTGCCGATCAGTTGATACAGGCTGCTTTTGACCTGTTCGTACATCCGCTGTTGCTGGCGGCAGGTAAACAGCGCCAGGGCGTACTTGGCAAACAGGCTCTTGCGCTGGCTATCGAGCCCGGCTGACTTGATGGTGGCGAAACCTTGAATACTCTCCAGGATAAAGTCGCTCTGATCGGCCGTTTTGACCTGCATCTGCTGGGTGTAATAACGGTCACGATAGATGGCCCAGACGCTGACCAGCCCCATCAGGGCCACGCTGATACCAGACACCATCGCCAGCAGCGGGCTCATGTAACACATCACGGCCAAGGCAATGGCACCAATGATCCAATCAGTACGCAGGCCGTTATCCAACTCGATTTTTATGCCCGAGGCCATCTGCCAGCTGGCAAAGCGGCTAAATACATCGCCAGGTGCGCGTTTATCAAAGAAGTTCAGTGAGTTACTGAGCAAGCGCGAGAAGCCCGCCACGCTATTGTTCACCACAAAGCGTTTGATAAACCGCTCGGTGATCCAACGCACACCGAAGGCCAGCGTGGTCGAAACGACAAACGCCAGCAGGAAGTAAAAATAGGGGAAATCTGTTTGTCCCGCAGAGGAAAAGACCTGGTTGATGGCACTGCTGACCATCGTCGGCATGATAAACAGGGTCAACGAGATCAGAAACGCCAGTATCATCAAACGGTAAATGCCGGGGATACGTGCCGTTTCTTTCAGGCTCATGGTGTCGAACATGCGAAAACGTTTACTGCGCTGTACGTTGGCCAGCGCCTGCGGATCGGGCTGGGTTTCACTGTCCAGCACCAGCGCATAGCCGCTGATATCCAACTTTAATGCATCGATAGGCAGCAGTTGCTGGCCAATGCCCGGGTTCATCACGCAAACATGGTTGCCCTTGCGGTAGGCCAGCACCACATAATGACTCGCCCCGTAATGCAAAATGGCGGGCAGCGGTATTTCCGCCAGTTCATCATGTTCAAAGGCCACGGGATAAGCAGGCATCGCCAGTTCTGCCATGATATCGCACAACCTCACCAGCGAGGTGCCATGTTGCGAGGCCGGATAGCGTTCACGCAGGCTTTCCAACGAGACATCGATCCCCTGCGTTTCCGCCATCATGGCGATACAGGCCAGCCCACATTCATTCGTTTCGCCTTGAAACACCAGCGTCGGGATTATCTTTTCCATGATCTGACTTCTTCAATTTCCGGGTTATTCATTGATAAAAAATAACGAATGTGCGTGCCATAACAGCCAGTCCTCGGGATGCCGGACGATCGAACTCTCAACAATTTCTGGCAATTTGGCTTTCACGCTGCGCGCCGGGATCGGCGGATCAATATGGATTTTTATCTCTTTGTCGTAATACAGGTAATAAAACACCACCTGCGCCGACAGCGCCCGGGCAATGCGGATCAAGCCGCTGTGCAAATTGGCCGGGCGATCAAACAGGCGGCAACTGAGCTTTGCCGTTTGCGCCGTATTGGTATTGACGGTGTAATCCGGCGAGATATCCGGGAAAATCATGATATTGCGTTGATGATCGGCCGCTTCCATAATCGCCCCCATCAGATTGCCGGCAATTTCCCGGTTATCATCATGGATCGAGCAGTAGGACAGGTTAACGCCCCCTAACTCCCGCGCCTTGGCGTGATACACCTCAACGCTAACGGAAACTATCGCCGTCGCCTGCCCCGGAAACACCCCGGCACCCACCATGCCGGCCAGCACGTCAGAGAGCATATGCAGCGGTGCCAGCACCACGGGGTGCCCTGCCTGATGCAAAGGTTCGACAACCGCATTAAGCTCAGCCTGGCAGCGAGCCAACTGGGCTGCGACCTGAGGGCTCTGGCCGTAGGTTGCGGCCAGCTCCAGTAAACGGCGGCGCTGACTGGTGCGGGCAAAATTCCCTTGGTAGTCAGCCCCGAGCAGAGATTGCTTGTTGGCCTCGGCCACAAAGGCACGCCGACGATCGCCCCGGTTACCTAATCGCAGCCAGCGGCCCAGCGCCGCCAGCCCAAGGAACCAACGGTAGCTGCCATGGCGCAGCAGCCAACAAACCGTCTTGCCGTATGCTCTGCGCAAGGGCAACAAACTGCGAGCAATGCCTGTGAGCGCCTCTCTCCACGCCAGATATATCCACACGGCAAATAAACGCATTATTTCTCCAGCGGTTTGTCATGCTGCAACAGTGACAACAGATGATCGGCAAACTCAGGGAATTCGCGATCCTGCAGGGCCAGCCACTTTTTGTTGACGATAAACGTTGGGGTCGCCTTGATTTTGTAATACCCAGACACTTTGGTCATATAGTTCAGCAACTCTGCCACCTGCGGTGTCTGGCTGGCTTTGTTATAAGCCTCAATATCGATACCGTTTTTCGTTAACCATTGATCGCGGATGCCTGGGTTAGTCAGATCGATTCTTTGTTTAATGATGGCGTCATAAGCGCTTGCACGGTGCTGTGATTCAATGCCCATCACCGTCAGGGTGGCAAACAACGGGGCGAAGCTCGCCAAACCATCATTGTTCAGGTTGGCAATGTGCAAGCGAACGAATTGAGTCCCGGCCGGCATCCGGGCTTCCATCTTGGAGACATCCTCGTCATTCAAGGCACAATAGTGGCAACCGTAAGAGAAGATCTCAATAATCGTATTATCCGTATTTATCGGACTGATTTTAATATCGTCCTCGCCGAGCATAGTCAGAGCCTGTTGCTCAGGAGCAGAATTCTGATTCAGTATAAAATAGTGGAAATAAGCCGTGGTGATCAGCGAAGAGATAATAATAACCAAAAGGGTATAGGCGAAAAGATAAAAGGGCTTCTTGAACATGATCGCAGCGTCCTAAATTACATATACCCAAAATCTTTCAAGGTTGCGTGCTAATACCCACCAACCTTAATGCATAAGGGTAAATCGATTAGCACTTAATAACGGAGGGATATTGATCGTTTTAGTCAGGCAGGCTGGCAATAATCCTTGCAGCAGTCACATCCCAGTCCATTAAAAATGCACGAGAATCAAACAGGCTGATGCGATAAACCCTACCGCATCAGCACTGGCATCAGTTCCTGTCAGACAGGATACCGATGTTTACATTATGGCTGCGCAGGGCAGCTGCTCAGCGCAACTGGTTTGCTGTCAACGCTAACAACCTTGCCATCTTTGTCTACACAAGTGGTAACAGCATTACAAGTGGTTGGAGTCAGGTTTACATACTCAACGCTACAGGTTTTGCAAGTGCCGCCAACGATTGTGCTAGCTTCAGAAACGTTTAATTTTTTCACAACATCATCCTTATATAAAAGTGAAATTTAATAGCCCTAGTTATTTCCATCATAAATAATAGAAAAAATCTATGCTCAATATAAAGGCACGATAACTCATGCCTTTATTAAAGCATGATATTAGAATAGTTAATTATTCCCTCTACTGCAGTGATGACAACGATAGCGCTATATTTAATGCATTTCAATAATAATTTTAGCATCAAATATCACGAAAACATTATATTACAGAACATCCGATCAAGGATATTTCTTACATACAGGTAGGTTAATACTCTAAAAATAACAATAATAGCCTGAATATACCGCATGAGAGACCCAAAGGCTAATGCAGGATCATTCTTATTACCTAAGAATAATCATCCACTAAAAATCAGAAGGTTTTAGCGAAAAATCAGACGTTTCGCAGCCTCACCGGCGGTTCAAAGGGAAGAGGTGAGACTTGCAAAGGCAGCGTCGTCACTCGGTTGTGAAGCACTACGCATTCTTTTTCAACGCTGAGTAACGCGGACACATTGTGATGGAACAACTACGCATAATTCTTATCCTCTTCTCGCCACCGGATTTTGAGCATTTTAACGTTGCCTCCTGATCACTACGGAGGAAACAACAGATGGGAACACAACGCGGTTTTACCCTGATCGAATTAATGGTGGTTATCGCCATCGTCGCCATTCTCAGCGCCATTGGCATCCCAGCCTATCAGCGTTATATCCAGAAAGCCGCCATGACTGACATGCTGCAGGCCATGGTGCCCTATAAAATGGCGGTTGAACTGTGCGCGCTGGAAGGCGGCGGCCCGTCAGGCTGCGATGCAGGGACTAAAGGCATCCCCGCCGGGGCAGCAACCCGCTATGTCAGCAGTATTCAGGTCAGCGGGGGTACCATCAGCCTCGTTGGTACCCAGAGCTTGCAAGGGCTAACGGTGACGCTGACCCCCACCACCGACGCCACCGGCCCGATGCGCTGGACGCGCCAATGCAACAGCAGTAACACCAGCCTGCTGGAAACCTGCCAGGAAGTTTTCCGTTTTGATGATGCCACCCAGTGAGGAACCTGCATGGAAATCAGCGATGAAATCCACGCGCTGTGCCAGCGTTACCAGGCGCTGGCCCTTAGCGAAGACGCACAGCGGCTGACTATTGCCCTGCATGGCGAAATCCCTGTGGCTCTGGTGAGCGCGCTGCGTTTCGCCACTGGTAAAAGCGTTGGGATAGAACAATGGCCTATTGCACGGCTGGAGCAGGCACAGCACCAACGGCAACCTCTCGCCCTGGTGCCTGCACAGGAAAATACCGAGGAACAATCCCCTTCGCTTAATGACGACGGCGATACTCCGGTGGTGCAATTCATTAATCAGACGCTGCGCAGCGCCATCCAGCGGCGCGCCTCTGACGTACATTTTGAGCCTTATCAGCAGAGGTTCCGCGTCAGGTTAAGGATTGACGGTGTCCTTCAGGCTATCGCTTCCCCACCCTTTTCGCTGGCAGCCAGGATCACCGCCAGACTGAAGATCATGGGGCAGTTGGATATCGCCGAGCGCCGCCTGCCGCAGGATGGCCAACTCAGCGTGCAGTTAGATAACGCCAGTTTCTCAATGCGTATCTCTACCCTACCCACGCTGCATGGTGAAAAGGTAGTGCTGAGGATCCTGCAAACCGACCGCCAGGAATTACCGCTCGAACAGCTTGGCATGAGCCAGGAAGCGCTTGGATCTTATGCCGATGCCCTCTGCAACCCGCAAGGCATGATCCTGGTTACCGGCCCAACCGGCAGCGGTAAAACCGTGACGCTGTACAGCGGGTTACGCCAGTTGAACGATGCGCAGAGCAACCTGTGCAGCGTCGAAGATCCCATCGAGATCCCGGTATTCGGTATTAACCAGACGCAGGTCAACAGCAAAACCGATCTGGATTTCGCCCGCGTGTTGCGTGCTCTGCTGCGCCAGGATCCGGATGTCATCATGATCGGCGAGATCCGCGATAAAGAAACGGCCGAAATTGCCGTCAAGGCAGCTCAAACCGGGCATCTGGTGTTATCGACCCTGCATACCAATTCCACCTGCGAAACCCTGACCCGCCTGACCCAAATGGGCATTCCCGGTTACCTGCTGGCGGCCTGCCTGAAACTGGTGATTGCCCAACGCCTGGTGCGGCGTTTGTGCATCCATTGCCGCTATCCACAAGTGGAGATCCTGCACTTCCCGGCCGCTATCTGGCCAGAACCCCTGATCCCGTGGCGTGCAGCTGGCTGTGAGCATTGCTTTGGGGGTTATTACGGTCGGATTGGCGTCTACGAGTTGCTGAAGATCACCCCGGAGATCCAGAACGCCCTGATGCAAAATGCCTCGGTGAGACAGTTGGCCGATATTGCACAACAGCAAGGCCAGGTGGCGCTGTTGCAAGCAGGCCTGACGTTGGTCGCTCAGGGAACCACCTCGCTGGAAGAGCTATATCGCGTGGTTGGGGTAACCACTCAGACAGAGAGCAAACCATGAAAACTCGCCGCCTGTTTGTTTGGCAAGCTATCGACAGCCAGGGTGGCATTCGCAATGGCGAACTGCTGGCGGAGGAGAAAAATCAGGTCTATCAGCACTTGCTGGAACAGGGGTTACAACCTTATCAAATGGGGCCTGGGAAACGGGTTTCTGCACGTCAATGGCGTGGCGAGCCGATGATCCAATTCACCCGCCAGTTGGCAACCCTGTTGCAGGCCGGGCTACCGCTGGTCAATAGCCTGGAGCTGCTGGCGCAGGAGCATCAAGCGGCGGCCTGGCGCTGTCTGTTGCGGGAAATCAGCCACAGCGTGGCAATGGGGCACCCCTTTTCCGAAGTGATTGCCGAGCAGCATCGCGTATTCCCCTTAATCTATCGCCAACTGATCGCCATCGGCGAATTGACGGGTAATCTGGATCGCTGTTGCCTGCAGTTGGCACAGCAGCAAGAAGCCCAGCAGAAGCTACAGAAGAAGGTCCTGAAGGCACTGCGCTACCCGCTGTTTATCTGTCTGGTGGCCATGGTGGTCACTATTTTAATGTTGGTGATGGTGCTGCCGGAGTTTGCCAAGATTTATCAATCTTTCGATGCTCCATTACCCTGGTTTACCCAGGGCCTGCTGGCACTGTCTGGCGTCTTGATCGCTACCGGGCCTTATCTGTTGCTCGCGGTCGCTGGGCTGGCAGGGTTTTATTGGCGCTGGCTGCATCCGTTGGCGGATTGGCAACAACGTGAACAGGCGATGTTGCTGCGCATCCCGTTGATTGCCTCGTTGGTCAAGGGCAACTGCCTGAGTCAGGTATTTCGTATTCTGGCCATGACCCAGCAGGCGGGATTAACGCTGGTGGCAGGGCTAAGTGCGGCGAAGCTATCGGTGAATATTGTGTTTTATTGCCAGGCGCTGACGGCGATAGAACAGCAACTGTCCCAAGGATATCCCTTCCACAGTGCGCTGGCTCAACAGCCGCTGTTTCCCTCGCTGTGCCAGCAGTTGGTGCGGGTGGGGGAAGAATCCGGCACGTTGGATATTCTGTTGGACAAGCTGGCGGTTTGGCACGAACAACAGACCTATGAACTCGCCGATACGCTGGCACAAACGCTGGAACCATTGCTGATGATAGTGGTAGGAGGGATTGTGGGAACGCTGGTGGTCGCGATGTATTTGCCGATATTCCAGTTGGGGAATGTGCTGGGGTAATTCCCTGTTTGATAAGGGCGCAGCATGCGGCGCCCCACCATGTCAGACCGTTATTTGCTGCCGAAAACGCGGTTTTCCTGCTCCGCCACGCGGATAAAGGTGGTGCGCTTGGTCAGCTCTTTCAGACGCTCTGCGCCTACGTAAGTACAGGCAGAACGCAGGCCGCCGAGAATATCGCGCACGGTAAACTCGACTTCACCACGCAGTGGCAGCTTGACGGTTTTACCTTCTGCCGCACGGTAGCCAGCTACCCCACCCACATGGCGTTTCATGGCGGACTCTGAGCTCATGCCGTAAAACAGCATGAATTTCTCACCGTTCTCTTCCACCACGGTGCCTTCACATTCATCGTGCCCGGCCAACATGCCGCCCAGCATGACAAAGTCTGCACCGCCGCCGAAGGCTTTCGCCACATCGCCCGGAACAGAACAGCCGCCATCGCTGACAATCTGCCCGCCCAGACCGTGTGCAGCATCGGCACACTCGATCACGGCGGAAAGTTGTGGATAACCTACGCCGGTTTTCACACGGGTAGTACAGACCGAACCAGGGCCAATCCCGACCTTCACGATGTCGGCACCGGACAGCACCAGCTCTTCCACCATTTCACCGGTAACCACGTTACCCGCGCAAATCACATGGCTTGGGCAGGCTTCACGGGCTCTTTTCAGGAAGGCCACAAAGTGTTCGGAATAACCGTTGGCCACGTCGATGCAGATAAATTTCAACAGCGGAGAGAGCGCCAGGATCTGCTTCATCTTGACGAAATCGGCTTCAGAAGTCCCGGTAGACACCATCACATGGCGCAGCACGGATTCAGGCACGCGCTGAACGAACTCAGCCCATTGCTCTACGGTGTAATGTTTATGAACGGCGGTGAGAACGTCGAAGGATGCCAGGGCCTCGGCCATGCGGAAGGTGCCAACCGTGTCCATATTGGCGGCGATAATCGGCACACCGGACCAGTTCCAACCTGAATGTTTGAAGGTAAACTGACGCTCCAGTTCAACTTCCGAACGGCTTTTCAGCGTGGAGCGCTTAGGGCGGATCAACACATCTTTAAAGCCTAACTTCAAATCTTCTTCAATACGCATGACTGATGATTTCCTGGTTTTTGGCGACGGATCGCAGAGGGATTTCGAACCTCTACCCTACAACTTGAAAGACGACGGGTAGGTTATTGCCAGTTCCAGTGATGCTATCATACGCACTAATAATCACTCGGCAAGACTGCGATTTCACCTTTATTTGCGGTACAATCCCACAAATTTACCTGCTACACCCCAATGTGATTGCCGCCTCATTTTCCCGATGCCACGACTCAATATTTCTCAGCTGAAACCTCAAGCGCGAGGTAAGCCACGCGCGCCCGCTTGCACTTCTGCGCGATCGCTTTATGATTCGTTTATTATTTTTGGTGAAATCAGGATCCCCTTCGACCATGGCCTACATAGTGGCATTAACCGGCGGTATCGGCAGCGGCAAATCCACCGTAGCCAACGCCTTTGCACGTTTAGGCGTGGTCATTGTTGATGCGGATATCATCGCTCGCCAGGTTGTTGAGCCTGGAACCCCGGCATTGGACGCTATTGCGGCACATTTTGGTAATGAAATGTTGCTGACGGACGGATCCCTCAACCGTGCGGCTTTACGTCAGCGGATCTTCAGCGATCCCGACGAAAAGCGCTGGCTAAACCAGCTGCTGCACCCTCAGATCCAGCGGGAAACGCAGCGACAACTAGCCAACGCCCAGAGTTGTTACGTACTATGGGTAGTACCCTTGCTGGTAGAAAACGGCCTGCAAGATCGTGCCGACCGCGTTTTAGTGGTGGATGTCGACAGCGAAACACAATTGGCCAGAACCATGGCCCGCGACGGCATCGACCGCCAACAGGCGCTAAATATTCTGTCTGCACAGGCCACGCGTGAACAGCGCCTGGCCGTTGCGGATGACGTCATTGACAATAGCGGCAGTGCACAGGAAATCGCATCCCATGTCGCCGCATTGCATCAACACTATCTTGAGCTGGCAACTTCAGCGACCCGACAGGATCACACCGAATGAGTGACGCTTCCCCGACTGTTCTCTTTGAACACCCGTTAAATGAAAAAATGCGTACCTGGCTGCGGATCGAGTTTTTATTGCAGCAGCTCCATGGCCAAAGAGCACTGAGCGAAACGGCAATCGCCCTGACTTTTTTCCGCACCGTTGCGGACCTGCTGGACGTATTGGAACGTGGCGAAGTGCGCACCGAACTGCTGAAAGAGCTGGAACGCCAGCAGCAGAAATTACTGCAATGGGCAGAGTTGCCCGGTGTCGATATCTCGGTGGTCAATCAACTACGCAGCCAATTGAAAGGTTGCGCCTCAGCGCTGATGTCTGCCCCACGTATGGGTCAGGCACTACGTGAAGATCGGCTGATAAGCCTGGTTCGCCAGCGTCTGAGCATCCCTGGCGGCTGTTGCAGCTTCGATTTGCCAACGCTGCATATGTGGATGCACGTGGCGCAACATGAACGTGATGCCGACGTGGCAGAGTGGTTGCAAACCCTCGAACCTTTGAATCAGGCGCTGACCATCGTGTTGGATCTGGTGCGCCAGGCCGGACCGTTCCGCAATCAGATCAGCCTTAACGGCTTCTTCCAGGATAACGCCGAGGGTGCAGATCTGTTACGCTTACGTATTAATCTGGCTTACCAGCTTTACCCGCAGATTTCCGGCCACAAGACGCGCTATGCCATCCGTTTCCTGCCGCTAGACAGTGAAAACGGCGTAGTGCCGGAGCGTCTGACCTTTGAGCTGGCCTGCTGTTGATGATAACCCCTTGGATTTTAAGAGGGAGCAAGGAATGAATATGACCGTAGTAAAATGCCCAACCTGTGGCAAAGGCGTGGTTTGGGGCGAAGTCAGCCCATTTAGGCCGTTCTGCTGCAAGCGCTGCCAGCTGATCGATCTGGGTGAATGGGCCGATGAAGAGAAGCGTATTCCCAGCAACGAAGATCTGAACGAAAGTGAAGATTGGTCGGAGGACCGGGAGCCGCTTTGAACACGGCTTGCAGCGTGCCTTGGTGCCCCCTCACCCTAACCCTCTCCCACAGGGAGAGGGGACCGAACGTGCCACAGATTATCCCCTGCACCTGACCGCGACTCCGGGTTAGCCCCCTCTCCCCATACCCGTGTTCATGAAACTCTCAGCCTTTACATCGGGAGAGGGCTGGGGTGAGGGGAAATAGCCAACCTTGACTGACCAACGTTACGGCCAAAAATTTACTGTGCGGCACTGGCCTGCGCCACCAGCAGTTTGATGATAATGACATTGGCTTCGGGGAACTCTTCCTCGCGCAGATCGGCCTGCTTCACCCAGCGCATCGGCTGCCCTTCACGGCCATAGGGTTCGCCCGCCCACTCTTCCACCAGATAGAAATTCAGCGTCACAATCCGATCGGTGAAGCGGTGCTCCAGCACCTCCAATAGTCGAGCCTGTTTAGTGTCGATCCCGGTTTCTTCGAGTAATTCGCGGCCTAATGCCTGTTCCGGCGTTTCGCCCTGCTCAATCTTGCCGCCAGGGAATTCCCAAAAACCCGCCATGTGCGAATCCGCAGCGCGGCGCGTGATGAAGATTTCCTGCTGTGGGTTACGGATAATCCCTACGGCGATGTTCAGGTGCTTCATCGCATCCTCCAGATCTTGATAGCTAAAAAAAGGGCTCAGCATGCTGAGCCCTTCAGGTTGATGTAAAAATGGAACAGCGAGGGCGCAGCATGCAGCGCCCCTACGTAGTGGGCCCCGAGACCCACTCACCGCGCCTGGCTTACTTTTGCAGGCGGCCGTGGCACTGCTTGTATTTCTTACCGGAACCACAAGGGCAAGGATCGTTACGCCCTACTTTGCGTTCGGCGACTGCCGGAGCATTCGGATCGGTGATCGCCAGGGCGTTTTCTTCCTGGTGGCTCAGCTGTTGCTGGCGTGCCAGACGCTCGGCTTCTTCACGGCGTTGCAGTTCCAGAGCTTCAACCTCTTCCGGCATGCGCACCTGAACCTTGCTCAATACGCTGATCACTTCATATTTCAGCGATTCCAGCATGGTGGCAAACATGTTGAAGGATTCACGCTTGTATTCCTGCTTCGGATCCTTTTGCGCATAGCCACGCAGGTGAATACCCTGACGCAGGTAATCCATCGCCGCCAGGTGCTCTTTCCACAGGGAGTCCAGCGTTTGCAGCATCACGCCTTTTTCGAAGTTGCGCATCATCTCAGCGCCAACCACTTCTTCTTTGCGCAGGTAATCTTCCTTCGCTTTCGCCATGATACGCTCACGCAGCGTTTCTTCGTGCAGCTCAGGTTCTTTATCCAGCCACTCGGCGATCGGCATATCCAGATCGAAGTCGTTTTTCAGGCGCTCTTCCAGACCCTTCACATCCCACATCTCTTCCAGCGACTGCGGCGGAATGTAGCTGTCGATGGTAGTCTTGAACACGTCTTCACGGATGCTGTTGATGGTTTCGCTCACGTCGGACACGTCGAGCAATTCATTACGCTGGCTGTAGATCGCACGGCGCTGATCGTTGGCCACATCATCGTATTCCAGCAGTTGCTTGCGAATATCGAAGTTACGGCTTTCAACCTTACGTTGTGCGTTAGCAATGGCTTTGGTGACCCATGGGTGCTCGATGGCTTCACCATCTTTCATACCCAGTTTGCGCATCATGCCAGAAACGCGATCCGAGGCGAAAATACGCATCAGCGCATCTTCCATCGACAGGTAGAAGCGGGAAGAACCGGCATCACCCTGACGGCCGGAACGACCACGCAGCTGGTTGTCGATACGGCGTGATTCGTGACGCTCGGTACCGATAATATGCAGACCACCGGCGGCCAGCACGGCATCATGGCGAATTTTCCAAGCCTCTTTAATTGCAGCAATCTGCTCTTCCGTCGGCTCTTCCAGGTTAGCCACTTCGCTCTGCCAGCTACCGCCCAACACGATATCGGTACCACGACCGGCCATGTTGGTGGCGATGGTGACCGCGGCAGTCTGGCCAGCATTGGCGACGATATCCGCTTCCATGGCGTGGAACTTGGCGTTCAGAACCTTGTGTTCAATACCAGCCTTGGTCAGTTCGCGGGAAACCACTTCAGACTTCTCGATCGAGATGGTACCTACCAGCACCGGCTGGCCGTTGGCGGTACGTTCACGGATATCTTCAATGATCGCGGCGATCTTCTCTTTCTCGGTCATGTAGACCAGATCCGGCATATCTTTACGGATCATTGGGCGGTTGGTTGGCACCACGATGGTATCCAGCTTGTAGATCGAGCTGAATTCGAAGGCTTCGGTGTCCGCCGTCCCGGTCATACCGGCCAGCTTCTCGTAGAGACGGAAGTAGTTCTGGAAGGTGATCGACGCCAGCGTCTGGTTTTCGTTCTGAATGTCTACGCCTTCTTTGGCTTCGACTGCCTGATGCAGACCATCGGACCAGCGGCGGCCCTGCATGGTACGGCCGGTGTGTTCGTCAACGATAATGACTTCACCGTCTTTAACGATATAGTCAACGTCGCGGGTGAACAGCACGTGGGCACGCAGTGCGGCAGTAACGTGGTGCATCAGCATGATGTTAGTCGCGGAATACAGCGATTCGCCTTCATCCATGATGCCCGCTTCCACCAGCATCTCTTCGATCATGATCAGGCCGCGTTCGGTCAGGTGAACCTGGCGTGCTTTTTCATCGACCGAGAAGTGCCCTTCACCCTGGAAAGTGTCGGAGTCTTCTTTTTCCTGACGGATCAGCTGTGGGATCAGCTTGTTAACCCGCTTGTACATCTCTGAGCTGTCCTCGGCCGGGCCGGAGATGATCAGTGGCGTACGCGCTTCGTCGATCAGGATGGAGTCAACCTCATCCACCAGCGCATAGTGCAGTTTACGCTGCACGCGCTCTTCCGGGCTGAACGCCATGTTGTCACGCAGGTAGTCAAAACCGTATTCGTTGTTAGTGCCGTAGGTAATATCGGCAGCATAGGCTTCACGCTTGGCCGGAGCAGGCATGCCCGGCAGGTTGATGCCTACGCTCAGACCCAGGAATTCGAACAGCGGACGGTTGTTTTCGGCGTCACGCTGGGCTAGGTAGTCGTTGACGGTAACTACGTGTACGCCACGGCCGCTCAGGGCGTTCAGATAGGCAGGCAGGGTTGCGGTCAGCGTTTTACCTTCACCGGTACGCATCTCGGCGATACAGCGATCGTTAAGTACCATCCCGCCCAGCAGCTGCACATCGAAGTGACGCATACCGAATACCCGCTTACTGGCCTCACGCACCACGGCGAAGGCTTCCGGGATCAGGCTTTCCAGCACTTCGCCCTTTTTCAGACGCGCACGGAATTCATCGGTCTTGGCCTGCAGTTCGCTATCAGACAGTTTTTCCATGTCTGGTTCCATACGGTTGATCACCTCAACCGCTTTGCGCATGCGGCGCAGGGTACGATCGTTGCTGCTACCAAAAACTTTGGTCAATAGTTTAATTAACATGATTCTTCATATCTCTTACGCGACGACACCATAATGGCCGTCAACAAGCTGTTGTTTTGTTTGTTTTTGCTGCCCAGGGGGCAAAGATTAGCCGAGGACCGCAGGCCCGGCGCGAATACCTTGCACCTGAGCGAGCCATAGCCCGGCCTGATGCTGCGCCAAAGAAGGTACGATGGGGTGATGGGTATCACGAATGATAGTCGGTGGTTTTGGCTCGTGCGTCAGTAGCGCATTGAGCGTGGAAAGCAGGGCAAGCTGAGCAGGTTCAACTGCAACGCTCTCCGCTTCCTGCACCCGGGCATAGACGGCCTGAGGTGCCAGAGCAAAAGAGAGGTGACGAATGACGGTGCGAAGCGCATGCTGGTGCCAGTAATCAACGTTAAACGTTGGGCGACGATGCACTTCTTGCAGTAACGCCAGGCTATTGAAGGCGTGACTGGCTGAATTTTGTCGGTTAAGACTGGACGAGGTGCTCGGTAATGCGCTTTGATCGACAGTGCCGGACAAATTTTGCGGTACGCCAAGCGTAGCCGCTACCATCCCCAACAGGAGATGAGGCCAGAAATAACGTCTGCCAAATTGTCGCCAACGATTTAGAATACCGATCACGTGTTTATTATCCGCCGGAGCCCATTATGCGCGATAGCCGTCCACAATTATTAGATATCCTGTTTGACGACGCGTCTGCAACAGAGAAAGGACCGCTGCATAACGTTCAGCAACGCGCTATCGCGCTACTGAAACTCAATCGTGCCGTGAAGGGGTTATTGCCCGCTCAGCTGCACCCTTGGTGCCGTGTCGCCAACTTCAGACAGGGTATTTTAGTGCTGGAAACCGCCAATGCCAGTTGGATGATGCGCTTACGCTATGAACAACCCAGCCTGCTATCCGCACTACGAGCGCAAATTCTACCATCTTTGTCGTCAATCGACATCAGGATTAATCCATCGCTGATGGCAAAAGGCAGCAGTCAGGTACAAAATCTAGGCAAAGGCACGGGAAGCGGTCAGCAAGCAGAAGTTCCCATGCGTCACTTGAGCCTGGAAAGTGCAGAGGCATTACGGGGATTGGCGGCACAGAGCCCAGAGAAATTACGCAAGATTTTAGAACGACTGGCCTCGTTGGCAGGAGAGAGAGCCAACGCGACCGGTCGTGATAACTAATTGACGTCTTGGCAGCTTAGGCCAGTACGGTTGATGGAGCTTTGAATGCCAGTGGCATTTCGGCTTCATCCTGGAATGTCACGTATTCCCAAGCTTCCTGTTTCGCCAGCACGGCTTGCAGCAGCTTGTTGTTCAGCGCATGGCCTGATTTGTACGCGGTGAACGCGCCAATGATGTTATGGCCGCACATGAACAGATCGCCGATGGCATCCAGCATTTTGTGGCGTACGAATTCGTCTTCGAAGCGCAGGCCGTCTTCGTTGAGGACACGATAGTCATCCACCACAATCGCGCAATCGAAGCTGCCGCCCAGGGCCAGGCCACGGGACTGCAAATATTCGATATCACGCATGAAACCGAAGGTACGCGCACGACTGATTTGACGTACGAACGAATCGGCTGAGAAATCCAGACGATAGCGTTGGGTACTGGCATCAATCGCCGGGTGGTTGAAGTCGATGGTGAAGTCCAGGCGGAACCCGTTATGCGGGGACAGCTCTGCCCACTTGTCGCCATCTTCAACACGTACCGTGTCTTTCAGACGCAGGAATTTCTTCGCCGAGTTCAGCTCTTCGATGCCGGCATCCAGCAGCAGATAGACAAACGGGCTGGCACTACCGTCCATGATCGGGATTTCGGCAGCGTCAACTTCGATAATGATGTTGTCGATACCCAGGCCCGCCAACGCAGCATTCAAATGCTCAACGGTGGAAATACGCACGTCTGACTCATTAACCAGGCAAGTACAGAGCATGGTATCACGCACGGATTTGGCATCAGCCGGGAAATCTACCGGTGGATTCAAGTCAGTGCGACGATAGATGACCCCGGTATTAGCCGACGCTGGGCGCATTGTGAGCGTGACTTTCTTGCCGGTATGTAAACCGACACCAGTCGCCTGCACAATACGTTTTAATGTCCTTTGTTTGATCATCGTTTTATCTCGCAATGTTATCAATCCAACCAGCCAAGCATACAGCAAGGCCGGCGGGACAGTTTAGCACAAAGAGCGGAGATTCCAAATTATCGGTTTATTCCTAATCTGCCTGCTTGCGCAGGAAGGCCGGGATATCCAGATAATCAGGCTCTTTGTTAGGTTGCGCGCTCTGATCGTTCACCACCTTGGCGGCAGGTTTCACTTCCTGCTGCAGCGGTGACATACCATGCTGCTGGTAACGGTGATCCATCACTGGCTGGCTGGCCTGTTTGTTGGTTACCAGAGTGATTTCAGGACGTTTGTCCATACCGATACCGGTCGCGACCACGGTCACGCGCAGTTCGTCGTTCATTTCCGGATCCAGCGAGGTACCGATGACCACGGTCGCATTGTCGGAAGCGAAAGCACGAATGGTGTTACCCACGGTTTCGAATTCATCCAGACGCAGGTCGAAGCCAGCGGTGATGTTGACCAGTACGCCACGGGCGCCGGACAGGTCGATATCTTCCAGCAGTGGGCTGGAGATCGCCATTTCCGCCGCTTCCTCGGCACGGTCTTCGCCACAGGCGACGCCAGAACCCATCATCGCGTAGCCCATTTCGGACATCACGGTGCGCACGTCGGCAAAGTCAACGTTCATCAGGCCTGGGCGGGTGATCAGTTCGGCAATACCCTGTACCGCGCCTTTCAGCACGTCGTTGGCCGCGCCGAACGCGTCCAGCAGAGAGATGCCACGGCCCAGAACTTTCAGCAACTTGTCGTTCGGGATGGTGATCAGCGAGTCCACGTGCTTGGAAAGCTCAGCGATACCCTGCTCAGCGAATGCCATGCGCTTCTTGCCTTCAAAATTGAAAGGCTTGGTCACCACGGCCACTGTCAGAATACCCAGATCTTTTGCGACTTCAGCGACCACTGGCGCAGCACCGGTACCGGTACCGCCACCCATGCCGGCCGCGATGAAGACCATGTCTGCACCTTCCAGGGCGGCGCGCAGGGCTTCACGGTCTTCTTCCGCTGAATTGCGACCCACTTCAGGGTTCGCGCCTGCACCCAGACCTTTGGTAATACCGCTACCAATCTGGATGGTTTGGCCAACTGCCGTTTTACGCAGCGCCTGAGCGTCTGTATTAACGGCGAAGAATTCAACACCTTCGATGCGCTCGCGCACCATGTGTTCAACGGCGTTGCCACCGCCACCGCCGACGCCGATGACTTTAATCACCGCGTCATTGGTTAGTTCCATTGGTTCAAACATAGTTTCTCTCCGTTTTGTGCCTGTCGCTGCGAGATCATAAAAAGATTACTCAGCATGATCTCTTTGTCTAAACATTAAAACTCTTTTCTCAGCCAGCTATTGATGCGTTTAAACCAATTGCCCACCGAGGCGCGTTTTTCTACTTCTGCCTCACCGCTGAGGTGAGATTCTTTTCCATAGTGCAGTAGCCCGACCGCTGTAGAATAGTAAGGCTCTTGCGCGTAATCCGTCAGACCCGTGATGTTCAAGGGTTGGCCGATGCGTACCTGGGTATGGAATACCCGTTGCGCACAAGCTGCCAGGCCATCAATCTGGGCGGCACCGCCGGTCAGCACAATACCCGCTGCCAGATGATGCTTCACCCCTTGCTGACGCAGTTGCTCCTGCAATTGCAATATTTCATCGTTAACCAGATTCAACAGTTCGGTATAGCGCGGCTCAATCACTTCAGCCAATGTCTGTCTTTGCAGACTCCGAGGAGGCCTTCCCCCTACGCTAGGAACCTCAACACTTTCATCCTTGCTAACAATCGACCCAAGTGCACAACCGTGTCGAACTTTAATCGCTTCTGCGTCGGTCGGCGGCGTGCCGAAGGCGTAGGCGATATCGCTGGTGACCACGTTCCCGGCGTAAGGGATCACTTTGGTGTGGCGTAGCGCACCGCCGGTATAGACAGCCATATCCATGGTGCCACCGCCGATATCAACCACACAGACGCCAAGCTCGCGCTCATCTTCGGTCAGCACCGCATAGCTGGCGGCCAGACCGGCGAAAATCAGTTGGTCCACTTTCAGACCACAACGTTCCACTGCTTTGACAATGTTCTTGGCCATATCGTTATGGCAGGTGATCAGGTGCACCTTGGCCTGCATACGCACGCCGGACAACCCAACCGGGTTTTTGATACCTTCCTGATAGTCGATGGCGTATTCCTGAGGAATAACGTGCAGGATGCGGTGTTCGTCACGCACACGTACCGATTTGGCAGTGTGCACCACGTTTTCCACGTCTTCCTGTGTCACTTCCTCTTCGGAGATGGGCACCATGCCGATCTCGTTCTGACAGCTGATATGCTTACCCGACAAGGCCAGGTAGACCGAAGAAATCTGACAATCCGCCATCAGTTCGGCCTGGTCGATAGCGCGCTGTACGCACTTGACTACCGATTCCAGATCGTTAACGCCACCCTTATCCATACCGCGAGACGGGCAACTGCCCACCCCGATAATGTTGACCATGCCATCGGGCAAAACTTCCCCTACCAATGCGGAGACTTTTGCAGTACCGATCTCCAGTCCAACTACCAGTTTTCTGTCCGTCGACTTGATCATTGTTGTTTTGCCTGTGCCTGATTCTGTTGCTGATTACTGTTTGGCCGATCGCCTGCCGCTGCCTGCGGGTCGATAAATGCCGGAGCCCAGCCGACTGAGGCACCGGAGTCATAGCGTAAATCGACATAGCTGACGCGCTTGTTTTCCGCTTGCGCCTGCTGCAACAGTACCGGATAGAGCCCGATAAAGCGTTGCAGACGTCCCATGCGATCGTCACGTCCCAGTTCCAGCCGAACATCGTTATCCAAAGCCAACTGCCACGAATGGCGAGCCGTCATGGACGCCATCTTGAGCTGATACTTGCTGGCTGCCAGCACGCCATTCATCGCGCGGTAACCTTCCAGAACATCCTGTTCGCTTCCTTCCGGGCCATAGAGCAACGGTAACTTCTGATTGCCCAAACGCTGCGCCGGAATGCTGAACGATTTGCCTTCGGCATCCACCATGTGCAAATCATTCCAATGTGCCACCGGGACATACTCCACCAGGTGGATTTTCAGCTCATCCGGCCACTGTTTACGTACGCTGGCCTGCTTGACCCACGGCAGACGTTCAATCTGCTGCTGGATGATATCCACATCCTGCGTCATAAAGGTGCCCGGTGCTCCCAAAGCCAAGATCGCCTGGCGAACATCGTCGTTAGTGGTGAAATGGCGTTCACCGGTCAGTACCAGCCGCGAGAGTGGCAAACGGCTGGCATCCTGCATCCAGCCCACCACTACCCAACCGCACCACAGGATGGTTCCCAGCACCATCAGCAGGAAAATCATCCCCGCCAACTGGGTTCCATTGCTGCGACGTGGGCTGTTATCCGCCTCGCGATCGCGCGCATTCAGGGCCGCTTGCGACATCTCAGTCAGCCAACGCCAGAATTCCCGCAACCAGCTGCGAGAACGTTAATCCAGACTGCCGGGCCGCCATCGGTACCAGGCTGTGGCTGGTCATGCCCGGCGAGGTGTTCGCCTCCAGCAGGTAGAAGCGGCCATCGCTGTCTTGCATGACATCAACACGCCCCCAGCCGCTGCAATCCAACCCACGGTAAGCCCGCAGTGCCAGCGCAGCCATAGCGGCTTCCTGCTGATCATCCAGACCGCTCGGACAAAAATACTGCGTGTCGTCGGCAATATATTTGGCCTGATAATCGTAAAACACACCGGCGGGCTGAATACGGATAGAAGGCAGCACCTTATCGCCCAGGATGGCCACGGTGTATTCCGGGCCACTGAGCCATTTTTCTACCAGCACATCCTCATCGTGACGGAAAGCCTCTTCCAGCGCCCCTTCAAGGGTAGCGCGTTCGGTCACTTTGCTCATGCCAACGCTGGAACCTTCACGGCTTGGCTTCACAATCAGTGGTAATCCCAGCGCTTCAATGGCGGCCAGCTGGCTTTGCCGTTCTTCGCCCAAATACTGGCGGCGGCTCAGCGCGACGTAAGGTGCCACCGGCAACCCCATCGACTGCCACACCATTTTGCTGCGCCATTTATCCATGGTCAGCGCCGAAGCCATCACTCCGCTGCCGGTATAAGGCAGTTGCAAAAACTCCAGCAGGCCTTGCAATGTACCATCTTCACCGCCACGCCCGTGCAGCGCGATGAACACTTTGGTGAACCCCTGCGCCTTCAAGTCGGTGACAGGGAAGTCACGGGTGTCGATGCCATGAGCATCAATGCCCGCTTCTCGCAACCCGGCCAGCACCGCCGCGCCAGATTGCAATGAAACTTCACGTTCTGCGGAGGTACCACCCAGCAATACGGCGACTTTATCAGCCATGATGATCCTCCTGTTTGATCTGTGGTTGCAGTTTTAGTTCAGCCAGTTTGCGCGCGATTTTACCGACATTACCGGCCCCTTGCACCAGCACCAGATCATCTCCTTGCAACAATTGCGCCAACAGCGTTGGCACGGTATCCGCATCGGACACCAAAATCGGATCCAGTTTGCCGCGGTTGCGAATGGTACGGCACAGGCTACGGCTATCGGCACCTGGAATTGGCGCTTCACCCGCCGGATAGACATCCAGCATCAGCAACACGTCAACCTGCGACAATACGTTGGCGAAATCGTCATACAGATCACGAGTACGTGTATAACGGTGCGGCTGGAAGATCATCACCACCCGCTTGGTTGGCCAACCGGCACGCGCCGCCTTGATGGTGGCATCAACTTCCGTTGGATGGTGGCCATAATCGTCCACCAGCATGGCGCTGCCCTGCTTTTCGTTCACAGCGGCCAGCGGGAACTCGCCCAGGAAGTCGAAGCGACGCCCTGTGCCCTGGAAACCGGCCAGCGCACGCAGAATGGCTTCGTCAGCAATGCCTTCTTCTGTTGCCACAGCAACCGCCGCCGCCGCGTTCAAGGCGTTATGGCGGCCCGGCGCATTCAGGGTTACCGTCATCAGCGGCTTATCCTGACGGCTCAGCGTAAAGTGCCCTTGTGGCCCTTTCTGGCTGTAGCTTTCGATACGCACGTCTGCATCTTCACTGAAACCATAAGTCGTAATATGGCGACCCACGCGCGGCAACAACTCACGCACCACCGGATCGTCAATACACATTACCGCACGGCCATAAAACGGCAGGTTATGCAGGAAGGTGATAAACGTCTGCTTCAAATTCTCGAAATCGCCATGGTAGGTATCCATATGGTCGGCTTCGATGTTGGTGACAATCGCCACCATCGGTTGCAGATGCAGGAACGACGCGTCGCTCTCATCCGCTTCCGCAATCAGGTAACGGCTGGAACCCAAACGTGCGTGGGTCCCCGCCGCCTTCACCAGCCCGCCGTTAACAAACGTCGGATCCAGACCGGCTTCGGCATAAATGCTGGAAACCATCGCCGTGGTGGTGGTTTTGCCGTGGGTACCGGCAATCGCAATGCCATGACGATAGCGCATCAGTTCGGCCAGCATTTCTGCACGCTGGATCACCGGAATGCGTGCCTCACGGGCCGCGACAATCTCCGGGTTGTCTGCCGAGATAGCGGTCGAAACCACCACTACGCTGGCATCCAGCACGTTTTCCGGGCGGTGATGGAAGTAAATCGTTGCCCCAAGCTCGCTCAACTGCTGGGTGACCGGGTTCGGTGCCAGGTCAGAACCACTGATCTCATAACCCTCGTTGGCCAACACTTCGGCGATACCCCCCATGCCGGCACCACCGATGCCAACAAAGTGGATGTGCCGGACGCGTCGCATCTCAGGCACGAAAGTACGTAGTTTCGCCAATTGTTGTGTATTCATCACTTCTCTATCTATCAGGTTCGGTTTAGCTCACAGGGGGTCATCCCTACGGCCTTACAGGGCTGCGCGAATAATTTCTGCCGCCACACGTTCTGTTGCATCCGGGATCGCCACCGCGCGGGCCTTTTCGGCCATCTTCAGCAGCGTAGGACGATCCCAGCTAGCCAGCAGTTCCGCCACGACATCGGCAGTAAACTGCGGTTGTTCGATAATTTTGGCCGCACCGGCCTCTTCCAGAGGACGTGCGTTCCAGTATTGTTGACGATCTTTGTGCTGGAACGGCACAAAAATGGCCGGTAATCCCGCCGCCGCCACTTCGCTGACGGTCAGCGCGCCAGAACGGCACACCACCACATCTGCCCAGGCATAAGCCTCTGCCATGTCATCAATAAATTCGGTTACCTTGTGCCCGGTCTGCCCTACCCTCTCGTAGTCTTGCAGCACCGTTGGCAACGCGCCCTTACCTACCTGATGCCAGAGGGCTATTCTACCGTCCAGCAGCGCGGCGACTTCAGGAACTGTCTGATTCAGCACGCGAGCCCCTTGGCTACCGCCGATAATCAGCACGCGGATTGGCCCTTCGCGCCCACTCAGACGCTCGGCAGGCAACGACAGTGCCAATACATCGGTACGCACCGGGTTACCCACTACGTCCGCATTCGGGAACGCACCAGGGAACGCCTGTAACACCTTCTTGGCAATCCGCGAGAGCCAGCGGTTGGTCAGGCCTGCAATGCCGTTCTGCTCATGCAGCACCACCGGAATACCACACTGCCAGGCAGCCAAACCGCCAGGACCAGAAACGTAACCGCCCATCCCCAGCACCACGTCCGGCTGATAGCTGCGCATAATCGCTTTAGCCTGACGCACCGCTTGCCAGATACGCAGCGGCGCGGTCAGCTGCGCCTTCAGCCCCTTGCCACGTAGCCCGGAGATGCGGATAAAATCAATCTCGATCCCGTGCTTTGGCACCAGATCGGCTTCCATACGGTCTGCGGTGCCGAGCCAGCGAACCTGCCAGCCCTGCGCCATCAGATGATGCGCGACCGCCAGCCCCGGAAACACATGCCCGCCGGTACCGCCTGCCATCACCATTAAACGCTTAGCTTTACCGCTCATCCGCTACCTCTTCACAAACGCCTGCGCTTTGGTCAGGCGCGTTTCATAATCAATTCGCAGCAACAGCACGATCGCCGTCGACATAATGATCAGGCTCGAGCCACCGTAACTGATCAGTGGCAAGGTCAAGCCTTTGGTTGGCAGCATCCCCGCTGCCGCACCGACGTTAACCAACGCCTGGAAACTGAACCAGACACCGATTGAACACGCCAGAAAACCGGAAAAACGCTGGTCTATCTCGAGCGCCCTGCGGCCGATCGACATGGCGCGAAAAGCGACGAAGAATACCATTAACAGGGCCAAAACCACACCGATATAGCCCAGTTCCTCGCCCAAAATGGAGAAGATAAAGTCGGTGTGCGCCTCGGGTAAATACTCGAGTTTTTGTACCGAATTACCTAACCCTTGCCCCCAGAACTCACCACGGCCAAACGCCATCAGCGACTGGGTTAACTGGTAGCCGCTGCCAAACGGATCGGCCCACGGGTTCCAGAATGACGTCACGCGGCGCATACGGTAAGGTTCCGCCACAATCAGCAGCACCACGGCGAACACGCCGGAACCGATGATCGCCAGGAACTGCCACATCTTCGCCCCGGCCAGGAATAGCATCGCCAGCGTGGTGATAAACAGCACCACAACCGTTCCCAAATCCGGTTGTGCCAGCAACAGTACCGCCAGCACCACCATTACGCCCATCGGCTTGCAGAAGCCCCAGAAGTTGCTGCGAACCTCCTCAACCTTGCGCACCAGATAACTCGCCAGGTAGCAGAACAGCGACAGCTTGGACAGCTCAGCCGGTTGGATACGCAACGGCCCCAGTGCAATCCAGCGGGATGCCCCGTTGACCGAGCTACCTACCACCAGTACCACCAGCAGCAAGACTATCGATAGCAGCAGCATGGCGTTGCTATAGCGTTGCCACACGGCCATCGGGATACGCAGCGTCACCAGCGACAGGCCAAACGCCAGGCCAAGGTACAGCGCATCACGCTTGGCAAACAGGAACGGATCCTCTGCCAGGCGCTGGCCGATAGGCATCGAAGCCGACGTCACCATCACAAAACCAATGATCGCCAGACCGAAAGTCAGCCACAACAGGGTACGGTCATACAGCACCATGCTGACCGCGTCGCTTTCACGCGATCCCATCACCCAGTCTTTCAGCTTGTTGGTCAGGCCGAACGTCGACACCCGTAGTCTCATCCGCCCAGCTCCTGCGCCAGACGGGCAAACTCGTTGCCACGCACTTCAAAATTACGGAACTGATCCAGGCTGGCGCAGGCCGGTGACAGCAGCACCATATCGCCTGACTGCACCTCGCGGGCAATCGCCTGCATTGCCTGCTCCATCGTTTCTGTCAGTGTGGCGACTTCCGGACGCAGTTGCGCCAGTTGCCCACCATCACGGCCAAAACAGTACAAACGTACGTTGTCGCCTTGCAGATAACGCGCCAACGGGGAGAAGTCCGCAGACTTGCCGTCACCGCCCAACAGCAGATGCAATGTACCCTTGACCTGCAGGCCGTTCAACGCCGCTTCGGTACTGCCCACGTTGGTGGCTTTGGAATCATTAATCCAACGCACGCCGTGCTGTTCCCACACCAGTTGGAAGCGATGCTCCAGGCCGGTGAAGGTGGTCAGCGCTTTCAAACTGGACGCACGCGGCAGCTTGACAGCATCGGCCAGCGCCAGGGCTGCCAGCGCATTGGTAAAGTTATGGCGGCCGGTGAGCTTCATCTCGCTGGTGTTGAGGACCTTCTCGCCGTTCACACGCAGCCAGATCTCACCCTGTTGGCGGGTGAGATGGTAATCCCCCACGTCGGCACCAAAGCTGACACAGCGCTCATCGGCACCGCGGATCGGCATGGTCAGCGCATCGTCCGCATTCACCACGCAGACCCCGGCATTTTCATAGACACGCAGTTTGGCGGCGCGGTATTGCTGCAGGCCAAACGGATAGCGATCCATATGATCTTCGGTCACGTTCAAAATGGTGGCCGCTGCGGCGTGCAGGCTGTGAGTGGTTTCCAGTTGGAAGCTCGACAACTCCAGCACGTACAGTTGGCACTCCTGGCGCAGCAGGCTTAACGCTGGCAGGCCAATATTGCCCCCAACGCCTACGGCCCAACCGGCGGCCTTGGCCATTTCGCCCACCAAGGTGGTGACGGTGCTCTTGCCGTTGGAGCCGGTGATCGCCACGATCGGCGCCTGGGCTTCACGACAGAACAGCTCAACGTCTCCGACAATCTCAACTCCGGCATCAGCCGCAGCGCTCAAGGCGGGAGTGGCCAGTGCCATGCCAGGGCTGGCAACGATCAGGTCCGCCGTCAGCAGCCATTCCTGGTTGAGATCGCCCAGATGGCGTTCAACGCTCTCGGGCAGTTGATCCAGGCCCGGCGGCGAAATACGGGTATCCATCACCCGCGGCGTCACGCCGCGAGTCATAAAGAAATCAACGCAGGACAGGCCGGTGAGGCCCAACCCGATGATGACTACCTTTTTACCCTGATAATCCACCATAATTAGCGCACCTTCAGCGTCGCCAGGCCAATCAGCACCAGCATCAGCGAAATAATCCAGAAGCGCACGATCACCCGTGGTTCTGGCCAGCCTTTCAATTCATAGTGATGATGGATCGGCGCCATGCGGAAAATACGTTGCCCGCGCAGCTTGAACGATCCCACCTGCAGGATCACCGACAGCGTTTCAACCACAAACACGCCGCCCATGATCACCAGCAAGAACTCCTGGCGCAGCAGCACGGCGATAGTACCCAACGCGCCGCCCAGTGCCAGTGAACCTACGTCACCCATAAACACCTGAGCCGGGTAGGTGTTAAACCACAAGAAACCTAAACCTGCCCCGACAATCGCGGTGCAGACAATGACCAACTCACCCGCATGACGCAGATAAGGAATATGCAGATAGTTGGCGAAGTTCATGTTGCCCGTCGCCCAAGCCACCAGTGCAAAGCCTGCCGCCACAAACACGGTTGGCATGATCGCCAGGCCATCCAGCCCATCGGTCAGGTTGACCGCGTTGCTGGTACCGACAATCACGAAGTACGCCAACAGCACATACAGCAGACCCAGCTGCGGCATGATGTCCTTAAAGAACGGCACAACCAGCTCGGTGGCTGGCGTGTCTTTTCCTACGGCATACATGGCAAAGGCCACGATCAGGGCAATCACCGATTGCCAGAAATACTTCCAGCGGGCAATCAACCCCCGGGTATCTTTGCGCACCACTTTGCGATAATCATCCACAAAGCCGACGATGCCGTAACCTACCAGCACGAATAGCACGCACCACACGTAAGGGTTGGACGGATAGGCCCACATCAGCACCGAAATGGTGATGGAGGTCAGGATCATGATGCCGCCCATGGTCGGCGTGCCGCGCTTGCTGAAATGTGACTCTGGCCCGTCGTTACGTACGACCTGGCCAAAGGACATTTCCTGCAGGCGTTTGATCACCTTAGGCCCCATCCACAAGGACAGGAACAGCGCGGTCAGCAGGCTGACAATGGCCCGGAACGTCAGGTAGGAAAAGACGTTGAAGCCTGAATAATATTTGACCAAATGTTCGGCCAGCCAAACTAACATGGTGCTTTCTCCTGTAACGCGCGTACTACCTGCTCCATTGCGGCACTACGTGAACCTTTGATTAACACGGTAATTACCGCATGTGTTGAAAGTAGTTCCGCCACGCGCGCGGTCACTGCTGTTTTATCCTGATAATGCTCACCGTGACCGGCGGCCGAGCTCAATACCTGGCTCAGTCCACCCACGCTGATAACTTTATCGATACCGGCCTGACGGGCGGCTTCACCCACCTGACGATGGCATTCTTCGGCTTCTGCGCCCAGTTCGGCCATATCGCCAACGACCATCACGCGGTAACCCGGCATTTCTGCCAATACCTGCGCCGCTGCCGTCATGGAACCGACGTTGGCGTTGTAGCTGTCATCGAGCAATAACTTACCTGCTGCCAAGGCGATCGGGAACAGACGCCCTGGCACGGCCTGAAGCTGTTTTAAACCTTCACTGACGGCGGCCAACGTTGCACCCACTGACATTGCCAGCGCTGCCGCTGCCAACGCATTGGCCACATTATGACGGCCCGGCAATGGCAACTCGATCGCTACCGTGCCGAATGGGCTGTGCAAGGTGAAGTGCGTTACGCTGCCTTTCACCTGGATGTCACTGGCAAAGAAATCTACTGATTCCGCAGCCTGGGGGGAGAAACGCCAGACTGTCTTGCCCCGTAACTGCGTCTGCCAGTGTGGCCAGTCGTTGCTATCTGCATTGAGGATCGCCACGCCATCCGCCGGCAAACCGGCAAAGATCTCGCCCTTGGCCTGCGCCACGCCAGCCAGTGAACCAAAACCTTCCAGATGGGCAGCGGCCAGATTATTCACCAGCGCGCTCTGCGGTTGTGCCAAGGCGGTGGTATAGGCAATCTCACCGATATGGTTGGCACCCAGTTCGATCACCGCAAAATCATGCTGCGGCTCTAAACGCAGCAGCGTTAGCGGCACGCCGATCTCGTTATTGTAATTGCCTGCGGTATGCAGCACTTCGCCGCATTCACGCAAAATGGCCGCGGTCATCTCTTTCACCGAGGTCTTGCCCGATGAACCGGTCAGCGCCACCACTTTGGCTGGCACCTGCTGGCGTACCCAGGCGGCAAACTGCCCCAGCGCCAAGGTGGTATCTTTCACCACCAGTTGTGGGGCATCCACCAATAAGCGCTTACTTACCAGCAAAGCGCCTGCACCTGCGGCAACGGCATCAGCGGCAAAGTCGTGGGCATCGAAACGCTCCCCTTTCAAAGCCACAAACAGGCAACCCGCGGTGACCTGACGAGTATCCCTTGTCACTTCGGTGATGGTGCAATCGGTGCCGATCAGCTCAGCATCCAATACTGCGGCCAGCGTCTGGAGGGAAACCGGGATCATGCCAACACCCCCAGCAGACGAGCGACGGTGGTACGATCGGAGTAGTCCAGGCGGCGGTTGCCCACCAGTTGGTAATCCTCGTGGCCTTTACCCGCCACCAGCACGACATCTTGTTCTTTGGCCTGCATGATGGCGCTGGTCACAGCTTCTGCACGCCCGTGGATCACCTGCACATGCCCGGCATCCAGCAGCCCGGCCAGAATATCTTTGATGATCGCCTGCGGCTCTTCGGTACGCGGGTTATCATCCGTTACCACTACCCGGTCGGCAAACTGCTCGGCAATGCCACCCATAAGTGGGCGCTTACCTCTATCGCGATCGCCACCGCAGCCAAACACGCACCACAGTTGCCCCTGGCAATGCAGGCGAGCGGCTTCCAGCGCTTTTTCCAGCGCATCCGGGGTGTGGGCATAATCCACCACGACCGTCGGCTTGCCTGGCGCATTGAAGACTTCCATCCGGCCACAGACCGGCTGGAGCTGATTGGCGGTGTTAACCAGCTTCTCAAGCGGGTAACCGAGCGACAGCAGCGTCGCCAATGCCAGGATCAGGTTACTGACGTTGAATGCCCCCATCAGGCGGCTTTCGATCTCGCCGTTACCCCAGCTTGAGCTGAAGTGGAGGGTGGCACCGTTATCGTGATAGTTCACCGCCGTGGTCTTCAACCAGCGGCCACGACAGCCAGGCTGTAAATTATCCTGCATGGTGACGGCTACCGCGTCTGGCAAGTTAGCCAGCCAGCGCTGTCCGACTTCATCGTCGGCATTGATAATGGCCTGCCCAACCTCATGGTTGGCAAACAGTGACCATTTGGCCGCTTCGTAGCTGGCCATGTCACCGTGGTAATCCAGGTGATCGCGGCTCAGGTTGGTGAATACCGCGGCGGCAAAAGGTAAGGCCGCCACACGGTGTTGCACCAGACCGTGAGAGGAAACTTCCATCGCGGCAAAGGTCGCCCCCTGCTGCACCAGATCGTTAAGCACGTGCTGCACGTCGACGGCAGAACCGGTGGTATTTTCCGTTGGGCAAACCTGATCTAACAAACCGTTGCCGACGGTGCCCATCACTGCGGCCGTTTCCCCCAACAGTTGGCTCCATTGGGCTAACAGTTGAGTGGTGGTGGTTTTACCGTTGGTCCCGGTCACGCCAATCAGGCGCAGACGCTCGGCAGGCTGATGATAGAAACGCCCGGCTAATGCGGACAGGCGCTGGCCAAGTTGGCTCAGATAAATCACCGGCACGCCGTGCATTTCACAAATTTTACCGTCTTCAGCTTCGCCTTCCGCTTCGGCGATAACGGCGGCAACCCCTTGGGCGATGGCTTGCGGAATATAGCGGCGTCCATCCGTTTGATGGCCAACTACGGCGACAAACAGATCCCCGGCAGCCGCAATACGGCTGTCTAATATCATTTCCCGCAGCGCGCGCTCGGGTGCCGTTGGCACCCACGGAGCGAGTAAATCGCGCAAATTACGATCGGCCACCTGTACCCTCATTCTTGTTAATCACTAATTCGCTTTTGTCACCGGTGGGTAACGCGTCTGGCTGAACGTTCATGATCCGCAGCGCGCCTCCCATGATGGCACCAAACACCGGCGCAGAAATCGCACCACCGTAGTATTTTCCACCCTGCGGGTCGTTGATGACCACCACCAGAGCAAAACGAGGTTGGCTAGCTGGTGCCACCCCCGCGGTATAAGCGATATATCGGTTGACGTATTTGCCATCCGGGCCGACCTTTTTGGCGGTACCGGTTTTAATGGCAATACGATAACCCTTGATGGCGGCTTTCACCCCACCACCGCCCGGCAAGGCGACGCTTTCCATCATGTGCACTACCGTACGCACGGTAGCCTCGGGGAAGATGCGTTCACCGGCAACCGGAGGGTCAACCTTGGTGATCGACAGTGGGCGATAAACGCCCAAGCTGCCGATCGTGGCATAGACTCGCGCTAACTGTAACGGGGTTACCATTAGCCCATAGCCGAAAGAGAAGGTGGCCCTCTCTATGTCAGACCACCGTTGTTTTTTTGGGTATAAGCCACTGCTTTCTCCGACCAGCCCCAAATTGGTCGCTTTTCCCAGCCCAAAACGTGAGTAAGTATCTACCAACGCTGAGGACGGCATCGCTAACGCCAGCTTTGAAACACCGACGTTACTCGACTTCTGCAAGATCCCGGTCACGGTCAGTTCCGAATAACGCGCCACGTCTTTGATTTCATGGCCGCTAACGCGGTAAGGGATGGTGTTGAGCACGCTATTTTCTTTCACTACGCCACGCTGCAACGCCGTCATTACCACCATCGGTTTAACGGTAGAACCAGGCTCAAAAATATCGGTGATGGCACGGTTACGCATGGTGTCTTTCGGCGTATCGGCCATATTGTTCGGGTTGTACGACGGGCTGTTGGCCATCGCCAGCACTTCGCCGGTGTTCACATCCACCAGCACCGCGGTACCAGACTCCGCCTTGTTGAAGGCAACGGCGTTGTTCAGTTCGCGATAAACCAGCGCCTGCAGACGTTCATCGATGCTCAGCGCCAGATTGTGCGCCGCCTGGCTGTCTACCGAGGAGATATCCTCGATCACCCGGCCATAGCGGTCTTTACGTACCGTTCTTTCACCCGGTTGGCCGGTCAGCCAGCGGTCAAAGCTTTTTTCGACCCCTTCAATACCTTCGCCATCAATGTTGGTCACGCCGATGATATGAGAGGTCACTTGCCCGGACGGGTAATAACGGCGCGACTCCTGACGCAGGTAGATACCTGGCAGTTTCAGCTTGTGGATGTAATCACCAATCGCCGGGTTAACCTGCCGGGCCAGATAGACAAAGCGCCCCTTCGGATTGGCATTGATACGATTGGAGAGCTGATCGAGCGGGATTTGCAACGCGTCGGACAGCGCTTTCCAGCGCGAATCCAGCGTAATACCCCCACGTTCGTTCAACTCTTTCGGATCCGCCCATACGGCGTTCACCGGTACGCTCACCGCCAGCGGGCGACCAGAGCGATCGCTAATCATGCCGCGCGCGGTTGGCACCGACTGTACGCGCAGCGAGCGCATATCGCCTTCCTTCACCAACCGATCCGGATTGATCACCTGCAAATAGGCCACACGCAGCATCAGCCCAACCAAGGCCAACAGGATACAGCCGCACAGCAACGCAAAACGCCAGCTGACAAAGCTGGCTTGATCTTCCTGGCGTTTCAACTTATTACCGGGACGTACTGCTTTCATGCGTTAGCTATTTGCTCCGTGTCATAACTTCGGCTAAACCACTCATGGCTTGACAATAATATTTTCTTGCGATGGATCAACGTGTTGCATCTGCAGCTTCTCAGTGGCGATACGCTCTACACGGCTGTGATCGCCAAGGGCATTCTCTTCCAGGATCAGGTTGCGCCACTCAATATCCAGCGCATCCCTCTCCAACACCAGCTGTTCACGCTCGGCGGTCAGCAGGCGGGTACGGTGAGCGGTGGTCACCACAAACACGGCGGAAACCAGCGCGGCGATCAGCAAAATCATTGGGATCTTGGCATTACGCAGCAGATCGCCACCGATGACGCCGACTAAACCGTGGCGCTCATTGCCAATCACGCAGGCATCCTCTCGGCAATTCGCAGTACCGAGCTACGCGACCGTGGGTTTTCCGCTACTTCCGCATCACCAGGCATCATTTTGCCCAAAGCTTTCAAGGTACGGCCGCCCATTTCACGCAGTTGCGCTTCGGTTAACGGTATACCCGCCGGAACCTGGGCACCGCGGCTGTGGTGACGCATAAAGCGTTTGACGATACGGTCTTCCAACGAATGGAAGCTGATGATCGACAGACGGCCTTGCGGGGCCAACACGGCCAATGCACCATCCAACGCGCGTTCGATTTCTTCCAACTCACTGTTGATGTAGATACGGATCGCCTGGAAGCTGCGGGTTGCCGGGTGTTTATGCTTATCGCGGAACGGGCTGGCATGGGCAATCAGCTCCGCCAGTTCCTTGGTACGGGTCATCGGCTCAACGAGGTTTCTTTCCACGATGGCACGGGCAATGCGTTTGGCAAAACGCTCCTCACCGAAGGTTTTCAGCACCCAGGCGATATCGTCTGCTTCCGCTTTCATCAACCATTCGGCGGCAGATAGGCCGCTTGAGGGATCCATGCGCATATCCAGCGGGCCGTCGCGCATAAAGGAAAATCCGCGTTCTGCATCATCCAACTGCGGGGAAGAAACGCCCAGGTCGAGCAACACGCCGTCAATCTTGCCCACCAGGTCCCGTTCCTGCACATAGTCAGCCAAATCGGAAAACGGGCCGTGGATGATAGTAAAACGTGGGTCTGTAATAGCTTGAGCTGCGGCAATTGCCTGCGGATCGCGATCGATAGCCAGCAAGCGCCCTTCCGGCCCCAGTTGGGACAAGATCAGACGAGAATGACCACCGCGACCAAAAGTACCGTCGATGTAGATGCCGTTACTGCGAATATTGAGACCCTTTACGGCCTCATCCAACAGTACGGTCGTATGTTTATAATTTTCCAGCATGCTTATAGTGACAAGTCCTGTAGCCGCTCAGACAACGGTTCCTGAGTGGATTGTTCCGCGTCAATATCATCCTTGACTTGTTGATACCAGGTCTGTTCATCCCACAGTTCAAACTTGTTGAACTGCCCGACCAGCATCACTTCTTTAGTAAGCCCGGCGTGTTGGCGCAGCGTATTGGCTAACAGCAACCGACCGGCATTATCCATCTGACATTCGCTGGCATGGCCCAAAAGTAAGCGCTGGACGCGGCGCTCGGCGGGATTCATGCTCGACAGACGGGACAACTTTTGCTCGATGATTTCCCATTGAGGTAATGGATAAAGCAGCAGGCAGGGCTGATGGAGGTCAATGGTGCAAACCATTTGGCCTTGCGATTCCTCATTCAGTAAATCCCGATACCGGGTAGGAACGGCGAGCCGTCCTTTACTGTCGAGGTTGACCAACGTTGCCCCACGAAACATACCTGAGCTACCCCCTCGTGACCCTTTTCACCACTTTACACCACAAATTCCCACATAAGGGAGTTTACGGAGGGTATGAAAACCTTGTCAAGCCAGAGCAAGCGCGGTTTGGCAATATTTATAGGCATATTCTGGGGGCTGTCTCACGAAAGGAACTCTAATTATTGCATGAAGATAAATTAACATCATGATTAAAGAGGAGAATTTTCTAAGCGGAAATAATGTGATTAAAATAAACACAAATTGACGATTAAATAACTCATTATGCCCTTCTGCAATCCAGGTCTCACTTTTCAACATCGTTCGGGCCGGGGACAAACCTGCTGCATCCCGCGCTGGCAAAGGCTTGGCCACCAGCGGCCTGATGGCCAGCAAAGGCCATAACCCATTGACTTAATAACACTCAATGCATATATCGCCGTTACCCATGCGCTATTTTACTGTAATTATTCCACCAAAGACCAACCCGTAGAAAAAATAATTGCGGCGCAAATGACTTACCACGCTAATTATGATGCAAATCATATCGGTAAGATTTTTCTCAAAACACCTATTTACAATTCACCCGGCATTTTTTTTCGCATTTAGGAATATGCGCAAAAATAGTAAGGCTACCTCCGGTGCATTTATCCGTGCGGCCTCCCCTGGCCAACGAAAAACCATAACACCTTGTTTATAAATGAATTATAAGAATCTGCCATGTTAAATGCCTGCTTTTTCCGCTTTTCACCCTGTCGTCAGGATAAAAATCAGCCAAATGTTAAAAATAAAAATTTTCAGCCACTTAAAACAAACCAAGCAGTCAAGTAGACTACTAACAGGCTAACAAATTAGATAATAACACCAGGTCAACATTCATTATCAACATGTTGACCGTTAAAATCAGGGATCGTGTCATGTCTACAGCTGTTTCTCACTGGCGCAGCGCTGCCGCCGATACTTTTGCGCTGGTGGTGTACTGTTTTATCGTCGGGATGGCGATCGAAATGCTGATCTCGGGCATGAGCTTTAGCCAATCGCTCTCCTCTAGGCTGGTGTCGATCCCGGTCAATATCCTGATCGCCTGGCCTTATGGCCGCTACCGTGATTTCTTTATCGCCACCGCTCGCCGCAGCCCCCGCGGGCAATTTTTACTGCGCAACCTGGCCGACCTGTTGGCCTACGTCAGCTTTCAATCGCCGGTTTACGCCGCCATTCTGTGGAGCGTGGGCGCAGACGGCCAGCAGATCCTGGCGGCGGTGACCAGCAATGCGGTGATCTCGATGGCGATGGGCGTGGTGTACGGCTACTTTCTGGAGTACTGCCGCAGGTTGTTTCGCGTGGTCCCCTCACCCCAACCCTCTCCCACAGGGAGAGGGAGCTAGTTCAACGTCGTGGGCAGGTCAGGTGGCACGCCGTAGGGGGCGCTGCATGCTGCGCCCGTGCCAAGGTCAGATTAAGGAGTCAATGGGTCCCCTCTCCTTTTGGGAGAGGGTTAAGGTGAGGGCTGGATTACTTGCGGCTCAGGCTGCCACGGCGGAACAGGTTACGACGAATGCGCGTCATACCCGGCTTGGGTTTGCGCGGTTCATCCAGGCTGGCTAGTACCAACTCCAGCACCCGCTCGGCAACATCGCGGTGACGCTGGGCCACGGCAAGCACCGGGCACTCCAGGAAATCCAACAGCTCATGGTCACCAAAGGTGGCAATCGCCAGATCCGCCGGTAAACGCCCACGCTGTTTCAACGTGACATCCATCACCCCCTGCAACAGCGAGAACGAAGTGGTGAACAGTGCCTGTGGCATCGGATGGGTTTTCAACCATTCCGCAAACAGCACACCGGCCGCTTCACGTTCATAGCTGTTGGCATACAGATAATCCACCTGCCGCTCATCGTCCTGCCAGGCCTGGCGGAAACCTTGCTCACGCAGGAAGCTGACCGAAAGTTCTGGCAAAGCCCCAAGATACAACACCGACTTGGCGGGGAAAGTCCGTAACTCCTGCGCCAAGGCAAAAGAATCCTCCTGATCGGCCCCCACCACGCTGATAAAGTGTTCACGATCCAGCGCGCGATCCAATGCGATAATCGGGAAAGGATCGTTCGCCCAGCGTTGATAGAAAGGATGCTCCGGCGGCAAGGCGGTAGACACAATAATCGCATCGACCTGACGTTGCAGCAGGTGCTCGATGCAGCGCATCTCATTATCCGGCTGATCTTCGGAACAGGCGATCAGCAGTTGGTAACCGCGTTGACGCGCTTGACGTTCCAGATAGTTGGCAATGCGGGTGTAGCTGGTATTCTCCAGATCGGGTATCACCAGGCCGATAGAACGAGTGCGGCCCGCACGCAACCCTGCCGCGACGGCATTCGGGTGATAATTGTGCTCCCTGACCACGGCCATCACTTTTTCGACGGTTTTATCGCTGACACGATACTGTTTCGCCTTGCCGTTGATGACATAACTGGCCGTAGTGCGCGAAACGCCTGCGAGACGCGCGATTTCATCCAGTTTCACGTTAACCCCTTTAAATAACTCTAAAAATTACAATGGATCGTGTGGCGTTGTTTTACCCCTGGCTTTCAGAGTACGGCATACCGAAAGCAGCGAGGTAAGGAGTAACCATGATAGTCACTATGGTTATTCAACCCGTAATGGCGATCTAACCGCAGAAAACACGGCCGAGCAACCGCTTTCGCCCAAAGGTGCCAGCAAATGGGCAAAAAAGAAAAAAGAAAGGGCGTAGCAAGACTCGCCACGCCCTCGATACCGTGCAGAAAACCCGCTATCAGCGCATAATCTTGTCGCCGCGCGACACGCCAACAATTCCTGAGCGGGCCACTTCCACGATCTCTGCCACTTCACGTACGGCGTTGAGGAAAGCATCCAGTTTGTCACTGGTCCCGGCCAGTTGTACGGTGTAAAGCGACGAGGTGACATCCACAATCTGGCCACGGAAGATATCCGTGCTGCGCTTCACCTCTTCACGGCCATAGCCGCTAGCCTGTAGTTTCACCAGCATGATTTCACGCTCAACGTGTGAGCCTTGTACCAGCTCACTGACGCGCAGCACGTCCACCAATTTGTGCAGTTGCTTCTCTATCTGCTCCAGCACCTTTTCATCACCCACCGTCTGGATCGTCATGCGCGACAGGGTTGGGTCATCGGTGGGGGCCACCGTCAGGCTTTCGATGTTATAGCCACGCTGAGAGAACAGCCCGACGACGCGCGACAACGCACCGGATTCGTTTTCCAGTAATACCGATAAGATACGGCGCTTCATCAGGTTCTCTCCGTTTTGCTGAGCCACATTTCGTCCATGCTTCCACCGCGGATCTGCATTGGATAAACATGTTCGGTCTCGTCGACGGTGACGTCGACAAACACCAGACGTTCTTTTTCCGCCAGCGCCTGCGCCAGCTTGCTTTCCAGCTCATCCGGCGTGCGGATGGCAATACCCACGTGGCCGTAGGCTTCGGCCAGCTTGACGAAGTCCGGCAAGGAATCCATATAGGACTGCGAATGGCGGCCCGAATAGATCATATCCTGCCACTGCTTCACCATGCCCAGATAGCGGTTATTCAGGTTGACTACCACCACCGGCAGGTTGTACTGCAAGGCCGTGGACAGCTCCTGAATATTCATCTGGATACTGCCGTCACCGGTGACGCACACCACCGTTTCGTCTGGCAGTGCCAGTTTGACCCCAAGGGCAGCCGGCAAGCCAAAGCCCATGGTGCCCAAACCACCGGAGTTGATCCAGCGGCGCGGCTTATCGAAAGAATAATAGAGCGCGGCAAACATCTGATGCTGACCCACGTCGGAGGTAACATAGGCATCGCCTTTGGTCAGCCGGTGTAACGTTTCGATCACCGCCTGAGGTTTGATGGTGCCACTGTCTTTGTTGTAGCCCAGGCAATCACGCGCCCGCCACTGTTCAATCGACTGCCACCAGTCACGCAGCGCATCGAAATCCTGCGCTTTGCCCTCTTGTGACAGCAATTCCAGCATCTGCGTCAATACCTGTTTAGCATCGCCAACGATAGGAATATCGGCATCCACCGTTTTGGAAATGGAGGTCGGGTCAATGTCGATATGCAACACCGTGGCATCCGGGCAGTACTTGGCCAGATTATTGGTGGTGCGATCGTCAAAGCGCACCCCGACGGCAAAGATCAGATCGGAATGATGCATGGTCATGTTGGCTTCATAGGTGCCGTGCATACCCAGCATGCCGACGCTTTGGCGATGAGTTCCCGGGAATGCCCCCAGCCCCATCAGCGTACAGGTGACCGGCAGATTCAGCTTCTCCGCCAGTTGTAGCAATTCTTCATGGCAGCCCGAATTGATCGCCCCACCGCCCACATACATGATCGGCTTTTTAGCCGCCAGAATGGTTTGTAGCGCGCGTTTGATCTGCCCACGGTGGCCTTGCACCGTCGGATTGTAGGAACGCATGCTGACGTCCTGCGGATACGCGTAAGGCATTCTTACCGTCGGGCCAACGATATCCTTCGGCAGATCGACTACCACCGGGCCAGGACGGCCGGTCGAAGCCAGATAAAATGCCTTTTTCAGCACGGAAGGAATGTCTTCGGTACGCTTGACCAGGAAGCTGTGTTTCACTACCGGGCGGGAGATCCCCACCATATCGCATTCCTGGAAGGCGTCGTAGCCAATCAGTGAACTTGGCACCTGGCCGGATAGCACCACCATCGGAATGGAATCCATATAGGCGGTGGCGATACCGGTAATGGCGTTGGTGGCCCCTGGGCCAGAAGTGACCAGCACTACGCCCACTTCGCCGGTCGCTCGCGCATAGCCATCGGCCATATGCACCGCACCTTGCTCATGGCGCACCAGAATATGGTCGATGCCCCCCACCGTGTGCAGGGCATCATAGATATCGAGTACCGCCCCGCCCGGATAGCCGAATACATGCTTAACGCCCTGATCGATCAACGATCGGACGACCATCTCGGCTCCTGACAATATTTCCATGGGTTTGCCTCCAGGCTTACATAGCTTGTTCTTGTCTGACGCCGGAACGTAGCGCCTGTCCTGTCTGGGGCATGGCCCCAAAAATCTTATGGACGTTTTGGACTCTTAACATAGCGTCAGAATATGGGGCAGGCAAACGGCAAAATGGCTTAACGCAGGCAAGGTTATTGCCATCAGGCTGGAGAAGCGCGGCTTAACAAAACTATGCACTAGCTGAGCGGTTATTCAGCTAGGCATTGTTTTGCATGGTGGGGTAATTACAGAACTATATTAGGCAAGCTAATCGGGCGCAGCATACAGCGCCCCTACGTACGATGAGCTAACTGAGGCCTGTTTACCCTCATTTATCCTGATACATGGACTCTATCTCATGCTGATAGCGCTGGAGGATCACCTTGCGACGCAGTTTTAGCGTCGGAGTTAGTTCCCCCAATTCCATTGAGAAGGCCGCTGGCAGCAGAGTAAATTTCTTCACCTGCTCAAACAGAGCCAGTTCCTTTTGCATCTCCCGCAGGCGGTTTTCAAACATTTCGAGGATATGGCTGTTACGCAGCAGTTCGAGCCGATCCTGATACTTCAGGTTGACCGATTTGGCGTACTCTTCCAGCGATTCGAAGCTCGGGACGATCAGCGCGGAGACAAACTTGCGCGCATCGGCAACGATCGCCACCTGCTCAATAAAGCGATCCTGCGCCAAAGTCCCTTCCAGCATCTGTGGCGCAATGTACTTACCCCCGGAGGTCTTCATCAGATCCTTCAGCCGCTCGGTAATAAACAGGTTACCACCTTCATCAACCATGCCGGCATCGCCGGTTTTCAGCCAGCCGTCTGCGGTAAAGCTATCGGCCGTTTCCAGCGGTTTATTGAAATAGCCGCGCATCACGATTGGGCCACGCACCTGGATCTCATTCTCTTCGCCGATGCGCACTTCCACGCCGGGTAACGGCTTGCCGATTGAGCCAAAGCGGAAGTTATTCTCTTCCCAGCAGGAAACCGTGGCGCAGGTTTCCGTCATGCCATAGCCGTATTTGATGTTAATGCCCATCGCCTGGAAGAACAAAATGACATTGTCATCCAGCTTGGCACCGGCCGCAGGCAAGAAGCGCACTCGCCCACCCAGGATCCCCCGCAGCTTGCTTAACACCAGCTTGTCTGCCCAACGGTGGGAAAGATCGAACAGCTTACCTAACGGCTTGCCTGCCCTTTCCTGCAGGAATTTGCGTTCGCCGCAGACAATGGCCCAATGGAACAAGGCACGCCGTAACCAAGGCGCACGTGCGACCTTTTCATGCACCGCGCTGAAGATTTTTTCATAAAAGCGCGGCACTGCGCACATCAGGGTCGGTTTGACATCGGCCATTGCTTCTCGCACCCAGTCGGTATTGGGCAGATAAACGTTCTGCGCGCCCGAGTGCATGATAAAGAAGCTCCAGGCACGTTCAAAGACGTGTGACAGCGGCAGGAAACAGAGGGAAACGTCATCGGCAGTCACCGTCAGGCGATCGTCGTGCAGTTGTAATTGGGCGGCCATATTGCGGTAGTCGAGCATCACGCCTTTCGGCTCGCCGGTGGTGCCAGAGGTGTAGATCAGGGTGAACAGATCCTGCAAATCACACTCGGCAATCCTTTGCTGGCGCACTGCGTCAAAACGCTCAATATCCGCAAGACGTTCAAAGTGATGCAGATGTTGAGCGATGTCACAGCCGCGCAAATCGGCTGAATCATCAAAGACAATAATGTGGGTGAGTTGCGGGCACACGCCACGCAGCGCAATCGCGGCATCCAGTTGTTCTTGCTCACCAACAAACAGAATGCGGATATCGGCATCATTAATGATAAATGCCGCCTGAGCCGGGGTATTGGTGGCATAAAGCGGCACGCTCACCGCCCGTAATTCGAGGATCGCCAGATCGGCTAGCGACCAGGTCATGCTGTTGTTGGCAAAAATCGCGATACGTTCTTGCACCTCGACGCCCAGCGCCAGCAGAGCGCAGGCAATCTGCCGTGTGTGCGCCCCGACCTGCGACCAGGTCAGCCGGGTTTCTCCCTGCGGAGACCATTGGCGGAAAGCCGTCTGTTCGGCACGGTTAGCAATTTGATGCTGTATACGTTCGACCTGGTGGTAATGTTGCAAGGTATGGGTCATAGCGCTCTAAGCCTGAAATTAATCAACCAGTTAACCGTGATCGGAGCGGAAGCTCTCGCATCTCAGCTTACACGTGTTTACTTTTTTTTCGCAGTCTACCTAGTCTCCGGCCGTGGGAAAAGGGATTTCAGCGTCGAAGTGTGAGCTAAAACGCGTGGGTTCTCATTTCTCTTGATCTTGGACAAAAGGCAGTGCAAAAGGTTTGCACCAAACTGACAAAGTGGGATCGGCGACAAAAAAAGAAGGTAGCAGGTTAAAATTTCAGCGGATTGCTTAAGGGGCAGAATATAGTTTCAGTCGTTCATATTAATTAATCGTCATGGAGAAAATGTTATTTCCAATGACGCCGTAACACAGAATTATCTTAGATTTGTTTGAGCATATTCTTATTAATTCGCCGCATGATCCATTATCAACCCGACGCACTCGAAAGCGCGCTGGGCCAATAAATCTCTAATTAGCGCAATACGCCAGATTGGCTAAGTACCGACTTCATCCACTGATGACCTTTATCGCGCTCGGCAGATTCGTGCCAGGATAGATAACAGGTAGCCGTTTTCTTCTCCCAAGGCAGCGGAATTAATTTCAGCTGCAGCGCCTGTGTGTGCTGCTGGGCAAACCAACGAGGGGCGATTGCTACCATCTCGGTCATGGCGACGATATTCAATACGCTGTACAGGTCAGTACACTGCTGGGTGACACTGCGTTGTGCGGCTTCATCAAGATAGTAGGGTTTACTGAAAGAACAAAAGCGATCTAATGAAATGACTGCATGACGCTCCGCCAGCATCTGTTTCTGGTTGATGGTCCCCACCAGACGTGGGTGAGACTGTGCGGCAACCAGGGTCAGTTCGTCGTCGAATAAGGCGATATCCCGAAACTCGGGATGTTCAAGACGGCTGTAGCCAATCACAAACTCGGTTTCCTGATAGCGTAACTGATGCTCAATGTTATGGCTCATGTAGGACTTGGTCTGGATCTGCACGTTGGGCGCCATGCTCTTGACGTTGTTAATAATTTTAGCCGTCAGGCGAATATCTAGCGGGCTGCAGATAGAAAGCTCAAAGACGCGTTCACTGCTCAGTGCATCAAAACCGGCGCCTGGCAGCTCATTTTGTACCAGCTGCAATGCCTGGCGTACCGGGCCAAAAAGTTGGCGGGCGCGCATGGTGGGCTGAATGCCGCGGCCGAAGCGGACAAACAGTTCGTCGTTGAACATGATCTTCAAGCGTGATACGGCATTGCTGACCGCAGGCTGTGACATCCCTAAGGAATTTGCCGCCTTGGTAATATTCTGCATCTGCATAACTGCATCAAAAACAGTGAGTAAATTAAGATCCACACTGCGCAAATGAATATCACCGTTTTCTTTCCTCAAGACAGTTCCTGAATTAAATTCGGACATATCCAAACTCCACTAAGTCCCATGTAGATAATCCCGGCAGCGCGCAGGGGAATAACAGGCAAAGTCCGCGCCAGGTTATTCCCACACTGCGAAATTAGTTATCCCTATTGACTCCCTTTGGCAGACAGCAATTGGGCATCATCCTATAAAAATATGACACAGCGGTGCATATTAGGCTTTGTTCGTCGGTTGGCAGCCTGGGCACATCGGTGCGTGACACGCCGATGGCATACAAACAAATTGGCAGGCAAAGCACCTGAGTTATGGATACCCGTTTGGTACTCATCAACCTAGGGATCAGACCATAAAACACGATGCTGGACAATCATAGCAGAGCAAAATAGGTATCTTTAGCATCACTTAATTGATTGAAGCCGGTCAGTTCAGCTTTATGAATACGAAGCACGAATAAATCAACACAAACAAATTGACGCCATGAATACAAAGCTTGCAACATCAACACCCCATCAAGACTTCGGCGCGGTTTTTTTGTGCCATTGATGGATTTTAACCGAGTAGTATTGGTAATCAATGTAACAGCCTCGCTTTCAAAGCATTTATGCTAAATAACGTCCGTTACCCATTGGCTTTTACGCTGGCTTGCGCTGATTTTGCCGAGTTTCCAACTACCGCGTCGCCCCTTGCTACCGGGCTTTTCAAACCCCCAGTTTTAATCAGGTGTTGACATGCCCCGGCCAATAAAGTATCAAGTTAGGCAACGAAACAATTTTAGAGAAGCTGACCGCCATGATCCGTACCCACCGTCTACTAAGCCTACTACTAAACGCATCTTATGTGCGCGGTACGCTGGTGGACGGGGTTCAAAGCTGATTCAGCCCATCATCTGCAAAACCCGCGCTACTGCGCGGGTTTTTTTTTACCCGCTTAGCGTGAAACAAACACGACAAGGAACAACACGATGAGCCAACAAGTCATTATTTTCGATACCACATTGCGTGATGGTGAACAGGCGCTGCAGGCTAGCCTGAGCGTTAAAGAAAAAATTCAGATCGCCATGGCGCTGGAAAGAATGGGTGTCGATGTAATGGAAGTCGGCTTCCCGGTTTCCTCCCCTGGGGACTTCGAGTCGGTACAGACCATCGCCCGTCAGATCAAAAACAGCCGCGTTTGTGGTCTGGCACGCTGTGTGGATAACGACATTGATGTCGCAGCCGAAGCATTACGCGTTGCCGAGGCGTTCCGTATCCACGTCTTCCTGGCCACCTCTACCTTGCACATCGAATCCAAATTGAAGCGCTCCTTCGATCAGGTGCTGGAAATGGCCGTGCGCTCGGTGAAGCGTGCCCGCAACTATACCGATGACGTCGAGTTCTCCTGTGAAGATGCTGGCCGTACCCCGATTGATAACCTGTGCCGCGTAGTTGAAGCCGCTATCAACGCCGGTGCCACCACCATTAACATTCCTGATACCGTCGGCTATACCACGCCAAACCAGTTCGGCGGTATCATCACTACGCTGTATGACCGCGTACCTAATATTGATAAAGCGATTATTTCCGTCCACTGTCACGACGATTTGGGCATGGCCGTGGGTAACTCCATCGCTGCCGTCCAGGCCGGTGCCCGCCAGGTAGAAGGTACCTTGAACGGTATCGGTGAACGCGCGGGTAACTGTTCACTGGAAGAAGTGATCATGGCCATCAAGGTGCGCCAGGACTTTATGCAGGTGCATACCAATATTAATCATCAGGAAATCTACCGCACCAGCCAGTTGGTCAGCCAGCTGTGCAACATGCCTATCCCGGCCAACAAGGCCATCGTCGGTTCCAACGCCTTTGCTCACTCCTCCGGTATTCACCAGGACGGCGTGCTGAAAAACCGCGAGAACTACGAAATCATGACCCCGCAGACTATCGGTCTGAAAGATGTCCAGTTGAACCTGACCTCCCGTTCTGGCCGTGCAGCAGTTAAACACCGCATGGAAGAGATGGGTTATAAGGAACAGGATTACAATCTGGACGTGCTGTACGCCGCGTTCCTGAAGTTGGCCGACAAGAAAGGCCAGGTGTTTGACTACGATCTGGAAGCCTTGGCGTTTATCAACAAGCAACAGGAAGAGCCTGAGCATTTCAGCCTGGACTCCTTCAGCGTGCAGTCTGGCACCAACATTATGGCTACCGCTTCTGTCAAACTGAAATGTGGCGAAGAAGAGAAGTCCGAAGCCGCGACCGGCAACGGCCCGGTGGACGCGGTTTACCAGGCGATCAACCGCATTACCGACTACCCGATTGAGCTGGTGAAATACCAACTGACCGCCAAAGGTCAGGGCCGCGACGCTCTGGGCCAGGTTGATATCGTGGTGTCTTACAATGGCCGCCGCTTCCATGGCGTTGGCCTGGCAACCGATATTGTCGAGTCCTCTGCCAAAGCGATGATCCACGTATTAAATAATATCTGGCGCTCCCAGCAGGTAGAAAAAGAAAAGCAGCGCTTGCAGCAAACCAAACAGCATAATAATCAGGAAACGGTGTGAACATGACTAAGACTTACCACATTGCCGTCTTGCCCGGAGACGGAATCGGCCCAGAAGTAATGGCCCAGGCGCACAAGGTGTTGGACGCAGTGCGCCAACGCTTTGGCATCCGTATCACCACCAGTGAATATGACGTCGGTGGCATTGCCATCGATCGCCACAGCACACCACTGCCCGCCGCGACTGTGACCGGCTGTGAGCAGGCCGACGCTATCCTGTTCGGCTCGGTGGGTGGCCCTAAATGGGAACACCTGCCGCCAGCAGAGCAGCCTGAGCGCGGTGCGCTGCTGCCATTGCGCAAGCACTTCAAACTGTTCAGCAACCTGCGCCCTGCCCGCCTGTACCAGGGGCTGGAAGATTTCTGCCCGCTGCGTGCCGATATCGCCGCACGTGGCTTCGACATCCTGTGTGTGCGTGAGTTAACCGGTGGCATCTACTTCGGCCAACCCAAAGGCCGTGAAGGCCAGGGTATGCACGAACGCGCCTTTGATACCGAGGTGTATCACCGCTTTGAGATCGAACGTATTGCCCGCATCGCCTTTGAATCCGCCCGCAAACGCCGCAATATCGTCACCTCGATTGATAAAGCCAACGTGCTGCAAAGTTCCATCCTGTGGCGTGAAGTGGTGACCCAGGTCGCCAAGGATTACCCGGACGTGTCGCTGTCACACATGTATATCGACAACGCCACCATGCAATTAATCAAAGATCCGTCCCAGTTTGACGTGCTGCTGTGCTCCAACCTGTTTGGCGACATCCTGTCGGATGAATGCGCCATGATCACCGGCTCGATGGGCATGCTGCCTTCCGCCAGCCTGAACGAACAAGGCTTTGGTCTGTATGAGCCGGCCGGCGGTTCCGCGCCGGACATCGCGGGTAAAGACATTGCCAACCCAATCGCGCAAATTCTGTCAGCAACCCTGATGTTGCGTTACAGCCTGGGTGCCGATGAGGCCGCAGATGCCATCGAACGCGCCATCAATCAGGCGTTGGAACAGGGTTACCGTACCGCCGATCTGGCTGGTGCCGGCAAAGCTATCGGCACCAGCGAAATGGGCGACATCATTGCCCGCTTCGTGGCTGAGGGGGCATAAATCATGGCCAAGACTTTATATCAGAAATTATACGATGCTCACGTGGTACATGAAGCGCCAAACGAGACGCCGCTGTTGTACATCGATCGTCATCTGGTGCATGAAGTGACCTCCCCACAGGCCTTCGACGGCCTGCGTGCCATGGGCCGCAAGGTTCGTCAGCCGGGCAAGACCTTTGCCACCATGGATCACAACGTTTCTACCCAGACCAAAGACATCAACGCCAGCGGCGAGATGGCCCGCATTCAGATGCAGGAGTTGATCAAGAACTGCGCGGAGTTCGGCGTTTCGCTGTATGACCTGAACCACCCGTTCCAGGGCATCGTGCACGTCATCGGCCCTGAGCAGGGCATGACGCTGCCAGGCATGACCATCGTCTGTGGTGACTCCCATACCGCCACGCACGGTGCTTTTGGCTCGCTGGCGTTCGGTATCGGCACCTCAGAAGTGGAACACGTGCTGGCAAGCCAAACCCTGAAGCAGGGCCGCGCCAAGACCATGAAGATTGAAGTGACCGGCGATGCCGCTGAAGGTATTACCGCCAAAGATATCGTGCTGGCCGTCATCGGCAAAACCGGTAGCGCTGGCGGGACTGGCCACGTAGTGGAATTCTGTGGCAAAGCCATCGAAGCGCTGAGCATGGAAGGCCGCATGACGCTGTGCAATATGGCGATTGAGATGGGTGCCAAAGCGGGCCTGGTCGCCCCAGACGACACTACCTTTAATTACCTGAAAGGCCGCCAGTTTGCACCAACCGGTGAAAACTGGGAGCAGGCTGTGACCTATTGGCGCACCTTGAAATCCGACGCCGAAGCCAAATTCGATACCATCGTTACCCTGCGGGCGGAAGAGATTGCACCCCAGGTAACCTGGGGCACCAACCCAGGCCAGGTTATCGCCGTCGATCAGGCGATCCCTGCACCAGACTCCTTTAGCGATCCGGTAGAACGCGCCTCAGCGGAAAAAGCGCTGGCCTATATGGATCTGAAACCGGGTGTCAAACTGACGGAAGTGCCAATCGATAAAGTGTTTATCGGCTCTTGCACCAATTCACGTATCGAAGATCTGCGTGCCGCTGCCGCCATTGCCAAAGGCCGTAAAGTTGCCGCAGGCGTACAGGCGATTGTGGTCCCTGGCTCTGGCCCGGTAAAAGCGCAGGCGGAAGAGGAAGGTCTGGACAAGATCTTTATCGATGCAGGTTTCGAATGGCGTCTGCCAGGCTGCTCTATGTGTCTGGCGATGAATAACGACCGCCTGAATCCAGGCGAGCGCTGTGCCTCAACCAGCAACCGTAACTTTGAAGGGCGTCAGGGCCGGGGTGGGCGTACTCATCTGGTCAGCCCGGCGATGGCAGCAGCTGCAGCCGTCAGCGGCCATTTTGCCGATATCCGTGAATTGCACTAAGGAGCACCACCGTGGCTAAATTTACTCAACATACCGGCTTAGTGGTGCCTCTGGACGCGGCCAACGTCGATACCGACGCCATTATCCCGAAACAGTTTCTGCAGAAAGTAACGCGTACCGGCTTCGGCCAGCACCTGTTCAACGACTGGCGTTTCCTGGACGATGCGGGGCAGCAGCCGAACCCTGAGTTTGTGCTGAACTATCCGCGTTATAAAGGGGCCAGCATCCTGTTAGCTCGGGAAAACTTCGGCTGTGGCTCATCCCGTGAGCACGCGCCATGGGCACTGACCGATTACGGCTTCAAGGTCGTGATTGCGCCAAGCTTCGCGGATATCTTCTACGGCAACTCGTTTAACAGCCAGTTGCTGCCGGTTGCGCTGAGCGAGCAGGATGTGGACACGCTGTTTAAGTTGGTGGCAGAGCACGAAGGCACGGAGTTTGTCGTCGATCTGGAAAACCAGACAGTGAATGCCGGAGGCAAAAGCTATCCATTTGAGATCGACAGCTTCCGCCGCCACTGCATGATTAACGGCTTGGACAGCATCGGCTTGACGTTGCAACACGAAGCGGAGATTTCCCGCTACGAGGCGCAGCAGCCTGCATTTTTGAATTAATTGACGCGGGCGCTGCATGCGGCGCCCCTACGATCGGAGCTTATTTTGTAGGGGTGCAGCATGCTGCACCCGTCTAAATCACCAATATCCTAACCACTTCCACCACACCCCACCAATCAATGCCCAGATCAGCAGGTTAACCACACTCATGATAAAACCGGTTTTCCACCATTCGCCCAAGGTGGCATAGCCCGATCCAAAGATAATTGGCGCGGTGCCGGTACCATAATGGGTTAATGACATCATCAGCGAAGACGAGAAGGCCAGGATCAGACCAAGCAGTGCTGGCGGTGCGCCAAGAGCAATACCGGCAGCAAAGAATGCGGCAAACATGGCTGTTACGTGTGCGGTGGTACTGGCAAAGAAGTAATGCGAATACAGGTAGACAAGCGTAAGCAGAATGGTCCCGCCGACCCAGCTCATCCCCATATGATCGATGCCTGAACCCACCGTTTGTGAAAGCCAGCCAATCAGGCCAAGTTTGCCGAGGTAGGTTGCCATCATCACTAGGGCGGCAAACCAGACTACGGTATCCCAGGCCCCTTTGTGCTTGAGCACATCGTCCCAGCTCAGTACGCCAGTTGCCAGCAGGATGGCCAGGCCGATCACCGCAGCCGTCGTCGGGTTAACCGCCAGAGCTGGGCCAAAAATCATTGCAGGAACCCCGGCCCACAGCACCAACAACAGCGCAAAGACGCCCAGCGTAATTTTCTCTGGCAAGGTTATCGGCCCCAGCGCTTGCAGCTTGTCTTGGGCAAAACGTGGCGCATCTGGGGTACTTTTGATTTCCGGTGGGTACAACAAATAAACCACCAGCGGCATGACAATCAACGAGCAGACCGCCGGTACCAACGCCGCCACCGCCCACATTGCCCAGGTCAGTTCAAATTCGGAGCCGGCACCTTTGGCGATCAGATTAACAATCAACGGGTTAGGTGCGGTGGCCGTGATAAACATCGCCGAGGTGATCGGGTTGATATTGTAGTTCACCAGCGAGAGATAGCGGCCAATCTTGCCAGAGGTATTCAGCTCAGGCTTGGAGCCAAAGCTGTCGGCGATCGATTTCATGATCGGGTGGATAATCCCGCCGCCGCGCGCGGTGTTGCTCGGCGTCACCGGTGCCAACACGGTTTCCGCCAGGGTTAACGCATAGGCGATCCCCAGCGTCTTTTTGCCAAACAGCGAGATAAAGTAATAGCCAATGCGCGATCCCAGGCCGGTTTTGTTCAGGCTCAGGGAGATCATGATCGAGAAGCCGATCAACCAGATAAGCTGGTTGGAAAACCCGCTCAACGCATCATCTAACGCCGCCCCAGGCTTGCCCGGGTTGGTCACGCCGGTCACGGCTACCAGCGCAATTGCGATGATGGAGACGGCACCGATAGGCATAGCCTTGCCGATGATGGCAATAATGGTACCGATAAACAGTGCCAGCAGATGCCAGGCATTCGGTGCCACTCCTTCGGGAACTGGGATCACAAACCAGATAAGCAGCGCGACAATAACGGCAAACAGGGAGGGAATAGGTTTGAGCGGCGTTAGTTTATCCATAACATACCCACTTTTATCAACGGGATCGGCATCTCGACAGCAAGATGGGTGAGAGCGTGAAGATCACGCCCTGAGTCCGTTTATCTTAGTGATAATGGGGCAATGTTCTCAATGACATGCATCAATTAACATCGTGTTACAGTTCACACTTCCCGTACTTTGGCGCACATCCACAACGCCAGGATCGCCAGCAGAGTGATCAGGTAGTAAACCGCGTAATGACCAAAGTTTTCCACCAGCGCGCCTTGCAGCACACCGGCCAGGATCACCCCGGTCGAAATACTGTTGGTAAACATGGTCGTCGCGGCACCGGGCCGCCCAGGCATCAGATCCTGGAAATACAGCATGCCTATCCCGGCAATGATGCCGATAAACACCGCGTTGAACAGCTGCAATACCATCAGGGCCGACTTGAACTTGAACAGCACCAACCCGGCGTAAAACAACACTCCCGCAGCAACCGCAAACAGCATCATATTACGTTTGCCAAAGCGTTTGACGTAGTAGCCAGCCAGCAGCATGGCCGGGATTTCCAACCCGGCGGCAGTCCCCATCAACCAGCCTGCCAACCGTTCTGACAGGCCGAGATCGGCGGTGATGTATAGCGGCATATCGATGATATACATGGTGTTGCAAGTCCACATCAGCATCGAAGCCACAAACAACAGGCGCACATCGGGATCGCGCCAGGCGCTGATTGGCGCGATCGGCGGTGAATCAATACTGATCTCCACCTCAGCACGGGGCACCGAAGGCAATATCAGCCACACCAGCAGCACGCTGATAACAAAAATGGCCGCCGCAATCATAAACATCACGGTAAAGCCGAAGTTCAGCGCCAGCATAAACGACAGCGGTGGGCCAATCACCCAAGCCAATGACAGTTGGGCACGCATCACCGAACTGAACATCACCACTTCACGCGCCGAGCTGTCCGCATACTCACGCGCCAGGGCAAAAATCTGCGGCATGGCGGTATTGGCAATCGCTGCCAGCAGCACGCCACAGGTGATCAACGTCAGGTAATCACGGTTGAACGCAAACAGCAGGCTGTTGCCCACCGCCATCGCACAGCACACCAGGATCAGCTTGCGGCGATCGCCACGGGTATCCGAACGCTTGGCCAACAGGAAGCTGACGATAATCCCGGCGATAGCATTGACGGTATAGAACATGCCTACCCACAGCGGGCGTACCTTAACCTCGGTAGTCAGAAACAGGCTCAGCGTGGGGGCTTGCAGCGCCCCGGCAATGCCAGTCAGGAAGGCAATCAGCAGGAAAGCGGCAAAAACGGGATTAAAACGGCGCGGCAACCAACGTCTGAAACTCATGGCGATATCCCTGTCCAGAAACAAAGAAGGCTATGCTACAGAAGGCAAATCAGAGAAGAAAGCAACGGCGGCAGATAAAAATGCCAGTGGGTTACCCCACTGGCTGGTGAAAAGCACCATTACTCAGAAACACTTTGCGGTGAACGTCAGATACGCTCACGGTATTGCTTGTCGCTCAGCGTGGCGATGTCCCACTGGGTCAAGTGGGCCAGCATCTCCAGCCGCGTCTGTTCAGGCACCACCTGCAGCCAATCGGCCTGCTGGCGGCGGATCGCGGCGAAATAACGCTGATAAAACTGTTTGGCTAACAGAACCGTCATGGGTTATCCCTCCGCTGTTTCAACTAAACAGATTATCGGCGTAATATAGGGAAAGATAAATTGACGACTTGATGCCAGAGAGTTCCTCTTTTATGTCCACCTCACGCCTGCAACAACAGTTTATTCGCCTGTGGCAACGCTGCCATGGTCAGACCACCGAAACCACGCTGCAAGAGTTGGCAGAGGTGCTCAGCTGTTCCCGCCGCCATGTTCGCTCGTTGCTGGGAGCCATGCAGCACGAGGGCTGGCTGACCTGGCAGGCAGAATCCGGCCGAGGCAAGCGTTCGCAGCTCAGCTTTCACTACACCGGATTGGCACTACAGCAACAACGCGCCGAAGAGCTGTTGGAACAGGATCGTATCGATCAATTGGTTCAGTTGGTGGGCGATAAAGACGTGGTACGCCAAATGCTGCTTTCCCAACTGGGGCGCAGCTTCCGCCAGGGGAAACATATCCTGCGTGTGCTCTACTATCGTCAGCTTTACAACCTGCTGCCCGGTTCAGCACTGCGCCGTTCAGAAACCCACCTGGCAAGGCAGATTTTCAACGGCCTGACGCGGGTAAATGAGGAAAACGGGGAACTCGCACCCGATCTTTCGCATCATTGGCAAACCTTATCTCCTTTGCACTGGCGCTTTTATCTCCGTCCGGCGATCCATTTTCATCATGGTCGTGAGTTGGAAATGGAAGATGTCATCCACTCGCTCAACCGTCTGATCCCACAGCCGCTGTTTTCCCATATTGATAGGATCGTATCGCCAACGCCCTATGTCATCGATGTGCATCTGCACACGCCGGACTACTGGCTGCCCTGGTTATTGAGCAGCGTGCACGCCATGATCCTGCCACGCGAATGGCAGAGCCTGCCGGATTTTGCCCGCCATCCGATCGGCACCGGCCCCTATCGCGTGATCCACAACAACCAGAGCCAGATGAAAATCCACGCTTTTGATGACTACTTTGGCTATCGCGCCCTGATCGATGAGGTCAACATTTGGGTGTTACCGGAAATAACCGAGGAGTTGGCGCACTCCGGCGTTCAACTGCAGGGGGATGATACCGGTAGGAACGAGCTGGAAAGCCGCCTGGAAGAGGGCTGCTATTTTCTGCTGTTCGACCAACGCTCGACAGTGACAGCCAATCCGGAGATCCGCAGTTGGCTATGCGAGCTGATTAACCCGATTGCGCTGTTGAGCCATGCAGGGCCGCTGTACCAGCGTTACTGGGCCCCGGCCTATGGCATCCTGCCACGCTGGTTGCATAACCGTGTACTGGGGCGGCAACCCAAGCCTGCGGGCTTAACCGAATTGACCCTGACCTTCTACAACGAACACTCCGAGTTTCACGCAATCAAACAGGCGATCGCCTCTCTGTTGGCCGAGCAGGACATCAAGCTCAATGTTCAGGTCGTGGATTATGAAGCCTGGCACAAGGGCAAGGCGCAAAGCGATCTGTGGCTAGGTAGTGCCAACTTCACCCTGCCGCTGGAATTTTCGCTATTTGCTACGCTGTATGAATTACCGTTGATCCAACATTGCCTGACCGAAGATATCGCTCAGGATGCGGCTCTATGGCGGGAAAATCGCCTGTCGATGGCCGAGTTTTGCCAACGTCTGGTCAGCAGCCATCAGTTACATCCGTTGTTCCACCACTGGTTGCAGCTACATGGTCAGCGCAGTATGCGCGGGGTGCGTATGAATACCCTCGGCTGGTTCGATTTTAAATCTGCCTGGTTTGCGCCACCGGAAGCATAATCGCCTTCCACCCACGTCGGTTAGTCTCTACAATAGCGCCGACTCAACGGGGTGCGGAAAACCAGCCATCAGGCCATCGGTTTACCGCTGAGAGCACACCCGTCGAACCTGATCCGGTCAATACCGGCGGAGGGATTTGAGCCTGGCACGTTAACCTTGGTTAACCCACGCCCTCAGATACCTTTGCCCCCTTACTTTTTAGGAGCGCAAAGTGGTCACAAAATACCTGCCCTGTTTATTACTGCTAGCAGCAATGCCTGTCCTGGCCAAGCCAACGCTGACGGTCTACACCTACGACTCTTTCGCTGCCGACTGGGGCCCGGGCCCGGCGGTGAAAAAAGCCTTCGAGGCCGAGTGTGACTGTGAATTGAAATTCGTCGCGCTGGAAGACGGCGTTTCATTACTCAACCGCCTGAGAATGGAAGGCAAGAACAGCGCCGCCGACGTGGTGCTGGGGTTGGACAACAACCTGCTGCAAGCCGCCCAGCAAACCGATCTGTTCACCGACAGCCAGGTCGATACCAACAAGCTCACCGTTCCCGGTGGCTGGCAAAACCAGACTTTCGTTCCCTACGACTATGGTTACTTTGCTTTCGTCTACAACAAAGACAAGCTGAAGAACCCGCCGACCAGCCTGAAGGAACTGGTGAGCAGCGATCGCCCCCTGAAGATCATCTATCAGGATCCACGCACCAGCACACCGGGCCTCGGCCTGCTGCTCTGGATGCAGAAAGTGTATGGCGATGAGGCACCGCAAGCCTGGCAACAACTGGCGAAGAAAACCGTAACCGTCACCAAAGGCTGGAGTGAAGCCTACGGCCTGTTCCTGAAAGGAGAAGGCGATATGGTGCTGAGCTATACCACCTCCCCCGCCTACCATCTGATCGAAGAGAAAAAAGACAGCTATGCAGCGGCCAACTTCAGTGAAGGCCATTACCTGCAAATCGAAGTCGCTGGCAAGCTAAAGGCCAGCAAGCAGCCTGAGCTGGCCGAGCGCTTCATGCAGTTTATGGTCTCTCCGGCTTTCCAGAACACCATACCCACTGGCAACTGGATGTACCCAGTGATCAAAATGCAACTGCCTGCCGGCTTCGAACAACTGACCGTACCGCAAACGGCCTTACAATTCAGCGCCAAAGACGTGGCGCAGCAACGTGGTAACTGGGTCCGGGCATGGCAAACTGCCGTCAGCCACTGATCCCCCGCTGGTTATGGCCGGGGCTGATTGCCGCCGGTCTGATCCTGCTTATCGCGTTGGCCGCCATGGGTTCGCTGTGGCGTCATGCGCCTGAAAGCGATTGGCGTAGTCTGTGGCAAGACCGCTACCTGTGGCACGTGGTGCGCTTTACCTTTTGGCAAGCGCTGCTCTCTGCCGTGATCTCGGTGGTGCCTGCCATCTGGCTGGCCCGGGCGCTGTACCGGCGGCGCTTCCCTGGCCGCAATCTGCTGCTGCGCCTGTGCGCGATGACGCTGGTGCTACCGGTGTTGGTAGCGGTGTTTGGCATGCTGAGCGTCTACGGCAGGCAAGGCTGGTTGGCAACGCTCTGCGGTTGGCTGGGCGTGGACTACAGCTTCTCGCCTTATGGCCTGCAAGGCATTCTGCTGGCGCATCTGTTCTTTAATATGCCGTTGGCGACCCGTTTGCTGCTACAGGCGCTGGAGAACATTCCCACCGAGCAGCGTCAATTGGCTGCACAGTTGGGGATGAACGGTTGGCAACAGTTCCGCTTTGTGGAATGGCCGGCGTTACGCCGTCAGATCCTCCCCAGTGGGGCCCTGATATTTATGCTGTGTTTCGCCAGCTTCGCGACCGTGCTGTCATTGGGCGGCGGGCCGCAGGCCACCACCATCGAGCTGGCGATTTATCAGGCGCTGAGTTACGACTACGATCTCGGGCGAGCTGCAATGCTGGCTCTGATCCAACTAGCTTGTTGCCTGGGGCTGGTGGTGCTCAGCCAGCGTTTGAGCCAGGCTCTGCCGGTTGGTCATACTCACGCCCAGCGCTGGCGCGATCCGCAAGACAGCCTGGGGCGACGCATTAGCGATACGCTATTGATTGCCGCAGCTCTACTGTTGCTGCTGCCTCCGTTGCTGGCAGTTATCATCGATGGAGCCAATCAAACGCTGTTCAGCGCACTGCAACAGTCAATTCTCTGGCAGGCTCTGTTCACCTCACTACGCATCGCACTTGGTGCGGGCATTTTGTGCGTGGTATTGACCATGATGCTACTGTGGAGCAGCCGTGAACTGAAGCTGCAGCAGCAGGCTGCCTGGGGCCAAACGCTGGAACTGAGCGGCATGGTGATCCTTGCTATGCCGGGGATCGTGCTGGCTACCGGTTTTTTCCTGCTGTTGAGCGATACCACCGGGTTACCGCAGTCGCCTTATGCGCTGGTGATCCTCACCAATGCGTTGATGGCGGTGCCCTACGCGCTGAAAGTGCTGGAAAACCCAATGCGCGATTTGGCCGAGCGCTATAATCCACTCTGTTTATCGCTGGATATCCACGGCTGGCAGCGGCTGCGCTGGATCGAACTGAAAGCACTGCAACGCCCGCTGGCACAGGCATTGGCCTTTGCCTGTGTGTTGTCGATTGGCGATTTTGGCGTGGTGGCGTTGTTTGGTAACGAGCAATTCCGTACGCTGCCTTTTTATCTCTATCAGCAGATTGGCGCTTATCGCAGCAACGACGGGGCCGCTACTGCCCTGCTGCTGCTGTTACTCTGTTTCCTGCTGTTTACCCTGATCGAACGTTTACCGGGCCGCCATGCTGACGCTTGAAAAACTGACCTATCTGTATGAACACCTGCCGATGCGTTTTGACTTACGCATTCAGCCAGGGGAACACGTCGCGGTGCTCGGCCCCAGCGGCGCGGGCAAAAGTACTCTCCTCAGCCTGATCGCCGGCTTTCTGCCACCGGCCAGCGGGAAAATGTGGCTGAACGGTAGCGATCACACCGTTTCCCCCCCTGCCAAACGCCCGGTGTCGATGCTGTTTCAGGAAAACAACCTGTTTGCCCACCTGACGGTCAGGCAAAACATCGGCCTGGGGCTGGATCCTGGCCTGCGCTTGACCGCCGCGCAGCAAGAGCAGTTGGCACAGATTGCCCAGCAGGTAGGGCTGGAAGATCATCTGCAACGCCTGCCGTCGCAGCTTTCCGGTGGGCAGCGACAGCGGGCGGCATTGGCGCGTTGCCTGATCCGCCAGCAGCCGATCCTGCTGCTCGACGAGCCTTTCTCTGCCCTCGATCCGGCATTGCGCAGTGAAATGCTGCAACTACTGCAACAGGTGTGCGGCCAGCGCCAACTCACGCTGCTGATGGTTTCACACAATCTTGAGGATGCCGCCCGCATCGCGCCGCGAACTCTGCTGGTGGTGGATGGCCGTATTTATTATGACGGCCCGACCCAGGCGTTGGTCAGCGGTAGCGCCCCGGAGGCCAAGGTGCTGGGCATTTCGGTCAAACCGTGATCTAGCACGCGTTTTTTATGCTGAACCAATAAACCTGTTGTGCGAATTTTGCACCTGTGGTTTTATAAAATTCTGTTTGTTACTACTGATGATAAGGCTCCCTAGTGATCGCATCCTCGCTGACCTCGACCCTACTAACAACCGCGCTACCAGCCGCGGTGGTCGTCGTGCGTGTGGTGGTGATCGTCGGCAACGCGCCGTAGGGTCCGAATCAACGCATCGATTCCCAAACCCCGCCGGCGCAAACCGGGCGGGGTTTCTTGTTTTAGTCCCCCTGCCCAGAAAAGCTAACCGGCCCTGAGAGAAAAGGATAGGCACATGGCAACTTCGGGCACGCCACACCAAGGCCAACGTATTACCGGCGCACAGCTGATCGTTCATCTGCTGGAGCGTCAGGGAATCACCACCATTGCAGGCATCCCCGGTGGCGCAGCGCTACCGTTGTACGATGCTCTGAGCCAAAGCACCGTCATCCAGCACGTTCTGGCCCGCCATGAGCAAGGGGCCGGTTTTATGGCGCAGGGCATGGCACGTACCAACGGCAAGGCGGCGGTCTGCATCGCTTCCAGCGGCCCGGGAGCCACCAATCTGGTGACCGCCATTGCCGATGCCAAGCTCGATTCAATCCCGCTGGTGTGTATCACCGGCCAGGTATCCTCCTCGATGATTGGCACCGATGCCTTCCAGGAAGTGGATACCTACGGCATTTCCATCCCGATAACCAAATACAACCATCTGGTACGCGATGTCAGCGATCTGCCGCAGGTGATTTGTGACGCATTCCGCATCGCCGAATCCGGCCGCCCAGGCCCGGTGTGGATCGACATTCCGAAAGACGTGCAAACCGCCGAAATTGAGTGGGACTCATTGCCGCCAATGGCCGTACCAGACGCCCCACCGGCCTTTGATATCAAACAGGTCGAACAGGCTGCCTTGATGATCAATCAGGCCAAGCGCCCCATTCTGTATCTGGGTGGCGGCATTATCTGCGCAGAAGCTCACGTACCCGCGCTGGAAATGGCCGAGCGCTCTAACCTGCCTACCACCATGACATTGATGGCTTTGGGCGCAATGCCGGTAGAACATCCGCTGTCATTAGGCATGCTGGGGATGCACGCCGCTCGCAGCACCAACTTTATCCTGCAGGAAGCCGATCTGCTGATCGTAATGGGTGCCCGCTTTGACGACCGAGCCATCGGCAAAACCGAGCAATTCTGCCCTAACGCCAAAATTATCCACGTGGATATCGACCGCGCCGAACTGGGCAAGGTCAAACAGGCCAATATTGCCATCCATGCCGACGTTGGCCAGGTACTGCAACAGCTGTTACCGATGATCGAGGCCCAGCCACGCAGCGAGTGGATGAACACCGTTAACGATCTGAAACGCGAATTCCCGTTCAATATGCCGAACGTAGAAGATCCATTGAGCCACTACGGTTTGGTTAAGGCCGCGGCGCGCTGCGTGGACGACAGCGCCATTATCACCACCGACGTGGGTCAGCATCAGATGTGGGTAGCCCAGGCTTACCCGTTGAGCCGTCCGCGCCAATGGCTGACCTCCGGCGGTTTGGGCACTATGGGCTTTGGTTTGCCCGCCGCTATTGGTGCCGCACTGGCCGAGCCTCAGCGCAAAGTGCTGTGTTTCTCCGGTGACGGTAGCCTGATGATGAATATTCAGGAGATGGCGACCGCCGTTGAACACAATCTGGATGTAAAAATCATCCTGATGAACAACCAGGCGTTAGGGTTGGTGCACCAACAGCAGACGCTGTTCTATCAACAGCATATCTTTGCCGCCACCTATCCGAAGCGTACCGATTTCCTGAAAATTGCCGCCGGGTTTGGTCTGGACACCTGCGATTTGAATGCCGAGGCGGATCCACAGGCCGCGCTGATGGCGGCGATCCAACGCCCTGGCCCTTGCCTGATCCACGCGCTGATCGATATCAATGAAAAAGTCTACCCAATGGTGCCACCGGGTGCCGCCAACATCGAAATGATTGGAGAATAAGCCATGCAATCACTACAAAAGAACCCACAAGTGATCCTGGAGTTGGCGGTACGAAACCATCCGGGCGTGATGACCCACGTTTGCGGCCTGTTTGCCCGCCGTGCATTTAACGTGGAAGGCATTCTGTGTATGCCGCTGAAAGATGGGACGCAAAGCCGCATTTGGCTATTGGTAGCCGACGATCAGCGCCTGGTGCAGATGATCAGTCAGGTTGAGAAGCTGGAAGATGTCTTGCAGGTGAAACGCCATAGCGAAGATATGCGGGTGTTTGAGCAGTTGGAAGCCTTCTTCCAATAGGACAATGTTAAAGGCCGGGGAGTGGTTTAGCCCCGGCCTTAGCTACGTTTCCGTTATCAGTTCAGCAACTGAAGCACATAACGGATCAGTTCCAGTAACGCGATCAGCGCCCCAAGAACGATGATTGCCTTATCAATATCAATCACCCGTTTTCTCCATGACATGGAGTGAGCCACCGCCGCTTACTCTTACATTGCCTGTCACAGCGCAGCGCTCATTGTTAGATGAAGGCTGTCTCACTCCGGCCAGAGCGTCGGATAACGGCACCATCCGTACATCCGACCAGGACTTGAATAGGTACGTACGCACACCGAAGTAAAGACAACAACAGAGCTAACCGGCTGATTATATCTTAACCAACTCAGCTCACGACATAACAGATATCCGATTTCTGAGTTTTTGACATTGGGGAAGATCGACGATAAAATCAACACTGTTAGATGAGGGCTGTCTCAACCGGTCAGAGTCACTAACTCGAAACCGGAAAATAAAAAAACCGACCTCACCAGTCGGTTTTTTTACGCCCAAATTTTGTTCTCAGCCCGCCAGCACTTTCCACAGCAGATGCCGATACACTGGCATCAACGCCTGCTGGTGCATGTAATAGAAACAAACCAACGCCCCTGCCCAACTAGCGATACAGGCCAAGCGTAGCCGCATCGGTGTGAGCCAGCGCGTCAGCTTGTCGGCACTACTTTTCCCTTCACGCCACCAACGCCAGCTCAGCCAGGCTGCGAGCCAGGTCAGCACCACAACGCCAAACAGCAGCCATTTGAACAACGCGCTGTTAGTGCTGGCAGGGATATCGATCGCCACGCCTGCCAGAATGCCAGGGAAGAAATAGATCGGCGGCCAGGTCAGGCAGCCAATGATATTGGGCAAGGCAAATTTATAGGGTGGCAGATCAAGCATCCCGGCCACCATCGGTACCAGCGGACGCGTCGGGCCAATAAAGCGGCCAATCAAAATGGTTACGATACTGTGCTGATGCAGCGCATGCTCGGTCTTATCCAGCAGCGCCTTGTTCTTTTTCAGGAACGACCAGCGGTGCAGCGGCCCCTTGAAGGCCCGGCCAATAAAGTAGGAAATCCAATCCCCCAGCAGACAACCGACGATGCCGGCTCCCCAGGCCATATAAAAATCCACCTGCCCGCTGCCGATCAGTGCGCCAATGCTGGCCATCATCACCGTGCCCGGCAATAGCAAACCGACCAACGCCAATGACTCCAGGAACGCCACCAACATGACCACCACCAGGGTGAAAGCCAATGACTGGGTGATCAACTGTTGTAAATAGGCTTCCATTAAACCTCTGTGTATAAGCTCAAGCGCGTGGGCGGAGGATTGTCCGGCCCGGACCGGGGTGAGTCAATCGTTGAATTGTATGTAGATTTGGCCGATCCAGCCAATCATGGACAATGACTGTATAAATACCCATACTATAAACACCCATTCTTCATTGATACCCAGCGACCAGTGACATCGTTACAACAGGGTTTCCTGCTCACTCGCCATTGGCGTGATACGCCTGCCGGTACCGAAGTCGAATTCTGGCTGGCGACCGACAGCGGGCCACAACGGCTACGGCTGGCACCGCAAACCTCCGTGGCATTTATTCCCGCCGAACAGCGTCAGCGGGCCGAGTTGCTGCTGCGTGAAGAGCGTCATATCGAGCTGAAACCCCTGCCGTTGCTGGATTTCCACTCCAGGCCGGTGATGGGGCTTTATTGCCGCCAGCACCGTCAGTTGATCAAGTTGGAAAAGCTGTTGAAAGAGGGTGGCGTCAACGTGTTTGAGGCCGATATCCGCCCGCCGGAACGCTATCTGATGGAGCGCTTTATCACCGCTCCGGTCTGGTTCAACGGCCAACCCGACGGCCATGGGCTATGGCTTAATGCCCAGATGAAGCCCTCTCCTGACTATCGCCCCAACTTAAAACTGGTGTCGCTGGATATCGAAACCACCGCCCACGGCGAGCTTTACTCCATCGCGCTGGAAGGCTGCGGTCAGCGCCAAGTCTATATGCTTGGCCCGGCCAACGGCGGCAACGAGCCTCTGGATTTCGAGCTGGAATACTGCAATAGCCGTCCACAGCTGCTGGAACGCCTGAACCAATGGCTGGAGCAGCACGATCCCGACGCCATCATCGGCTGGAACCTGGTGCAGTTCGACCTGCGGGTACTGCAAAAGCACGCTGAACGCTATCAAATCCCTCTGCGCTTTGGCCGTGGCGGCAGCTTGCTGGAATGGCGCGAGCATGGCTTCAAGCAAAACCACTTCTTCGCCTCGGCTTCCGGGCGGTTGATTATTGATGGTATCGAGGCGCTGAAATCGGCCACCTGGAACTTCCCGTCCTTCAGCCTGGAATATGTAGCGCAAACGCTGCTTGGGGAAGGAAAGTCGATCGACAATCCTTACCAGCGGATGGCAGAAATAGACCGCCGCTTTGCCGAGGATAAACCCGCACTGGCACGCTATAACCTGAAGGACTGCGAGCTGGTCACGCGAATTTTCGCCAAAACCGAACTACTGACCTTCCTGCTGGAACGTGCCACGGTAACCGGGTTGGCTGCCGATCGCAGCGGCGGTTCGGTGGCGGCCTTTAACCACCTCTATATTCCACGCATGCATCGCCAGGGCTATGTAGCCCCCAATCTTGGGGAGTTACCGGAAGAACACAGCCCCGGTGGTTTTGTGATGGATTCACAGCCCGGCCTGTATGATTCGGTATTGGTGCTTGATTACAAGAGCCTGTACCCGTCGATCATCCGCACCTTCCTGATCGATCCCGTCGGGCTGGTCGAAGGCATGCAGCATCCAGACGATGAGAACTCGGTACCCGGTTTTCGCCAGGCTCGTTTCTCACGTAACAAGCACTGCCTGCCTGAAATTGTTCGCCAAATCTGGCAAGGGCGCGAAACGGCCAAGCGCCACAACAACAAGCCGCTGTCGCAGGCGCTGAAGATCATTATGAATGCGTTCTATGGCGTGTTGGGATCGAGCGGCTGCCGTTTCTTCGATCCCCGACTGGCCTCGTCAATCACTCTGCGCGGCCATGAGATCATGCGCCAGACGCGGGAATTGATCGAGGCAAAAGGTTACCAGGTCATCTACGGCGATACGGACTCGACGTTTGTCTGGCTGAAAAAGGCCCACAACGAACAACAGGCCGCCGAGATTGGCCGCGAACTGTTGGATCACGTCAATCAATGGTGGCAGCAACACCTGCAACAGCAATATGGGCTGGAGAATGCGCTGGAGCTGGAATTTGAAACCCACTACTCGCGCTTTTTAATGCCGACCATCCGGGGTGCCGAACAGGGCAGCAAAAAGCGCTACGCCGGGCTGATCAGCAAACCGGATGGCAGTGAAGAAATGGTGTATAAAGGTCTGGAAACAGTACGTACCGACTGGACCCCGCTGGCTCAGCAGTTTCAGCAGCAGCTCTATCAACGCATCTTCAAGCGCCAGCCTTATCAGGATTTTGTGCGCGAATACGTCGCTAAAACGCTGAACGGCGAATTTGACGATCGGTTGGTCTACCGTAAACGCCTGCGGCGCAAGCTGGACGACTATCAACGCAATGTTCCGCCTCATGCCCGTGCAGCCCGCCTGGCCGATGACTATAATCGTCAACAGGGGCGGCCGCTGCAATATCAGAACGGTGGCTGGATCAGCTATGTGATGACGCTGGCTGGGCCAGAACCGCTGGAAACCCGGCAATCCGCGATCGACTACGATCATTATCTCGAACGCCAGCTGCAACCGGTGGCAGACGCGATACTTCCCTTCCTATACGACGATTTTTCAGCGTTGGTGACCAAGCAGATAGGACTGTTCTGAGCAGTAAAAAAGCGAGGGCTACGGCCATCTCTCCGGAGAACCCCTCTCTTTTCGCAGGTGTTAATCAGAATTTAAGAAGAAAAAATCATCGGGTTTTACAGGTGACGAATGCGCCGCCTTCCATTACCATAGCGCCCTTCCCAAATTCTGAACCACTATTCACAACACCGTTGTCGCAATGCCGTCACCAGACGCTAGCATGGCGTAACAAACTATTGCCCGCTAAACGACAATAAAGCTAGCCAACCAGTGTGGCCGGCAATAGCAAGCAGTTGAAACAGGTTACCCAGAGCTTATCCGCCGGGTAGCAAGACTTACTTAATAAGAATCGAGCCGACAAACTATGCCTTTTACACTTGGTCAACGCTGGATCAGCGATACGGAAAGCGAATTGGGACTGGGAACCGTGGTCGCACTGGACGTGCGCATGGTCACCCTGCTTTTCCCCGCCACCGGTGAAAACCGCCTCTATGCCAGAAACGACTCACCGATTACCCGCGTGATGTTCAACCCGGGCGATACCATCAGCAACCACGAAGGCTGGCAGTTGCAGGTAGAGGAAGTCAAAGAGGATAACGGCCTGTTGACCTATATCGGCACGCGCCTGGATACCCAGGAAAGCGGCGTCGCCATGCGTGAAGTGCTGCTGGATAGCAAGCTGACCTTCAGCAAGCCACAAGATCGCCTGTTTGCCGGCCAGATCGATCGTATGGATCGCTTTGCGCTGCGTTTCCGTGCTCGCAAGTACCAGAGTGAGCAGTATCGTCTGCCGTTCGCTGGCCTGCGTGGCATGCGCGCCAGTCTGATCCCACACCAGTTGCATATCGCCTACGAAGTCGGCCAGCGCCATGCGCCGCGCGTACTGCTGGCCGATGAAGTCGGTCTGGGTAAAACCATCGAAGCCGGGATGATTATTCATCAGCAACTGCTGGCTGGCCGCGCCGAACGCGTGCTGATCGTGGTGCCGGAAACCCTGCAACACCAGTGGCTGGTTGAAATGATGCGTCGCTTCAACCTCTATTTCTCCCTGTTTGACGATAGCCGCTACTCCGAAGCGATGCTCGACAGCAGCAACCCGTTCGAAACCGAACAGTTGGTGATCTGCTCGCTGGATTTCGTGCGTCGCAACAAACAGCGCCTTGAGCAGTTGGCCGATGCCCATTGGGATCTGCTGGTAGTAGACGAAGCTCATCACCTGGCCTGGAGCGAAGAAGCGCCAAGCCGTGAATATCAGGTGATTGAACAGTTGGCAGAGCACATTCCCGGCGTACTGCTGTTGACGGCAACTCCGGAGCAGCTCGGTCAGCAGAGCCACTTTGCCCGTCTGCGCCTGCTGGATCCCAGCCGTTTCCATGACTACCAGGAGTTTGTCACCGATCAACAGAAATACCGTCCGGTCGCCGATGCGGTGACGCTGCTGTTGAGCGGCGAGCGCCTGGCGGATGACAAACTGAACCTGCTGGGTGAACTGATCGACGAGCAGGACATTGAACCGCTGCTGAAAGCGGCCAACAGCGATACCGACAATAGCGAGCAGGCGCGCCAGGAACTGGTCACCATGCTAATGGATCGCCACGGCACCAGCCGCGTGCTGTTCCGTAATACCCGTAATGGCGTAAAAGGTTTCCCACACCGTCACCTGCACCAGATCAAACTACCGTTGCCAGCGCAATATCAGACGGCAATCAAAGTCTCCGGCATCATGAGCGCCAAGAAAACCGTCGAAGCCCGCGCCCGCGATATGCTCTACCCGGAACAGATTTATCAGGAGTTCGAAGGCGAGAATGCCACCTGGTGGAACTTCGACCCGCGCGTGGAGTGGCTGCTGGATTATCTGGTCGCCAACCGTCATGAAAAAGTGCTGGTGATCTGCGCCCAGGCGGCTACCGCTCTGCAACTGGAACAGGTACTGCGCGAGCGCGAAGCGATCCGTGCCGCCGTGTTCCATGAAGGGCTGAGCATTATCGAACGCGACCGCGCCGCCGCCTACTTCGCTTCACAAGAAGAAGGTGCACAGGTGCTGCTGTGCTCTGAAATCGGTTCGGAAGGGCGTAACTTCCAGTTTGCCAGCCAGATGGTGATGTTCGATCTGCCGTTCAACCCAGACCTGCTGGAGCAACGTATCGGCCGTCTGGATCGTATCGGCCAAATGCATGACATCCAGATTATGGTGCCTTACCTGGAAAACACCGCTCAGTCCGTGCTGGGCCGCTGGTTCCATGAAGGGCTGGATGCCTTCGAGCATACCTGCCCGACCGGCCGTCCGATTTATGACAGCAGCTACGAGCAACTGATTGGCTACCTCGCCGCACCTACCGAGCAGGAAGGCCTGGACGAGTTTATCCATGCCTGTAACCAGCAGCATATCCAGCTCAAATCCCAGCTGGAACAGGGCCGTGACCGTCTGCTGGAGATGCACTCCAATGGCGGTGACAAAGCTCAGGCGCTGGCAGAAGCCATCGCCGCACAAGACAACGACATCAATCTGGTGGGCTTTGCACTCAACCTGTTCGATATCGTCGGCATCAATCAGGAAGACCGCAGCGACAACCTGATCGTCCTGACCCCGTCCGACCATATGCTGGTGCCAGACTTCCCAGGACTGCCGCAGGATGGCTGTACCGTGACGTTCGATCGCGAGCAGGCGCTGTCGCGTGAAGATGCCCAGTTTGTCAGTTGGGAGCACCCGATTATCCGCAACGGGCTTGATCTGATCCTCTCCGGCGACACCGGGAGCTGTGCGGTTTCCCTGTTGAAAAACAAGGCGCTGCCGGTCGGTACCCTACTGGTCGAACTGGTTTATGTGGTTGAGGCGCAGGCGCCTAAACACCTGCAACTGACCCGCTTCCTGCCGCCAACGCCGATCCGCATGTTGATGGATCGCAAGGGGACCAACCTGGCGGCACAGGTCGAGTTCGAAAGCTTCAACCGTCAGTTGAACGCGGTCAACCGCCACACCTCCAGCAAGTTGGTGAATGCGGTACAGCAAGAGGTGCACGTGATGCTACAACAGGCCGAAAGCCTGGTGGAAGAGCAGGCGCGTGCGCTAATCGAGCAGGCCAAGCATGAAGCCGATGACAAACTGAGCACCGAACTGGCCCGTCTGGAAGCCCTGAAAGCGGTTAACCCGAACATCCGTGACGACGAAGTCGAAGCGCTGGAGTTCAACCGTAAACAGGTGCTGGTTAACCTCAATGAAGCGGGATGGCGACTGGATGCGATTCGCCTGGTAGTGGTAACACACCAGTAATCCACTTGACGGGAAGCCTTTGGCTTCCCGGTTTGCCCTTCTCAGCGGAGCTAACATGGAACCTTACAATCCCCCGCAAGATCCGATGCACGTGCTGTATCAGGATGAGCACATCATCGTGGTCAACAAGCCCAGCGGGCTGCTTTCCGTGCCTGGCCGTGCGCCGGAGAACAAAGACAGCCTGATGACGCGTATCCAGGCCGACTTCCCTGCGGCGGAATCGGTACATCGCCTGGATATGGCCACCAGCGGGGTGATCGTCGTAGCGTTGAACAAGGCTGCCGAACGTGAGCTAAAACGCCAGTTCCGCGAGCGTGAGCCGAAAAAATGCTACATCGCCCGCGTATGGGGGCATATGGCACAGGATGAAGGGCTGGTAGATTTACCGCTGATTTGTGACTGGCCAAACCGGCCATTGCAGAAAGTGTGTTTTGAAACCGGCAAGGCTGCACAGACCGAATATGTGGTACTTTCCCGTGATGCGGATGGCAGCACGCGGGTCAAGCTGCTACCCATCACCGGGCGCTCACACCAATTACGCGTACATATGCTGGCATTGGGTCACCCGATCCTCGGCGATGGCTTCTACGCCCCGCCAGAGGCCAAGGCGATGGCCCCACGCCTGCAACTGCACGCCCAAGAATTGCGGATCACCCATCCAGCGTTCCAGACCCCGATGCATTTTCGCGTCGAGCCGGATTTCTGAGTAGCAGTGGGTTCAGCATGCTGAACCCCTACCCCGGTAAAATCTCTGGCTTTACTTGAAGCCCTTTTCGCGTTTGATCAGATCGTAAGCCGCCTGGATCTCCTGCGCTTTCTGCTTCGCCATCTCCATCATTTCCGGCGGTAACCCTTTGGCCACCAGCTTGTCCGGATGATGCTCGCCCATCAGCTTGCGGTAGGCGCGCTTGATGGTGGTGGCATCGTCGCTGCTGTTAACGCCCAGCACCTTGCAGGCATCTTCCAGCGTTGGGCCACGTTGCGCCTGCTGGTAGCCGCCATAGGAGTAATCCCCCTGCTGCCCACCACCAAACTGACGTCCGCCTTCAATCATGCTGAGGAACTGATCGAACTGAGCGCGGGAAATGCCCAGCTCTTCGGCAATCACATACAGCACCTGACGTTCGTTCGGATGCAGCGAACCGTCGGCAAACGCGGCCTGGATCTGAATTTCCAGAAACATCCGAATCAGGTCAAAGCGGCCAAAGCAGATGCTACGTAACTGTTGCAAGGTTTCACGCAGCGGGAACTGACTGTGCTTGCCTTCACGAAACGCCTGTTGCGCCGCGGTGCGGGCCTCGCCATGCAGTTGCAGGCGGTCCATGAACAGGCTGGCTATCTGGATATCGGCTTCGGTTACCCGCCCTTTCGATTTGGTCAGATGCCCCATAACCTGAAAGGTGGTGCGGAAAAATAACGTCTGCCGCGTTTGTTGATCGGTAAAGAAGCCCCGGCTGCGCTTGTTATTGCGTGCGGTATCGATCATATGACCAACAATCAGCCCTAACACTACACCCCAGAATCCGCCGCCAGCCCAAATGGCAACAATCACTCCGAGCAGTTTTCCCCAATACTGCATATACTCCCCAACTATCAAACCGTAATAAGCCGTGTATCCCTATCGGTACGCGCAAGGGTTAAGGCGATTTTTTTCAAGAATTCGATTATCATACCTGTCATTTATCTCTGCGCCTAACGACGACGCATTCGAACGGCAGGATTTAACACTAGCGCAACGCTGATGAGTGATATAGGCTCTGACCGTTTGCCGGACATGACGCCTCTGATGACGGAACACCAAAACCGCGTATGAAAAAAAGTTTCCCAACACTGCTGGCCACGTTGATTTGGACGGCAATTTACAGTCAGCACGCGCTGGCAGATCTGGCCGAGCAATGTATGCTCGGCGTGCCTGTTTACGACAAACCAGTCATCACCGGCGATCCCAACAGCCTGCCGGTCACCATCATTTCCGATGATTCACAGGCCAATTACCCGAGCAGCGCGCTGTTCAGCGGCAACGTGAATATCGAACAGGGCAACAGCACCCTGACTGCGAAGCAGGTTGAGCTTAACCAGACGCAAAAAGACGGGCAGCCGGACCCTATCCGTACCGTTACCGCCACCGGCGACGTGAACTACGCGGATAATCAGATCAAACTGAAAGGGCCAAAAGCCTGGTCAAACCTGAACACCAAAGATACTGACGTCTATCAAGGCGACTATCAGATGGTGGGCCGCCAAGGGCGTGGTGAAGCCGACAAGATGAAGATGCGCGGTCAAAACCGCTACACCATCCTGGAAAACGGCACTTTCACCTCCTGCTTGCCAGGGGATGACAGCTGGAGCGTCGTTGGCTCCGAAGTGATCCACGATCGCGAAGAAGAAGTGGCCGAAGTGTGGAATGCCCGTTTCAAGATTGGCAAGGTGCCGGTGTTCTATAGCCCTTACTTGCAGCTTCCGGTGGGTAACAAGCGCCGTTCCGGCTTCCTGATCCCCAATGCCAAATATGGCAGTAATAACGGCTTCGAGTTCATGCTGCCGTATTACTGGAACATTGCGCCGAACTTTGATGCCACCATCACGCCGCACTACATGACCAATCGTGGGCTGCAATGGCAGAACGAATTCCGCTATCTGGTACAACCGGGCCTGGGTACCATGGCCTTCGACTGGCTGCCAAGCGATAGCCAGTACGAGAAAGATCACGGGGATGCCGACGACAGTAAACGTTGGCTGTTCTACTGGGCACATAACGGCGTTATGGATCAGGTGTGGCGTTTCAACGTCGACTACACCAAGGTCAGCGATCCTTATTACTTCACCGATCTGGACTCCAAATACGGTTCCACTACCGATGGCTACGCCACGCAGAAATTCAGCGTCGGTTATGCCGATGAGAACTGGGATGCCACGCTGGCCTCCAAACAGTTCCAGATTTTCAGCGGTGCAGGCAACCAAAACGCCTACCGTGCGCAGCCGCAGTTGGATCTCAACTACTATAAATCGGATATCGGCCCGTTTGATTTCCACACCTACGGCCAGGTCGCCAAGTTTACCAGCGTCAACCCGAATAACCCGGAAGCTACGCGTTGGCACGTAGAACCGGCAATCAATCTGCCGCTGGCCAACAGTTGGGGCAGCCTGAATACCGAAGCCAAACTGATGGCGACGCATTTCCAGCAGACGATTCCGAACGGCTTTGCCGCCGACTATGCCAGCCGTAACCCGGGTAGCCCGGTGCCCGATCTGGAAGACTCGGTCAACCGCGTACTGCCACAGTTCAAGACCGACGGTAAAGTGGTGTTTGATCGCCCAATGGATTGGTCACAGGGCTATACCCAGACCATTGAGCCACGTATGCAGTACCTGTACGTGCCTTATCGCGATCAAAGCAATATCTATACCTATGACTCAACCCTGCTGCAAACCGACTACTCGGGCCTGTTCCGCGACCGCTCCTACAGCGGCCTGGATCGTATCGCCTCGCAGAACCGTTTGGCAGCCGGTATCACTTCGCGCATTTATGATGATGCGCTAGTTGAACGTTTTAACGTTTCCGTAGGTCAAATCTACTACCTCAGCCGTTCGCGGACCGGGGATCAAAGCAGCAGCTTTGATAATAGTGATGATACCGGCAGCGTAGTCTGGGCTGGTGATACCTATTGGAAGATTGACGATCGTTGGGGCCTGCGTGGTGGCGTGCAGTACGACACCCGTCTTGACAGCTTCGCGTTAGGTGACGCGGTAGTGGAGTATCGTCAGGATCAGAATCGCATGGTGCAGTTGAACTACCGTTATGCCAGCCCGGAGTATATTTCGGCTACCCTGCCTGATATCAGCAACCCAGGTTATCAGGACGGTATTTCACAGGTCGGTCTGGTGGCCAGTTGGCCAATTGCCGATCGTTGGGCGGTGGTCGGAGCGTATTACTACGACACTCGTGCGAAACAAACCGCTAACCAGTTGGTCGGCCTGCGCTATAACACCTGCTGCTGGGCGGTTAACGTGGGTTATGAGCGTAAGATCACCGATTGGGACTACGGCAACCAGGTCAGTAAGTACGATAACAAAGTTTCGTTCAACGTCGAACTGCGTGGCTTGAGCAGCGATCACAGCATTGGGACCAATGAAATGCTGCGTGCGGGTATCCTGCCTTATCAACGTGCATTTTGATATTGTTTAGCATATTGAAAAACAACAACTTTCACCCGCATTTGCGGATTCAGATAACGGGAAATGTATGAAGAACTGGAGAACGCTTTTTCTCGGATTGGTGGTTTGTGCCAATACCGCGTTCGCAGCACCGCAACAAGTGGACAAAGTCGCCGCCGTCGTCGATAACGGCGTCGTGCTCGAGAGCGACGTAAACGGCCTGATGCAATCGGTGAAACTCAACGCACAGCAGGCTGGCCAGCAATTGCCAGACGACAACACGTTGCGTCACCAGATCCTGGAACGTCTGATCGCGGATAACATCCTGCTGCAGATGGCGCAAAAAATGGGGATCACCGTCAGCGATGCCGATCTGGACAAGGCAATCGCCAATATTGCTGCCCAGAACAAAATGAGCCTGGATCAGCTGCGTAGCCGCCTGGCTTACGAAGGTCTGAACTACAACACTTACCGTGCGCAAATCCGCAAGGAAATGCTGACCTCCGAAGTGCGTAACAATGAAGTGCGCCGCCGTGTCACCATCCTGCCACAGGAAGTCGATGCGTTAGCCAAACAGGTCGGTGCACAGAACGGCGGTGAAACCGACGTCAACATCAGCCACATCCTGATCCCATTACCAGAAAACCCATCGCAGCAGCAGGTTGATGAAGCTGAAGCGCTGGCGAAACGTCTGGTGGGTGAAGCGACCAGCGGTGCCGATTTCGGCAAGCTGGCGATCACTTACTCCGCAGACTCTCAGGCGCTGAAAGGCGGCCACATGGGTTGGGGCAAGCTACAGGAAATGCCAACGCTGTTTGCAGAACGTCTATCCAGTGCCAAAAAAGGTGACGTGGTTGGCCCAATCCGCTCTGGCGTCGGCTTCCATATCCTGAAGGTTAACGATATCCGTGGCGGTTCTCAGGCGATTTCCGTGACCGAAGTGCATGCCCGTCATATCCTGTTGAAACCTTCCGTGGTGATGACAGACGATCAGGCCCGCGCCAAGCTGCAAGAAGTGGCTGCGGCCATCAAGAGTGGCAAAGCGAAGTTTGAAGACGAAGCCAAACAGCTGTCACAAGATCCGGGTTCAGCCTTGCAGGGCGGCGATCTGGGTTGGGCTTCGCCTGACATGTACGATCCTGCCTTCCGCGATGCGCTGCTGAAGCTGCAAAAAGGCCAGGTCAGCGAGCCGGTACACTCCTCCTTTGGCTGGCACCTGATCCAGTTGCTGGATACCCGTCAGGTGGATAAAACCGATGCGGCGCAGAAAGATCGTGCCTACCGCATGCTGTTTAACCGCAAGTTTGCCGAAGAAGCGCAAACCTGGATGCAGGAACAACGTGCCGCTGCTTACGTGAAGATCCTCGATGGAAGCAATGCACCGCAATAACCGTATCGTTATCACCCCCGGCGAGCCTGCCGGGGTTGGGCCGGATTTGGTCGCCGCACTGGCACAACAGGATTGGCCTGTTGAGCTGGTAGTATGCGCCGATCCGGCCTTGTTGCTTGAGCGCGCCCGCCAGTTGGCGTTACCGCTCACGCTGCGCGATTACCAACCAAGCCAGCCTGCACAGCCACAACGTGCCGGGACGCTAACGGTATTACCCGTTGCTGCTCCGGCGGCCGTGGTCGCAGGCGAGTTAAACGTGGCCAACAGTGCCTACGTGGTAGCGACCTTGGCCCGCGCCTGTGACGGTTGCCTGAACGGTGAGTTCGCCGCGCTGGTCACCGGCCCGGTCAACAAAAGCATCATCAACGACGCTGGCGTCGCCTTTACCGGCCACACCGAATTCTTTGCCGATCGCAGCCATTGTGAACGTGTGGTGATGATGTTGGCGACCGAAGAGCTGCGCGTCGCTCTGGCAACCACCCATCTGCCGTTACTGGCAGTGCCGGGCGCCATCACCCAACAGACCCTGTTCGAAGTGATCACCATTCTCGATCGGGATCTGAAAAACCAGTTTGGCATCCCGCAGCCGCAGATTTACGTCTGTGGGCTGAACCCGCATGCAGGGGAAGGCGGCCATATGGGGCGTGAAGAGCTGGATGTGATTATTCCGGCTTTGGACGTTCTGCGTAGCCGAGGCATCCAACTGATTGGCCCGCTCCCGGCGGATACGCTGTTCCAGCCCAAATATCTGCAACATGCGGATGCGGTGCTGGCGATGTATCACGATCAGGGCTTGCCTGTACTAAAATACCAGGGGTTTGGTCGGGCGGTGAATATCACCCTCGGTTTGCCTTTTATCCGTACCTCGGTCGACCATGGTACCGCGTTGGAACTGGCTGGCAGCGGCACTGCCGATGCAGGCAGCTTCAAAACGGCCTTGGATCTCGCCATTAAAATGATAATTAACAGCAATGAATAATAGAGTCCACCAAGGGCACTTTGCCCGCAAACGTTTTGGACAGAACTTTTTAACCGATCAGTTTGTCATCGATAGCATTGTTTCGGCCATTCACCCACAGCCGGGCGAAGCCGTGATCGAAATCGGCCCTGGCCTCGGAGCCTTGACCGAACCGGTTGGCGCACGTATGGATCGCATGACGGTGATTGAACTCGACCGCGATCTGGCAGCCCGTCTGGCCAATCACCCGCAGTTGAAAGACAAGCTGACCATTCATCAGCAAGATGCCATGACGGTGAACTTCGCCGAGCTGGCCGCCGAAGAAGGCCAATCGCTGCGCGTGTTCGGCAACCTGCCGTATAACATCTCGACGCCGCTGATGTTCCACCTTTTCAGCTATACTTCGGCTATCCGCGACATGCACTTCATGCTGCAAAAAGAGGTGGTCAACCGTCTGGTTGCCGGCCCGAACAGCAAAGCATACGGGCGCTTGACCGTGATGGCGCAGTATTACTGTAACGTGATCCCGGTGTTGGAAGTACCGCCAACTTCGTTCGCGCCGCCGCCTAAAGTCGATTCTGCCGTGGTGCGTCTGGTACCGCATCTGGTGATGCCAAATGTCGTCGGCGATGTGCGCATGCTAAGCCGCGTGACCACTCAGGCGTTTAACCAACGCAGAAAAACCATCCGCAACAGCCTGGGCGATCTGTTCACCCCGGAACAGTTGACGGAACTCGGCGTCGATCCGACGCTCAGAGCAGAGAATATTTCTGTAGCGCAGTACTGTAAGCTGGCAAACTGGCTTTCAGAGCAACAGGCGCAACAGCAATAAAGGAGCAGTAGTCATGATTGATTCGCCCCGTGTATGTGTTCAGGTCCAGAGTGTGTATGTTGAATCGCAGTCGATACCTGAGGAAGAACGTTACGTCTTCGCGTATACCGTTACCATCCGTAATCTGGGGCGCTTTGACGTGCAACTGCTGGGCCGTTACTGGCTGATCACCAACAGCAACGGTCGCCAGACCGAAGTTCAGGGTGAAGGCGTGATCGGTGAACAGCCGATCATCCGCCCTGGCAGCGAGTTTCAATATACCAGCGGCGCGGTACTCGAAACGCCGCTGGGCACCATGGAAGGCCACTATGAGATGGTTGATCATCAGGGTCAGCCATTCCGTACCGCTATTCCGGTGTTCCGTTTAGCCATTCCAACGCTGATCCACTAATTATGTCGACATATCTTATCGGCGATGTTCATGGCTGTTTCGATGAACTGCAGTCGCTATTGGCGCAGGTTAATTTCGACCCGCTGCAAGACCAGCTATGGCTGACCGGCGATCTGGTCGCCCGTGGCCCCGGCTCGCTCGAAGTGTTGCGCTACGCGCGCTCTCTCGGCCCGGCACTGCGCATGGTACTGGGTAACCACGATCTGCACCTGCTGGCGGTATACGCCCGTATCAGCCGCAATAAACCCAAAGACCGCATTACCCCTCTGCTGGAAGCCCCTGACGCTGACGAGTTGATCAACTGGCTGCGTCGCCAACCGGTGTTGCAGGTGGATGAAGAACGTAAGCTGATCATGGGCCACGCCGGAATTACCCCGCAGTGGGATATCGAGACCGCGCAGACCTGCGCCCGTGAAGTGGAAGCCGTGCTCAGTAGCGACAGCTACCCTTTGTTCCTGGATGCGATGTACGGCGATATGCCCAACAACTGGAGTCCAGAGTTGAGCGGGCTGGCGCGCCTGCGCTTTAGCACCAATGCGTTGACCCGCATGCGCTACTGCTTCCCTAACGGCCAGTTGGACATGATCTGCAAAGATGCGCCAGGCACCGCGCCCGCCCCTTTGAAGCCCTGGTTTGATCTGCCGCGTCTGGTCGATCCCGAGTACACCATCATTTTCGGCCACTGGGCATCGCTAGAAGGCAAAGGCACACCGGAAGGCATTATCGGACTGGATACAGGCTGCTGTTGGGGCGGGGATCTGACGATGTTACGTTGGGAAGACAAGCGCTACTTTACCCAACCGGGCAATCGCGGTGAAACGCTAGACGGCACGGATACGCTGGTCGCTTCCTAAAACGGCAATGGGCACCCAAGGGTGCCCATTTGATAGCTCAACCGCCTTAACGGCGCTCTAAAATCTCAAAACAATAACCATGAGAGTTCAGTGCGTCCGCATCGTGGAAAGCGCTGAATGAGGTTTCCCATTCGTCCGGTTCGTAATCCGGGAAGTAGGTATCGCCACCCACTTCGGCATCGATATGTGTCAGATACATGCGGGAAGCCTTTGGCAGGAACTGGCTGTAAATACTGCCACCGCCCATCACCATCACTTCTTCCACATCTCCTGCCGCTGTCAGAGCTTCTTCCAGCGACGTCACCCAGGTCACGCCAGGTTCATTACCCGGTTGGCTGCTCAACACGATATTATGGCGGCCCGGCAACGGGCGACCAATCGACTCAAAGGTCTTGCGGCCCATAATCACCGGTTTGTTTAACGTGTTACGTTTAAACCACGCCAAATCCTCCGGCAGGTGCCACGGCATGGCATTTTCCATACCAATAACGCGATCCGCCGCCAAAGCAGCAATCAGGCTGATAATCATTGTTTAACCCTGTATAGGCAGCAAAATTGCTCACACTATACGTAAAGCCCCGTCAACCGTCGATAGACGAATAGAGCGATAGCCATATATCGGACGGCTCTGAAGATAAACTTTAATAATCCCAGATCCTTAGCAAATGCCTTAAACGCCAGGACGTTTGCGATACAGCCATAGGCCCGGTACCGACAGACCAATCGACAAGGCTCCCACGATAAAACAGGCCTTGAGGAAGTTGGAGATCATCACCGACATCAGCGCTTCGCTATAGCCCAAGTGCGAAATCTCCACCACGCTGATCATCGCGGTATAGGCAGAAATACCGGGGAACATCGGGATCACCGCCGCAACGGTAAACACCTTCGGGTGCGCCAGCAGCCAACGTGACCAGTAAATGCCGATCACACCGATCAGGATGGCGGCCAGGAACGAGCCCCACTCAATATTCATGCCGAAATGCATCAGCAGCATCCGCGAGCCGTGACCCAACGCCCCTAGCAAGGCGCAATAGCGCAGCGCTCGCACCGGAACGTTGAACACCATGGCAAAGCCCAGCGCAGGTACTGCCGCCAGCAGCATGTCCTGTAACAGCGCCCAGAGCAGGCTCATGACCACCCCCGCAAATCCCACAACGACATTGCCATCACCACACCGATACAGGTTGCCAGCGTCAACAGGCTGGCCATCGCCCAACGGGCCAGACCGGTATTCACATGGCCTTTAAACATATCGGCTACCGCGTTGATCAGCGGAAAACCGGGCACCAGCAACAGCACGCTGGCCGCCATTGCCACGCTGGAAGTTTGGTGGAAAACGGGTAGCCGCAACAGCAGGCCGGAGACCGACGTAGCGACAAAGGCCGTCAGGCAAAAGTTGATCAAAGGATTCATATGACGGGCGGTCAGCATCTGGCGCACAAACATCGCCAAACCGCTGGCCATAAAGGTGACCGCAAAGGCATCGGGCCCGCCGCCGTTGAGCATGCTGAAGCAGCCACAGGACAACCCCACCATCAGCACCACCAGCCAACGTGGGTAACGCAGCGGACGGATCTTTTCAAATCGCCGGGCCACGTCATGGGCATCCGCCAGATGGTGTTCCGCCAGGATCACGATGTGCTGCACCTCGGTCACCATTTGCATGTTGATCCCGCGATCAACGTTCTTACGCGTGGTGGTCAGGCAGGCGTCATTACTGATGGTGGTCAGCACCACGGCGTTGGCCGAAATGGAACTTTCTACGCTGTCCATGCCGAGCGCCAGGCCCAGGCGGGTTGAGAGTTGCTCTACTACCGTGCTTTCCGCCCCGTGCTGTAGCAACAGCAATGCACACTGAATACATAGACGGGTGATTTCACGCTGTTGATGGTTAACTCCGGGTATCTCTGCGGTTAATTCCTGCTTCATAACGTCCAACGTATCTCCCTGAATGAATGTTCATCATATAACCAGAGATTACCTCAATAGGTTGATGCGCATCAGGTGGAGTGGCGTTATTATCAGCATAATTCGGTCTTTTTATCAGAGAACCCGCCCATGCTTGAAACTTCATTGTTTGTCGCCGGTATTGCCACCCTCGGCATGCTTTCCCCAGGGCCAGATTTTTTCCTGGTGATTAAAAACGCGGCGCGCTATCCGCGTCTGGCAGCAATGATGACCGCGTTCGGTGTGATCTGCGGCGTGGCGACCCACATGTCTTACTGTGTTGCGGGTCTGGCGGTAGTGATCACCACCACGCCGTGGCTCTTCAACGTGCTGAAATACGCCGGTGCGGTATACCTGATTTGGGTCGGTATTCAAGCCCTGCTATCACGTGGCGACAGCAAGATGAACGTAAGTAGCCTGCCGCAACAACAGGTCAGCCTGAAAAGCGCTTTTGTGCAAGGCTACCTGTGCAATCTGCTCAACCCGAAAGCCACTCTGTTCTTTCTGGCGGTGTTTACTCAAGTGCTGCAAATCAACTCTGGCCTGGGTGAAAAGCTGTGGTATGCCGGGATTATCCTCGGTCTTTCCGCCTTGTGGTGGCCGGTGCTGGTGTTTTTGATCCAAAGCGGACCGGTGCGCCGCGGGCTGGAGAAAACTCAGAAAGTGGTCGATAAGTTGCTGGGCGGGATGTTGATCGCCTTGGGCATCAAGGTTGCTCTGAGCTAACAACCGGCGAGGGGTCAGCCCTCGCCAAATTCTCAGCCTTTTGCTTCCACCACCTCTTCCTCTGGCGCCTTACCATCAATGCTGCCGCGCCAACCGTTTTGCTGCACGTGAGACAGGCGTGACTGATCCTGCTCGATGGCCGATGTCAGCATCTCTTTAGCCCGTTGCAGGCTGGCCACGCGGAATTCGGTATCCTGGTAGTTCTCCAGCGTTTCCTCCAGCATCTTGAGGTTATAGCGGCGGAAGGTATCAGCCTTTTCACGGGCTTCATAAGCGTCCAGCCCCAGCAGTTCAAGCGTTTCCCTGCCGATCAGCAATGAGCTTTCGAAGGTTTCCCGCGCGGGTTTTTCCACGCCCAGTTGCCGCAGTTGATACCAGTGATCGACATCGCGAGCGCGCGCCACCACTTTCAGGTGCGGGAAATGACGTTTGGCCAGTTCCGTCAATTGCAGGTTGGCTTCCACATCGTCGATGGCGTTAATCAGGATTTTGGCATGTTCAGCTCCCGCCGCTTCCAACAGGTCGGCCCGCGTCGCATCGCCATAAAACACCTTGGTGCCGAACTTACGCAGCGTTTCGATATGGTCAGGATCGTGATCCAGCACCACGGTATGCACGCCGTTAGCCAGCAGCATACGGCCAGCGATCTGGCCGAAACGTCCAAAGCCGGCGATGATCACGCTGGCGTTCTCTTCGTCGATGACGTCTGCCGGGCGCTCATCTTGCGGGGCATTCTTGGCCAGGCGAGCGGCAATCACCAGCAGCAGCGGCGTGGCTGCCATCGAAAGCGCTACCGCCAACGTCAGCGATTTAGCCCATTCCAGCGGCAACACACCGGCCATCTGCGCCGCACCGAAGATCACAAAGGCAAACTCACTGCCCTGCCCCAGCAAAATGGCAAACAGCCCGCGCTGACGCTTGGGCACTCCCAATATCGGGGCAACCAACCACAGCAGCGCCGCCTTCAGCAGCATAAAGCCCAGCAGCAGCGAGGCAATCAGCAGCGGGTGATGGAACAAGGTGCCAAAGTCGATCGACATTCCCACACCGATAAAGAACAGCCCGAGTAACAGCCCCTTAAACGGCTGGATATCGCTTTCCAACGCATGACGGTATTCGGAGCTTGCCAACAGTACGCCAGCCAGAAAGGCTCCCATCGCCATCGACAGCCCGGCCATTTCCAGCAGAATGCCAAAACCAAACACCAGGAACAGCGCCACGGCGCTGAACACTTCACGCATGCCGGAACGCGCCACAAAGTGCAGCAAAGGCCGGGTCACATAGCGCCCCAGCAGCACGACAACCGCCAGCGCTCCCACCACCTTGGCGGCAGAAAACACAAAAGCACCCAGCGTCGTGGCCACACCGCTGCTGGCCAATAGCGGGATCATCGCCACCAGGGGAATAGCGGCAATGTCCTGGAACAACAGCACCGCAAACGAGCTGCGGCCGATCGGTGAAGGCGTCAGGTTACGCTCGCTCATCGCCTGCATGGCGATCGCCGTAGAGGATAGCGCCAGCGTCAAACCAATCAGCAAGGCAACCTGCCAGTTCAGACCGAGGAAATAACAGAAGGCACTCAACACCAGCCCGCAGCCCACCATCTGGATACTGCCACCGCCAAATACCGCTGCTCGCAGCGTCCATAGCCGCCGGGGATCCAGCTCCAGTCCGATGATAAACAACATCAATACCACGCCGATCTCGGCAAAGGTCAGTATCGATTCAGGATCGGAAACCAGCTTCAGCCCCCAAGGGCCAATGATGCAGCCCGCAATCAGATAGCCCAGCACCGACCCCAATCCCAGACGTACGGCGATCGGCACCAACAGCCCGGCCGATCCCAGATAGATCAGACCCTCAATCATCATGCCATGGTTATCCATTGACGGGCTCCTGCTCTACCGTTGGCTCGCTGTGTTCCATCAGATACTGCACCAACCGCTGACGATAGGCTTCCCCGGCGGCGATCAAGGCCGGCTCGTTGCAGGTAAAGGTGTTATGTACGGCAAAATACGGTTGCCACTGCATACCACAGTAAATCGCCGTTGCCTGTAGCGGCTGCCCCAGCGCAGCAAAGTTGGGGTAATCGCCCAAGGCAAAGTGATGCTCATCTCCTCCGCTGGTCACCGCCCACAGGCAATCTTTCCCAACCAGAGCGTTTCCCTCATGGCCATAGGCCCAGCCATGTTCGAGGACTTTGTCGATCCACAGTTTCAGCAACGGTGGCATGCTGTACCACTGCATCGGATGCTGCAAAACCACCATATCGGCCCGCTCCAGTGCCCGCTGCTCGGCACTGATATCGATGTTGAAATCCGGATACAGTTCGTAAAGCTCGCGAACCTCAACACCGGGAATATCTTTTACTGCCTGTAGCAACCGTTGGTTGGCATGGGAATGCCGGGGATAGGGATGGGCGTAAATAATCAGGATCATGCGGTTCTCGCCGTGCGGTGTCATACATCAAGCATATATCTTGACGGTTTACGCAGGGATTAATAGCGGAAATTTTTATTGGCTTGGTACAAATTGGCTGATGAAGATAAAAGAAAAGGACGGGATACGATCCCGTCCTTTGATGGCAAAACAGCGTGTAACGCCCTTACCCTTTGATGCGCGCGTGCAGTTCCTGTACCGAAGTCACCTGCTCGGTTGGGTCTGCTTTCATCGCCATTGAAGTGGCAAAGCCGCCGTTCATCGTGGTGTCGTAGTGCACTTTATATTGCAGCGCACTACGGCGGATCAGCTTGGAATCTTCAATCGCCTGACGCCCCGCCGTGGTGTTAACGATATAGGTGTACTCGCCGTTCTTGATGCGGTCCTGAATGTGTGGACGCCCTTCATGCACCTTGTTGACCAGGCGTGGGTTAATCCCCGCTTCGCCCAGCACGACGGCAGTGCCGTGGGTAGCATCCAGCTCAAAGCCTTGCTTAAGCAGGCTGGCGGCCAAATCCACTACGCGAGCCTTGTCCCCACCGCGCACCGACAGCAGCGCACGGCCTTTCTTCATACCAGAGTTACTGCCCAGCATCGCCTTGGAGAAGGCTTCGGCGAAGGTGCGGCCCACGCCCATCACTTCACCGGTTGAGCGCATTTCTGGCCCAAGGATTGGGTCAACGCCTGGGAATTTGTTGAACGGCAGCACCACTTCCTTGACGGAGTAGTACGGCGGGATGACCTCTTCGGTCACGCCCTGTTCGGCCAGTGATTTACCGGCCATCACGCGCGCCGCCACTTTAGCCAGCGCTACGCCGGTAGCCTTGGAAACGAACGGCACGGTACGCGCGGCACGTGGGTTCACTTCGATCAGGTAGACTTCGTTGTTCTTCACCGCAAACTGCACGTTCATCAGGCCACGGACTTGCAGCTCAAACGCCAGTTTTTCGACCTGCTGGCGCATCACGTCCTGGATCTCTTTGCTCAGCGTGTATGCTGGCAGTGAGCAAGCAGAGTCACCGGAGTGGACGCCAGCCTGCTCAATGTGTTCCATGATGCCGCCAATCAGCACGCGCTCGCCGTCGCAGATTGCATCCACATCGACTTCTACCGCGTCGTCCAGGAAGCGATCCAGCAGCACTGGCGCATCGTTGGACACGCTGACTGCGTTCTGGAAGTAGCGACGCAGGTCGATGTCGTCGTAAACGATTTCCATCGCACGGCCACCCAGCACATAGGAAGGACGCACCACCAGCGGATAACCGATACCGGCCGCTTTCTCAACAGCCTGTTCGATGGTTGCCACCGTGGCGTTGGCCGGTTGCTTCAGACCCAGACGGTTAACCGCCTGCTGGAAACGCTCACGGTCTTCGGCACGGTCAATCGCATCCGGGCTGGTGCCGATAATCGGCACGCCTGCCGCTTCCAGCTCACGCGCCAGTTTCAACGGGGTTTGTCCGCCGTACTGCACGATCACGCCTTTTGGTTTCTCGATACGCACGATTTCCAGTACGTCTTCCAGCGTGACCGGTTCGAAGTACAGGCGATCGGAGGTGTCGTAGTCGGTAGAGACGGTTTCCGGGTTACAGTTGACCATGATGGTCTCGTAACCGTCTTCACGCAGCGCCAGCGAAGCATGTACGCAGCAATAGTCAAACTCGATACCCTGGCCGATACGGTTCGGGCCACCGCCCAGGATCATGATTTTCGGACGATCGCTGGTCGGGTTGGATTCGCACTCGTCTTCATAGGTGGAGTACATGTAGGCGGTGTCGGTCGCAAATTCTGCCGCACAGGTGTCCACACGCTTGTAGACCGGGTGCATATTGAAGCTGTGACGCAGCTTGCGGATTTCGCTTTCCGCCACGCCAGCCAGCTTGGCCAGACGCGCATCGGCAAAGCCTTTACGCTTGAGCGTGCGCAGGAAGCTGGCGTTCAGGCCATTGATGCCCGCTTCAGCAACCTGCTCTTCCAGACGCACCAGCTCCTCAATCTGTACCAGGAACCAGCGGTCGATGTTGGTCAGGTTGAATACGCCATCGACCGACAGGCCAGCACGGAAGGCATCGGCAACGTACCAGATACGATCTGAACCAGCATCTTTCAGTTCGCGGCGGATCTTGGTCAAGGCTTCCGGATCGTCCAGGCTCACTTTAGGATCGAAGCCGGTCGCGCCCACTTCCAGGCCGCGTAACGCCTTCTGCAACGATTCCTGCTGGGTGCGGCCAATCGCCATCACTTCACCGACTGACTTCATCTGGGTAGTCAGGCGATCGTTGGCACCAGCAAACTTCTCAAAGTTGAAGCGCGGGATCTTGGTCACGACATAGTCAATGGAAGGCTCAAAGGAGGCTGGCGTACGGCCACCGGTGATGTCGTTCATCAGCTCATCAAGGGTGTAGCCCACCGCCAGCTTGGCGGCGATTTTGGCAATCGGGAAGCCGGTGGCTTTCGAGGCCAGCGCCGATGAACGGGATACGCGCGGGTTCATTTCAATCACGATCAGGCGGCCGGTCTTCGGGTTCACCGAGAACTGCACGTTGGAACCACCGGTTTCCACGCCGATCTCACGCAGCACCGCCATCGAGGCGTTGCGCATGATTTGGTATTCTTTGTCGGTCAGGGTCTGCGCCGGGGCGACGGTGATGGAGTCACCGGTATGGATGCCCATCGCATCGATGTTTTCGATCGAGCAGACGATGATGCAGTTGTCATTCTTATCGCGCACCACCTCCATCTCGTACTCTTTCCAGCCGATCAGCGATTCGTCAATCAGCAGCTCTTTGGTCGGTGACAGATCCAGACCACGTTCGCAAATCTCTTCGAACTCTTCGCGGTTGTAGGCGATACCGCCGCCGCTGCCGCCCATGGTGAACGATGGACGGATAATACAAGGGAAGCCCACATCGGCAGCCACCGCCAACGCTTCTTCCATATTATGGGCGATGCCGGAACGCGCCGTATCCAGGCCAATTTTCTTCATGGCGATATCGAAACGGCGACGGTCTTCGGCTTTATCGATGGCATCGGCGGTAGCGCCAATCATGGTGACGCCAAACTCGGCCAGTACGCCCTGACGTTCCAGTTCCAACGCACAGTTCAGCGCGGTTTGCCCGCCCATGGTTGGCAACACCGCATCCGGGCGCTCTTTCTCAATGATTTTACGTACCACTTCCCAGTGAATGGGTTCGATGTAGGTAGCATCGGCCATTTCCGGGTCGGTCATGATGGTGGCCGGGTTCGAGTTGACCAGCACCACGCGGTAACCTTCTTCGCGCAGCGCTTTACACGCCTGGGCACCGGAGTAGTCAAATTCACACGCCTGGCCGATAACGATCGGGCCAGCGCCGAGGATCAGGATGCTTTTTATATCTGTACGTTTTGGCATGGCTTTTCTGGCTCCTGATTATTTGGCGTTGCTACGGTAAGTCTCAATCAGTTCGATAAAGTGATCGAACAGCGGCGCGGCATCGTGCGGGCCTGGGCTGGCTTCCGGATGGCCCTGGAAGCTGAACGCGGCTTTATCGGTACGATGGATGCCCTGCACCGTGTGGTCAAACAGGGATTTGTGCGTGATGCGCAGCGTGCTCGGCAGATTATTTTCATCAACGGCAAAGCCGTGGTTCTGCGCGGTGATCATCACGGTGTTGTTATCCAGATCTTTCACCGGGTGGTTACCACCGTGGTGGCCGAGCTTCATCTTCATGGTCTTGGCACCGCTAGCCAGTGCCAGCAGCTGATGGCCCAGGCAGATACCAAATACCGGGATATCGGTTTCCAGGAAGCGTTTGATGGCGGTGATGGCGTAATCGCAAGGCTCCGGGTCACCAGGGCCGTTGGACAGGAAGATGCCGTCTGGCGCCATTTTCAGCACCTCTTCCGCAGGGGTTTGCGCTGGCACCACGGTCAGGCGGCAGCCGCGATCTACCAGCATACGCAGGATATTACGCTTGGCACCGTAATCGTAGGCCACGACATGGTAAGGCAGTTCGCCTGCAGGTTTGGCCTCCGGCAAATCGCCTTCCAGCGTCCAACTCCCCTGTTGCCAGGCGTAAGCTTCCTTGGTGGTGACCTCTTTCGCCAGATCCATGCCCTTCAGACCAGGGAAAGCCTTGGCTTTTTGCAGCGCCAGTTCGGCATCGGTCAGGTCGCCCGCGATGATGCAGCCATTCTGTGCGCCTTTTTCACGCAGCAGGCGGGTCAGCTTGCGGGTATCGATATCGGCAATCGCCACGATGTTGTGACGCTTGAGGTAATCGGCCAGGCCCATTTCGTTGCGGTAGTTGCTGGCAATCAGTGGCAGGTCGCGGATGACCAGGCCTTGAGCATGAACTGCGGAGGATTCAGCATCGGCATCATTGGTGCCGACATTACCGATATGGGGATAAGTAAGAGTAACAATCTGGCGGGAGTAGGAAGGATCGGTGAGGATTTCTTGATAGCCGGTCATCGACGTATTGAAGACCACTTCCCCTACTGCCGTACCTTCTGCCCCGATGGCCCGACCGTGGAATTGGGTTCCGTCTTCCAGAACCAATAGCGCTGACTTAATCAAAACACCCTCCGAGGAATAATCAATCACAATATTTGCATATTAATTCATATTTCACACCCTAAATCAATGCAAAAACCGCCCTCAAGGCCAATTTTTGGCAAATTGGGCGCATTTTAATGATGAGTGTCCCGCTTGTCTAGCCAAACTGCCATTTTTTCTATTATTTTTGCTGACCTCAGGGTTTAAAGGGGGTCACAGGCACAAAAACAGCAGCAAACTTGGACGAGTAAACGGTTGCGAGACACAGTGACAGAAAAAATAGCTTAAAACAGCTTAAATCGGAGCCGCGAGCAATAAAGGTGAGAACAAAAGCAAGAAACGGGATAGATAACATGTAAAAATAACGATAACGAATTAAAACTGCATCGTAGTCATCATTTTTCATGTTAAAAAAAGGACAATAAAATTATTGTCCGATTATCATAGCATTATGACAAACACAACCACATCACGATGGTGTTCAAGAAACTATAGCTGGTCTAATCCAAGCACATCGCGCATATCAAACAGCCCGTTTTGCTGGTTTGAGATCCAGGATGCGGCACGCACCGCGCCATTGGCAAACGTCATGCGGCTGGAGGCTTTATGGGTGATCTCTACCCGCTCGCCAATATCGGCAAATATGGCGGTATGTTCACCCACAATATCTCCGGCACGAATGGTGGCAAAGCCGATACTCTTTGGATCGCGCTCACCGGTATAACCCACGCGTTCATAGACCGCGCACTCTTTCAGATCGCGCCCCAAAGCACCGGCAATCACCTCACCCATGGCTAACGCTGTCCCTGAAGGGGCATCCACCTTGTGGCGGTGGTGAGCTTCGACAATTTCGATATCGGTATAATCGCCCATTACCTTGGCCGCTTTTTCCAGCAGCTTGAGCATCACGTTGACGCCCACGCTGAAGTTGGCGGCGAACACGATGCCAATCTGCTGCGCTGCGGCCTGGATAGCCGCTTTGCCTGCATCATCAAAACCGGTGGTACCGATCACCATGGCTTTACCGTGGGCGACGCAAAATGCCAGATGGGCCAGGGTGCCTTCCGGACGGGTGAAGTCGATCAGGATATCGAAATCATTGACGACCTTTTCCAGGTTATCGCTGACGGTGACACCCAGAGGGCCAACGCCGGCCAGTTCACCGGCATCGGTACCAACCAGGCTAGAACCCGGGCGCTCCAACGCTGCCCCCAATACCACGCCCTGTGCCTGCTGCACGGCCTGGATCAACTGGCGCCCCATGCGGCCACCGGAACCCGCAATCGCGATGCGGATTTGTGAATCAGTCATACTTCGCTCTCTTTTATGGTCAAAAGCCGATCCTCGGCTATAAGTTCAGGGTAACTGGCCCACCTTGTGACTGCCAGAGGATTTGTCAGGGGATTAGAAAATAATGATACCCCGAGCATTTCATCAGTAACGCTGTCAATTGATTAACAATTACCCGATTAATGCCAACGGCGCAATAGACATAATCATGCACGATTTATGCATTACGTTGAATGGCGATAAGGCGGTTTTTTGTGGTTTCTGCGAGCTAGAATGCAAAACGGGGAGCCTTAGCTCCCCGTTGTTTAGTCACTTTCTGGTACTCAGTCGATCTGCTTGATATCCATGCGCAGTTCTTTCGGCACTTCAAACACGATGTTCTCTTCGCGGCCGCTGATCTCATGCACGTCTTTACCACCCAACGCTTTCAAGCGGCTGATAACGTCCTGAACCAGCACGTCCGGCGCAGAGGCCCCGGCAGTGACACCAATGTTGCTGGCGTCTTTCAGCCAGGACTCTTGAATGTCCGCCGCCGAGTCGATCAAATAGGCCGGTTTACCCACTCGCTGGGCAAGTTCGGCCAGGCGGTTGGAGTTAGAGGAGTTCTTCGACCCCACCACCAGTACCACATCGGCGTCACCTGCCAAACTGCGCACCGCTTCCTGACGGTTGGTCGTGGCGTAACAGATATCGTCCTTGCGTGGCCCGATAATCTCTGGGAAACGCTTACGCAACGCATCGATCACGTCGGAAGTATCGTCCACCGATAAGGTGGTCTGCGTCATAAAGCACAGGTTACGCTCATTCTTCACCTGCAACTGCCAGACATCTTCCGGCGACTCCACCAGATACATGCCCCCCTGAGGGTTGCTGTACTGGCCCATGGTGCCTTCCACTTCCGGATGCCCGGCGTGGCCAATCAGGATGGCCTCGGTGCCCTTACGGCTGGCACGGGCCACTTCCATATGCACCTTGGTCACCAACGGGCAGGTGGCATCGAACAGCATGGTCAGATCGCGGGCTTTGGCCTCGGCACGAACTGCCTGTGAGACTCCGTGGGCGGAAAAGATCAGGATCGAGCCATCCGGCACTTCCGCGATCTCTTCGATAAATACCGCACCACGCTCACGCAGGCTTTCGACCACGTAGCGGTTATGCACCACTTCGTGACGCACGTAAATCGGTGCGCCGTAAATCTCCAGCGCACGTTCTACAATGCTGATCGCACGATCGACCCCGGCACAAAAGCCGCGCGGGTTAGCCAGCAATATTTGCATGCGCGTCCTCCTGCTGCGGATCGATCTCCAGCACTTCGATATCGAAGGTCACCGGGTGCCCCGCCAGCGGATGGTTGAAATCAACGGTGATCGAGTCTTCCGTCACTTCACGCACCACACCAGGCATTTCACTACCGTCAACGGCGGTAAACAGCATGATGGTGCCGACATCCGGTACACCGGTCTCGTTGAAGTCACGGCGCGAGAAGAACTGGATCAGATCCGGGTTCTCCGCGCCAAACGCCGCTTCCGGTTGCAAGCTAAACGCACACTTGTCCCCAGCCCGCAGACCGATCAACTGCTGTTCCAGCGGAGCAGACAGGCTGCCATCACCTAGGCGGAACAGCGCCGGTTTGCCATTTCCCTGGGTTGATTCAGCGGTCGTTCCATCTGCCAGTTTTAGCGTAAAGTGCACTAATACTGCGCTGTTGCCGTTAACCTGAGCCGTCATATCACTTACCTTCGCTCTTGACACTTTTCTTCGCCGGCAAGAACCCTTCCAGCACAATCATGGCGGCACCGACGCAGATAAAGCTGTCCGCCAGATTGAAGGTGGGGTAATGCCAGTTGCCAATATAAAAGTCGATGAAATCGACCACAAAGCCATGCCACAGGCGATCAAACAGGTTGCCGAGCGCCCCGCCGATAATAAAGGCATAGGCGATATTGTTCAGCTTCTGCTGGGCGCTACTGCGATACATCATCACCAGCAGCACCACCACGATGGCGATCGCAATACCGGCAAAGAACCAGCGCTGCCAGCCGCCGTGATCCGCCAGGAAACTGAACGCCGCACCGTAGTTACGGGCGTAGTACAGGTTGATTGACGGGAACAACGGCTGGGTCTGGCCCAGCACGAAGTTACTCAGGATCCACTGTTTGCTGAAAAAATCCAGCGCCAGCACCACCACTACCAGCCATAGCCAGCGCAAGCCGGTCGAACTTATCGGTCTACTCATCAGGCGCTTGTTCTCAGGCAAAGTTACGTTTTTCGCCGTCACCGGCTACGTTGGTCACACAGCGGCCGCAGAGTTCTGCGTGCTCCGCCACCTGGCCGACATCGGTGGTGTAATGCCAGCAGCGCGGGCACTTCTCACCATCCGCTTTGCTGAACGCAATTTTCAGCCCTTTCAACAGTTCGCTTGGCTGCGCATCTGCCGGAGCATCCGCAATCGGTGCCACGCTGGCCGATGAGGTCAGCAGCACAAAACGCAGTTCATCTTGCAGGCTGTTCAGACGTGCTGCCAGATCGCTATCGGCGTACAGCGTAACCGCCGCCTCCAACGAACCACCAATGTGCTTGTCTGCACGCGCCTGTTCCAGCACCTTGTTCACTTCGCCACGTACTTTCAGCAGATCGGCCCAGAACGCATCGTTCATGCCTTCGCCCTCTGCCAGCCCGAACAGGCCGTCGTACCATTCTTCGGTAAAGACGTATTGCGCGCGCTTGCCTGGCAGGAAGGCCCAGATTTCATCGGCGGTAAACGACATGATCGGTGCCATCCAGCGGACCAGCGCTTCTGCAATGTGGAACAGGGCGGTCTGGCAGCTGCGGCGGGCAACGCTGTCGCTTTTCGCGGTGTACTGACGGTCTTTAATGATGTCCAGATAGAAGGACCCCATTTCCACCGAGCAGAACTGCATCAGGCGCTGCACCACTTCGTGGAAGTCGTAGCTGGCATACGCCTGCTCGATATCCTGCTGTGCAGCCAATGCTCGGCCCACGGCCCAGCGATCCAGGACCACCATCTCTTCCGGTGCCACGCAGTCGGTGCTTGGATCAAACCCGTTCAGGTTAGCCAGCAGGAAACGCGCGGTGTTACGGATGCGGCGATAAGAATCGGCAGCACGCTTGAGGATCTCGTCGGAAACCGCAATCTCGCCGGTGTAGTCGGTAGAAGCCACCCACAGACGCAGAATGTCGCCACCCAGCTTGTTCATCACGTCCTGCGGGCTGACGGTGTTGCCGATCGACTTGGACATTTTGCGGCCCTGGCCATCGACGGTAAAGCCGTGGGTCAGCACTTCTTTGTAAGGCGCTTTGTCCTTCATGGCGGTTGAGATCATCAGCGATGACATGAACCAGCCACGGTGTTGGTCGGAGCCTTCCAGATACATGTCGGCAGAGTGGCCGTTGAATTCTGGACGCACATCAACCACTGAAGAATGGGTCGAACCGGAGTCGAACCACACGTCCAGCGTATCTGGCACTTTCACATAATCGGCTGCATCGGCACCGAGGATATCGGCAGCATCCAGATCCCACCAGGCCTGGATCCCATCTTGTTCAACGCGCTTGGCCACTTCTTCCATCAGCTCTACGCTGCGTGGATGAAGCTGCTCGGTCTCTTTGTGCACGAACAGGGACATTGGCACGCCCCAGGTACGCTGACGTGAGATACACCAGTCCGGGCGGTTAGCGACCATGGTTTCGATACGTGCCTGGCCCCAATCAGGGATCCACTGCACGCCTTTGATCTCTTCCAGCGACTGCTTACGCAGGCCCTTCTGATCCATGCTGATAAACCATTGTGGCGTAGCGCGGAAGATGATCGGCGTTTTGTGACGCCAGCAGCACGGGTAGCTGTGTTGCAGTTTTTCCACGTGCAGCAATGCGCCTTTCTCACGCAGCAGCTCAACGATCAGATCGTTGGCCTTGAAGACGAACTTGCCGTCCAGCGTCGGATAGGTGCCAGTCAGGTAGCAACCGTTCGGGCCAACCGGGTTGGCGACTTCCAGGCCGTATTTCTGGCCGATCACGAAGTCATCCGGGCCGTGGCCAGGTGCGGTATGTACAGCACCGGTACCGGCGTCCAGCGTAACGTGGTCGCCCAGGATTGCTGGCACGTCAAAGCCCATGAACGGATGGGTAAAGCGCATCAGTTCCAGATCGCTGCCTTTGCAGTCGCCCAACACGGCCCAGGAAGTAATGCCTGCGCGCTTCATCACGCTTTCCACCAGATCCGCAGCCAGGATCACGCATTGGCCGTCAATCTGCACCAGTTGGTAAGCGAATTCTGCATTCAGCGAGATCGCACGGTTAGCCGGTAACGTCCACGGCGTGGTCGTCCAGATCACCAGGGAGATCGGACCATTAACGTTGTGTACGCCGAACTTACTGGCCACCGCCGCGGCATCAACCGCGTGGAACGCGACGTCGATGGACGGCGAGGTTTTGTCGTAATATTCAACTTCCGCTTCCGCCAGGGAAGAACCGCAGTCCGTACACCAGTGCACCGGCTTGGCGCCTTTGAGCAGATGACCATTGCTGATGATCTTGCCCAATGCACGGATGATGTTGGCTTCGGTTTTAAAATTCATGGTCAGGTAAGGGCGATCCCAGTCACCCAGTACCCCCAGACGGATAAAGTCTTTCTTCTGGCCTTCAACCTGCTCGGCAGCATATTCGCGACACTTCTGGCGGAATTCTGCCGGTGTCAGTTTCTCACCCGGTTTGCCATACAGTTGCTCAACCTTCAGTTCGATAGGCAGACCGTGACAGTCCCAGCCTGGAACGTAAGGCGAATCAAAGCCAGCCATCCCTTTTGACTTGATGATAATGTCTTTGAGGATCTTGTTTACCGAGTGACCAATGTGAATGCTGCCATTCGCATACGGAGGGCCGTCATGCAGAATGAAGGATTTCTTGCCCTTTTTGGCGGCACGAATGATCCCGTACAGATCCTGTTCATACCAACGTGCGAGCATGCCAGGTTCACGCTTGGCGAGATCGCCACGCATCGGGAACCCTGTTTCCGGCAAGTTCAGGGTATTCTTGTAGTCACTCATTAGATTCTCGATCTCGTTTCGGTTCGTAGATTAAACCGGTGTCTGTAGCCCGAAGAACGCCCGGGCCGTCACCACATCATTGGCGATTTGCTGCTTTAGCGCATCGAGCGAAGCAAAACGCTGTTCATTGCGCAATTTTGCGCGCAGCACCACATCCAAGTGGCGCCCGTAAAGATCCATAGTTACGTCCAGCAAATGCACTTCCAACTGCTGACGTATGCCTGCCACCGTCGGGCGGGTGCCGATATTGGCCACGCCCGGTAAAGGCTCGGGGCCCAGGCCATAAACATCGACCGCATAGACCCCTTTAACCGGGGCAACCAGGCGTTTGAGCGGCAGGTTGGCGGTTGGGAAACCGATGGTTCGCCCCAGTTCATCGCCATGCACTACGCGCCCGGAAATACTGTAAGGATTCCCCAGTAGGGTTTCTGCCAGCGGCAAATCGTCATCACGCAGCGCATTGCGGATGGCGGTACTGCTGATGCGCAGCTCGCCTTCGCGGAAGCTTGGCGTGCTGACCACCTCAAAGCCGAATTCTTGCCCGGCAAGCTGTAACAGTGGGAAATCCCCCTGGCGACCAGCACCAAAGCGGAAATCATCCCCCACCATCAGGAATTTTACCCCCAGTTTTTCGACCAGCAGCTCGGCAACGAATGCCTGGGCGGTGTGGGCGGCAAAGCGGGGATCAAACTTGACGCATAACAGGTAATCAACCCCGGCCTGTGCCAGGTATTTAGCCTTGTCACGCAAACGCGTGAGGCGGGCCGGAGCCTTATCCGCGGCAAACAGTTCCAGCGGCTGTGGCTCAAAGATCATGACGATCACCGGTAGCCCCAGGCGTCGTCCTTCCTGCTTCAACTGCCCCAACAGCGCCTTATGACCGCGATGGACGCCGTCAAAGTTGCCGATGGTAAGCACGCAGCCACGGTGGCGTGCACGGATATTATGGATGCCGCGAATTAGCTGCATAGCTGGCCCAACACAGTGGAAATCGGCGGATTATACCTTGTACAGCGGTTAAGGTTAACCCGCGATTGGTTCCTTTGATGTAATAGTCATACCATACCGGAGGATAATCGCCTAAACCACCGTTTATCTGGCCCAATGCGTGGTATATTGGCCGACTGATATCAAGCTTGCCCTCGGGCAGAAGCTTGAAAGACGGGGGATAACCCACCACGACCAACAGCTTGCAGACTGTGATGCAAATCACATGGCGATTTTTCTCGCGAAACACTGTATTCCCATGGCTGAAGCTGGTAAAATCCTGCGCCATCACAACGTAGCAAGTGCCGCCCGTACAAACGGCGCTTATTTGCACAAATCCATTGACAAACGAAGGCTAAAAGGGCATATTCCTCGACCTTTGAATTGTCCTCAATATATATATTTGGGAGTTGGACCTTGGCTAATATCAAATCAGCTAAGAAACGCGCCATACAGTCTGAGAAACGTCGCAAGCATAACGCTAGCCGTCGCTCAATGGTGCGTACCTTCATTAAGAAGGTTGACGCAGCTATCGCAGCTGGCGACAAAGACGCAGCACAAAACGCATTCCTCGTAATGCAACCACTTGTGGATCGCCAGGCAGCTAAAGGCCTGATCCACAAAAACAAAGCTGCGCGCCATAAGTCGAACCTGACTGCGCGTATCAACGCAATGCAATAAGCATTACGTTGTGTGCTTGTTAAAAAAACCGGCCTCGGCCGGTTTTTTTACGCCTGAAATTCAAGCTTACAGCGCGAACAGCGCCGAGAAGTCCTTGTTGCATACCCGCTGTACCGCCGGATGCTGGATCATTCTCTCGGCAAAAATGATGTAATACTCTTCCTGCACGCTGTCCACCCGCCCGATTTCTACCACGTCATCATCGCTATAGGTATCCAGCGCATACAGCGTTGGCGCCACGAAGATGGCATTGTGGTACAGACCAAAAGCCTTCATCAGGGCCGCATCGTCAAACTCCCCTAGGATCTCGACCTTGATACCCTGAGTGTTGAACCAGTTGAGCAATTTGCGCCCCAACATCGAACGCCTTCCCGGGATCAGCAAGCGGCGCTGCTCCAAACAGGCGGGGAACGGCAAATCGGGTATCGGCTGACGGCAGAAGAAACTGACCCCACACTCGCCCAGCTTCAGCGAAAACAGCCCTTCCTGCTGGCTGGAGTCGACCGGGCAGTCCGACAGGATCATATCCAGCTTATGCTGGCTCAGTTGCTCCAGCAGCATCTCATGGGTAGATTCAAAGCAGCGCAGGTGAATTTGTTCGTTATCCACCACCACCGCCGTTTCCAATACCTGGCTGACCAGCCGTTTGGATAGCGCATCCGCGACGCCAACGTCAAACAGCAGGTTGGACTCCTTGCGGTAGTTGACGATATCCAGCATTTCCTGGCTGAGCATAAACATCTTGTCGGCATAGCGGAACACCAGTTGGCCCAGCTCGGAAGGCACCAATCCGCGCCCCTGACGTTTGAACAGCTTGCCGTTGAGCCGCTCTTCCAACGCCTTGATTTGGCCGGTGATGGTCTGCGGCGTGAGGAACAGGGCTTCTGCCGCACCGACGACCGACCCCTCCTTGCAGACCTGCCAGAAGTAATACAGATGGTTAAAGTTGATATGAGACATTCTCAAAACGTTCTCTCCTTAGGTTTCTCATCGGCAAACGGTCTGCCGTGATGAGCGACAAACTCCCTATCGTTAATTTCAGACAACGCAAAGTCATCTTATCCCAAGTACAGCGCGGCGGATAAAGCCGCGCTGTCACTACGATTATAATACCCCTTTATCAACAAGGGATTAACCATACAGGTTATCGGCTGCGAGGTAATGTTAAACGCAGCAGGCCGTAACCTACTACCGCAGCACTGGTCGATCCCAATAGTATGCCTAATTTGGCATAGGTAATGAGAGCCACATCCGCATCGGCGAAGGCCAGTGAGGCAATAAAGATCGACATGGTGAAACCAATACCACACAGCACCGCCACGGCAAACACCTGCTTAAAGCCGATATCCTGCGGCAAACGAGCGATCCCCAGCTTCACCGCCAACCAGCAGAAAACGAAAATTCCCAGCGGCTTACCGATAAACAACCCAGCGGCAATCCCCAGCGGCAACAGTGAAGTCAGCCCGCTCAGGGAAACCCCTTGCAACGGCACGCCGGCGTTGGCAAAGGCAAACAGCGGCAGGATCAGGAAGGCGACCCAAGGGTGCAGCTCATGCTCCAATGTTTCGGAGGGTGAAGGCTCACTCTTGGCATTCAGCGGGATCATAAAGCCGACAATCACCCCCGCCAACGTCGCATGAACGCCGGACTTGAGGATCGCCACCCACAGCACCAATCCAACCATCATATACAGCGAGGTTTTGCCCACGCCCCGCCAGTTCATCCAAGCCAATACCGCGATCGCTGCAGCCGCAACGCCCAGCGCCGCCATCGAGACCTGATGGGTATAGAACAGCGCGATAATGATAATGACCCCGAGGTCATCAATAATTGCCAAGGCCAGCAAAAACACTTTCAGGCTGGTCGGCACGCGGTTACCCAGTAAGGCCATCACACCCAAGGCGAAGGCAATATCCGTTGCCGCCGGGATAGCCCAGCCTTGGCGAGTCACTTCATCGGCACCGTTGAACAGCAGATAGATCAGCGCCGGAGCCAACATGCCGCCCAGGGCAGCAATCGCCGGGAAGATGGCCTTGTCACGCCCAGCCAGCGAGCCTTGCAACAGCTCGCGCTTAACCTCCAGCCCTACCACCAGGAAGAAGATGGCCATCAGCCCGTCGTTAATCCACAGCAGCAACGGTTTGGCGATCTCCAGCGAGGCGATACTAACCGCTACCGGCAGGTTGAGGAAAGCCTGATACAGCCCCTGGGCGGGGGTATTAGCCATGATCAGAGCCACCACGGCGGCAGCGATCAGAATGATGCCACCAGCGGCTTCCTGACGCAGAAATTGACGAATAATAGTAGTCACAGTACGTCACTCCAGAATAATTGCCCGGCGTCATAACGCCGAGGTTTCCAGACAAGACCACAAGTATAAGCGAGGAATAACATCGAAAAAATCAGTTTATAAATGCAAAATAACTCGAAAAAACCGAACAATACCAATTATAAGTCACATTCTTAGTAGGGGGTATCGATTTATGACTGGCTACAAAGAAAAACCCCGGCTTTGGCAAGCCGGGGTTGATAATTGACGCGCTGAGAATGTTGATTAACGAGTCAGATCGTCAAAAAACTTTTTCACGCCGTCGAAGAAGCTTTTCGAACGCGGGCTGTTCTTGTCACCAGAAGGGCCACCCAGGCTCACTTCCAGCTCTTTGAGCAGCTGCTTCTGCTTCTCGTTCAGGCTTACCGGAGTTTCTACCACCACGCGGCACAGCAGGTCACCCTGGCTGCCACCTCGTACCGATTTCACCCCTTTGCCACGCATGCGGAACAGTTTGCCGGTTTGGGTTTCCGCCGGAACCTTCAGCTTGACGCGACCATCCAGCGTTGGCACTTCAATCTCGCCACCCAGTGCGGCCATAGCAAAGTTGATCGGCACTTCGCAGTACAGGTTATTGCCTTCACGCTCGAAGATCGGGTGAGCTTTCACCTGAACCTGAACGTACAGATCGCCTGCCGGTGCACCGTGCTCACCAGCTTCACCCTCACCCGCCAAGCGGATACGATCGCCGGTATCCACACCCGCCGGGATTTTCACCGACAGGGTTTTGGACTTCTCTACGCGGCCATGACCGTGACACTTGTTGCAAGGATCCTTGATGATCTGACCACGCCCGTGACAGTGCGGACAAGCCTGCTGCACGGTGAAGAACCCTTGGCGCATCTGCACCTGGCCCTGACCATGGCAGGTCGGACAGGTGACCGGCGAACTGCCCGGTTTGGCACCGTTGCCGTGGCAGACATCACACTCTTCCAGCGTTGGAATACGGATCTCTTTGGTCACACCGCGTACGGCTTCTTCGAGCGTCAGATCCATGTTGTAACGCAAATCGGATCCACGGCTGGCACGTTGGCGGCGCCCGCCACCAAAGATATCGCCAAACACATCGCCAAAGATGTCGCTGAAGTCGGCACCGCCGCCACCAAAGCCACCACCACCGCCCATGCCACCTTGCTCAAAAGCAGCATGGCCGTATTGATCGTAGGCAGCACGTTTTTGATCGTCGGTCAGGATCTCGTAGGCTTCCTTGACCTCTTTAAACTGGCTTTCGGCGTCTTTTTCCTGATTACGATCGGGATGGTACTTCATCGCCAGGCGCTTATACGCCTTTTTGATTTCGCGCTCGTCCGCCGTTTTGGCTACGCCGAGCACCTCGTAATAATCTCTCTTCGCCATTATTTCTCTTACCCTTAACATGCGTGCACGGGCGTAGAGTTGCCTCGACGCCCGTGCTGGTTTCCGGTTACGGCCTGTGGCCGCACCGTGCCCGCTTAAGGGCTATTATTTTTTGTCTTTCACTTCTTCGAACTCGGCGTCAACCACGTCGTCATCTTTCTGCGCCGCGTTGTCTGCACCAGCATCAGCACCTGGAGCCTGCTGCGCCTGAGCCTGGGCCATTTCCATCAACTTGCCGGAAACCTGCACCAGAGCCTGGGTTTTCGCTTCGATTTCGGCTTTGTCTTCGCCTTTCGCCGCGACTTCCAGATCTTTCAGTGCGCTCTCGATAGCCGTTTTGTCTTCGGCAGGCAGTTGCTCGCCCGCTTCTTCCAACTGCTTACGGGTACCGTGGATCAGGTGATCCGCCTGGTTACGAGTCTGCACCAGTTCTTCGAACTTACGGTCAGCTTCAGCGTTCACTTCAGCATCGCGTACCATTTTCTGGATTTCTTCTTCGTTCAGACCAGAAGATGCCTTGATGGTGATCTTCTGCTCACGGCCGGTATTCTTGTCTTTCGCAGACACGTGCAGAATACCATCGGCGTCGATATCGAAGGTAACTTCGATCTGCGCCATACCGCGTGGTGCCGGCTGGATGCCGTCCAGGTTGAACTGACCCAGTGACTTGTTATCGCTGGCACGCTTGCGCTCACCCTGCAGCACGTGGATGGTCACCGCTGCCTGGTTGTCTTCGGCAGTAGAGAACACCTGGCTGTGCTTGGTCGGGATAGTGGTGTTTTTGGTGATCAGCGGCGTCATCACGCTGCCCATGGTTTCGATACCCAGTGACAGTGGGGTAACGTCCAGCAGCAATACGTCTTTCACATCACCGGCCAACACACCGCCCTGAACCGCAGCACCTACGGCCACTGCTTCGTCCGGGTTAACGTCTTTACGTGGTTCTTTACCGAAGAAGTCAGCAACTTTCTTCTGAACCATAGGCATACGGGTCTGACCACCAACCAGGATCACGTCCTGAATGTCAGAAACCGACAGGCCTGCGTCTTTCAGTGCCACTTTCAGCGGCTCGATAGAACGGGCCACCAGATCTTCTACCAGCGACTCGAGTTTTGCACGGGTCACTTTGATGTTCATGTGTTTTGGACCGCTGCCATCCGCAGTGATGTACGGCAGGTTGACGTCGGTCTGTTGAGCAGAAGACAGCTCGATCTTGGCTTTTTCAGCGGCTTCTTTCAGACGCTGCATCGCCAGCGGATCGTTGCGCAGATCCATGCCCTGCTCTTTCTTGAACTCTTCCACCAGATAGTTGATCAGGCGGCTGTCGAAGTCTTCACCACCCAGGTGGGTATCACCGTTGGTCGCCAGAACTTCGAAGGTTTTTTCACCATCAACGTCGTCGATCTCAATGATTGAGATATCGAAAGTACCGCCACCCAGGTCATAAACTGCGATGGTGCGGTTGCCTACTTCTTTGTCCAGGCCGTAAGCCAGGGCAGCAGCAGTAGGTTCGTTGATGATACGTTTCACTTCCAGACCCGCGATACGGCCGGCGTCTTTGGTTGCCTGACGCTGAGCATCGTTGAAGTAGGCTGGAACGGTGATAACCGCTTCAGTTACCGGCTCACCCAGGTAATCTTCCGCCGTTTTCTTCATCTTTTTCAGCACTTCCGCAGAGATCTGCGGAGGAGCCATTCTCTGGCCTTTCACTTCCAACCAGGCGTCACCGTTATCGGCAGCGACGATGTTGTAAGGCATGATAGCTTTGTCACGCTGTGCTTCTTCATCCTGGAAGCGACGGCCAATCAGGCGCTTGATCGCAAACAGGGTGTTTTGTGGGTTAGTAACAGCCTGACGCTTAGCAGGCTGGCCAACCAGAATTTCACCATCCTGGGTATATGCGATGATTGAAGGTGTGGTGCGATCGCCTTCGGCGTTCTCCAACACGCGCGCCTTGCCACCATCCATAATTGCTACACAAGAGTTGGTTGTACCCAGGTCGATACCAATGATTTTGCCCATCTAAACATCTCCACTAATAAATTCATAATCGGTCAGGTTGCTAACTTATATGCGGGCGTTTTTTTGCTTTTCAACTGCCCGGCATCTCAGTGTTACCCGCGGTCAGCAACTGCGGTTGCCAATAAGATGGGGCCATCCACACCAGCATCAAGGGGCAGGGCAAAAAAAATTTCGTTTTAATCAGCAGTCAGATCATTGTTTCCTGACGTGGGGATCATTATGATGCCGCGCGCTCTGATGGAAGTTATGGGTTTTTCGGCCATTCAGACCAATTATTAAATTACCTATCCATTTTCGTTACAATTCTGTTATCGCAGAGGACATATGCACTCCAACAAGTTGGCAAATCCCGGCCCCCTGGGTCTGATGGGCTTCGGGATGACTACCGTCTTGCTGAACCTGCACAACGCGGGCTTCTTCCCACTGACTTCCGTCATCATCAGTATGGGGATTTTCTTCGGTGGCATGGCTCAGATTTTTGCCGGTCTTCTTGAATTCAAGAAAGGCAACACCTTCGGCTTGACCGCCTTCACCTCTTACGGTTGCTTCTGGCTGAGCCTGGTAGGCATCCTGTTGCTGCCACGCATGGGCCTGGCAGAACCGACCGACGCAAACGTCCTCGGCATCTATCTGGCACTGTGGGGCGTCTTCACCCTGTTCATGTTCTTCGGAACGCTGCGCACCAACCGCGGGTTGCAGTTCGTGTTTGCCAGCCTGACATTGCTGTTCGCCCTGTTGGCGGTCGGCAACATCACCGGTAACCACGCGATCCTGACGTTCGCCGGTTACGAAGGCATCATCTGTGGTGCCAGCGCCATTTATCTGGCCATGGCAGAAGTGATCAACGAACAGTTGGGCCGCACCGTGCTGCCCATTGGTCCGGTGGAAGTGCAGCAGGCAAAACCTGTAGCCGTCACTGCCTGATAACCGTTCCAATATAAAAAAAGCCCTGTGGTGATAAACCCCAGGGCTTTTTATTGACCGAAAATCGCTTAATTCAACACCGGCTTTTCACTGTTCAAATCATTGCGCAGGTAGATCCCCAGCAGTAGGCCGATCGCCGATAACGCCAATACATAGTAAGCGGGCGCTAACGGGGTTAACTTCATGATCAGCGTGACGAATATCGGGGTTAGACCGCCAAAAATCGCGTATGCCACGTTATATGAGAACGAAATCCCGGTAAATCGCACTTCCGCCGGGAAAGCCCGCACCATCACGTAAGGTACCGCACCGACAATTCCTACACTAAAGCCAACCAGCGCGTAGGTAGCAAACAGCATTTCAGGATGGGTCCCCACCGACTGATAGAACAGCCAGCTGCACCCAGCCAACAGCAAGCTGCCGACGATAAAGGTTTTGCTGGCGCCAAAGCGATCCGCCAATGATCCGGAAGTAATACACCCGGCAAACAAAAAGATGATGGCGATGCTGTTAGCTTGCAGTGACAACGCTGGAGCTATGCCAAACTGCTTTTGCAGATAGGTTGGCGTCATCAGGATCACCACCACAATACCTGCCGATAGCAGCCAGGTCAGCAGCATCGAAACCACGATCTCTTTGCGATGATTCATCACCACTGATTTCAGCGGTAACTCTTCTGCCAACGCTTTACGCGCCTGCATCTCGATAAAGATGGGGGTTTCCTGCAACCAGCGGCGCAGATACATGGCAAACAGACCGAAGATGCCGCCCAGGAAGAACGGAATACGCCAGCCACCGTCATGAATGGCCTGTTGGCTGAGCGTGGTGTTGATGATGGTGGCAACCAGCGAGCCGAGCAGGATACCGGCCGTCAGGCCAGCCGTGAGCGTGCCACAGGCAAATCCAATACGTTTGCGCGGCACATGCTCCGCCACAAACACCCAGGCACCAGGAACTTCACCACCGATAGCCGCGCCTTGCAGTACCCGCATCAACAGCAGCAGTAATGGTGCGGCAATGCCGATACTGGCATAGGTTGGCAGCATCCCCATCGCCAGTGTCGGTAACGCCATCAGCAAGATGCTCAAGCTGAACATCTTTTTACGGCCAACCAGATCACCGAAGTGCGCCATGATAATGCCGCCCAGAGGCCGAGCCAGATAGCCCGCCGCAAAAATACCGAAGGTCTGCACCTGACGCAGCCATTCAGGCATATCAGCCGGGAAGAACAGATCCCCCATAACTGCGGCAAAGAAAACAAAGATGATGAAGTCATAAAACTCCAACGCGCCGCCCAGGGCAGCCAACGTCAGAGTCTTATAATCTTGCCGGTTAAGCCGGCGATTATTATCGTGATGCATAAGTTACCGTTTGTGGAAACAGGGAAGACACAGAAAGCGTAATGGCTTACTGTAAAAAGTTCCTTACTATAACGGCAAAATACTTTCACACCAGATGCGCTGAAGGTTATCCCGCAGATTGCTGAAATTTAGAGATTTATCTCGCGGCGCGCATTCTTGGGACGAAATGCTGCTACCACCGCCTCATGCGTCTCGACATAGGGGCCTTCGAGCAGTTGGATGCAATAAGGCACGCTGGCAAAAATACCGTGTACCACCACCTGGCCTGCTGCGTCTTTCACCCCTTCCAGCGTTTCCTTAATCGATTTAGGTTGCCCCGGCAGGTTGATGATCAACGCCTGTTTGCGGATCGCCCCAACCTGGCGTGAAAGGATCGCCGTTGGCACATAGTGTAGGCTGATTTGGCGCATTTGCTCGCCAAAACCAGGCATCACCCGATCGGCAATCGCCAGCGTGGCATCGGGAGTCACGTCACGTCGGGACGGGCCAGTGCCGCCGGTAGTCAACACCAGATGGCAACCCATTTCATCCACCAGCTCGCACAGTGTATGTTCAATCAGCGTCTGCTCGTCGGGGATCAGCCTGGTTTCCAGCGTGAACGGCGTCGCCAGGGCATTGCCCAGCCACTCTTCCAGCGCCGGGATCCCTTTATCCTGATAAATGCCCCCAGAAGCGCGGTCCGAAATAGAAACCAAACCAATGCGTAATGTATCCATATTTTACCTCTGTCTGATGCCCCGGTTTCCCAAGGGAGATTAATGACGGGAGTATAGGGGTTTTGCGGCATTCAGGCATAAAAAAAGGTGGCCGGAGCCACCTTCTATGCTGATTGCTTGCCGCTATTACAGCAGGTCGGCGATCATTTTTTCCAGCTTGCCCTGGTCTACGGCAAACTTGCGGATACCGTCGGTCAGTTTCTCAACTGCCATTGGATCCTGATTATGCTGCCAGTAGAACTCAGACTCGGTCAGCGGTGCCGGGCGCGCTTTCACTTCGCCAGTATAAGACAGTTTACGTTCCAGTGCGCCTTCGCTCTCTGCCAGTTCTTTCAGCAGTGCAGGTGCAATGGTCAGACGATCGCAGCCCGCCAGTTCGATGATTTCACCCACGTTACGGAAGCTGGCGCCCATCACCACGGTTTCATAGCCGTGCTGCTTGTAGTACTGATAAATTTCGGACACGGAAACTACGCCCGGATCTTCGTGTGGGGCGAACTCTTTCTTGTCGCCATTGGCTTTGTACCAGTCAAGAATACGGCCAACAAACGGCGAGATCAGGTACACGCCAGCTTCGGCACAAGCACGCGCCTGAGCGAAGGAGAACAGCAACGTCAGGTTACAGTTGATGCCTTCTTTTTCCAGGCGCTCTGCCGCACGGATGCCCTGCCAGGTAGAGGCCAGTTTGATCAGAATGCGGTCATTGCTGATGCCGGCTTCGTTGTACAGTTTGATCAGGCGCTTGGCTTTGGCGACGCTGGCTTCAGTGTCATAAGACAGGCGGGCGTCCACTTCGGTGGAAATGCGGCCCGGTACCAGTTTCAGGATCTCCAGACCAATGTTGACGGCCAGCTTGTCTGCGGCATCGGCAACCTGCTGATCGCGATCGCTGCTCTGCTCACGAGCCCAGGCAATGGCTTCATCGATCAGTTTACGGTATTCAGGAATTTGCGCTGCGTTGAGGATCAGCGAAGGGTTGGTGGTGGCATCTTGCGGTTGATATAGCTTCATTGCAGCGATATCACCCGTATCCGCAACTACCGTAGTCAGCTGGCGTAGGGACGTTAATTTATCGGTCATGTTGGCATTATCTCATCGTTTGTGCATGAACTTTTGGCATCGTTCAACCATGCCTTGTCCTGATAATAACATGCACGTAGCCCGGCGCAAGGCAGGAAAATCGTGCGCTGGCGGCGGTTGTTTTATCCTTGTGCGGGCAACCGGTTACGCGCTGATATTTCGCAATTACCGAACCAACGCCACGGCATTAACGCGCTATCACCCTCAGAAATTATGTTAAATTCCCGCCAGCTGTTTTATTCACCGCTAAAATCCAAAGAAAGCTGCGATCCCAGACAATTTGGATGATTTTAGCCAACATCTTGTAGAGAACTGACTCAGTTTCCTCGTAAAAAAAGACGAAAAATCTGAGGTACTGTAGATCTTGACAAGGAGAAACCTGTGACGGATCTGATTAACTTTATCAATAACATCCTGTGGGGATCGGTACTGATTTATTTGCTGCTGGGTACCGGCATCTATTTCACCTTGCGTACCCGTTTTATTCAAATTCGCCATTTCAGCCATATGTTTTCCGTGCTGAAGAACAGCACCAAAAGCGACAGTGCAGGTATTTCATCCTTCCAGGCACTATGCACGTCGTTAGCCGCACGTATCGGCACTAACAACCTGACCGGCGTGGCGATAGCGCTCACCGCCGGTGGCCCAGGAGCCATCTTCTGGATGTGGGTGGTCGCATTTATCGGCATGGCAACCTCTTTTATTGAGAGCACCCTGGCACAGCTCTACAAAACCAAGGACGATAACGGCAACTACCGTGGTGGCCCGGCCTACTATATGGAAAAAGGGCTGGGGATGCGCTGGATGGGCGTGATGTTCTCCGTTTTCCTGCTGATCGCTTTCGGCCTGGTGTTCAATGCAGTACAGGCCAACTCGATCGCGCTGGCCAGCTCCGTGGCCTTTAACTCCGATCCTATGCATGTCGGCATGGGGGTCGTGGTACTGAGCGCCATAGTGATCTTTGGCGGCATCCGTACCATCGCCCGCGTCGCGGAAAAAATCGTCCCCTTTATGGCTCTGGGCTACCTGCTATTGGCGCTATGGATCATCGGCCTGAACATCGAGCAGATGCCAGCCATCCTGGCGCTGATCTTCAAAAGCGCTTTCGGCGTGCAAGAAGTCGCGGCCGGTACCTTGGGCTACGGGATCTCCCAGGCCATGACGCAGGGTATCCAACGCGGCCTGTTTTCTAACGAAGGTGGGATGGGATCCGCGCCCAACGCGGCCGCCTCCGCCGCCCCATATCCGCCACATCCGGCTTCGCAGGGTTATGTGCAGATGCTTGGCGTATTTGTCGACACCATCATTATCTGCAGCGCCACAGCGGCGATTATTCTGGCCTCCGGTGCGCTGGATAATCCCTCAACCAACATCAGCGGCATCGAGTTGACTCAACGGGCCATGGCCAATGCCGTCGGTGACTGGGGCGCGCCCTTTGTCGCCATTGCCATTTTCCTGTTTGCCTTTACCTCCATCATTGCCAATTATGCCTATGCCGAGAACAACCTGATCTTCCTCAAGCACAACCACCCGACCAAGCTGACGATTTTCCGCTGTTTTGCCTTGGGCATGGTGATGTTTGGCTCGATGGCAGAATTACCCACGGTGTGGAAAATGGCGGACATCTCGATGGCGCTGATGGCGATCACCAACCTGACCGCTATCTTGCTACTGTCCAACGTGGCATTCAAACTGGCCAAGGACTACAACCATCAGCGTTCGCTCGGCAAGTTACCCAGCTTTAGCCCCAACCGCTACCCGGAATTGGAATCCCAACTCGAACCGGGCATCTGGGAACCCACCAAGCAGCGTTAACGCTACAGGGCGTGCGTAAAGTGCGCCCTATCGCAGCCATACCTCCTGGTCTTGCCCGCTTTTTGCTACAGTAGCCACATGTTGATAAACAGGATGTGACCATGCTCGTTATTATTTCACCTGCCAAAACCCTGGATTATGAAAGCCCATTAGCCACCGAGCGCTTTACCCAGCCCGAGTTACTGGACCAGTCGCAAAAGCTGATCAAAATCTGCCGTAAGCTGACCCCGGCACAAATTTCCGGCCTGATGCATATCAGCGATAAGCTGGCGGGCCTGAATGCCGCACGCTTTGGCGAGTGGCAGCCCGACTTTACCCCGGACAACGCTCGTCAGGCGCTGCTGGCGTTTAAAGGTGACGTTTATACCGGTTTACAGGCGCAAGACTTCAGCGAAGAGGACTTCGACTTCGCACAACAGCATCTGCGTATGCTGTCTGGCCTGTACGGGATGTTGCGCCCGCTGGATCTGATGATGCCTTACCGGTTGGAAATGGGGATCAAGCTGGAAAACCCGCAGGGTAAAGACTTGTACAGCTTCTGGGGCGATCGGATCACCGAAAAACTGAATCAGGCTCTGGAACAACAAGGTGACGATGTCGTGGTAAACCTGGCTTCCGATGAATACTTCAAGTCGGTGAAACCGGCCAAGCTGCGTGGCTCACTGATCAAGCCGGTATTCCTGGACGAGAAAAACGGCAAATACAAGGTCATCAGCTTCTACGCCAAGAAAGCACGTGGGCTGATGAGCCGCTTTATCATCAAGAATCGCTTGAACCGCAGTGAACAACTGGTGGATTTCAATCTGGAAGGGTATGCCTTCGATGAGGCGGCCTCGGCGGGTAATGAGCTGGTGTTTAAACGCCCGGAACAATAATCGATCGCGCCTCACCCTAACCCTCTCCCACAGGGAGAGGGGACCGATCGAGTTCGTTGTCGAGTGCAAAAATCTACCTAAACACCGTACCTCACCACGACTCCGTCCAGCTCCCTCTCCTTTTTGGGGAGAGGGTTGGGGTGAGGGGTATAGGGACAGGCGTTATCAGACAGGCAAGGTCATCATGAATTGACGCAGTGCCGCAAAGTCCGCAGGCATGTTATGTGACAACAGCGGCAACTGAGCGCGTACCGCCAAAGCCTGAGGCAGCGGAAGCTCCTGGCCGAGGATCTCTTCGACGCTTTCCTTGAACTTGGCCGGATGCGCCGTGCCCAGGAACAGACCAAACTCCCCTTCTTGCAGTTGATCGCGCAGCACGCGGTAGGCGATCGCCGCGTGAGGCTCTGAAAGATAACCCAACGCCGCCAACTCTTTCATGGTGTCCTTGGTGGTTTCATCACTCACCGCGCCATGAGCCAATTCTTTCAACTGCCAGATTTTACGGCGGAACAGCTCTTCCACACGCGGCCAGTTGTTAGGCTGGCTGACGTCCATCGCGTTGGACAACGTCGCTACGGTGGTGTTTGGCTGCCATTCGCCGCTCGTCAGGAAACGTGGCACGGTGTCATTGGCGTTGGTGGCGGCAATAAAGCGCTTCACCGGTAGCCCCAGGGATTTCGCCAGCAAGCCAGCGGTCAAATCACCAAAGTTGCCGCTGGGTACGGACACCACCAGCTGATTGCGAGCTTCCTGTGGCAACTGCGCCACCGCTTCAAAGTAGTAGCAGATCTGCGCCAACAGACGACTGATATTGATCGAGTTGGCCGAGTTCAGGTGCACCGCCTCTTTCAGCTCCTGATCGTCAAACGCCTGTTTGACCAGCGCCTGGCAGGCATCAAAGTCGCCATCAATCGCGATGGTGTGGATGTTGCCACCCAGAGTACAGAACAGCTTTTCCTGCAACGAACTAATTTTGCCCTGTGGATAGAGGATCACTACGCGCACGTTTTTCAGGCCATAGAAGGCATGAGCCACGGCCGCTCCAGTATCACCAGAAGTTGCCGTCAGGATGGTCACCGGCTGATCGCCAGCCACTTCGGCCAGCATTTGGGCCATAAAGCGGCCGCCGAAGTCTTTGAATGCCAGCGTCGGGCCGTGGAACAGCTCCAGGCAAGCGACATCACTCTCCACTTGCGCTACCGGAGCCGGGAACTCAAACGCGGCCTTTACGCGCTTGTACAGCGCCTCTTCACCGATCTCATCGCCAATAAAAGCGGACAGGATCTTGCTGCTGCGGGTGACAAAATCCATCTCCAGCAGCTTATCAATTTCGGTCAGCTCGAATTCTGGCAGTTCCAGCGGGAAAAACAGCCCTTGCTGCTTGCCCAGGCCCTGTTTGATCGCCTGCGCGAAGCTGACCTGTTCGTTATGATCTTTCAGATTGTACAGTTTCATGCGTTATCCCAATAGTCGAGCGCCGGCGGTATCCAGGCGGCAAATATGAACAAAACCTTCGTCGTTTTGCAGGTAATGGTGGGTGAGCCAATCGGCCATGCGTTGCGCCGTTGCGCCGTCATCACAGACTGCAAACAGCGTCGGGCCGGAGCCGGAGATGCCACAGGCCAAGGCACCGATATCCTGCGAGGCTTTGCGCGCTTCGGCAAAGCCCGGCAGCAGGCGGGTGCGATAAGGTTCGGCAATCACATCTTGCATCAGCTTGGCCGCCAGACGCGGTTGCTGAGTGTGGCAAGCGTGAATAAAGCCCGCCAGATAGCGGCCATGGCTGATACAGTCCTGGCGGCGATATTGCGCAGGCAGAATGGCACGCGCTTCTGCGGTAGAGACTTTGATGCCCGGATAGGCCATCACCCACAGCCAGTCTTTAAAGCCAGGCACTTCCTGGCAGATGTTTCCTTCTTCTTCCAGCATCAACTGCAAGCCGCCCAGATAGCACGGCGCAACGTTGTCGTAATGCACGCTGCCGGAAATGCGCCCTTCCAACTCGCCCATCAGGGCCAGCAGTTGCATCTCGTTGAGCGGACGGTCGCAAAACTCGTTCATCGCCATCAGGCCGGCAACCACCGAGCAAGCGCTGGAGCCTAGCCCGGAACCGATGGGCATGTTCTTCTCCAACCGCATCGCTACCGGCACTTCACGGCCGATTTCCTGACAGAAACGCTCCCAACACTGATAAACAATGTTGTGTTTTGGATTGGTCGGCAGCTTGCTGACAAAGCGCCCGCTATTTTCCAGGCTGAAGCGGCTAGCCGCTTCCACGCTGACGCAATCTCCCAGCAACGTGCCGTCGACAGGGGAAACCGCAGCTCCCAGCACATCGAACCCGACGCTGACGTTACCAATTGAGGCCGGTGCATACACCTTAACCATATTAGACTCCCAACTTCCAAGACAGTGTGCGCAACAGGTCGGCAAATACCCCGGCCGCCGTCACATCATTACCGGCGCCATAGCCGCGCAGCACCAGCGGCAATGGCTGATAGTAGCGGCTGTAGAAGGCCAGGGCGTTCTCACCGTTCTTCACTTTATACAACGGATCGTTGCCGTCTACCGCATCAATACGTACCAGACAGCGGCCTTCTTCGATGGCCCCCACATAGCGCAGTACTTTGCCTTCTGCGGCAGCGGCGGCCACACGGCGGTTGAATTCGGCATCCAGCTCCGGCAGGCGGGCAATAAAGTTCTCGACATCACCACTGGCATCAAACGAAGCCGGTAGCACCGATTCAACTTCAATATCGCTCAGTTCAAGCGCATAGCCCGCTTCACGTGCCAGGATCAGCAGTTTGCGAGCGACGTCCATCCCCGAGAGATCGTCACGCGGGTCTGGCTCGGTATAGCCGAGGGCTTTGGCCTCCAAAGTAGCAGCCGACAGTGACATCCCCTCATCCAGCTTACCGAAGATAAAGGACAGCGATCCCGACAGAATGCCGGTGAAGCGCACCAGCTCATCACCCGCATTGAGCAGGTTCTGTAGGTTTTCGATCACTGGCAGACCCGCGCCCACGTTAGTGTCATACAGGAACTTGCGGCGAGAACCGGCTGCGGCGGTGCGCAGTTGCTGGTAATAATTCATCGACGAGGTGTTGGCCTTCTTGTTTGGCGTCACCACGTGGAAACCGTCGGCCAGGAAATCGGCATACTGATCGGCCACCGCCTGGCTGGAAGTACAGTCGACAATCACCGGGTTGAGCAGATGGCACTCTTTCACCAGGCGGATCAGACGGCCCAGATTGAACGGCTCTTTGGCTTCGGCCAACTCGTCCCGCCAGCTTTCCAGCGAGATACCGTGCACGTTGGTCAGCATCGCCCGTGAGTTGGCAATGCCGCAGATGCGCAGATCGATATGTTTTTGCTTCAACCAAGGCTGCTGGCGGTAGACCTGTTCGATCAGTGCCCCGCCGACGCCGCCGACGCCAATCACAAACACTTCAATCACCTGATCGGTATTGAACAACATCTGATGGCTGACGCGTACCCCGGTGGTTGCGGAATCATTATCGACCACCACGGAGATTGAACGCTCCGAAGATCCTTGCGCGATTGCCACGATGTTGATATTGGCACGCGCCAGAGCAGAGAAGAAGCGCGCGGAGATGCCGCGCAGGGTGCGCATACCGTCACCGACCACCGAAATGATGGCCAGGCGCTCCATCACGTCCAGCGGCTCCAGCACGCCGTCTTTCAACTCCAGATAGAACTCGTCTTCCAGGGCACGACGGGCACGTTGCAGCTCGCTCTGTGGCACACAGAAGCTGATGCTGTATTCGGAAGAGGACTGGGTGATCAGCACCACCGAGATCCCTGCGCGTGACATCACGGCAAATACCCGCGCCGCCATACCGACCATGCCTTTCATGCCCGGGCCGGAAACGTTGATCATCGCCATATTGTTCAGGTTGGTGATGCCCTTGACCGGCGTATCATCGGCCACGCTTTCGCCACCAATCAAAGTACCGGGAGCTTGTGGGTTGGCAGTGTTTTTAATCAGACAAGGGATTTGGAACTGGGCAATCGGGGTGATGGTACGCGGGTGGAGAACTTTGGCGCCGAAGTAAGAAAGCTCCATCGCCTCTCGGTAGGACATCGATTTCAGCAAGCGGGCATCCGGCACGGTACGCGGATCGCAGGTATAAACCCCGTCCACATCGGTCCAGATCTCGCAGCAGTCGGCACGCAGGCAGGCGGCCAGCACTGCGGCGGAATAATCGGAGCCGTTGCGCCCCAACACCACCAGTTCGCCCTTGTCGTTACCCGCAGTAAAGCCTGCCATCAGGATGATATGGTCAGCTGGAATACGCGCTGCGGCAATACGCAGGGTGGACTCGGCAATATCTACAGTTGATTCCAGATAGTGGCCCTGAGCCAGCAGTTTCTCTACCGGGTTGATCACCGTCACCGGGTAGCCTTTGGCTTTGAAGACGCCTTCCATGATGGCAATAGAGAGTTTTTCACCCCGGCAGATGATGGCCGCATTGACGCTGTCCGGACACTGCCCCAACAGCGCCACGCCATGCAGTACCTGTTTGAGCTGGGCGAACTCCTGCTCGACCAGCGCCTTCAGGCGATCGTACTCAAAACCTGGCAGTGACTGAGCCAGACCGCTGAGCAGTTCGGCAAAGATGCGCTCGGCGTCGCTCATGGTTGGCAGAATATCCTGCCCGGCGACCGTTTTTTCAATCATCGCCACCAGATGATTGGTGATCTTGGCCGGTGCGGACAATACCGTGGCGACCTGTCCCTGGCGTGCATTGTTCTCCACGATATCGGCAACGCGCAGAAAACGTTCCGCATTCGCTACCGAGGTTCCACCAAATTTAAGCACTCGCATTTCTGTTCTCTCCTGAATTTATGCCGAAAAAAAAGCCCGCACTGGTTAGGTGCGGGCTTTTTTCTTCTGTTTCCTGTACGCGTCAGCCCGCCCCGTTACCTGTGGTATCGGTGGTGGTAATAATTGTCGTATTCAGGCTGATGTTTCGCATGTTGTCTGTCTCATTAGAATCGCTGTCCCCTCTATTGGTTAAAGCAATCGCCTGGCCAAGTCAAATTATTTCTTTATTTTGCCTATTTACTGGCCACAGCGCGATCTGCGCGATGAAGCCGATAAAAAAACAAAATAGCAGAACAAAAAATCACTAAAAAGCCACATTAATAGTGAATAACACCAAATGACAAACGGAAAACACCTACATCATTGGGCCAATTTTTTTTCAATATCATGCAGCAAAGTGTGCAGCATGACGGTATCGCGCTGCTGCAATACCCCCAGGCGTTGATGTAACCAATCGCGCAATTTTTGGTCACCCGCCACCTCCAGCGCTTGTAACAGGCGATCTGCCCGCTGGCGCAGCGCTTTGAGTTGCCCGCTATCGGCAAGCGGTTCCTGCGGTGCGCTGACGGCCATCAACTGCGCCAGTTGATAGCAATACACCATCACCGCCTGGCCGAGGTTCAGCGAAGGATAGTCGGCCACCATCGGTACGCCGGTCAACAGATCGGCCAACTCCAGCTCTTCGTTGGTCAGGCCCGAGTCTTCACGGCCAAACACCAATGCGGCCTGATGTACCCATTGCTGGCGTTCCACCAACTGGTCCGTCAGTTGCTGAGGAGTACAGTAGTAATGAAAGCGCGCGCGGCTGCGGGCGGTGGTTGCCACGGTAAAATCCACGTCGGCCAACGCCTGCTGCAAAGTAGGGAACGTCTGCACCGCATCCAGAATATCGCCAGCACCATGGGCGACCCAGCGGGCGGCGGGCTGTAGATGAGCCTCGCTGTCGACTATGCGCAACGAAGTGAACCCCATGGTTTTCATCGCCCGCGCTGCTGCGCCAACATTTTCCGCCCGTGCGGGCGCGACTAACACGATATGAAGCTGCATCAAGACTCCAGAAAAATAATGATAATAGTTCTTTGACTGTTGGGAATTGTCTGATTATATTTACAATCGATTAACATCGTTACTACCCGCCTGCTATAATATTATTAAACAGGCCTTTCAATCGACAAACCAAACGAAACCTACATAGTTACAAGTTAAGTTTTAATTTTATATAAAAACAAAACGTTGCATTTCAATCAAAAAAAGTTAGCCGTCAATTGTGACCCCTCAGCTCCAGCAAAGCTGAATCGTTCACAGAATTTGACGATCTGTGACATAACCTGGCATTTCTGTAAGTGTTTTTCACAAAACTGTTAACGTGCTACAATTGAATTTGATATATGTCAACAAAGCGTAGTTTTGTTAGGTGATGAATTCGGCACACACTGTTATATTGCTGTTAATAGGGTTAGGATGTGCGCCGTTTTGGCATCATTCGGGGTTGTAAAAAAGAGCACCCCCACCCAGCTAGCGATCTTGTTGACACTGATGGAAGCGCATCAAGAACGAGTTTACGTACTTTAGTCGTTTGGTTATTGAGGGAACGTGAGCGGTATCTCTGCCCTCCATGGAAGAACACCAAGACTGCTGTACTTCCTATTTTCTATTTTGTTGGCAATTTTAGGTAGCAAATATGCAGACCCCGCACATTCTGATTGTCGAAGACGAGTTAGTCACTCGTAACACCCTGAAGAGCATTTTCGAGGCGGAAGGCTACATTGTTCATGAAGCCAATGATGGTGCAGAAATGCACAACATCCTGTCCGAAAATGATATCAATCTGGTTATCATGGATATCAACCTGCCAGGCAAGAACGGCCTGCTGCTGGCGCGTGAACTACGCGAACAAGCCAGCGTCGCGCTGATGTTCCTGACCGGTCGTGATAATGAAGTCGATAAAATCCTCGGCCTGGAAATCGGCGCCGATGACTATATCACCAAACCGTTCAACCCACGCGAACTGACTATCCGTGCGCGCAACCTGCTGTCACGCACCATGAATCTGGGCAGCGTCGGCGAAGAGCGCAAACTGGTCGAGAGCTACAAGTTCAATGGTTGGGAGCTGGACATCAACAGCCGCTCTCTGATCGGTCCTGCCGGCGAGCAGTACAAACTGCCACGCAGCGAATTCCGAGCCATGCTGCACTTCTGTGAAAACCCGGGCAAAATCCAGTCCCGTGGTGAACTGCTGAAGAAAATGACCGGCCGTGAGCTGAAACCGCATGACCGTACCGTAGACGTGACCATCCGCCGTATTCGTAAGCACTTCGAATCCACGCCGGATACGCCGGAAATCATTGCCACCATTCATGGCGAAGGTTACCGCTTCTGCGGCGATCTGGAAGAGTAAACCTTTATTACGCCAGACATTAAAAAGGGTCCAGCTTGCTGGACCCTTTTTGTTGGTCTGCTATTTGGGCTCACCCCAGGGGATGATCGGCACCGCACTCAGGGCGTTCTTCGGTGAACCATCAACCACCCGATCGGAATAGCTGAGGTAGATCAGCGCATTGCGATTGGCATCATAAAAACGTACCACCTGCAGCTTTTTGAACACCAGAGAAGTACGCTTCTGGAACACCACGGTTCCCTCCGCCTTACCCTTTTTAATCTTGTCGCTCAGCTCAATCGGCCCCACCTGCTGACAAGAAATGGCGGCATCCGAGGTATCCTCTGCCAGCCCTAAACCACCTTTTATGCCACCGGTTTTTGCCCGGCTGATATAACAAGTTACATTTTTCACATCGGGATCGTCGAACGCTTCCACCACGATTTTATGATCCGGGCCAAACAGTTTGAATACCGTATCGACCGATCCCACCTGTTCCGCCTGCGCGCTATTAACCGTTGCGCAAATCAGGCCAAACAAAAATATCCATCCTTTTTTCATTCACTTAACTCCAATAGAACAGCATGTTAAAAAGCAGGGCTGCTAATAAGAACGCCGATACGTCAGGTCACAGAAGTGGTTTTTTCCAGGCCCAGACTGCTCTTTTTAGCACAGAGCGCGAGAAAAATCTTTGAGAGTCGCGGAGGAAAAAAGTTGCTATTATGCGGCATCGTCATCGCTTATAGCCTGTTAACACAAGTTTTCCCCCGCCTTCTCGCAACGCATATCGTGCAAGCGCCGTAGGTAATGCCACTGATTGATGAACACGTCAGTCAGCATCAGCTATCAGCATGACAAATCAAACAGTTCAGGTGCCGAACCTGAAGCTCTACGAGGAAGTTCTATGGATCAAGCCGGTATCATTCGTGATCTGCTTAGCTGGCTGGAAAGCCATTTGGACCAACCTTTGTCACTGGATAACGTGGCGGCAAAAGCGGGTTACTCTAAATGGCATCTGCAACGGATGTTTAAGGATATCACTGGAAACGCCATCGGGGCTTATATTCGGGCAAGAAGATTGTCCAAAGCTGCGGTCGCGTTGCGCCTCACCAGTCGGCCTATTCTGGATATTGCCTTGCAGTATCGTTTCGACTCACAGCAGACCTTCACTCGCGCATTCAAAAAACAGTTTGCGCAAACCCCAGCGCTGTATCGCCGTTCAGAAGACTGGAACGCCTTTGGCATGTGCCCACCAATACGTCTGGGCGCCTTTACGCTGCCACATCCAGAGTTTGTCACGCTGCCGGAGCTACAGCTGATCGGTCTGACGCAGAGCTACTCCTGTACGTTAGAGCAAATCTCCAACTTCCGCTCCGAACTGCGTACCCAGTTCTGGCAGCAGTATCTGGGGCATGTGGAAACCCTGCCACCGGTGCTCTACGGTCTGCACCACTCACGGCCAAGCCAGGAAAAGGACGACGAACAGGAAGTCCTGTATACCACGGCACTGGAAGCGCAGCACGTGCCAACCAAGGTAGCAGAAGGTCAACCTATCACGCTGCAGAGCGGTGAGTATGCCATGTTCAGCTACCAGGGGCCCGCGTCCGGCCTGCAGGACTTTATCCTGATCCTGTACGGTACCTGCTTGCCTGCACTGGAGCTGACCCGTCGCAAAGGGCACGATATTGAGCGCTTCTATCCGCAAGGTGACCGGCGTCCGCCTCAGCCACCTACCGAGATCCGCTGCGACTATCTGATCCCAATCCGCCGTTAGCGCTGTAGTTCATCCAACGCGGGCATGTCCAGATGTGAGATATCGCCCGCGCTTTCCACAATCCAGCCCGGAGCCAACCAAGGGCTTTGCTGGTAGTCGACGCGCGACAGCGAACAGTTGCGCAAACGTAGACGGCGCTCGGCATAGGCCGGTAACCCTAACACCGTCCCGATCAGACAACCCAGCGCGATGCCGTGGCTGACAATCAGCGGTTTGCTGCCTTCCGGCAGTTTCAGGCAACTTTCCAGCGCCGCATGCATCCGCGTGGCCAACTCGGTCATAGATTCACCTTGAGGGATACGGCCGTCAGCAGTACCATCGACCATCTGTTTACGCCACAGTTCCTCCTGCGGCGTCAGGCTGTCGATCAAACGTTCTTCCAGAACGCCCATATGCAGCTCACGCAGTCTGGCATCAACCACAACGTCGCAACCGCAAGCATCCGCAATGATTTGTGCGGTCTGGCGGGTGCGGCCCAGATCGCTGGAAATCACGTGCGTAATGCCCTCGAGGCTAACGCGCTTGCCAACCCGTTGAGCCTGGTGAACGCCATTGGCGGTTAATGGGCTATCGGACTGGCCCTGGATGCGGCGTGCCGCGTTCCATTCCGTTTCGCCGTGGCGAACAAGGTATACCTGTAACATTATGCTTTTCCGTTATACTGCGTGAAACTTGAGTTTATCTGTGGCTCGTGCCTTGCACCACGCATAACTTGCCGCCATCAAAAATCATGGCAAGACACAGCCCCACTTTAAGGAAGCTAAAGCCGTTATGTATCATGTTATCGCTGCAACTACCAACCCGGCAAAGATCAAGGCTATTCAGTTGGCCTTTGAAGATACCTTCGGTGCAGACCAATGCCGCATCGAGTCAGTCGACGTCGCCAGCGGCGTTTCACTGCAACCCATTGGCAATACCGAAACCCGTACCGGCGCACGCCAGCGTGTGATGGAAGCACGGCAGGTGCGGCCAGAAGCCGACTTTTGGGTTGGGGTCGAAGCCGGGATCGAAGAAAATATGACGTTTGCCTGGATGACGATTGAGAACCCGCAAACCCGTGGCGAATCGCGTTCCGCCAGCCTGATGCTGCCAGAATCAATTTTACAGGGTATTCGCGCAGGCCGCGAGTTGGGCAATGAAATGGCCTTGATCACCGGCAATAGCGAAGTTAAACGCCAGGGTGGTGCGATCGGCATCTTTACCGACGGCCGCTTGAGCCGTACCAGCGTTTACCATCAGGCGCTGCTGCTGGCGCTGGTGCCGTTCCATAATCCGATTTACCGCAGCCATAACAACGGCAATACACCGCACCAATAAGCAGCGACCGGGGTGATGCTTCACCCCAGTAGTTGCTGCTCCAGCCACTGTTTCAGCGCTGGCGTCGCCATCTTCAGGCTGTTAGAGCCTCTGGTGATGGTCGCGATGCCCGCCCCCAGTTCATTTTTCAGCTCGCGTTGGCTCATTTCGCCACGCATCAGTTCCTGAATAATCCGCACCCGCGTTCCCAATGCCGTACGCTCATCCGGCGTCAGCAGCAGTTGCATCAACGGTTGGTGCAGATCCTGGTCGAACGAACTCTGTAACAGCTCGACAAAGCGCAGCCAATCTTCATTGCCTTGTTCTGAAAGAGCGGGATCGTTTAGCGATAATTGCGTCATGCCAGCCACCATACTATTTAACTAGTACAGCAGCATAGCATACCGCGAGTTAGGGTCAAAATACCGGAACTGGTCCCCCTCACCCCAACCCTCTCCCACAGGGAGAGGGAGCTAGTTCAGCGTCGTTGGCAGCTGATGTGGTACTGCGTAGGGGCGCCGCATGCTGCGCCCCTGTTAAGTCCAGATGCGGGAGTCAAATTGTGGCACATTCGGTCCCCTCTCCTTGGGGTGAGGGACGTCACTGCACGTAAGGCTATTTATCAATAACGTCGTTGCCACTCGGCATCCGTCAGCACCTTGGCTGGCCGATGCATGAAGTAACGATAAAACGCGTCATAAGCCAGCACGTTCTTCACGTACGAACGGGTTTCCGAGAACGGAATACTTTCCACAAACGCCACCGCATCCACACGGCCATCGCTATTACCTAACCAGGTATTCACCCGTGATGGACCTGCGTTATAGGCCGCAGACGCCAGAATGCGGTTACGCCCAAATTGCTGATACACCGATTCCAGGTAGCTGGTACCAATGGTGATATTGGTTTGCGGATCAAACAGCTGGCTTGGACTGGTGTAGCCTGGAATGCCGAACAGATCTACCGTATGCTTAGCAGTACGCGGCATGACCTGCATCAAACCTGCCGCCCCAACCGGCGACTGCGCTTTCGGGTTCCAGGCGCTCTCCTGACGGGCAATCGCCATCGCATAGCTCGGCGTAATGCCTTTATCTTCGGTAGCTCGGCGGAATTCCTGCGGCCAGGCCATCGGGAAACGTTCTTCGAGATGATCCCACAGCTTGCCCACGATGGTTGCCTGTACGCTCAGATCGGCCCATTTCTGCTCAAAGGCATAGCGGGCCAATGCTTCTTGCTCTGGACGGCTGCGGCTGGCGACGAATGAGCTCCACTCGCTGCGCGCCAGGTTATCCATATTCCAATACATCAACTCGCGCACCCGGGCAATCTCCGGGCCATTAACCAGGTCGGCGCGCGGTTTGGCTGCCACGGCAACCATCACCGGATAAGCTACCTGCAATTTTTGCGCTGCCACCATCGGGTAGAAGCCGCGTTCGTTCATCAGGCTACGCAGCATCACTTCCCCTTCGCTGCGCTTGCCTTCATCAATCATTTCACTGGCGCGCCAGTAGCGCCATTCGTCCTTGTTGCGCGATTCTTCAGGCAGACGAGCCAGCCAGGTTTTTACCCCCTGACGATCCCCCACGCCCAACGCCATCCGCACGCGGCGTTCCAGCAAGGCTGGCTGTTGGCTACGCAGGATCACCTGATCGCGCCATTGAGTCTGCTCAAAAGTGGCATCGTTGCCCATCAATCGCCAGGCCACCTCTTCTTCCATCCCCAACTTCTCGCTTTCACTCATTTTTTGCAAACGAGCCAGCGTTGGGATCATCGCCCGAGCATTTTCTACATCCTGACGGGCCAATCTGGCGAAGACGATACTGGTGGCCGAACGGGTAAAGTCCGTCGGGCCAACGCTACGAGCAAAGGACTCCACCGTGGCGGGATCGTTTTGCAACTTCACCAGTGCGTCACCCATGGTCTGATAATCGCTTGGCAGTTGGCGATACAGGTAGTTCACCAGGCTGCTATTACCCTCTTTCAGCGCCAGCTTCATGCGTGACAGGGTGTTCAACGGTGTTTGCTTGCCGGCAGCCTGCCAGACGCTGAACAGCTTATCGCAGGAGCCCGGCAAGGTTTTACCGCTCATCCAGATATCATCGGCACCGGGCCAGGCCGCCTGCTGATCGCCAGTGGCCCACTTGGCGTAATAGAAATTACAGCGCGCCGCGACCGGTTTAGGTTCTTGCGGGCTGAAAGCCAGCAGGGTTGTCCAGTCTTGACGGCTCGCCAGCTCGTTGACGAAACGGGCAGAGAGCGATTTTGCCGGTGGCAACGTAGGATGCTGCCGCAAAAATTGCTGGACCTGGGCCGCGCTGGCCGTGCTGAGATCCTGCGTCAACTGGCGATATTCCAGATAAGGATACAGAGGATAATCCTCTAGTGTGGGCATCAACTGCGCCACCACATCCATCTGTTTACTGTCCCAGGCCTGCTTGATTTGCAGATAACGCTGGCGTTCGGCATCCAAGGAGTCTGCCAATGTTGCACCAGAAAATGCCGTCAGGCACAGGCCCACAGCCAAAAGCCGCCATTTGTCCACCTTGACCATACTTACTCTTTCCTCGCTGGGTTAGCTTGCCAGAACCGATCCACCCCGTTGCCGCGCCGCGTCAGCAGCCAACGGGCCAGTGGACCTGCTCTGCGAGTGTCTCACGCCCCACCGTGGGAAGCCACGCCGGGAACAAAACCGTGCCGCCACCATGGGCTGGCATCAGGTATTAATCATAGACAGCAAAAACGCGTATCCATTCATTACTTTATAACAAGTTTATCGACGTAGAGGGAAACCACGCTGCCAGGCCGCCGCGCCAGCCTGAAGAGTCGGACGACGTTTTGAAAAACCACGAGATTATAGGAAATTTTTCATCACACAATAACGCCGGTGTTCTATAGTTTTCTATGTAGACGAGAGTGTTCCTATACAAAAAATTACATTACAGAGACGTTAATACAGAAACATTTCCATACAGATTAAAACAATTCCTATTACTTGGCTTTTATTATCTCAGATCAAAAACTCAAGTTTGCGATTATTTACTATCACGCGGCAGATATTTGACCACCAGCTTACTGAAAATTATTAGCATTCACGTCTGTGTGACAGAAAACAATGGAATATCACCCCGGCAAAAGGGCTGCCGACACAGATGGGGACTTAGATTCGAACGATTTTGACTATAAGGAGAGGCACTCAATGCCAACACGTTCCCCCACTGAATACCAAGAGCCGCCCAAGCCGGAAAAGGCCTGGTATCAATATGATATTGAACAAACGCTGCAGCATCTGAACAGCCAGCAGCAGGGCCTGAGTGAACAGGAAGCCGCCGAACGGCTGAAGAAGTTTGGCCCCAATGCCCTGCCGGAGCAGGCAGGCAAAAGCGCCTTTATGCGCTTTATTGCCCACTTTAACGATGTACTGATTTATATTCTGCTGGCCGCTGCCTTCCTTAAAGGCATTATGGGCCATTGGATCGATACCGTGGTTATTCTCTGCGTTGCCGTGATCAATGCCCTTATCGGCTTTGTGCAGGAAAACAGTGCTGAGAAATCACTGAAAGGCATCAAAAATATGCTTTCCAGTCAGGCGATTGTGGTGCGTGACGGAATTAACCACACGGTGAATGCGGAAGATTTGGTTCCAGGGGATATCGTGTTATTGCGCCCTGGCGATAAAATTCCCGCCGATCTGCGGTTATTGGAATCCCACAACCTACAGGTTGAAGAAGCCATCCTGACCGGTGAATCTAGCGTGGTGTCAAAACAGACCGACGCTATCCCTGATGAAGTGATGATTGGCGATCGCACCAACCTGCTGTTCTCCGGTACCACCATCAGCGCCGGGAATGCGAAGGGCATTGTTATCGCAACCGGCGGCTATACCGAGCTCGGCCACATCAGCGAGATGATCTCCACCGTTAAGACCCAGCGCACCCCGTTACTGCAACAGATGGACCGTCTGGGCAAAAACATCTTCATCCTGATCCTGGTGATGATGGTATTGCTGTTCATCTTTGCTTTCACAATGCGGGATATGCCGCTCGGTGAGCTACTTGTCGCGCTGATCAGCCTGGCGGTAGCCTCGGTGCCCGAAGGTCTGCCCGCTATCATTTCGATTATTCTGTCCTTGGGCGTGCAGTCGATGGCCCGCAACCGCGCGATTATCCGTAAGCTGCCGACGGTGGAAACCTTGGGTTCCATGACGGTGATCTGCTCGGACAAGACCGGCACGCTGACCATGAACGAAATGACGGCGAAAAACGTCATCATGGCCGACCATGCCTTCCGCGTTGAAGGGGAAAGCTATGAGCCGGTCGGTGGTATTTTCTTTGCTGACAGTAACAAACCGGCACAGGTCCATGAAATCCCGCCGTTGGCACAGTTCATTACTGCGATCACTTTGTGCAACGACAGCCAGGTAAAGCAGGATGACAGCGGCCGTTGGCTGGTCACCGGCAGCCCGACGGAAGGCGCATTGAAAGTGCTGGCGATGAAGGCCGGCTTAGCGATCGGCGAAACACGTCAACTAGCTAAAATTCCGTTCGACTCCAGCTACAAATATATGGCGGTACGGAGTCAGGTCGCGGGCAAAAACCAGGTGTTCCTGACCGGTGCGCCAGACGTATTGTTCTCACTGTGTGAATTCGAACTGACCGACTCGGGCATCCAACCCTTCCGCCTCGGATACTGGGAAGCGGAAATGTCACGCTTCGCCGAGCAAGGTTTACGCATGGTTGCCGCCGCCAGCAAAACGACGCCAGACGGCGAAGTGGAACTGGATCACGGCGATATCCGCCAGCAGATGGTGTTTATCGGTATCGCTGGCGTGATGGATCCACCGCGTCCTGAGGCGGTCGCCGCCATCGCCGAATGCCAGCAAGCGGGGATCCGCGTGAAGATGATCACCGGCGATCACCAGAAAACGGCAATGGCCATCGGTGCCATGCTGGGAATTGGTAACAGCCAGGATTCCATCACCGGTTCCGAACTGGAACACATGGATGACCAGGCGCTGGCAGAGGCCGCCGTGCGCTACGATATCTTTGCCCGTACCAGCCCGGAACATAAGCTGCGTCTGGTTAAAGCGTTGCAGGATAAAGGCGGCGTAGTGGGGATGACCGGCGACGGCGTCAACGATGCACCCGCGTTGAAACAGGCTGACGTTGGCATCGCGATGGGGATCAAAGGTACCGAAGTCACTAAGGAAGCCGCCGATATGGTGCTGACCGACGATAACTTCGCCACCATCGCCAGCGCGGTAAAAGAAGGCCGTCGTGTCTACGATAACCTGAAGAAAACCATTCTGTTCGTACTGCCGACCAACCTGGCGCAGGGCCTGCTGATCATCATCGCCATTCTGGCCGGTGCCATGCTGCCACTGACGCCAATCCAGATCCTGTGGATGAACATGGCGACCTCGACCACCCTCTCCTTCGGTCTGGCCTATGAGCCTGCCGAAAAAGGGTTGATGCACCGCAAACCAAGGGTGCCGGGCAGTAACGTATTGGATCTGCATGCTATCTGGCGTATCGGCTTCGTCGGGGTGTTGATCGCCATCAGCGCCTTCGCGCTGGAAGCCTGGATGGCACCGCGTGGCTACAGCAGCGAGCTGATCCGCACCGTACTGCTGCAAACTCTGGTCACCGCACAATGGGTTTACATGTTCAACTGCCGCACCGCAGATCGCTTCCCGCTCAACCGCCAACTGTTCCTGAATAAAGGCCTGTGGTTGGTGAGTGGCGTGTTGTTACTGCTACAGATGGCCATCATCTATCTGCCGTTTATGAACTCGCTCTTTGGCACCGCGCCGCTGCCGCTGTTCTACTGGGGCGTGACGCTAATGATCGCCATTGCGCTGTTCCTGATTGTGGAAGTAGAGAAATGGGTGATCAACCGCATAAAAGCGAGCCGCAAAACTCTGGTATAATACCGCCGACTAGACAGTCTTAACTTGAACGCCTGGCATGACTCTGCCGGGCGTTTTTATATTGCAAAAATAGTCCTAGGAAAAATCTTATAAAAGCGCGCATAAAGCGCACAGTAAACATCTCTTATACTACAATCCGCATCCAAGACGGTCCAGGTAGTATCATGGCTTGTATGTGGTTAAGCTTTTTCCCTCTAGACCAGATTCAATTTATTTAGTATCAGAGTGCCGTGCCACCAAGCCGGCCGTAGGCGGAAATGGCGGATGATGATGTCGATAATGGCCAGATGGTTGGCAAGCAGGACGCAGGGTTTACACTGGAACCCGATCCGTTCGCGTCGCATTTTGCCGATCCTGCTGCTGGCGCTGTTGACGTCTTGCAGCGTGGCCAGGGCTGATACGCAAGATCCCGACCAAAAACGCAGTCATGCCGTTACCACCATGGTGGTGGGGATTATCAGCTATGCGCGTTGGCCCGCCCAACCCGACCCAATCCGCTTATGCGTGACTGCGTCTGCCGAGTATGCTGAAGGTCTGTTCGACCCGGTATTGCTGACGGCCCCGCGGCCAATTAAAGCCCTGCGGATTGAATTGTCAGACCCGCAACTGGCGACCAGTTGCGATGTGGTGTATTTGGGCGAGGTTAATACCGAGCAAAAACAAGAGTTCATCAATCGGATCACGGGTCACTCGATCCTCAGCATCAGCGAAAAGGATATGGAATGTGCTGTTGGCAGTGCCTTTTGTTTGCAAATCAGCAACGATCAGACGGGTTTTAAAGTGAATCTGGATGCCCTGGCGCGCAGTGGCGTGCGTGTTCACCCCAACGTGCTGCAGTTGGCGCGCAAAAAGGTGCCGCAGCTATGAGCCTGTTACGCAGTAAAGGGTCTACCCCATCTCGCCCTACGCTGGGCCAAGTCCTGCAACGGATGAACCTGAGCCTGGCGCTGATCGCCGTTGGTACCGCGGGGATCTTCCTGACGCTGCTGGCAATGTTTGCCTTGCGCGCTTACGCCAATCATAACCTGCATCTGATCGCCCGCTCGATCAGTTACACCGTTGAAGCTGCGGTGGTGTTTGAGGATCGCCCCGCCGCTCGCGAAGCGCTGATGCTGATCGCCTCCAACGAAGAGGTTTCGGAAGCCAAGGTCCTGGATAAACAGGGAGTTTCCCTGGCCAACTGGAGTCACTCAACGGATGGTGCATTACATGGTCTGGAGCAGTTGGTCGCCCACTGGGTCTTGCCGGAAGCGGTAGTATGGCCCATCACCCATGAAGGTAACCAGATCGGGCTGGTATGGTTAACTGGCAGCGGCAACAGCCTGTTGAGATTCCTGATGCGCGGCATGGTAGGTATGCTTGTCTGTCTGGCGCTCAGTACAGTGTGCGCCTTGGTGCTATCCCGTAGAATGCTCACTGGGATCGTAACCCCCTTGGATGATATCACCAACGTGGCCCATACGGTGCGGCGCGATCGATCTTTCGATCTACGTGTGCCTTCCGCCCCTATCGCCGAACTGCACGAACTGAGCTGCGATTTTAACTGCCTACTCGATGAGATCGAAGCCTGGCAGGCTCATCTGCAGCAAGAGAATGATGCATTAACCCATCAGGCCACCCACGACAGCCTGACCGGGCTGCCAAACCGCGCCTTCTTTGAAAACCAGTTAGGCCGCGCGTTGACGGAACTCGAACACGATGAAAATCTGGCGGTACTGTTTATCGACGGCAATCATTTCAAGGAAGTGAATGATAACCACGGCCACGCTGCCGGTGATACCGTATTGATCACCATCGCAGAACGGCTGCGTAGCAGATTGCGCAAGCACGATCTGGTTGCCCGGATGGGAGGCGATGAGTTCGCCATCCTGCTAGCACCGCTCAGCAACACCGACGATGTGTTACCGATTGCCGACAATATCATCGAGTGTATGCAGCAACCTATTGTGTTGCACAATAAGGAAACCGTGCTTGCCGCGCTGAGTATCGGCATCGCGTTTTATCCCGAACATGCCTCTACGCCTCAGGATCTGCTTCACGAAGCCGATGATGCGATGTATCGGGCAAAACATTTGTCCCACGGAGGCTGGCGGTTAGCGATGCGCAAATAGCGCCAGCACCGAGTCTCAATTAACCCTAAGAGAAAAAATCAATGTTACAGCAAAATTTTAAACGCTCTTTTTCCCTACTGACGTTAATGTTTATTGCCTTGCTCACGCTGGCAGGCTGCCAGAGCAAACCGCAGGGGCTGACGGCAGCGCAGATCGCCTTGCTGCAGGCTCAAGGGTTTAAACTGACCGATAACGGTTGGGAATTCGGTTTTTCCGACAAAGTGCTGTTCGGTAACAACGTCGGCAAGCTAAGTCCTCAAAGTACCGAAATCGTCGAGAAGATGGGCCGCGCACTGCTGAGCGTAGACATCACGCAATTCCGCCTGGATGGGCACACCGATAACTACGGCGAAGACAGCTACAACGACCAGCTTTCTCTGCGCCGTGCCAACGCGGTGGCCGATGTACTGGCCGGTGTCGGCATCCCACGAGCCAATATCACCACTCGTGGTATGGGTAAACGCCAACCGGTTGCCAGTAACGCGACCTCCAGTGGTCGCGCCGAAAACCGCCGCGTAGCGATCGTTGTCACCCCCTGAGCTCCCCCCTCACCCTAGCCCTCTCCCACAGGGAGAGGGGACCGAACGTGCCACAATTTAACTCCCGCATCTGGCCTCAACACGGGCGCAACATGCAGCGCCCCTACGCAGTGCCACATAACCTACCGATGGCGCTGAACTAGCTCCCTCTCCCCGTGGGATAGGGTTGGGGTGAGGGCCAATAGCGGTTATACTTGGCGATCGTCGTAGGGGATCTGGGATCCGGTGCTGAAACGGGCTACACTCGTGCCGCCAGACATCCTATAAAAACTGATTAAGAGGCTCAGAGCAACGTGGCTCAATACGTCTATACCATGCACCGCGTCGGCAAAGTGGTACCGCCGAAGCGTCATATACTGAAAAACATCTCCCTGAGTTTCTTCCCTGGGGCAAAAATTGGCGTGCTGGGCCTGAACGGTTCCGGTAAGTCCACCCTGCTGCGCATTATGGCCGGCATCGATACCGATATCGAAGGGGAAGCTCGCCCACAGCCGGGCATCAAGATCGGCTATCTGCCGCAGGAACCGCAGCTTAATCTGGAGCACAGCGTTCGCGAGTCGGTAGAAGAAGCCATGGCCGAAGTGGTCGGTGCCCTGAAACGCCTTGATGAAGTGTACGCACTGTACGCCGAAGAAGGGGCTGACTTCGACAAGCTGGCCGCTGAACAGGGCCGCCTGGAAGAAATCATTCAGGCCCACGATGGCCACAACCTCAATACCCAGTTGGAGCGTGCCGCCGATGCATTGCGCCTGCCGGAGTGGGACGCGAAAATCGCCAACCTTTCCGGTGGTGAGCGCCGCCGCGTAGCGCTGTGCCGCCTGCTGCTGGAAAAACCAGACATGCTGCTGCTGGACGAACCGACCAACCACCTGGATGCCGAATCCGTGGCCTGGCTGGAACGCTTCCTGCACGACTTCGAAGGCACCGTAGTGGCAATCACCCACGACCGTTACTTCCTGGATAACGTGGCCGGTTGGATCCTCGAGCTGGACCGTGGCGAAGGCATTCCGTGGGAAGGTAACTACTCTTCCTGGCTGGAGCAGAAAGACGCTCGCCTGGCGCAAGAAGCCTCAACCGAAGCCGCTCGCCGCAAGTCGATCGAGAAAGAGCTGGAGTGGGTACGTCAGGGTGCCAAAGGTCGTCAGTCCAAGGGCAAAGCCCGTCTGGCACGCTTTGAAGAGCTTAACAGCACCGAATATCAGAAACGTAACGAAACCAACGAACTGTTTATCCCACCGGGCACCCGCCTGGGCGATAAAGTGGTGGAAGTTAACAACCTGCGTAAATCCTACGGCGACCGCCTGCTGATTGAAGACCTTACCTTCTCGGTACCGAAAGGGGCCATCGTCGGCATCATCGGCCCTAACGGCGCGGGTAAATCTACGCTGTTCCGCATGATGTCCGGTCAGGAACAGCCTGATTCCGGCAGCATCGTGCTGGGTGATACCGTCAAGCTGGCCTCGGTCGATCAGTTCCGCGATAGCATGGATAATTCCAAAACCGTGTGGGAAGAAGTTTCCGGCGGCCAGGACATCATGCGCGTGGGCAACACCGAAATGCCAAGCCGCGCCTACGTAGGCCGCTTTAACTTCAAAGGTGTCGATCAGGGCAAACGCGTGGGCGAACTGTCCGGTGGTGAGCGTGGTCGTCTGCATCTGGCCAAGCTGCTACAGGTTGGCGGCAACGTACTGCTGCTCGATGAACCGACCAACGACCTGGATATTGAAACCCTGCGCGCGCTGGAAAACGCCCTGCTGGAGTTCCCAGGCTGTGCGATGGTGATCTCGCACGACCGTTGGTTCCTCGACCGTATTGCTACCCACATTCTGGACTACCAGGATGAAGGCAAGGTGGAGTTCTTCGAAGGCAACTTTACCGAATACGAAGAGTACAAAAAACGTACCCTGGGTGCCGATGCGTTGGAACCTCGCCGTATCAAGTACAAGAAAGTCACCAAGTAACATCGGCTAGACTTTCTACGCTCTCAAGCCCGCATGCGCGGGCTTTTTATTGCCCCCAATCCAGCGCCAGAGCATAGTCCACAAAGACCGGATGCTGGATCACCACATCGATAAAACAGGCCAACGCCGGTGAATTCAGCTTGCGACTCGGGTAAACCAGATACAGCTCGTTGCCCTCAGCCTGCCACTCTGGCAACACTTCCACCAATTGCTTTTGCGCCACCACCTCACGGCTGAGGAACGCGGGTAACAGCGTAATACCTGCCCCCAAAATGGCACACTCACGCGCATACAGCAGATTATCGGTGGTATTGCGCAGCGGCAGTTGCCAACGGTAATACTCCTCACCACGGCGCAGGATCCAGGCGGGCCAGGATCGGTGAGCAATACAAAGGTGCTGCTGTAACTGCTGTGGGTGCAGCAAAGGCGGGTGCTGGGCCAGATACTCCAGTGAAGCCAGCAAATAGCGGGGAGCATGCCCCAGCCGGCGGCCAATCAACGAAGAATCCTGCGGCCTGCCGGTACGCAATGCCGCATCAAACCCCTCCTGCACCATATCCACCATGGCATCCGACACCGACACTTCCAACGACACATCCGGGTACTGGCGTTGAAAATCCGCTACCAGACGCGGCAACAAGGTTGCTCCCAACCCGGCAGGCGTCGAGATACGGAGGCGACCGCTGGGGTTGTCGCGCAACCGCTGCAAGGCCAGATCGGCACGTTCGGCAGCCGACAGCATCTCCTGGCAATGTTCAAGATAACGCTCACCGGCAAAGGTCAGGTTTAGCTGGCGGGTGGTGCGGTTGAGCAAACGCAGGCCAAGCTTTTGTTCCAGTTGGCTGACTCGTTGGCTGACGCTGGATTTGGGCAAACCAGCCCGATTGGCTGCTGCGGTAAAGCTGCCGCACTCGGCCACCAGCGCAAACAACGCCATATCCTGTAACTGCTTGAACATTATTGTTCACCTCAGACGAACACTTAGTTAGTTATTGTCCATCTTATCACTCCACTCCCCAAGGTCTACACTGTGTCTATTCTTGTTAAGGAGCACAGTTATGTTAATCAAAGCGATTGCCGTCGATCCAAAAAATCCAGCCAGTTTTATCGAGATCACCCCAGAGAAACCCACACCAAGCCAATTCGATCTGCTGGTGGCAGTGAAAGCCGTTTCCGTCAACCCGGTAGATACCAAGGTTCATGCAGGCCTGCAAAAGAATGGCTTACAGCAGCCACGCATTCTCGGTTGGGACGCCAGCGGCGTGGTAGTTGAAGTCGGCAGCAGCGTTAGCGGTTTTAAGCCGGGCGATGAGGTGTGGTATGCCGGGGACATCACCCGTCCGGGCAGCAACAGCACCCATCAGCTGATTGATTCCCGTATCGTGGCGCATAAACCTGCCAGCCTGAACTGGGCGCAGGCCGCTGCGATGCCGCTGACCGCGCTCACCGCTTGGGAAGCCTTGTTTGAACACCTGCATATTCAGCATGCCGATGCTGGCAAAACGCTGTTGATCATCGGCGGTGCCGGTGGCGTGGGGTCGCTGGCGATCCCTCTGGCAGCACAGCGTAGCAAGGTGAAAGTCATCGCAACAGCCTCTCGCCCGGAATCTGCGGCCTGGTGCCGCGAACGTGGCGCTGAGTTGGTGGTGGATTATCGTGATCTGAAAGCTAATCTGGCCAAGGAGGGCATTGAGCACGTGGATTACATCCTGTGCCTGAACGATACCGACGGTCACTGGCAAGCCATCAGCGATCTGATCGCCCCGCTCGGCCATATCTGTACCATCGTCGAGAACAGCCAACCGCTGGATCAGAATGCGTTGAAGCTGAAAAGCGCTGCGCTGCATTGGGAGTTTATGTTTACCCGCAGCATGTTTACCACGCCGGATATTGCCCAACAGGGGGAGATACTCAAACAGGTGGCGCAATTGCTCGATGCTGGCAAACTGAGCACCACGCTGAGCGAAACGCTACAGGGGCTGACGGTAGACACTTTGACCGCCGCTCATGCCAAGCTGCTGGATGGGCATATGCAGGGTAAGTTAGTAATAACTTACTAAGTTGATGGGGGTGATTGGTAAATTCTATTACTTTGATATTTCGAGGATATCCCCCTCACCCCAACCCTCTCCCATAGGGAGAGGGAGCTGTTCTGGAGTCGCTATTTGGTAAAGGAGTGAGTTTGTAGCACCATCCTCTGGCATTACACCAATCGGCTGGCATCCGCCGCTAACAGTTGCTGCACCAGCTCAACACAGCGCAAGAAGCGTTCCTCGTAATCGCTCGACTCAACGTGCACATATTCGATGTTATTGGCGTGCAGCATCTCTTCCAGCAGATACTGAAACGCCTTGCGATCGACTGGGCTACCCAGGCTGCGTAAGCCGTCGGCCACCCAAGGGGTATTATTTTCCAACAGGATCACCAGATCGAAACGGTATTCGTCGATCAACGCCTGCACGAACGGATGCTCCCGCCCTTCATACTTCTTACAGAACGCCTGCGTGGTAACGAAGTCGGTATCGATAAAGGCCACTTTATTGGCGTATTTGACCGCAAAGTCCACGTATTGGGCCTGCCCAAGCGCAATCTTGTCGTAATCGGAATACTGCAACGCCATCTCGTCACCGCCCAGGTGGGAGAACACGTAGTCACGGCCATATTCCCAGGCGCTGGTGGTGTTGAAGATGTTAGCCAGCTTGTTGACCAGCGTGGACTTGCCGCTGGACTCACCGCCCAGGATCGCCACCGTACGCACAAAGAACGGCTTTACCTCGGTGGGGATATAGTCCCAATAACGGAACGGATCCCGGCGGATCTGGCCACCACTGATATTCATAAAGGAGCGTTGCGGATCCACCAGGATGGTTTCAATCCCCAGATGTTCGCGGTAACGGGGGGCGTCCAGCTCTTCGCTGGAGTAGATAAAGCTCGGGACGATACCCTTTTGCTCCATAAAGCTTTTCACGCCGTTGCTCCACACGTCCCAGCCGTGCGGGTAAGGCTCGATGCCCTTTTCGTCGAAAGAGTGAATGTGGATGTTTTTCTGGTACTTAAAGGTCTGTAACAACCAACGCAGGCGATCGCTGACCGTCGGCTGTTGCGACATCGAGCTGTTCTCAAACAGCAGCAGATCGCGCGGCTCATCGTGGCACAGGATCACATGTAGCTCGTCGACCTGGCTACAGGCGCGCTGGATCAGATAGATATGGCCGGTATGCAGCGGGTAAAATTTACCAAACACCACGCCGACTTTCTTTTCGCGGCGCGGGAATTCCAGCCCCAGGAAACGGTGCAGGGCTTCCAGCTTCTGCGCGCTCGGGCTTTTGATTTTGTCGTTCAGCAGTTGGCTGAGGTAGCCTTTGGTCATGCTACTGGCATCGGCTACCTGCTGTAAGGTACATCCCTGTTGCTTAATCGCTGCTTTAAGATAATCGAACTGCCGCATAACCCCTCCCGTTTATTATGCTAAACAAAATAGCATATTCCGCGCAGCGGGCGGCAATTAATAAAACTGCTCCAGCACGTCCAGCGCATCCGCCAGCTTCTTGACGCCAAACACCTGCATATTGGCCGGTGGTTTCTTCGGCACGTTGGCGTGCGGCACAATCGCCCGCTTGAAGCCGTGCTTGGCCGCTTCGGAAATACGCTCCTGGCCGCTCGGCACCGGGCGGATCTCCCCTGCCAGCCCCACTTCGCCAAACACCACCAAATCGTTAGGCAATGGGCGATCGCGCAGGCTGGAGACCAACGCCAGCAGCAACGCCAAATCGGCGCTGGTTTCGCTCACCTTGACGCCACCCACCACGTTGACGAACACGTCTTGGTCGGACATCTGCAAACCACCGTGACGATGCAACACCGCCAACAAGATCGCTAACCGGTTCTGTTCCAGCCCCACGGCAACCCGGCGTGGATTAGACATCATCGAGTGATCCACCAGCGCCTGGATCTCAACCAACAGCGGTCTGGTGCCTTCCCAAACCACCATCACCGAACTGCCGGAGGTCACTTCATCACCTCGGCTAAGGAAGATGGCGGAAGGGTTACTCACCTCACGCAATCCCTGCTCGGTCATGGCGAACACGCCCAGCTCATTGACCGCGCCAAAACGGTTTTTGTGGCTACGCAGCGTACGGAAACGAGAATCGGCATCACCATCCAGCAATACGGAACAGTCGATGCAGTGTTCGAGGACTTTCGGCCCGGCCAGCGAGCCATCTTTGGTGACGTGCCCAACCATCACGATTGCCACGCCACGGGTTTTGGCAAAGCGGGTCAGATAGGCCGCCGTTTCGCGCACCTGCGCCACGCTGCCGGGTGATGACTGGATATCCGCCATATGCATCACCTGGATCGAGTCGATGACCATCAGCCGCGGCTGCTCCTGCTCGGCGATCAGGCAGATCTGCTCGATGCTGGTTTCCGACAGCATGTTCAGGCCACCGGTCGGCAAGCCGAGACGATGGGCACGCATCGCCACCTGTTGCAGCGACTCTTCGCCGGTGACATACAGGGTTTTCATCTGCTCGGCGAGTTTGCACAGCACCTGTAGTAACAGCGTACTTTTACCTGCACCGGGGTTGCCGCCGATCAGGATCGCACTGCCCGGCACTACGCCGCCGCCCAGTACGCGGTCAAATTCAACAAAGCCGGTAGAGAAACGAGGCAACTCCTGCAGACTGATGTCCGAAAGCTTTTGCACCTTGCTGATGCCGGCATCGCCCGCATAGCCGCTACGTTCGCTGCGGGCAGCGGAAGAGGAGACCGCAGCCAGGCGCACTTCTGTAATGGTGTTCCAGGCCTGACAGGCGCTGCATTGCCCCTGCCAGCGCGGATAGTCAGCACCGCATTCATTACAGACAAATGCCCGTTTTACTGCTTTTGCCACAACTTACCTCACTTCGTGTTTCAAACTGCCGCAGAGCACACAGAGCACTCCCAGCAGATCGGCATGGCGGATCGAGACCTGCGCTTTCTCATAGACCTTAGGCTTGGCGTGATAGGCAATGCCCAGCCCGGCAACCTGCATCATTTTCAAATCATTGGCACCGTCGCCGATCGCCACGGTTTGCTGTAATGGGATCCCCAGCTTCTCAGCCAGCGCCACCAGAGTATCAGCCTTGAATTGCGCATCCACGATCGGCCCCAGCACTTCGCCGGTCAGCTTACCATCACGGATTTCCAGCTCGTTGGCGGCCACGGCCACCAGTTTGAGCTTGTCACGCAGGTACTCGGCATAATAGGTAAAACCGCCGGAGGCAATGGCCACGTGCCAGTCCAGCGCCTGCAACTTGCGCACCAGGCTGGTCAAACCAGGCATCAGCGGCAATTCGTCACGTACCTGCTTGAGGATATTGGCATCGGCCCCTTTCAACGTGCCTACGCGTTGGCGCAGGCTGGCGGTAAAATCGAGTTCGCCACGCATTGCGCGTTCAGTCACTTCACTGACCTGCTCGCCGACGCCAGCCAACTTGGCGATTTCGTCAATGCACTCAATCTCGATCGCCGTCGAGTCCATATCCATCACCAGCAAGCCCGACTTGCGCAGGTTGGGGATCTTGCCCAGCGGGGCAACGTCCAGCCCGCTTTCGTTCGCCAGCAGTTTGGCGCGGGCAGACAGCGTCCCCGCCAGGCGAACCACCTGATAATCTTCCACCGCCCAGGCCGTCACGATCACCATTGCGGCACCCAGCTTGCGTTGGAACTGTGTAATGCGCTCTTTATCCAGTTCTCTGCCATATAGTAGCCAACCGGTATGGCCCGCCCGATAATCCAGCGGCATGACTTCGTCACCGCTCAATGAAAGAGGCAACCCCGGCCATTGAGAGATCTCAGCGGGGAGATCGCAATAGGTCAGACTATTTGGCATCCTTAGCTCCTGAATTACACTGCATGATAAAACGACGCATCAAGCTATCCTATCGCCATTGCTTCTGGCAACATAAAGTGTCCCATACCCCAAGGAAGCCTTATGGCTAAAGCTAAACTGAAATTCCGCCTGCATCGCACCACGATCATCCTGATTTGCCTGGCGTTGCTGGTGCTGTTGATGCAGGGTGCCTCCTATTTTAGCCTGAGCCATCAAATGGCGCGATCGGAACAGGTCGAAGAGTTGGCACAAACGTTGACTAAGCAAGTGGCTTTCACTCTATCACCGCTGATGGACGACGACAGCGACATAGACAATCAGCAGGTTGAGCGCATTCTCAAGCAGTTGACCGATCACAGCCGCATTTTGGACGCCAGCGTCTATCAGTTGGACGGTACCCTGATTGCCCATTCCGGCGAACAGATCAGCGTACGCGATCGACTGGCGCTGGATGGCAAACGCGCGGGCAGCTACTTCAACCACCAGCTCGTGGAGTCAATCCAGGGCAAAGATGGTCCGCTAGGCTTTATCCGCGTAACGCTGGATACCCACGTACTTGCTACCGAATCCAAGCAGGTGGATAACACCACCAACCTATTACGCCTGATGATCCTGCTGGCGCTGGCCATTGGTATTATTCTGGCGCGCACCCTGTTGCAAGGCCGCCGCAGCCGCTGGCAACAGTCGCCGTACCTGTTAACCGCCAACACACCGCTGGCAGAAGGAAACACGGTAGACGATGGCGAAGACGAAAAACCGGCAGAGCAGGAAGAGAGCAAAAAAGAGTAAGCTAGGCCAGGCGCTGAATGCGATCATTCAGCGCCTGTAGCTGTGCCAACATTTCACTAGCGATGGCCCGGAACGATTTACTGATCTGCGGGTGCTCAGCCGTCAGTTGCCAGAATACCAGAGCCATCCGTTCCGCTTGCCGCCAAATAATACCGCTGACTTCATTGCCCAATCTGATTTCCAACGCCGTTTGTCGCATATTGCCACTATTGGCCGGGGCAAACGTCATCGGCAACATGTCATACAGCGGAGCCAACATCGTTGGCCACTGTTCCGTACGCAAGAACGATAAATTCCCCTGATGCATATCACTGTTGGCAATCAACCGGCCAAATGCCCAAAACAGGCAGATCGCCTGACAAGTGTGGTGAGCGATGATCTTCTGCTGCAATAACCTTTCCGCTGCCGTGACCCAGTTGGCACCACCGCTGCCGCTAAATTCGGCATCAAGCGCCTCCAGTGAAACGAGCCCGACTCGGCCATGCTCGCCAATGCGATCGAAGCGTACACTTTCCAAAAAACATTGCCGGTCATCACCAAACAGCACTCTTGCAGGCGCAGCAAACAATCCGGACTCGGCGACCACTTGCAACGCCAATGACTCAGCGATCAATAAGTCGCTCCAGCGCTGTGCGACAGGATTGTTGGGTATAGCGCTGAACTTCACCAGCACATGGCGGCAGCGATCGCTTGCCAGTTCAGCATAGGTCGTAAACTTGGGCTGCTCGCCACCGGCAGAAGAACCAATCAGTTCCCCCGCTAGTGCACGTGCAGCCAGCGTAGCGTAATGCTTGGTCTTGTCAGCCATCGGCACCGGAATTGCAGCCGCGCTCGTTACCCAGCGCTGATAACTCTCTGCGCCCGGCAACAGATCGCCACTCATATCCTCACCATAGTGACACAGCGCCAACAGACGCTGCTCCTCATTCCACTGCTGGACGTCTTCCGGCAACCTAAGCTGTCGTGCAACGGCTTTCCCCCAGGCTCGGCCAAGAAAACCTATCGGACGCAGATCATTCAGATACCAAGGTAAACCATCGAACAGGTGCCACTCGCCGTTTTGCTCATTGAGCACCGCGCAATTGTCAGCCGGAAAGATCGGATAGAGCGTGGCAAACAGATGCGCCTTACCCAACTTATCGATTTGATACAGTGGGAAGTGGGAATCTCCTCCTACCTCGCGTCTGAGAGCATAGCGCGTAGCACGGCCTCTACCGATGGTCAGCACTGTCCCCGCCAAATCGCGGAGACGCCGCGATAGCGTGGGTTGGCTAATGCCCAACGCGCCAATCAATTGGTAGGACGTAGCAGGGCCATTACGCAAAATTTGCTCTACATTGCTCATCGGTGAATAGATCCGTGAATAGAGTAATAAATAGAGTATTAGCGCTAATTAGCGGAAAGGTAAAGGATTGGCGATGGAGATGGCTGTCAGGGTGAATAGATAAATAGGGGGCGCAGCGTGCTACGCCCCCGAGGTCATTACGCTTTGTCGCCCAGCAGGACAGATTCCAGCGCGATAACGATCATCTCGTTAAAGGTGGTCTGGCGCTCGGCAGCGGTGGTCTGCTCGTGACGCAGGATATGGTCAGAAACGGTACAGATGGTCAACGCCGTGCAACCGAACTCTTCATACAGCTCTGCGGCCACGCCGTAGATGCCTGCTGCTTCCATCTCTACGCCCAAGATGCCGTACTTCTTCATTACCTGGAACATATCTGGATCTGGCGTATAGAACAGATCGGCGGAGAAGATGTTACCTACGCGCGCCGGGATGCCCTGTGCGGCCGCAGCGTCTACCGCGTTACGCACCATGTCAAAATCGGCAATCGCCGCGTAGTCATGGCCTTTGAAACGCATGCGGTTAACCTGAGAGTCGGTGCAAGCGCCCATGCCGATCACCACGTCACGCAATTTGACGTCGTCACGCACCGCGCCACAAGAACCGACACGGATGATTTTCTTCACGCCAAACTCGGCAATCAGTTCACGTGCATAGATAGAGCAGGATGGGATACCCATACCATGGCCCATCACCGAGATTTTACGGCCTTTGTAAGTACCGGTGAAACCCAACATGCCGCGCACGTTGTTCACTTCCACCGCGCCTTCCAGGAAGGTCTCTGCGATGAATTTTGCCCGCAGCGGATCCCCTGGCATCAACACTACGTCTGCGAAATCACCCATCTCAGCATTAATATGTGGCGTAGCCATAGTCACTTCCCTCAATTCAGGTAAAAAAAGACGCTGGCTTGCAGGCCAGCGTCATCAAAAGCGGTATTAGAACATTGATTTGCCGTAATCCATCGGTGACAGGCCAAAATAGTTGGCGACGGTCTGGCCGATGTCGGCGAAGGTTTCACGATGCCCCAGTGAACCTGGTTTGACTTTCGGGCCATAGACCAGAACCGGGATATGCTCGCGGGTGTGGTCGGTGCCAGGCCAGGTTGGGTCACAGCCGTGATCAGCGGTGAAGATGATGATGTCATCCCCTTTAACCAGTTTCAGCAGCTCAGGCAGACGGCGGTCGAACAGCTCCAGCGCAGCGGCATAGCCTGCTACGTCACGGCGGTGGCCGTAAGAGGAGTCGAAATCAACAAAGTTGGTGAACACGATGGTGTTGTCACCGGCTTTTTCCATCTCGACCAGGGTGGCGTCGAACAAAGCGTCGATCCCGGTGGCTTTCACTTTCTGGGTAATGCCCACGTTGGCATAGATATCGGCAATCTTACCGATGGAAACCACTTCACCGCCCTTCTCATCCACCAGCTTTTTCAGCACGGTAGGAGCCGGCGGCTCAACGGCCAGATCGTGACGGTTGCCGGTACGTTGGAACTCACCAGGCTTGTTACCCAGGAACGGACGGGCAATCACACGGCCGATGTTGTAGCCGCCTTCGGTCAGTTCTTCACGCGCGATCTCACACAGCTCGTACAGACGATCCAGGCCGAAAGTCTCTTCGTGACAGGCGATCTGGAATACCGAGTCCGCAGAGGTGTAGAAAATCGGCTTGCCGGTTTTCATGTGCTCTTCGCCCAGTTGATCCAGGATCACGGTACCGGAGGAGTGGCAGTTGCCGAGGTAGCCCGGCAGATTGGCACGCGCGACCAGCTTATCCAGCAGTTCCTGCGGGAAGCTGTTGTGCTCATCCGAGAAGTAGCCCCAGTCGAACAATACCGGCACACCGGCAATTTCCCAGTGGCCTGACGGGGTATCTTTACCGGAGGAAAGCTCGCTGGCATGACCATAAGCACCGATGATTTCAGCGTTTTTATCCAACCCTTCCGGGAACTTGCCGGTGGATTCTTCCGCCGCTTTGCCCAGACCCAGACGGCTCAGGTTTGGCAGGGTCAGCGGGCCGCTACGGCCCACGTTGGCTTCGCCACGCGCACAGGCAGCAGCAATATGGCCAAGCGTATCCGAACCTTCATCGCCAAAGCTTTTGGCATCTTCACTCGCGCCAATGCCGAATGAGTCTAATACCATAATAAATGTACGTTTCATCATACTCTCCTGCGTATTCACGCTGAGGGCGACAGCGAAAAGGCCGCTGCCACGCCTGATTCTGTAGACCGGGGTTATTCCGTGATGCGTTTGTACACCACCGGCGTGACTTCTGGCGCTTTATCGCCCAGCGTCATCGCTTCGCGCACTGCATCTGCCGCCTGCTGCCAGCTCTCTTCGTCGTTGGCATGGATCACCGCCAACGGACGCTGGGTATCGACATTGTCGCCCAGACGAGCCATCTCGGTCAGGCCAACGCTGTAGTCGATGCTGTCGGTCGCACGACGGCGGCCACCGCCCAATGATACCACTGCCATACCCAGTGCTCGGGTATCCATTGCGGTAATGATACCTGGTTTTTCGGCATAAACCGGCTTGGTTAACGTCGCGGCTGGCAGATAGCTGCCGTAACGCTCGATAAAGTCGCTTGGGCCTTTCTGTGCTGCGACCATACGGCCAAAGATTTCCGCCGCTTTGCCGTTATCCAGCACCGTTTGCAGTTTGGCACGTGCGTCAGCATCATCGGTAGCCAAGCCGCCAGACAGCAACATTTCCACGCTCAGCGCCATGGTCACTTCCAGCAGACGTGGATTGCGATATTCGCCAGTCAGGAAGCGCACCGCTTCACGCACTTCTACCGCATTACCCGCGCTGGATGCCAGCACCTGGTTCATATCGGTCAGCAGCGCGGTGGTTTTGCAACCGGCTCCGTTGGCCACGCCCACGATCGCCTGTGCCAGATCGGCAGACAGTTGGTAAGTCGGCATAAAGGCACCGCTACCGACCTTAACGTCCATCACCAGCGCATCCAGCCCTTCGGCCAGTTTCTTCGCCAGAATAGAGCCGGTGATCAGCGGGATGGAGTCGACGGTCGCGGTAATATCACGCGTAGCGTAGAAACGCTTGTCCGCCGGAGCCAGTGAGCTGGTCTGGCCGATAATCGCCACGCCCACATCTTTGATAATCTTACGGAATACGTTGTCGTCTGGGAAAATATCAAAGCCTGGGATCGCTTCCAGCTTGTCCAGCGTACCGCCAGTGTGGCCCAGGCCACGGCCTGAGATCATCGGTACGTAACCGCCACAGGCTGCCACCATCGGGCCAAGCATCAGCGAAGTAACGTCGCCCACGCCGCCGGTGGAGTGTTTATCGACAATCGGGCCGTTCAGTGACAGGCTTTTCCAGTCCAGCACCGTGCCGGAATCACGCATTGCCATGGTCAGCGCGACGCGCTCTGGCATGGTCATGTCGTGGAAATAGATGGTCATCGCCAGCGCGGCAATCTGCCCTTCCGACACCACGTTGTCACGAATGCCATTAATGAAGAAGCGGATTTCGGCTTCGCTCAACGGTTGCCCGTCACGTTTTTTACGGATAATTTCTTGTGCCAGGAACAAAGTAGCCCCCTGTTTTGGATAAATCGTGATTCGATACGTCTGTGCGCCGCGTTAACGGGGCCGCTTGGCAGCCCCAACGCAACCAGGCGTGAGAGAAAATCAGTAACCGTTGCCCGCAGCTTGGGTGCTATGCCCCAGCGTGGTCAGCAGGCTGGCCAACAGGCTTGACGCGCCAAAGCGGAAGTGACGAGCATCGGCCCAGCCTTCCCCCAGCAGACGTTCAGCGAGTTGCAGATACTGTTGAGCATCTTCTGCGGTGCGCACGCCACCGGCTGGCTTGAAGCCAACGGTTTTACCGACGCCCATATCGCGGATCACGGTCATCATCAACTCAGCGCTTTCCAGCGTGGCGTTGACCGGCACCTTGCCGGTAGAGGTTTTGATAAAGTCAGCCCCGGCCTTGATGGAGATCTCGGAGGCTTTACGGATCAGTTCCGCCTGCTTCAGTTCACCGGTTTCGATGATCACTTTCAGTAGTACGTTGGCAGCGGCACAGACCTGCTTGCACTGTTTGACCAGCTCAAAACCCACGCTTTCGTTACCGGCCATCAATGCACGGTAAGGGAAGACCACGTCAACTTCATCGGCACCGTAGGCGATAGCCGCACGGGTTTCCGCCACGGCGATGTCGATATCATCATTGCCATGCGGGAAGTTGGTGACGGTGGCGATACGGATGTCCGGCGTCCCCTGCTCACGCAGCGTTTTGCGGGCAATCGGGATAAAACGCGGATAGATACAGACGGCGGCAGTGTGGCCTGCCGGGCTGTTCGCCTGACGACACAACGCGATCACTTTCTCGTCGGTGTCATCTTCGTTCAGCGTGGTTAAATCCATCAGGTTCAGCGCGCGTTGCGCTGCTGCGGTTAATTCGGTCATAAAACTCTCCAACTGAGCAATCTGATGTTGGCGAGCGGACTTGGTTCCTTGAAGATAGCGCGCAGGATGGTGTTCCCACGCCAGCAACTGAGATCCTTCTCACCGCACATAGCCCTTCGATATTGAATAGCCGACGGACGCATTTGAACACGATCAGTCTGGCATATTTGTGTTCTGATTCACACTACACACGATAGCACTGTAACAGGACTTAATTATATGTGAAGATCATCACAAAATAACGCGATATTGTTCACATATTCACTAAAGAGACGGTGGTCAGCAGGCGAATGCCCGTTTTGCAGGCAACCAGACTCAAAAAGTAGCGGGCGCAGCATGCCGCGCCCCTACGAATTCAGCATCAGTGCCAAGGCACTTTAAAGCCTGGTTGTTGGTGCCAAGTATAGCTTACAACGCCAGGAAGAAACCGGCGATGGTGGCGCTCATCAGGTTGGATAAGGTGCCGGCGGTCACCGCTTTCAAACCGAAGCGGGCAATGTCGTGACGACGATTTGGTGCCATGCTACCCAACCCACCCAGCAGGATCGCCACGGAAGACAGGTTGGCAAATCCGCACAGCGCAAAGGAGATGATTGCCTTGGTGTGTTGTGACAGCACCTGTAGTCCTTCAGCAGCCACCACATCGTCGGGACGCAGATAGGCACCAAAGTTCATGTAGGCGACAAACTCGTTAACGATCACCTTCTGGCCGATAAACGAACCGGCCACCATCGCTTCACTCCAAGGCACCCCGATCAGGAAGGCGATAGGTGAGAACACCCAGCCCAGGATCAGTTCCAGTGACAGTTGCGGGTAATCGAACCAGCCACCGATGCCGCCAAGAATGCCGTTCAGCAGCGCGATTAGCGCGATAAAGGCCAACAGCATCGCCCCAACGTTTAACGCCAATTGCATACCGGAAGCAGCACCCGAGGCAACAGCGTCGATCACGTTGGCCGGACGGTCTTCCTCGGCGATCAGCTTCATTGCGTCGGCTCGGTCCTGGGTATTCTCGGTTTCCGGCACCATCAGTTTGGCGAACAACAGCCCGCCTGGGGCAGCCATAAAGGAAGCGGCAATCAGATATTCCAACGGCACGCCCATCTGCGCGTAGCCCGCCAGCACGGAACCGGCGACCGAAGCCAGGCCACCGCACATCACGGCAAACAGTTCAGACTGGGTCATGGTGGCAATATAAGGGCGTACCACCAGCGGCGCTTCGGTCTGACCAACGAAAATGTTGGCCGTGGCCGACATGGATTCGGTACGCGAGGTGCCCAACAGTTTCTGCAAACCGCCACCGAGGATCTTGATCACTAGCTGCATGATGCCCAGATAGTAGAGCACGGCGATCAGTGAGGAGAAGAACACGATCACCGGCAACACACGCAGTGCGAATACAAAACCGCCGCCGCCGAACACTTCAAACATCTTGTCGGAAACCAGACCGCCAAAGATGAACGAGATACCTTCATTGCCATAGGCGATAACGTTGGCGACCCCTTCCGACATGCCGCCAAGAATACGACGCCCTACCGGGACATAAAGCACCAGCGCGCCAATGCCAATCTGGATGATAAACGCGCCGAGTACGGTACGCAGTTTAATAGCGCGTCGGTTGCTGGAAAGCAGCACAGCAATGGCGATCAACACCACCATACCGACCAGGCTCATGAAGAGTTGCATACGAGTATGTCCCTGTTGCGAAGAAGAAATGCCCCCGGCCAACGAGCTGAAACGGGTTATCCAGGGGCGATAATGGGACGCAATTATACTGAGGGAGGCGGGATGAGACTCGTCTGATGTCACAAATATATACAAGTGGAAGCAACTCAAAACCTAATAACGTGACGAAAATCACGTTATAACTTAAGAGTATGAATTTAATGCAAACAGCGATTGGCTATTTTGTTGTAGCTGCCCGGCAATTTCATCGGCAGATTCAGGCCGCAGCTGGCAAAGCACCTGGAACACTTCCGCAGCCCGTTCTGGCCGGTTCGGCTCCCCCTGATAACCCGCCAACGGCATGTCCGGCGCATCGGTCTCCAGCAGCAGTGCGGTCAACGGTAGCTGCGCCATCACCTGACGAGTCTTCTGCGCCCGCTCGTAGCTGATCGTCCCCCCAACGCCAATGTAATAACCCAGACGTATAAAGGCCTGTGCCTGAGCCAGGCTACCCGCAAAGCCGTGCACCACCCCACGGCGCGGCACCTCGCTACGGCGCAATGCGGCGGCCAACTGATCGTGGCTGCGGCGAGAATGCAGGATCACCGGCAGATCATACTGCTTTGCCAGCTTGAGCTGCGCTTTGAGCAACGTCTGCTGGCGCTCAAACTGCGGCTCCGCCATAAACAGATCCAAACCAATCTCCCCCACCGCTACCAGTTTCGGTGGTTTGCTGACCAGGAAAGCGGCCAGTTGCTCCAACTGTGCATCATGGTGCTGGGCGATATACAACGGGTGTAGTCCCAGTGCGGCAAATAGCGGAGCATGTTCGCGCGCCAGTTTGAGGATCCGCACAAAGCGATCGGCGGTTACCGCAGGCACAATAATTTGCTGCACCCCGGCTTGGGCAGCCAGTGTCAGGCTCGCCGCTTCATCACCGCTAAAAGGGGGGAAATCAAAGTGGCAATGGGTATCGGTAAAGGCGTAACTCACAGCGCCTCTCCATCACCCGGAGGGATCTCGCCGGGCAGGATGATTTTTGGCGTGGTCAACGGTGTTTCAGGCTGCACGCCATGACTCAGCGGGTTGACCACATCGGTGATAATCGGCGAAGGCATCCGCACCTTCTCCGGCTGGATCAGACGACGCGAGAGCGGCTTTTTCACCTTCATGCCATCCAGCTTCTCCTGCTCCAACAGCCAGTGGCCAACCGTCGCCAGAAAATAGCGCCCACAGCGGCGGCCCAGATGATAATCGCGATTCAGCGCCGGCAAACGGCTGCCGAGCGCGCTACTTGCCAGCGGCTTAGGCGGGAATATCTCAAAGATGCGCAGTTTGCCGGGCGGCTTTTCAATAAATTGCTGGATGCGTAAATAGCTCTGCTCGTGGTGCTGTAATACTCGCACCATGTGTTGCAGGCTGCTTTCACCCAGCCAGTGTTCCATGCGTTTCATCCACTTCGGGGTATATACCATCTGTGAAGGGACGGTACGGATCACCACGATGGTATCCGCCCCACGGCGATAGGCCTCTTCCACCGGGATGGCATCGCTGATGCCGCCGTCCTGATAGCTGATACCGTCCAGCTCTACGCCCATGCGGTAGAAACCTGGAATGGCGCTGGATGCCTTGATCGCCGGTAACCATTTATCCCGTGTCGCAGGGAGATAAACCGGTGCAAAGTCATCGCTGCGGCAGGCACACATCAGAAATTCACGGCCATTGCCCAGTTGCTGCTCCGCCACATCAAAGGCCAGCGGCAACTGTTGCGCAGTGATATCCAGTAACCAATCGAGATCGATAAGATGCCCACCGCGCACAAAGCGCAACGGGTTGAAGAAATTGGCAGAGGTGGTGTAACGGGTGATCACCCGCCGTGCATAGCCCATCTGGCCACAAACAAAGGCCGAGAGGTTTTGTGCACCGGCAGAGGTGCCGATCATCAGATCAAAAGGGTTAAAGCGGGCACGCTGGAATTCATCCAGCACGCCTGCGGTAAAGATACCGCGCTGTCCGCCGCCCTCGCACACCAGCGCCATTTTACCAGGCCGGTATGGTTTATACGCTAGGGGTTCAATATTACCGAGCGTGATGGGTATTCTATATCCCAACCCCGTATCCTCAATGTGGCCGTTTTCCCGAGGATACCTCTTCTTGCTCTCTTCCGTAATCTTCTTGTAATACGCCAGAGAGGCAGTCATTGCTCCCTGCCAGCCACAGGCCGTCATTGCCGGAAAACTCCGCCCATGCCTGCCATACCTGGCCTTTCAGCTGTTTCCAACGGCCAACAATGATGTCGCTATTCATAACTGACCTCCTGGCGCCAAGAAAAACAATCAAGTTTTGTTACAGTTTAGGGAGACGCTAAGGGCGCCGACGGCCGGTAAACAGGCTGACCAGGAACAGGATTATCCCTACCACGAACACCACTTTGGCGGCCCAGGCAGCAGTACCTGCCAACGAACCAAAACCCAGTGCTGCGGCGATCAATGCAATAACTAAAAATATAATGCCCCATCGAAACATAAGCCTCTCCTTACCAAGGTGATAAAAATTTCGCGTTCGGCTCGCCCCTGTTTGGGTGCGGCTTAAAACTGCGGATTATTCTCTTTCTGGTGGTACATCCCAGGCATTACGCCTGGGAGTCTTAGCTTACTGTTACTGACGATTAAGGTTTGATTGCCAGATCGTTCTTGACGCTTTTCACGCCATCAATGGCTTTGGCAATACTTTCGGCACGGTCAGACTGCGCCTGGGTTTTCACCTCACCGGAAAGCTGTACCACACCATCGGTGGTTTCCACTTTCACGTTGCGTGAAGGTACGATGTCATCGGCCAGCAGTTTGGCTTTCAGCTCGCTGGTCGTGGCGGTATCACCGGCATAAGATTTCGCCGATTGGGTCGCCTCATCTTTCACGTGCAGCTTATCGCTGACGGATTTGACCCCTTCAACCCGGCCTGCGACTTCAACCGCTTGCTCGGCCTGAGCCTGTGTGGCGACAAAACCGCTCAACATAACCACACCTTTTTCGGTTTTCACCGAGATGTCGGTGCTTTTGATGGCTTTCTCGTCAACCAGCGCACTTTTAACTTTAGCCGTTATGGCGCTGTCATCCATATAGTTGTCGACTTTTTTCATAGAGCTATCGATTTTGGCACCAGTACTATCAACGACGCCGGATGCTTTGTTCATCATGGTTTCTTCAGCCAGGGCCGAACCACTAACCAATACCGAACCCAAAACGACTGCCATCAGCGAATGTGCAAACTTGGTATTTTTCATCGATCTCTTCCTTCTTGTTGTAGAACCCCAAATTGCTGTGGGCTCTTGTGCCGCTAGAGTGCGGCTAACTCAAATGAATACTTCACGAAATCTATACAATCAACGTTCACGACCGGACTATTGCTCTACGATTACCGCTACGATGAATACTTTGCAATGCGCGTGCCAAGTTAAAAACACCGTTAAAAATCAACAACAACAAAACAATCGAGTAACAATTAAGCGTAAAACTGTCGTCTATTGGAGACATTTAGTCGCTGGTTTGGGATCCTCATCACTATCTTATTGATATTGCTCAGATAGGACTGTCTCCGATCGGCAACACTACCGAATAACTCTCTAAATTATGTGCCTACAACAGTGTTTTACGCTCAGATGTCGCGATGCACCCTGATAAATATAGACCATCAGCGAAAACTTGCCGCCAGATCGCAAAAAATGTTGTTCGATTCAAGCGAATAGATTGGTGAGGAGGGTTTAATAATTAGCAAGATGAGAGCATTTGACTGTAGCAATAGCTAACCTTCTCCCCTCACCCCAGCCCTCTCCCAAAGGGCGAGGGAGCTAGTTCAGCGTCGTCGGCAGGTTATGTGGCTCTGGGTAGGGGCACTGCATGCTGCGCCCGTGCTAAGGCCAGATTCAGGAGTCCATGGGTTGCACGGTCAGTCCCCTCTCCCTGTGGGAGTGTACAGACCG
>NZ_AYMQ01000095.1 GCF_000633355.1 Serratia sp. H1w
TTGTCCTCTCTATCTAGGCTCCTGGTGGTTTTCTCGACTACTTGGCCCCGCGAATAGCGGTATTGGGTCTCCTGTCCGTCAGGCGTTCTCACCCAGGTGCACTGCAACTCACTGTTATAGCCATACTCGGTACGGTTGCCCAACGGGTCGGTTTCGCTCAGCAACTCACCGCGTTCACCGTATTCGTTACTGTGGATCGCCCCGTCCGGGTCAACCTTTTTCACCAGACGGCGGAAGCGGGTATCATGTTGCCAGGTCTCCCGTGAACCGTCCTGATGGACCACGGTGACGGCACCGGGTTGCTCATCCCATAGAAAACGCTGGTCAAAGTTGGGCAGGTTGCTCCAGTGGCGCACGGTACGGACCTGCTTGCCTTCTCCCTGCCATTCCCAGTAAAACTCGGCACCACCCGCCAACTGCCGCAGGCTGAACACATAGTCTTCACGATATTGGTAACGCTCGGCTTCTCCCGCCGCATTGATCGCGGCACTCAGTTGCCCCCGCTCATCGTACTCATAGGTCATCAGCGAGTAGGCTGCATCTTCTCGTCCAGACTCAGGGATCAGACTGAGCTGTGTCAAACGCCAACCCTGCGGTAACTCCTGATAGCTGAACTGCAAAGCCGCACCGGCCGGGTGCTCCAGCCGAACCGGCAAGCCCTCATGATAATGCAGGGTCAAGCGCTGCTGGCGATGTGAAAGGCCGGTGATGCGCCCGGTCGTCTTGCCTGGCACCCGCTGCACATGCAGCACCCAGCCGTCCAGGCTACCGGCCATCAGGCAGTAGCTATCGGGCTCTTCGTCCAGATAGGCGGCAGCCCCGGCCACATAGTTAAGCCCGCTTGGGGAAACGTCGGTAGGCAATGGCAGGATGGTGGTGAGGGCCTGATGATCGGTCCAGTGCAGTTCATCACCGACAAACTCCACCTGATGCTGCAGGCTGTGGCTCCAGCCAAAACCCAACACCGACGGGCACTCAACGGCAGTGGTACGGTACTGACGCTGGAAGATAAAGGGCGTCAGGCCAATCAGTTGCCCATCGTCCAGGGTGAGCAGTTCCTCGCCGTTGATCAGCGAGACCGGGCAGCCGGTGGCGGGGGTGCACTGTGAGCTCACCGTGGATTTCCCCGTCGCGTCTGTCGCGGGGGTATTTTTCACCGTGCCTGAATTATCAACCAGGCTGGTCTGGTGGTTAGACCCCACAAGGTTTTTCCGATCCTGTTTCAACCGGGCATTCGCCTGGCGCTTGAAATTCTGTAGGCGGCTCTTTTCAAAGAAGCGTTTGACCAGCTCCAGGGTGGCAAACAGGACCGTCTTCAGACCCTGCCAAACATGCTGCATGGCGCTGCCCAGCTTCTTGAGCAAGCGGCCCACTTTATAGACCAGGAACGCCACACCCAGCCCGGCGGTCACCAGGGTCAGCAGCGCCCCGAAGACAATGCCGACCAGTGCATCACCAATAATAGAACCCCCGACTTTCACCATCGGCTCCAGCAACGCCCCCCACGGGTACATGCGCAATTGCATCACCACCGAGCGCATAAACAGATACAACCCGGCTTCGTCATTGAACAACGCCAGCAGCTCACGGGTCATCTGCTTGCTGCCCTCCAGCAGAGTCTTCAGTTTCTGTTCATCCAGTTGGGTGATCAAATCCTTATACTTGCTGGCTTCCGCATAGATTTCCTGCCCGTATTTTGCGGGATCGGTGATCACGTTGTAAGCCAGTTTTACGTCGTCCCACAGCCCGAACATGCCCTCGTACAACCCATCTCCCAACGCGGTCAACAGGCCTGTATTAATAGGGCTGAGCTGCCACTGCGGCTTATAGGCCTGCCATTGCGTTGACAAGGCATCGTACATCTCCAGCATCAGGCCGTCATAGGCTTGCAGCATCTGGTTATTGTGCTGTTCCAACTGAGTGTCGGTGGCTTTAACGTAATATTTCTTGCCCGCAGTCAAGCCGGGAAAGAGCGCCATACCTTGCTCATCGGTTTGTTTCGTCGCCACCTTCGAGTCAAAGCCAAAACTGACATCTTCATAGATCTCGATGGTCACATCGGGGATAGGCAGGTCAAGCGTGGACTCATAGGCAAGTGCGACCGTGATCACACCACTCTTCGGACAGGTCACCACACTGCTCTCAAAACTGCGATCGTTTTCAGAGACGACCTTTTTACTGTCGTTGAGCCGCAGGGTTTTCTCCATCTCCAGCGTCGGCCCACCCAGGCTTCCGGAAATGCTGCTGGCGGTGGCCCACTCCTTGACGATCTGCCGATATTCTTTAGTCAACAGGGTCTTGTTCTTGAAGCTCAGCAACGCATTGTCAATACTCGCAATATATTCGGTCGTCATAGTCCATTACTCACGGTCGAAAAGAGGAATCGTTAAAGGTGCTCACCTCGAACGGATTAGTACGGCGATTCAACGTATCTACCAGAGCCTGAGATAGCCGTGCGGTTCGCTTCTTCGGATCGGGGGTCTGTTGCCAGACCTGTGGGTACAGCCGCATCGCAATCTGGCGCAGCACCGGTTCCGGCACGGCTTGATAGAGTTCAAACTCATTCTCGCGCAACCAATTCAGCAGGTTGACGATCAGCGGTGACGGATCTTCATCCAGCAGGGAGTCCACCATGCCTTGAGGCACCTGCCACCACGGGCTAATCTGGGCCTGCGCAGTGGGATCTACCGGGCAGGTAAATACTTCGCCGTTTACCCAGTAATCGGAAAACGCCGGCAGAATAGTGCGCCAGCCATCGCCAAAATAGTGCAGGTAAGCCGGTAAGAAGCGACCATCCCAGTAACGGAAAAACACCGCTTTGCCGCTGGGCATAATCACCTGAGTTAAACCGGCAAGATGGGCGGCCAAAGCGGCCTGCGGCAGCGGTGAACGCGCCAGCCAGCCCCAATTGCGCAGGGGCGTTTCTGCTACCCAGCGCAGGAACGGACTGCCTTCATTGAGCTGCACCATCACTGGCATCACCTCGAACCAATTGGCATACGGTGTGTTGGCATAGAGCCCGAAAGGCGTGCGGCTGCCATCTTCTCGGTAATAGGCTTTGATGCCTTCCGCACCGTGGGTATTGGCCAGGATGGCATACAGCGGTGTTTTGGCCGTGTCTCTGACCCAGTCCTGTACGCGGTTTTCCCTCATGATTTTTTGCCCATCTTGTTGAATAACGCGGCCATATCAGCAGATTGCGAGCCTTTGAGCTTATCGCTGGCCATATTCAAATAGTCTTTACCCGTGGCACCCGACAGGTTGGTTACATCAGCCATCGCGGTCAGCCCACTGATAGGCAACGAGCCAACGTTAGGCAATGCTTGAGAAACACCTCCTGTCGAAGCCCAACCACTGCCCGGCATCCCTTGAGCGCCACTGGCCGTTGCCGGTATCGCCCCACCGGATTGCTGTACGAAGCCGCTGGAGATATTCTGGCCGGGGGAAGCCGCAGCCGCAGGTGATTCATCTATCGCGCAGCCGCCCTCTTTGCATTTTTCGCACTCTTCGCAGTACGGAGCGTCACTGCTGAGCACACCTTGCTGGATAAGCGTGGGGGCAGCCAACAACGGCACCACACCCGGCATCTTCAGATTGACGCCCTGTCCACTGCCCGCAGAACCGCTACCTACCATCAACGATGACGAGGTAAAAATGGCCCCCGGAGCCAGTTTGATAAAGCTGCCCCCAGCCTTGAGCGTCAGTTCACTGCCCGCCGACAGGGTGATTTTGGCCCCGGCTTCTACCGACACTTCCTGCCCCGCTTTCACCACGTAGGCACTACCGACCTGCAAATGGGATTCGCCGTCGGCCAGTTCGGACTTTTTGCCGCTGGTGTGCAGAGTGAGTTCACCCTTGATGCGAGTTTCCTGATTACCCTCGATGTCGCTCAGGCTGTTGCCGCCAATCTTGCTGTGCTGGTTGGCGCGGATATCCCAGTGCGCGTCGTTGTTGACCAGCGCTTTAAGGTCTTTCTGCGCATGCAGAAAAATCTCTTCGCTGCCCGCCTCATCCTCAAACGACAGCTCGTTAAAGCCCTCGGCCTTGTGCGATTTGGTGCGCCAAACCGAGCGGGTCTTGTTGTCCGGCAGTGGGTACGGCGGTTTATTCAAGCCGTTGTAGTAACGCCCACTGACCACCGGGCGATCGATATCGCCGTTCAGGTAGCTGATCAGCACTTCCTGGCCGATGCGCGGCAACGTCACCGAACCAAAGCCGTCCCCCGCCCACTGGTTGGAGACCGGCACCCAGCAGGACGCTTTTTCATCCGCCGGGTCGTAACGGTTCCAGTGAAAATGCACTCGCACCCAGCCCAGTTCGTTGACGTACAGCTCTTCGCCTTTCGGCCCGACGATGGTCGCCACCTCATCCCCGTCGGCCAACGGTTTGTAACGGTAGCTTGGCCGCCAGTCGATATTCCCCGGCGCGAAGGTCAGTGAGTTAGTAAAAGTGGTGCCGCTGCCGTTACTCTCTTCTTCCAGCGCAGCAGGCTGCTCGCCACGGTGGCTGACAGTGATCACCTGCCAGCGATCGTTACGTGCCTGCACCGGGTGGCCGTGCAAGGTGAAAATCGTGCCCGGCATCAGCCGGATACTGTTGGTCTCTGCCTCGCCCTGTTGGGTGCCAGCCTGCATCGCTTCCAGCCGCAGGGTACTGAACTGCGGCCCGGTCTGGTCATCCTGATAGCGCCCATAGCTCTCAAACACCGAGTATTGAGTCGTCTCTCCGCCCAGTTCCGGGTCGCTCTGCTTGAATTGCAGCGGATGGTCGGGTCGCCGGTGTTCACGATCTTTGAGTACGCTTTCCCGTGACTGCATGAACGCGCCCAGGGTCAGCCGATGGGCAATGTCTCCCTGGGTGGGCGACTGGATATGCGGGTTGAAGGTCACCGGGACACCCTCGGTCATCCCCAGATGCGAATCGCCGTACACCAGTTCGTTATCTTCAAACCAGAAGGTGATCCCCACCTCGGCCATCAGCCGCAGGATGAAATCCAGGTCGCTTTCGCGCTTCTGGGTCACGTATTCGCGTGGCGGGTAGGTCTGCTGGAGTTGGCTTTGGTAGGGGATGTGGTGCTCATCCAACACCTTGTTGACGATGTCCGGCACCGACAGAAAATGGAAGATCCGGCTGTCTTGCTTCAAACTCAGCACCCAGACATCCGGGCGGATCACCGCCTGATAATAGGTACGGCGAAAACCGCTTTCCCCCTGGGTCAGGCTGGCAATCAACCCCGGGATCGTGCGCTGTTCCTCGCCACTGACGGTGACGGTCAGCGACCCCGGTTGCAGCAATTGTGCCGCCAGCTCGATATCCGACCGGGTGCTGACCAGGCTCACCGTCAAGGTAAACAGGGTCGACAGCCCTTCTTCCAGGGTAAAGCCGGCCACGTCAAAGGTGTCCTCGGGAAGTTCACCCAGCTGGCTGCTGAAAAATAATCCGTTGTCCATCGTTCACTCCTTGTGGTGTCTCACATCATGGCCCGTTGGCCGCGCGCCAGGGGCAAGGCCCAGCGTTGCTGTGAAGGTTCGGTTATCACGTCCAGCAACAGGAAGCTGTTGGTGGTCAGACAATGGGTAAAGAACACGCTCAACGCCGCCGCAAAGGTGTAGCCTTCGCCCGGGCTGTCGAACGCCGTGTCATCCAGCGTCAGGGTCATCTGCAGGCCACGCCGTAACCGTTCGCCCATCAGGGTATTCACCGGTTCGGTCTTGACGGCCAATATGCCCTCCACTGCCCGCCGGATGTGCCGAACCTGGGGCAGGTTGTGCCGGGCATGCAGGCAGAAATCGTCGATCGCCCGTTGCACCGTTTCCCGGTGGTTGAGCAAGGCCGGGCTGAAAGACAGGCAGGCCATCAGCCGCCAGTGATGATGGCTGTCCACCACCGCCGGATAAGGCGTTGAAAATCGTGTCACGGTGGTGACATCGAGGGTATCGGTCACTGCCATGCCGAGCAGGAAAGGCGAGCCAATGGGTAATGCGGGCGTACTGGCCGTCGTGGTGAGCAGGTCGCAGACCACCGCGCGACACGGCGGCTCAACCAACGGTTCCCCGGCACTGTTGCACAACACCAGCTCATGCTGCATCCGGCCCAGCACATCTCCGCGGACCTGCACGCGGTAAAACAGCGCCAATGCGGCGTCGGGCGCATAACGCGATTCCGGCGTCAATTCACTGTCGGGCAGAAAATGCACCCGTCGGCCTCGCCTCAGGGTGTCCGGCTCCTCCAGCATGCTGACGCCGGTAATGGCATACACCCAGCGATCGTCGTCATACGGCAGCGGATAGACACTCTGCCCGGGTAACAGCCGCAGAGGCGTGCTTTTCTGTGCCGCCAGGCTGATCACCGGAACGCAATGCAGCTGAAAGGCCGAGGCCACCTGCGCCTGCGTGAGCGGGATCTCCCCGTCGAATGAGAGGATGACGGTAAAGGTGCGGCTGTTTCCCAGCATCAGCCCGGAGCGAACCGGGCCAAAATCCAGCGTCAGGAAATCATTCACATGGGGCAGATACAGGTACTCGGCCAGGCTTTGCAACG
>NZ_AYMQ01000096.1 GCF_000633355.1 Serratia sp. H1w
TTGTCCTCTCTATCTAGGCTCCAGGTGGTTTTCTCGACTACTCGGCCCCGCGAATAGCGGTATTGGGTCTCCTGTCCGTCAGGCGTTCTCACCCAGGTGCACTGCAACTCACTGTTATAGCCATACTCGGTACGGTTGCCCAACGGGTCGGTTTCGCTCAACAGCTCACCGCGTTCACCGTATTCGTTGCTGTGGATCGCCCCGTCCGGGTCAACCTTTTTCACCAGGCGGCGGAAGCGGGTATCGTGTTGCCAGGTCTCCCGTGAGCCATCCTGATGGAACACGGTGACGGCACCGGGTTGCTCATCCCACAGAAAACGCTGGTCAAAGTTCGGCAGGTTGCTCCAGTGGCGCACGGTACGGACCTGCTTGCCTTCTCCCTGCCATTCCCAGTAAAACTCGGCTCCACCCGCCAACTGCCGCAGGCTGAACACATAGTCTTCGCGATATTGGTAACGCTCGGCTTCTCCCGCCGCATTGATAGCGGCACTCAGTTGCCCCCGTTCATCGTACTCATAGGTCATCAACGAGTAGGCTGCATCCTCTCGTCCGGACTCAGGGATCAGGCTCAATTGCGTCAGACGCCAACCCTGCGGTAACTCCTGATAGCTGAACTGCAAAGCGGCACCGGCCGGGTGCTCCAGCCGTACAGGCAAGCCATCGTGATAATGCAGGCTCAGCCGCTGTTGGCGATGTGATAGGCCGGTTATGCGCCCGAACGTCTCGCCTGGAACTCTCTCCACATGCAGCACCCAGCCCTCTAGGCTACCGGCCATCAGGCAATAACTATCGGGTTTCTCATCCAGATAGGCGGCTGCCCCGGCCACATAGTTAAGCCCACTGGGGGAAACGTCGGTAGGCAACGGCAGGATGGTGGTGAGGGCCTGATGATCGGTCCAGTGCAGTTCATCACCGACAAACTCCACCTGATGCTGCAGGCTGTGGCTCCAGCCAAAGCCAAACACCGACGGGCACTCAACGGCAGTGGTACGGTACTGACGCTGGAAGATAAAGGGCGTCAGGCCAATCAGTTGCCCATCGTCCAGGGTGAGCAGTTCCTCGCCGTTGATCAGCGAAACCGGGCAACCGGTTGTTCCGGTGCACTGCGAGTTCACCGTGGATTTCCCCGTCGCGTCTGTCGCGGGGGTATTTTTCACCGTGCCCGAATTATCGACCAGGCCAGTCTGGTGATTGGGCCCCACCAGGTTCTCTCTATCCGGTTTCAACCGGCTATTAGGCTGGCGTTTAAGGTTCGGTAGACGCGTCTTTTCAAAGAAGCGTTTGACCAGCTCCAGGGTGGCAAACAGGACCGTCTTCAGACCTTGCCAGACATGCTGCATGGCGCTGCCCAATTTCTTGAGCAGGCGACCCACCTTATAGACCAGGAACGCCACACCCAGCCCGGCGGTCACCAGGGTCAGCAGCGCCCCGAAGACAATGCCGACCAGCGCATCACCGATAATGGAACCCCCGACCTTCACCATCGGTTCCAGCAGGGCCCCCCACGGGTACATGCGCAATTGCATGACCACCGAACGCATAAACAGATACAACCCGGCTTCGTCATTGAACAACGCCAGCAGCTCACGGGTCATCTGCTTGCTGCCCTCCAGCAGCGTCTTCAGTTTCTGTTCATCCAGTTGGGTGATCAGATCCTTATACTTGCTGGCTTCCGCATAGATTTTCTGTCCGTATTTTGCGGGATCGGTGATCACGTTGTAGGCCAGTTTTACGTCGTCCCACAGCCCGAACATGCCCTCGTACAACCCATCTCCCAACGCGGTCAACAGGCCTGCATTAATAGGGCTGAGCTGCCACTGTGGCTTATAGGCCTGCCATTGCGTTGACAAGGCATCGTACATCTCCAGCATCAGGCCGTCATAGGCTTGCAGCATCTGGTTATTATGCTGTTCCAACTGGGTATCGGTGGCTTTAACGTAATACTTCTTGCCCGCAGTCAAGCCGGGAAAGAGCGCCATACCTTGCTCATCGGTTTGTTTCGTCGCCACCTTCGAGTCAAAGCCAAAACTGACATCTTCATAGATCTCGATGGTCACATCGGGGATAGGCAGGTCAAGCGTGGACTCATAGGCAAGTGCGACCGTGATCACACCACTCTTGGGGCAGGTCACCACACTGCTCTCAAAACTGCGATCGTTTTCAGATACGACTTTTTTACTGTCGTTGAGCCGCAGGGTTTTCTCCATCTCCAGCGTCGGCCCACCCAGGCTTCCGGAAATGCTGCTGGCGGTGGCCCACTCCTTGACGATCTGCCGATATTCTTTAGTCAACAGGGTCTTGTTCTTGAAGCTCAGCAACGCATTGTCAATACTCGCAATATATTCGGTCGTCATAGTCCATTACTCACGGTCGAAAAGAGGAAACGTTAAAGGTGCTCACCTCGAACGGATTAGTACGGCGATTCAACGTATCTACCAGCGCCTGAGATAGCCGTGCGGTTCGCTTCTTCGGATCGGGGGTCTGTTGCCAGACCTGTGGGTACAGTCGCATCGCAATCTGGCGCAGCACCGGTTCCGGCACGGCTTGATAGAGTTCAAACTCATTCTCGCGCAGCCAGGTCAGCAGGTTGGCGATCAGCGGTGACGGATCTTCATCCAGCAGGGAGTCCACCATGCCTTGAGGCACCTGCCACCACGGGCTAACCGGGGCCTGCGCAGTGGGATCTACCGGGCAGGTAAATACTTCGCCGTTTACCCAGTAATCGGAAAACGCCGGCAGAATAGTGCGCCAGCCATCGCCAAAATAGTGCAGGTAAGCCGGTAAGAAGCGACCATCCCAGTAACGGAAAAACACCGCTTTGCCGCTGGGCATAATCACCTGAGTTAAACCAGCAAGGTGGGCGGCCAAAGCGGCCTGCGGCAGCGGTGAACGCGCCAGCCAGCCCCAATTGCGCAGGGGTGTTTCTGCCACCCAGCGCAGGAACGGACTGCCTTCATTGAGCTGCACCATCACTGGCATCACCTCGAACCAGTTGGCATAGGGCGTGTTGGCATAGAGCCCATAAGGCGTGCGGCTGCCATCTTCCCGGTAATAAGCTTTAATACCTTCCGCGCCATTGGTATTGGCCAGGATGGCATACAGCGGTGTTCCGGCCGTGTCTCTGACCCAGTCCTGTACGCGTTTTTTGCTCATGACTTTTTACCCATCTTTTTGAATAACGCATCCATATCTGCAGATTGCGAGCCTTTGAGCTTCTCGCTGGCCATATTCAAATAGTCTTTAGCGGTTGCTCCGGACAGTTGGCCGACATCAACCATCCCGGCCAGTCCACTGATAGGCAACGAGCCAACGTTAGGCAATGCTTGAGAGACACCGCCTGTCGAAGCCCAACCACTGCCCGGCATCGCCTGAGAAATCCCGCCTGTTGAGGCCCAGCCACTGCCGGGCATCCCTTGAGCGCCACTGGCCGTTGCCGGTATCGCCCCACCGGATTGCTGTACGAAGCCGCTGGAGATATTTTTGCCGGGGGAAGCCGCAACCGCAGGCGATTCATCTATCGCGCAGCCGCCCTCTTTGCATTTCTCACACTCTTCACAGTAGGGGGCGTCACTGCTGAGCACACCCTGCTGAACCAGCGTTGGGGCGGCCAGCAACGGCACGACACCCGGCATCTTCAGGTTGACGCCCTGTCCGCTCCCCGCAGAACCGCTACCCACCAGCAACGATGACGAGGTGAAAATGGCCCCCGGAGCCAGTTTGATAAAACTGCCCCCGGCCTTGAGCGTCAGCTCACTGCCCGCCGAGAGGGTGATTTTGGCCCCGGCTTCTACCGACACTTCCTGTCCCGATTTCACTACGTAGGCACTGCCGACCTGCAAATGGGATTCGCCATCGGCCAGTTCGGACTTTTTACCGCTGGTGTGCAGAGTAAGCTCGCCCTTGATGCGGCTTTCCCGGTTGCCTTCGATTTCACTCAGGCTGTTGCCGCCAATTTTGCTGTGCTGGTTGGCGCGGATGTCCCAGTGCGCGTCGTTATTCACCAACGCCTTAAGGTCTTTCTGCGCGTGCAGGAAAATCTCTTCGCTGCCCGCCTCATCCTCAAACGACAGTTCGTTAAAGCCCTCGGCCTTGTGCGATTTGGTGCGCCAGACCGAGCGGGTCTTGTTGTCCGGCAGTGGGTACGGCGGTTTATTCAGGCCGTTGTAGTAACGCCCACTGACCACCGGGCGATCGATATCGCCGTTCAGGTAGCTGATCAGCACTTCCTGGCCGATGCGCGGCAACGTCACCGAACCAAAGCCGTCCCCCGCCCACTGGTTGGAGACCGGTACCCAGCAGGACGCTTTTTCATCCGCCGGGTCGTAACGGTTCCAGTGAAAATGCACCCGCACCCAGCCCAGTTCGTTGACGTACAGCTCTTCGCCTTTCGGCCCGACAATGGTCGCCACCTCATCCCCGTCGGCCAGCGGTTTGTAACGGTAGTTTGGTCGCCAGTCGATATTTCCCGGCGCAAAGGTCAATGCGTTGGTGAATGTCGTACCGCCACCGCTGCTCTCTTCTTCCAGCGCAGCAGGCTGTTCCCCACGGTGGCTGACGGTGATCACCTGCCAGCGATCGTTACGTGCCTGCACCGGGTGGCCCTGCAAGGTGAAAATCGTGCCCGGCATCAGCCGGATACTGTTGGTCTCTGCCTCGCCCTGTTGGGTGCCAGCCTGCATCGCTTCCAGCCGCAGGGTACTGAACTGCGGCCCGGTCTGGTCATCCTGATAGCGCCCATAGCTCTCAAACACCGAGTATTGAGTCGTCTCACCGCCCAGTTCCGGGTCGCTCTGCTTGAATTGCAGCGGATGGTCGGGTCGCCGGTGTTCACGATCTTTGAGTACGCTTTCCCGTGACTGCATGAACGCCCCCAGGGTCAACCGATGGGCAATGTCGCCCTGGGTGGGTGACTGGATATGCGGGTTGAAGGTCACCGGGACACCCTCGGTCATCCCCAGGTGCGAATCGCCGTACACCAGTTCGTTATCTTCAAACCAGAAGGTGATCCCCACCTCGGCCATCAGCCGCAGGATGAAGTCCAGGTCGCTTTCGCGCTTCTGGGTCACGTATTCGCGTGGCGGGTAGGTCTGCTGGAGTTGGCTTTGGTAGGGGATGTGGTGCTCATCCAACACCTTGTTGACGATGTCCGGCACCGATAGAAAATGGAAGATCCGGCTGTCTTGCTTCAAACTCAGCACCCAGACATCCGGGCGGATCACCGCCTGATAATAGGTACGGCGAAAACCGCTTTCCCCCTGGGTCAGGCTGGCAATCAACCCCGGGATCGTGCGCTGTTCCTCGCCACTGATGGTGACGGTCAGCGACCCCGGTTGCAGCAGCTGTGCCGCCAGTTCGATATCCGACCGGGTGCTGACCAGGCTCACCGTCAAGGTAAACAGGGTCGACAGCCCTTCTTCCAGGGTAAAGCCGGCCACGTCAAAGGTGTCCTCGGGAAGTTCACCCAGCTGGCTGCTGAAAAATAATCCGTTGTCCATCGTTCACTCCTTGTGGTGTCTCACATCATGGCCCGTTGGCCGCGCGCCAGGGGTAATGCCCAGCGTTGCTGTGAAGGTTCGGTTATCACGTCCAGCAACAGGAAGCTGTTGGTGGTCAGACAATGGGTAAAGAACACGCTCAACGCCGCCGCAAAGGTGTAGCCTTCGCCCGGGCTGTCGAACGCCGTGTCATCCAGCGTCAGGGTCATCTGCAGGCCACGCCGCAACCGTTCGCCCATCAGGGTATTCACCGGTTCGGTCTTGACGGCCAATATGCCCCCCACTGCCCGCCGGATGTGCCGAACCTGGGGCAGGTTGTGCCGGGCATGCAGGCAAAAGTCGTCGATCGCCCGCTGCACCGTTTCCCGGTGGTTGAGCAAGGCCGGACTGAACGACAGGCAGGCCATCAGCCGCCAATGGTGATGACTATCCACCACCGCCGGGTAGGGCGTTGAAAATCGTGTCACGGTGGTGACATCCAGGGTATCGGTCACTGCCATGCCGAGCAGGAAAGGCGAGCCAATGGGTAACGCGGGCGTACTGGCCGTCGTGGTGAGCAGGTCGCAGACCACCGCGCGACACGGCGGCTCAACCAACGGTTCCCCAGCACTGTTGCACAACACCAGCTCATGCTGCATCCGGCCCAGCACATCTCCGCGGACCTGCACGCGGTAAAACAGCGCCAATGCGGCGTCGGGCGCATAACGCGATTCCGGTGTCAGTTCGCTGTCGGGCAGAAAATGCACCCGTCGGCCTCGCCTCAGCGTGTCTGGCTCCTCCAGCATGCTGACGCCGGTAATGGCATACACCCAGCGATCGCCGTCATACGGCAGCGGATAGACACTCTGCCCGGGTAACAGCCGCAGAGGCGTGCTTTTCTGTGCCGCCAGGCTGATCACCGGAACGCAATGCAGCTGAAAGGCCGAGGCCACCTGCGCCTGCGTGAGCGGGATCTCCCCGTCGAATGAGAGGATGACGGTAAAGATGCGGCTGTTCCCCAACATCAGTCCGGAACGAACCGCGCCAAAATCCAGCGTCAGGAAATCATTCACATGGGGCAGATACAAATACTCGGCCAGGCTTTGCAACG
>NZ_AYMQ01000097.1 GCF_000633355.1 Serratia sp. H1w
CCCGGTCTGTACAGGGAGAGGGCTAGGGTGAGGGGCTTGGCTCTGTAGTCGCATGCAACGGGGCCAGTTTGTGTAACAACGCAGTAATATCAACGTCATCTATCTTGTCGGCTGGCAGGTAGCTCTGCGCATAGTCGCGCCAAATGCCAGATTCCAGGAATAGCCTTAACAGCTCACGATCCAGATGGTTTTCATTCGCCATACTGACCAGAATATTGAGCGATTCGGATAGCCGCTTGCCCGGTTTATAAGGCCGATCGGCCGCCGTCAGGGCTTCAAATACATCTGCGATCGCCATCATACGTACCGGAATGCTCATCTGCAGCTGGGTCAACTGGTAAGGGTAGCCTTTACCATCCATGCGTTCATGATGGCCACCGGCAATCACCGCCACGTTGGCCATGGTGCGTGGGAACGGCAGTTTTTCCAGCATGATGATCGTCTGCATTATGTGCTCATTGATCTTATAGCGTTCCTCATCGGTCAGGGTGCCTCTGCGGATCCCCAGGTTATAAACTTCCCCGTGGTTGTAGAGCAAGGCCGGTTCCTTGAGTTTGAAGTGATAGCTTTCCGGCAGACGACTTTTATCATCACGATAAATGATATGTTCTTCTTTATCCGCCAGCAGTGGTTCCTGGACGGGCAAGGTGACGGCTGGGCGGCGATTTTTGCGAGCCAGCTCTTCCCAAGCCACGCCAGCGGTATCATCCAGAGTACGGGTCCAGTGATATTGTGCGATCTGCTGAATGCGGGCGAGCGCGCTGTCAGACAGGAATTCGCCACCGATATTACACTGGGCAATAAAGTAGAAATCCTCGTCCAACTGCTGCAACTCATCCCTTAGCTGCTGTTCCTCCTGCGCGGTGGCTGAGACCTTCGCGTGCCTGCGTAGGAAACTGACCTCTTTTTCCAGCTTCAGCACCTCAAAGCGCATTCGCACCTCGTGGATACGGTCGTAAATCATTTCCAGCTTGGTGGCCTTATCCACGATGGCTTCTGGCGTGGTAATTTTCCCGCAGTCATGCAGCCAGCAGGCGGTGTGCAGCTCCTCCCACTCGTTGACGGAAAGGGTAAAATCGGCGAAAGGACCCTGTTTGGCCTCAACAGCCGCCTTGGCCAGCATCTTGGTGATGATGGGGACGCGCTGGCAATGGCCACCGGTATAGGCACTCTTGGCGTCGATCGCCCCGGCGATCAGTTGAATAAACGACCCCATCAGCGTCTTTTGTTCTTGCAGCAGGTATTGCGTCTCTATTGCGACCGATAAGCTGCCCACCAGGGCATTAATCAGCTGTATTTTGGCTTGCCCGTGTTCCTGGCCAGCTTCGGCAGGATTAAACAGCAGCAAGAAACCCATCAACCGTTGATCATGTGTTTGCATCGGCACGGCCACGTAGCGCAGTGGCAAATGGGACTCACAGATCATAAGCAGTTGGCTGGGGATATTCTCGCGCGTAAAGATCCCTGCACTGGTTTTCCCCTCCAATATCTGCCAGAACGCGGTAGGATGCTGTGGATCAAACTGCAACGATGCTACCTCCGAACTGGCCGCCTCTTTGCCAGCCCAGTTGCAGGCGATGGGGGAAAAGCTGCCTGGCGTTTTGTCCGACAGGAAAATAATTCCGCCGCTCATGGCCGCTATTTTGCTGGTTTCGTTGAGCAAGCCTTGCATCTGCTGCGGGAAATTATCCTTGGCGGATAACAGGCTGCCCATCGAGATAAACTGTTTTAGCGTCAGCTTCATTTTCGACATGGCTTTGTGCAGGTCATCCACCTCTTCAATCACCGAGCGTTCCTCCGCCCGCTCATCAAAATGCAGATTACTGATGGCATCGGCATCCTGGCGCAGGCGGATCAGCGGCCGGGAAATTCGCAGGGAGAAATACCAGACCAGCGGCAGGCTGAGCAGCAGCAACGCGAAGGCGATCAGGGTCGAACGGTTGCGGATGGCGTTGGCATCGGCGGTCAGATAGGCTGAAGGCGTGGCTATCACCAACTGGTAGCCATTGCTTTGTCCTTTAAGGGCAACAACTGCACCAAACCAGCTTTGCCCTTGAGCGGTAAACAGGTTGTTGCTACCGTTATGCGGATCCAGCAACGTTTGCAACACCGGGAATTGTGCAATGCTGTTCAGCCCATCATGATCTCTGGGATTTTGCGCAGGTAGGCTGGCGATAATTTCGTTGGCCGAGTTGATGATCGCTGCTTGGCTACCTTGCGGCAGGTTCTGTTTGAGAAACAGCGAAAGTGAAGCCAGCGAAACGTCCAGACCGATCACCGCGTGGTCATTTGGGGCCTGGATGCTGTAGGTAAAGCCGGTCTCACCGGTGCCTTTGAAGGTATAGAGCGGCGAGGTAATCAATTGCTGAGTTTTGACCGCCAACTGATACCAAGTGCGTTTACGCGGATCCAAACCGTTAAACGGCACGGTTTTCATCGTAATCAACTGCTGATTGGCATCTAAATAGAACGCCTGGCTTTCCGGCGTGGTGCCGAGAAAACGGTTACTTTGCACCAGCCATGCGGCATTTTCCGGCGCGTTAAATAATGCCCGACTAGTCGGGGAGAGGCGGCGTAGTATAAAGAAGTCGCCGTTGGGATAAGCGCTGTATACCGCATTGGCATAATCATTTTGCTTGAGGATCTCGACCAACGGGCCGATAAACGCCATGCGCTGTTCGAGCGTGCTGGCTTCTATTATGGGGATACGTGCCAGCATATTCACCGACATCTTCATGCTACGGGTAACGGAGTTCAGCTCCGCAGCAATGGCTTCGCCGGTTTTTTGATACTGCCGATGGGTGCTGGCCTCGGTCAGTTTGGAGAGCTGGCTGTGGCTAAACAGCACGATCACGCTGCCGATGGAGACAATCAGCAGGGTAAACAGTGCGGCAATCTGGATATGCAGCGGATAACGGCTTCTAAAACCGGTGATTTTACCTGCCATCGTGCCCACCTTGGACGCAAAATGTCATCTTAGCTAAGCATAGACGAAACTGGAGCTTATCTATCTGGTGGTAGAACGGGTTATCAATCTGAGTTTAAGTGAAACCTCCTCGTTCTGTAGCTAAAAAAACCACTGTACTATTAAAAAATAAAGCTTTATGAAACAACGGCGAGAAAGATAGCGATTTTCATCGCGTGGTTGTTGCCAGGAGATGCCGTTGGGGCTGCTACTTAACCCCAAGTTCCTTCCTCAGTAGCGGCATATAGTTATCGATATTATAGGTTGTGTCTCCGGTGATGCTGGCGCAGGAGTTATGGGCGTAAATAAAATAGCTCACTCCTACACTTAAGTCTAAGTCGCTGATGACAGGGTTCTTTTTATCCAGTAGGTTATAAGAGTTTTTAATTAAGTTAGAAAAATCACCGTTTTTCATAATGCCTGGGGAACCTTGAATGATTATAATTCTAGAGCTAGCTAGAACTAATGGAGCTTTTGATTTTACCTGGCTATATTTTTCCGAAATACAGACCCGATACTCACTGCATTGCTTTAGCGCGCTTTGTTGGCAGTACACTTCTGACATGTTTACTACATGATCTATATATGAGTACGGTATGTAGTTTTTACATCCCGAAATCAATAAAACAGAAGTTATTATAATAATGTTAGATTTTTTCAACTTTGCTTTTCTCCTCTTCAAACATTACATCTGCATCGGCATGGCCTCTATCACGCATATTAGGTAAAGCATTTATCGCCTGATTATAATCTGCACCCGGACAACTTTCCCAAGGGCCACCAGTTCTAGCAATAAAATTCGCGGAGCTACCATCGGCGATCGAGTAGTCAATATAAATGTTATCCCAGTGTTTGACATGGCTAGGCTTTGGGCTTTTTCCTTTCTTGGATACCGGATCAAGCGTTACTAGTAACTCAATCGGAATGTCGGGATTTTCTTGCGCCAATAAAAGCACTCTATCTCCACCCCAACTGTGGCCCACTAGCACGATTTTCTGCCCGGCAGCATGCCACTCTTTCATTAGTGGTGGGACTTTGCCGCCACCGTGTTCGGAGTAGGCAACATCTTGTTTGCGTTGGGCAGTAACCTTGCCGGTGTTATCCTTTATGTCTCTACCATTTCTTCTCACATAAGGATCAAAAACAAACTTTAGTAGCGGTTGAAAGCTTGCATCCATCGCACCGCCAACAAATACCACCAGGGTTTTTAAACAACTGGCGGTGATCTTACCTTGCTGCTCCTTTACGCTAGGCAAAATAATATAATCTCTTGGGTCGTTATTTTCGTATTTATAATCAAAACCCGGGAAAATAATTCCATCCGATGCACACATTATCTTGCCTCCAAATGCTTACGTAACATCAACGCTTCCTTTCTGATGCGTCGCTGAGTATAGGTCACCAAATCAGCGAGCCGTGCGTCTTCCTGACTAAATTGACTGTCTGCAAAGTGCGCTTGAACCCAAGGATAGAGTGGGTCATCAAATACTTTATGCCCCAGGAAGAACTGCAATGCCAGAATAACCGCCTGCCCGTGGAAGGTCGTGATCCCATGCTGCTGAAACCAGCTTTGATCCCGAGTTAACAGGGCAAACATCTGATGTATGGGAATGTATTGTGCCCGCTCGGGGTAAAGTGAACGGACATAATCCACCACATGCCGCTCTTCATACATATAGGGCAACTGGTTAAGTTGCAGGACTTGCAGGCTGTCCAGCGCAGCAAGGTAGAACTCTAACCGCTCGCCCATGCTTTTGACGAAGAGTTGCCCAAACACCTGGTTTAACTCGATTAGTTGCCCTGGCTCCTCTGCTGCGGTAGACAAATAGGGTACGACGATGTGCTCGATCTGTAGGTCGGTATCAAAATGGCTACCTAAACTACAGGCTAAATCAAGCAATTGGCAACGATCGTTAAAACGCTCCAGCCGGTAAGTCTGGCATTTTTCCGTAATAACCGAAATGAACAGTTTGACCTGTTCATCGCCCAGTATACGGGCACGCTTAGGATATTTACCGGTAAAGTATTGGTGCAACTGGCTAACCTGATCGGTCTGATTTTGCTGCTTCAATTTGGCGAGTTGCGATTCCTCCAGCGTCAACATTCCTGTGAGAACTGGTGCGCTGTGTAGTGGCAATTCAAAAACCTGCTGCCGTAACCAAAGGGAACTAAATACCCCCATTAGCTGATTTTGCTGCTGTTCGGTGGAGGCCGCCAGGATTAGCGGCAGAAACTGACCATCCCAATAGCGGAAAAATACCGTCTTCTCGTCGGGTAACTTAACCTGCGTTAGGCTGCGTAAATGATCGAGAATACGTTGACGAGGCTGTTCACTGACTGCCAGCCATCCCCAATCCGTTGCTGAGGTGTCACTCACCCACGCCAAAAACGGGCTATTAACCGACAGCTCGACCAGGTAGGGCATCACCTCATGCCAATCTTTGTAGGCCGTATAATGATAAATCCCTTCTGCAACCCGGGAACCATCCAGTTGATAGTAATGTTTCAGTGGTTGTGCATCGCTAACGCTGGACAACACTGCATAGAGCCGTTGCCCCGAGGCTGAACTGGCCAGCCATTGCTGTAGTGGACTATCCATATCTTCGTTTCCTTCGCCAAACTGCGGCGATTAAATGGGGCAACCCTGTTGTTGTTTGCACCGTTCACACTCTTCGCAAAATGCCTGTGGCTCCTTAAACGCGCTAACCTGTGCAGGGTTTAACGCAAAGGCGGCAACGCTTGCGGGTATGGGGATAACATCGGGCATTCTGCCACCCCATCCTCTACCGGAGCCTGGGCTCCCGCTACCCACATTGAGCATGGGGCCGATGGCGACGCCACCGGGATCGATTTTTATAAAGCTGGAGCCTGCCTTTAAGGTGATTTCGGTACCGGTTTCTATCACTATTTTAGTGCCGGACTTCAGGTGGATTTCCTGCCCAACCTCGGTTAGCAAGGCGTTAGTGGCGTTAATGTGGAAATCGTTGTTCACCGTCAGAGAATAGTCGGCTTCGATCCGGTCACGTTTTTCGCCATCCACCTGTAGAAAGTCATTGTGGACAATCTGTTGCCTGCGATCGTTACCTATTCGCCGGTTCTCGTCGTGTTCGATACGCTCGGCGCTGTCATGCAGAACCTCGGTGGTCATGTTCCTTTGTGCATGCAGATAGAGATCTTCCTGGCCTTTTTCATCTTCAAAACGCAGTTCGTTAAAACCTTCACCCTTATGGGTTTGCGAACGGATCGACATCTGGGTTTTGGTGCCTGGCAGCTTGCCCGGGGGCGGGTTGTTGGCATGATAAGTGCGGCCAATAATCACCGGCTGATCGGGATCGCCATTCAGGAACTCGACGATCACCTCATGGCCGATACGTGGCACGGCAGACATGCCCCAGCGCGGTCCCGCCCAAGGGTGGGATACCCGGATCCAACAGGAGCTGCTGTCATCGGTTCTGCCGGAGCGATCCCAAAGAAAACGCACCTTCACCCGGCCATACTCATCGCAAAAGATTTCTTCAGAGTCCGGACCCGTAACAATCGCGATCTGCGCACCATCAATGCGTGGTTTAGGCTGTGGAAGAGGGCGCCAGGTCTGATCGTGGGGAATAAACGCAAACTGGCTGGTGACGGTAGTGCCCGTGCCGCCCACGTTACTCTCCAGCGCTTGAGGTTGTAGCCCTGAGTGGCTGGCCTGGGTGATTTGCCAACGTTTATTGAGCGCCGCCAGGGGATGGTTATCCAGGGTAAAGCGTACGCCGGGTTGCAGGGCCGGGCAGTTGCTCGCGCCTTCGCCCTGATGAGCATCGTTACGCAGTGCCTGCATGCGCCAGCGGGCGAATGACTTGCCTATCTCAGGGGTCTTGAAACGCCCTGGGTAATCGTAATGGAAATACTTGCCGGACTGATGCTCGATATCACGGGCTTCATCGCCGAACTCTGCTTTCCACATGGGATCTTTAAAGGTGTAATCCTTCAACCGTACTTCAGAGAGACGCAGGCTTTCCCGGCGCTTGAAGGTGGTGACACAGGGTTCATCCAATGCGGTGGTTGTCTGTTGGTCGGGGTAATAGGGGAGTGTCGGCCCGTCATTCAGCGCGGCGCAATCATCGGAAAACACCAGCGTATGTTGGCCATCCTCATGCTCAAAGAAATAGTAAATCCCTTCTTCTGCGGCCAGACGATTGATGAAGTCGAGATCGCTTTCGTTATATTGCACGCAAAATTCACGCTCGGGATGCGGGTAGCGCAAAGCGTGGGCGTAGTCGGCGATGCGGTTTTCTTTCAACAGGGTTTCCAGGATTGCCAGAAAGCTTTGTTGCTGAAAAATACGTGAGAAGTGTCCCAACCCGGCTCGCCAGAGCGAGGGACGGATACTAAATCGATAACGCGTTTGATGAAGTCCGGCATCCCCTTGCTCAACGGAGGTGACAATGCCGTTGACGACACGTTGTACCTCGGTATCGCGCCAAATCGTCAGCGTGGCGGTATTATCCAGAATTGAACGAAACGCTACGCTGGAATTGGCACTGGCCACCTCAAGCTCAAGTGCAAAAGGGCTGGAGAATTGCTCGTGCAGCGTAAATCCCACCACCACAAAAGCCTCTGCGGGCAGTTCACCGACAGTTAGCGTAAATCTCAGGCCGCTGGCCCCTTGACCGTTCCCTTGCATATGCCTTCCTTATTTATGGCATGAATATGTCGCGTTTAATAAAAGCAAAAAATCAATATATTCATAAATAATTTTAATGTATTGCAGTCGGCAGAACAATATCTAACTGGCTGGCAAGTGTGATCCAACACGACTATTAGGGATTAGCCAGATTGATGAAAAGAGGCAGTATTCCTGAATTGTTAAGGAGACGCAGAAGTTCGAGTGTAGGGGCGCTGCATGCTGCTCCTGTCAAGCAGCGCCTCTACTCTACGCGGTCACCCCAGCATTGGTGCATTACGCCCTTTTCATGAGGAATGTCATGGAAATGGATCAAATATAACCACTATATTTACATGGTTATAACCTTACTGACACCTGCCTACGCCAGCCAAGATAAGGAGATAACGTCAACGAAAGCGTGTTTTTTTAGCCAGCCCGCTCGGGAAGGATACCTATGAATCAATTTATCGTTGCGGAATCAGAGGCCTGCATTGGCTGCCGGAGTTGCGAGGTCGCTTGTGTGACCGCGCATCATCAAGGGGCATACCCAAGCAAGCGCGAGTATTTCACCCCACGGGTGAAAGTTATTCAGGGCATCAATGGTAATACGGCGGTGTTCTGCCACCATTGCGAAGATGCGCCCTGTGCCAATGTTTGCCCGACCGGGGCCATTGAACAGAGTGATGCCAGTATCCAGGTCAGCCAGGAGAAATGCATTGGCTGCAAAGCCTGCGCGGTTGCTTGCCCGTTTGGCATGATGACGGTGGTCACCGAAACGGTGCAGCCCGCCAACCATCGCCTGGCAGACAGCTATCAGAAGGTCGAAGCGCAGAAATGCGATCTGTGCAGCGATCTGAACCAGGAGCCTGCCTGCGTGCGCGCTTGTCCGACCCATGCGCTGAGCCTGGTAGACAACCAGACGTTGCTGGATCAGCAGCGAGAAAAACGGCTACGTGCCGCAGCACGCGACCATCACAGCCAACTGTTTGGTAGTGCCGCAAATCAACACCCAGGGGCGAAAACCCAGAAGAAAGCCAAGCCGATCCGCAATCTGTTGCAACAGCCACGGGCGCCTCGTCTGGAAGCCAGCAAGATCCCGCTCGATTTGCGCCAAACCAGCTTTGCCGAAATCTACCAGCCCTTTAATGAACAGCAGATCCAGCAGCAGGCAGAACGCTGTCTGAGTTGCGGCAAGCAAAGTATCTGTTCCTGGACCTGCCCGCTGCATAATCAGATCCCGCAATGGATCAAGCTGGCCGGTCAGGGGCGTATCTGGGAGGCCGCGGAGCTCTCGCACCAAACCAGCAGCTTGCCGGAAGTGTGCGGTCGGGTGTGCCCACAGGATCGGTTGTGCGAGCAATCTTGTACGCTCAACGAGCACGGGGGAGCCGTCACCATCGGCAATATCGAACGCTATATCACCGAAACGGCCTTCGAGATGGGTTGGCGGCCAGATATGTCAGCGGTGAAAGACAGTGGCAAGCGCGTAGCCATCATTGGTGCAGGCCCGGCGGGGTTGGGTTGTGCCGATATTCTGGTGCGTCATGGCATCAAGCCGGTGGTGTTTGATCGCTATCCAGAAATTGGCGGGTTGCTGACTTTCGGCATTCCGGCGTTCAAACTGAACAAGGACGTGATGGTCAGAAGGCGTGAAATCTTCAGTGATATGGGCGTGGAATTTCGTTTGAATACCGAGATTGGCAAGGATATCTCGATGGAAGCGTTGCTGAATGATTACGACGCGCTGTTCCTCGGAGTAGGAACTTATAAATCGATGCGTTCCGGCCTGGAAAATGAAGGGGCACCGGGGGTCTATGACGCGTTGCCATTCTTGATCGCCAACACCCAACAACTGATGGGCTATGCCGAGAACCCGCAAAGCCCTTACGTCAATATGGCTGGCAAGCGGGTGGTCGTGTTGGGGGGCGGTGATACCGCCATGGACTGCGTACGTACTTCGTTACGGCATGGTGCAGAACAGGTGATTTGTGCCTATCGGCGCGATGAAAAGAGTATGCCGGGTTCGAAAAAGGAAGTGAAAAATGCGCGGGAAGAGGGCGCAGAGTTCATGTTCAACCTGCAACCACTCAGCATCGTGATCGATGAGGGAGGAAAGGTCAGCGGCATACAGATGCGGCGAACCGAAATGGGCGCACCCGACAGCCAGGGCCGCAGGCAGGCAGTGGCCGTCGAGGGTTCCGAGCATATTATCCCGGCGGATGCGGTGATCATGGCCTTTGGCTTTAGCCCACATCGTATGGGCTGGCTGGCGGAACATAACGTGATGCTGGACAGGCAAGGACGCGTGGTGGCTCCGACAGTTGCAGGATATCCGTACCAAACCAGCAACCGCAAGATTTTTGCCGGTGGCGATATCGTGCGCGGTGCCGACCTGATCGTGACAGCCATTGCCGAAGGGCGAAAGGCGGCGGAAAGCATCGGTTATTACCTCAATGTGCTCTAACGTGGCTCAAGGAGAGACGGTATGAATCAGTTTGTCATTGCCGATATGAAACAGTGCATTGGCTGCCGCACCTGTGAGATTGCCTGCGTGATGGCGCACCTGGGGGATAACCCACTGCCGATGACGGCGGCGAATTTCAATCCCCGCCTGCGGGTGATGAAGACCCACAGCGTCAGCGTACCGATGCTGTGCCGACAGTGTGAGAATGCCCCGTGCCTGAATGCCTGCCCGAACGAGGCGATCCATAACCAGAACGGCAGCGTACAGGTAATGCAGTCGCGTTGTATTGGCTGCAAGACCTGCATGGTGGCCTGCCCTTATGGCGCGATGGAGGTGGTGGTCAATCAGGGCTACGGCAGCGATGGCGTAGCGTACCAACGCGCTCAGGCGAACAAATGCGACCTTTGCCAAGGGCGCGAAGAAGGCCCTGCGTGTGTGGAGGTGTGCCCAACAGCGGCATTAACCCTGATTCGGCCTGCGGATCTACAAGCCATGCAGTTGGAGAAGCAACGGCGCGCGGCACGTGGTTCCACGCCGAACCTGCGCTAATCTTCTTATCCTGTCAACTTGACCCACTTTGCGCGTTAACCGCGTGGGGTGGGTTATCTAAATAGCTGTGCGGAATAGTGCTACAGATGGGAGTTATGCAGAACGCCGACACGCCGTAAACCCGTCCCTGGGGGCTCGCAATCGCGCGTCCATGCGCTCAACGGTCGGCTAACCTGCATAACTCCCACCTGCTTCAAGCTTTGGGTGTAGCGGTATTAAGTACAGTTGTTTAGGGTTATTGCCTATCTCCGACGTTTCTAAATGAAACGAATATCGTCGTTTTCTCCCTGTTTGACTATCATTTTTGCCTTATCCATACTGGCGCCAAGACGTATTAGCAACCCTTTTCCCCTCACCCCAACCCTCTCCCAAAGGGTGAGGGAGCTGGTCCAGAGCCGAGGTTGGGTACGGCAATTAATTTGTGGCACGTTCGGTCCCCTCTCCTTGTGGGAGAGGGTTAGGGTGAGGGTGAGGGGCTTCACTGCAATAACTATTTTTTAATATTCCACTGACCGCGAGTGGATAGGAATGACTCACTCTATTTTACAGGGACGTATGCTGACATCAATTCAGGTCGCCTCCCGGCATCGTGCCATATTGGCCCGGTTGCAGGATTGTAGTTATATCAGTACGGACGAATTGGCCAGAGAGCTGAATGTTTCTGTGCACACCATTCGGCGAGACTTGAATATATTGCAATGCCAGCATCAACTCCGCCGTTGCCATGGTGGTGCAGGGGAATTGAATGCGCCCCCTAATGTGGAAAATAGTTATGGTGTCGAGCAGGTTAGAACTATTGCCAATATTATTGTTGGTGAGTTTGCAATAGGAAGTTGCTTTTATGTTGATAGTCCCTCTTTAGGTGAAACCCTGATTGAATTATTACCGGAGGAGGCGTGTTATCTCATTACGCCGCACATCGAACTGATTGAACCGGCACGACGTAATCCGTTTATTGGCATATTTTTTCTGGGCCGGGACTTATCCCCTAGTGGGGACAATGCCAGTATTCAGGTCAAGTATTCAATGTGTT
>NZ_AYMQ01000098.1 GCF_000633355.1 Serratia sp. H1w
AACACATTGAATACTTGACCAATGCTGCCAGCACCCCAACCTACATGGCTGATTTATGCTTGTTGATTAGTAGGGCATTTGGTGTGCGTTATTTTTGCACCCATACCCCCGCTTGTTACTTCTCAACAGCTAAAAATGTGGTGACGTTCTTTGGCCCAGCAGAACGGCCGCAGATTGCCGCCTATGCCTTTGATGTCTTGTCTCGGCAGATGATGAACGGTCGCCGTGAATATATCAGCGGGATGAGATCCAACACGAAACCAGCGACCAAAACCGCACGCGGGGACACGTTCTGCGAGTATTGGGTTGTCGGGGCTTACCAGGCAATTACCCCGCTGACGGTTACCGAAGCCGAAGAAACGTTAATAGCGGCCTACTGCCATAAAATGACGGAAAGCCTAGGGCTGACAACCAAAGATACGCGTCCAGCGAACAAGTGCCGGGGGGCTGATGGAGCGGCTAACGCGGGCTATACATCTGGTAAGAACGCGAAGCTAAACCAGGGTGTAGGTGCCGAACAGCTCAAAATTGGAGGGGCGGCCTGATGGAAAATTTAAACAAAGCCGAGTCGTTGCGCCAGGCACTGGCAATTTTAGGTCCAACTACCAGCCAGAAGCTTTCTCAGTTTACAGGATTTCCTGTTTCGATGATCAGCCCGCTGTTAGGTACTGATTTGAAATCTGGTCGGGTTGTTCGCGGTTGGAATGGCAAACAGCGCATTTACGGACTGGAGGGCACGATTGACAATCCCTCTCCATCCCGGCTTGAACTTCCCACTCCGGTTCGTACTAGAACTGAACGGTCCGATGGTAGGCATTTAACGTATGCCGAACAGGCTAGAGCGTTGGAACGTGCAGACGATTTTGATAGCGCCGTACCTCTTTGGTTTAGGGCAGCTAACCACGCAGTTAACCCGGAAAACGTGAATTTTTATCAATGCCGCGCTGAGTTCTGCGAAGTGGCACGGATCAAGAGCTGGAGCTATTGCCATGAGTAAAGAAAAGCAATTCATCGAAGATATGATCCGTTGCAGGGGTATCGACTTTGCCCGCCTTGGAATGATGGTTGAAGTCTATGGCGACCAGGGAACGATCGTGGGCATTAACAGTAGCGCTAATCTCGATGTCGTTTTCACCAATCAGTTGAAACATGGGAAGCGCAAACACAATTGCCACCCGACCTGTGAGATTAAGTATTTCGACGGCGAAGGGAAAGTCATTGCGGATTACACAAAATCCAGCGGTAGCGCGGGATGAATAAGCGACTAACAGCGGCGCGCAAGCGCCGCCATCGTGCCCGGATGCAACAGCATAGGAAATCTATCATGAGTAATAACGTTGTTACGGTAACCGTTTCTGGCCCTGTTGGTTGTGGTAAGTCGGCTGTCTATGGCGAAATTGAAATCGCTTTACGTGCTATTGGGTTAACGGTCCAACATGTTGATCCTGCCGCCGCTACGTCAGAAAAGCGTATGTCCGGGGCTGATTGGGCTACTGCCTTAGAGATGTATCAGCCTACTGTTTTGCTGGTTGAAAAACTGGAGAAGCCATCATGAAGCGCACCCCAAACATGCGCGGCCTGATTGGTGCGGTCAAGGCGGGCCAGGCTCACCTGGGCTGGGACGATGCGACCTACCGCACCGTTCTGGAGCGGCTTACCGGTAAAACCTCGGCCACCAAATGCACGCTAGACGAGTTGCAGACCGTGCGCGAGTACATGCACGAGCAAGGCTACCCGCGCAGAACGGCCAAGAAATCAGGACGACGCCCCAGCGTGGCCGCAACCCGTAACCCTCAATTGGGAAAAATTGAAGCCCTACTGACTGAGGCCGGGCGGCCTTGGGACTATGCGGTCTCAATGGCTAATCACATGTTTAAAATCCAGCGGGTTGAATGGCTGACAACCGAACAACTCACAAAGCTGATGCAGGCATTGATCATCGATGCCAAGCGCCACGGGCGCGGGGGTGGCTGATGGACCTTGAACAGATGAGCGGCCTGTTGCCGCCGATTGTTCTCGACCTGGTTAAGCTGATCGGCTACCAGGACACCGCGAAGTTGATCAGCAAAATCGGCGGGATCACTTTCCCCGTTAGCCAGGGGATGCGTAACAAAGATAACTTTCGCCGTGACTACATCGTCCAGGCCGTGGGCCAGGCCAGTGCGGAAAAAATCGAGCGGCAGCTCGGCGGCGATGTGATATATATACCGCGTTGTGATGCGGCGTTGCGTGAGTGGCGTAACCTGGAGCTGGTGCGAGAGTATCGGGCACTGTTAGCCACCGGGGTGTCTGGCCGTCGAGCGCTGTTGAAATTATGCCCGCAATACGGTATTTCTGATCGGCGCGCACAAATCATCCTGGCCCGCTATACCGATGCGGGAAAGCAAATGGGGTTGTTATGATGGATAACATCGAGCTTTTAGAAATCCTTCAACGTGCTGGCCGCTCTAGCCCTGGCGAGCATAAAATCAATCTTGGTTACACTATGCCGGTACTTAAAGAATCGCCGTGTAACAAGCTAAGGCTGCCAGCCATTTACGAAATGGAAAAGGGGTGGACTTATACCGGCCCCACTGAAACGCAATAGTTAATCTGACGAACCCCATCATCTGAATCATCCCCGCCCTAGCACCTAATCTGGCACCAGGATCAACAACTGGTGCCAACATCATGCCCGCCTACAAACTATCAGCCCGAAGTGAGCAACGTCTTACCGGCGTTCATCCCGATCTTGTCCGCGTTGTACGACGTGCCCTTGAGCTTTCACCTGTAGATTTTGGTGTTACCGAGGGGCTACGTACCAAAGCACGCCAGAAAGAGCTATACGACGCGGGCAAAAGCCAAACGTTAAATAGTCGCCATATTACAGGTCATGCTGTTGATGTTCTGGCATACCCCACGCCTGCCGGTTCCTGGGATATGGCGTATTACCGCCAAATAGCCGCTGCATTTAAACAGGCTAGCGACGAGCTAAAAATCCCTGTTGAGTGGGGTGGCAATTGGACATCCTTAAGGGACGGCCCGCACTTCCAGCTACCATTTTCTAGTTATCCGGCCAATTAACTATGCCCTTGAGAATGAAGTTGTTAGAGCTGATACAAAACCCCGAATCGCGGCGGCTATCAACGTCGGATTCAGCCTTGTTTGTGGCGCTATTGATTAGCTCGTTTGTCCTGGTTTGGGTGACGGTGACCGGCAAGGTTGAAGAGTGGCTCTATGTGGCTTACCTCACAGCCTGGGTGGTCCAGTCCCAAGGCAGTAAACAAGCGGCCTTACAGCACTATAAAGCCAGGAAAGCCGCCAAGGACAAAGAGCCAGAAAAAACGGACGGAGCCGAAAAGAGCGATGAATAACTATGTTAAATCAGGACTGGTTTTTGCCGCTGGCTTTGGTCTGGCCTGGCTGATTGCCAGGGCCGATATCAGCGATTTAAAGGCGGATATAGCGACGCTTAAACAGGGCCACGCGGAGTATAAAACAGCCCAGGCCACGGCCAGGAGCGACGCCCTGGAAACGTTGCTTGCCAAGCAACAGCGCGATCAGGAACGGGCGGACACACTGGCCGCTGAACTGGCGGTAACACAGGGCCAATTATTGGCCGTTAAACAGCAGTTAAAGGCGAGGATCGACCATGCGGTGGCAAATGATGGCGTTACTTATACCGGCCTTGGCCCTAGTGGGTTGCAACTCTACCGAGAGGCTCTCGGATACGCCAGTGATAACGCAGACGTGCCCGAAACCCGCAGCGGCAGCGCTCCACGTTCCGACACCGCCACCGGCCCCCACGTCAGGTAAACCGGAGGTACTCATTGAGCACGCCACGGAATACGGCGCTTATTGTTCTGGCTTGCGTAACCAGTTACTCAGCATTCAGCAGTTCTACATCGGTGGCGACAATGGACATCGGTAAAGCGTTTGAAATCGCATTGTCACTTGTCGCTTTTCTGGGCGGAATCTGGGTGTATCGCCAGCAGGGCGACATCAAAGAATTACAGAACGACAACCGGCAGATACGCGATCAGTATCAGCGGCGTGAAGATGCAAATCGGGATTTTAAAACAGTGCTGGATCATATCCAGGACGTAAAGCGAACCGTCGAACGTATCGACAATAAGCTCGATAGAAAAGCAGATAAGTAGAGGTTTTATATGAAACGCCAACGGCCAAGCCGCCCTCGCCAGGCAAAAACAGCAGAGATTGAGCTGTTGGAAGAAATCAACGGGCGACTGATGCGTATTGATGATCGTCTTGATGGTATTCACCGCGATGCTGTTCGCGGTGGTGCTTTTGCCGGTGCGGCCACTGGGGCTGTTACCGGTGGCCTGGTGGCCACCTGTTTTGCTCTGTTACGAGCGAGGCTGGGCATCTGATGGCCCACCCACAGGACGTGAAAGACAAACTCCGCCGGGCTTATGTGTTCAATAACCTGAGCCTGGAAATTGCGGCCGCCCAGCAGGGTGTGTCATTTGCCACAGCCCGCCGGTGGAAAAGCGCCGCCGCTGACAAGGGCGACGACTGGGATAAATTCAGGGCGGCAAACATGATCGCCGGTGGTGGTATGGAAGATACCGCTCGGGCGGTATTGATGAGCCTTGTGATCCAATGTCAGACCACGCTAGAGCTGATTAATACTACCGCCGATATACCCGCACAAAAGCGGGTGGACATGCTCGCCAGCTTGGCCGATGCCTTCAACAAAGCGACGTCAGCAAGCAAAAAAGTTTTACCGGAAACCAACAGTCTTGCCATTGCTATGGATGTGATCCAGCAGTTGGCCCTATTCATCAAGACCCACTATCCCCAGCATTTAGAGGCGTTCGCCGATGTGCTGGAACCATTCGGACACGAGGTAGAGAAACATTATGGCTAAGTTAATCAAACTAACCGATCGCACATCATACGATGCCAATCATATTATCGGGATTATCGCTAATCATAATGACAGTCTGGACGTGATGCTGTCAGATGGTTCTATTGTTTCCGCTGATAGGGGTTATGGCGAGTCTGTATGGAAAGCCAAGCAACGTTTGGAAGATGAGATCAACGCCGCTAAAGCCAACGGCGGCGCATGATGGAAAAGCAGACGATCGGCAATGCCACCCTGTACCGTGGCGACGCGCTAGAAGTCCTGCGCCAGCTTGAGCCTAACTCATGCGACGCCCTGGTCACCGATCCACCCTACAGCAGCGGTGGCTTGCACATCGGCACGCGCCAACAGCAACCCAGCCTAAAATATGTTTCCACCGGGACGACTGCCGCGCATAACGTGGACTTTCACGGCGATAACCGCGATGGCCGCTCCTGGACGTTCTGGTCCATGCACTGGCTATCCCTGGCTAATCCGCTCGTCGTCCCTGGCGGTTATGCCATGGTGTTTTCGGACTGGCGACAGCTCCCCGCCTCGACCGATGCTTTCCAGGGCGGCGGCTTCACCTGGCGCGGCATAGTTCCCTGGGACAAGACGCTATCCAGTCGAGCGCCTCACACCGGCTATTTCCGTCACCAGTGCGAGTTTGTTCTATGGGGTAGCCGTGCGCACCTGCCGAAATGTGCCCACGGTGGCCCGTGGCCGGGTATGTTTTCCCACCGGGTGATCCCGTCTGAAAAGTGGCATATGACCGGCAAGCCGATCGGGCTTATGGCTGACTTGATTAAGCCTATTGTGCCTGGTGGCGTCATTCTCGATCCTTTCATGGGCAGTGCATCCACCGGCGTGGCCGCGCTGCAATCCGGGCGTAAATTCATTGGGATCGAATTGAGCAGTTCAATCTTTGATACAGCGTGCGCCCGTCTGGAACAGGTGCAAGCGTCGTTAAAAAACTAACCGATTAATCTGGAGGCCGATTATGGCTGGTGAAACAAAAACAATTCCTGACCAAATTAAAGAACACAGTTTAATAGCTATAAAAGCGGCCGAATTAATCCGCAACGGACTTAATGAGAAAGAGCTAAAGATGTTGGTTTGCGGGGATGGTATGTGGTTGGTTATGCAAATGCTATGCAGCCCCTCTGGGGCTGCAAGTATTGTTTATCGCTCTTCTATCAATTCTTTTTTCAGCCGAGCATAAATCGCCTGGTAGACCTCCATTGGAGAAGAGACTGATGGCGTTATTTCGTCAGATATACCACTAAAGGGAAGGTTATACCGTGGGCTGTTCATTATTTGTAAAAGGTCTACAGCGATTTTAGCAATAGCAATATTGGTTTCAGTCTTATCCATTTTTGAGGCTCCATGTTGTTGATGGGTTGTGTTGTGCAAAACCATACTATCATCGGCTGGGGTCTCGTTTCTGAGGTGTCGTGTGGCAAAATTTACTGGCCGTGAGTTCCTTAAGGAACTGGCGGAGCTGAAAAAAGGGTTACGCCAGGATATCCAGGCGCACGCCAGCGGCCTGGATAATGACCCGGACGCCATCAAAGAACGCCGCCGCCGTGTGCTGAGCGGCGATTTTGAGTTTTTCGCCTACAACTATTTCCCCCATCACGTCCGGGGCGAGCCTTCTCTATTTCAGGCGCATTTTTGCCACCGGTTCCCGCAATTAGTCAGCGCTAAAGGCGGAGCAACAGAGTGGTGGATTGCCCCACGTGGTGAGGCTAAGTCCTCCTTGCTAACCAAAATCGGGCCAGTATGGTGCGCGGTCCAGGGGTTGCACCAGCGGCCAGACGTGCGCGCCGAACTGGGGTTAACAGACCAACCGTTGCCGCCGTTCGTGGACTACATCATCCTCTTGGGGGCCGAAACCAAGTTACCGACCAAGCTGTTAGAGGTCGCAAAAACCGAGCTGATCGTTAATGCGGCCCTAGCGCTGGACTTCCCGGAAGTGTGCGGCCGTGGCCCAGTGTGGAAGGTTGGCGAGTTTGTCACCCGCACCGGCGTAAAAGTGGAGCCGTTCGGCGCGGAACAAGCCATCCGTGGTACGTTCCACGGCGCGAGCCGTCCGAAGCTGTTGATGGGTGATGACTTGATCACCGATGCCGAGGCCAAAAGCCCCACCGAGCGTAACAACCGCTGGGACTGGGTAACAAAGGCGATCGAGTATCTCGGACCGCCGGATGGCAGCGTTAAATATATCGGCGTTGGTACTATGTTAAACCGCGATGATCCAATCAGCCGCGCCAAAAAGACGATCGGCCATATCGTCCACCATTTCCGGGCTATCGAGTCGCTCCCCAGCAATATGGACCTGTGGGAGCAATGCCAAGAGCTGATGCTTAACGTTGATAAAGCGGCCCAGGAAGCCGCCGCCGAGCGTGGTGTCGCCCTGGATGATTTATTCTTGCCGTCTTACCAGTTTTACCTGGCTAATAAAGACCTGATGGACGCGGGCGCGGTGACGTCCTGGCCCGCCGTTCGCTCGCTCTATTGGTTGATGCGCCAGCGTGCCAAGAATGGCCGCGCTTTTGCTACTGAAATGCAAGGCGACCCCCGTGATAATGAGGGTCGGGTATTTATCAATATTCAGTTTTGGGTTAACCGCCTGGCCGACTGGATGTTTTTTGGTTCGTGCGATCCGTCAATGGGCCGGGGCCAAACCTCGGACCCTTCAGCGCTCACTGTCGGTGGCTGGGACCGGGTAAAACAGCGTTTGGAAGTTATCCATGCAAGTAGCAAACGCCGCTTACCCTCGAAATTAGAAGCCGATTTAATTGACGTTCAAAAAGAGTTTAAATGTATTGCGATTGGTTTTGAGAATAACAACGCATACGAACATTCTCGGCAAACTTTTATCAGTGCTGGATTACGCCAGGGTGTCGCATTGCCGCTTATTGGTGTTACCGCAAGTGTACCGCTTGAAGTGCGTGTAGATTCGTTAGAGCCATTTATTAACGATCAACTTAATCCGCGTATTCGCTTTAATCCCGCTTTAACCCTTTTATTAGACCAGTTAAATACCTGGCCGGAAAAACAATCCGGGCACCACTACGATCTCTTATCCGCCTTACATATCTTATGGATGATTGCCGTAAGCCGTGGCGTCGTGGGAGGCTTTGTTGCTGCACCGGCTCGGAGCCGCAATGATGCCCCAGCAGACAGTTTTTATGATGATGACGACGACGAGTCAGACGACTATGGTCGCAGCATTTGGTAGGAGTAGCACAGATGGCAATTGTAGACGTTAACGGCAATCCGTTATCAATCAAGCAAGTTTTGGAATACCCGCAAACTGACAGCACGCGGGTAGGTAATGTGGTCAGCGAAATGGCGACCCACCCCAGCCAGCGGTTAAACCCACGACGGCTGCAGGGGATTTTTCAGGATGCGGAGAATGGCAACCTGATCGCCCAGTCTGACTTGTTCGCGGACATGGAAGAACGCGATAGCCAGATTTTTGCGGATATGCAAAAGCGCAAACTGGTGTTAACTACGCTTAAGCGTGAGGTCCAACCGTTGGCGAACGCCACCCCGGCCGAGGTGGCCGACGCGGCATACCTCAATGAAGTGATCCAGAGTCTGGACGGCTGGGAGGACTTGATCCTGGATATGGCGGACGGTATCGGCAAAGGGTTTTCTAATCAAGAGATCCGCTGGGGTATCAGTGACCGGGAATATTACCCGTATGGTTTTGACTGGCGGCCCCAGTCCTGGTTTACCATCGCCAAAGAGGACCAAAACAAGCTGTTGCTACGCACAGACAGCAGTACCGGCGAACCGTTGCGGCCATTTGGCTGGATAAGCCATAAACCCAAATCCCGATCCGGCTACGTAGCCCGCGCGGGCCTGATGCGTACCCTGGCCTGGCCGTATATGTATCGCAGCTTTGGTGGTCAGGGCTTGGCGGAAATGCTGGAGATCTACGGCCTACCTATCAGGATAGGTAAGTATCCAGCAGGCTCGGGGCAAACTGAGCGATCCGAGCTGATGAAAGCCGTTACCACCATTGGCCGCAGTGCAGGTGGCGTCATGCCCGATACCATGAAAATGGAAATCATAAACGCCGTTAGCGGTTCTCATGAACCGTTCCTGGCCTTGACCGACTGGGCCGAAAAGTCGATTTCTAAAACCATCCTGGGCGGGACGTTGACCAGCCAGGCCGATGGCAAAACCAGCACCAACGCTCTCGGCCTTATTCATAATGAAGTCCGGCTCGATTTGATGGATGCCGACGCACGTCAGTGCGGCACAACCCTGCGAAGTGATTTGCTGTATCCGCTCCTGGTACTCAACCGCAACCCGCAGGCCGATCCACGGCGCACGCCTAAGTTGGTATTCCCCGAACTGGAAGAGATCCGCAAGCGTGCCGAACAACCGGCCCCAGCCGCCGCCCGGTACGAAATAAATTTTAATCGCCCGCACCAGGATAACAGCACGGCATTAGTTAGCCTGGCGCGGGCCATGTTGCGCCAAAATTCGAAAGAACCAGCAAGTGAGGCCGGGATCGAGGACGCGATCTCCATCCTTATGGCATCATCTGAACCCGGCAAAGAGGTTGGCGCTATGTTGGCCCCCGCCCTGGAGGCCATCGCTAACACGCTAACGCCTACCCAAATGCTGGGCGCATTGGCCGAAGCCTTCCCACAAATGGACGTGCGGCCCCTTGCCGGTAACTTAGGTGACTATATGGCGATTGCGCGTTATATCGGGCATTACGCAACTGAGGCAGAGAGGACTTAATCGGAATGGAACAACTGACAGAAAAGCAGATTGCCACATTATTTACGATGAAGCCTTCAGCCGCTCTTCGCTGGCTGGAAAATAAAGGCTTACGTATTCGCACGGATGCAGAAGCCATGAGCGCCGCCGACCATGCCATGAGTTTTGGCTTTGCCAACCTGTCCCGCCTGGATATTGCCCAGGATATTGTTAACGGCTTAAAAGAGGCGTTGGATAACGGCCAGACCCAGCAGCAATTTATCAAAAACCTGGAGCCGGTATTGCGGGCCAAGGGGTGGTGGGGAACCCGTGAGGAAATAGACACCGAAACCGGGGAAATAAAGCAGATCAGAATGGGCAGTCCGCGCCGCCTGGCGACCATTTATGAAACCAACCTTGCATCGGCCTATAACGCTGGCCGTTTCGAGTCCATGACCGCCAACAGCGAAGATCGGCCGTATTGGAAATACACGGCCGTCATGGATGCCAGCACGCGTCCCTCACATGCTGCCTTGCATGATAAGGTTTTCCGCTTTGACGATCCCATCTGGAAAATCCTGTTTCCCCCGAATGGCTTTAACTGCCGGTGCCGTGTTGAAGCACTGACGCTCGAAGGAGTCAAAACGCGTGGTTACACCATCCACAGCACGGTGCGTATTGTGAGCCAGGAAATCAGCGGCCCTGCCGACGCGAACGGCGACAAATCCACAACCGTAGTCCGTGGGGTGGAGTATACCGATGGCGAAACTGTATCAACGTTTTACCCGGATGCAGGCTTTGATCACAACCCCGCGCTGACGGTTTACCAGGCTAACCCGGATACCTACTCGGTAGAGCTGGCTCGACCTTACACCTAGGCCGCGCTAACCGGTCCCCAGTTGGAACAGCTCTATCATGCCGTAGGCACCGGCGAAGCGTTACCGGCCGCCGTGCTCGATACCGCTGGACAGACACTTTATAACCTGAGTTCCCGCACTGTTTGGTTCAACGAACCCGCCATCACCGCGCAACGCGTTGCGGGAACATTGCCCGCGTTGCCTTTGCTCCCCACAGCCCAATCGGTGATTGAGTCACCGGCGCTCACCGTGCGCATGGGTGAACGGCTTGAATTCTACCGTCTGGTTGATGGCAATCTGGGGCGTGCGATTGTCAATCCCGCGACTATGGCCGTTGAGAGCTACATGATTGTTTCGTCTGATGAGATGTGGCACGCGATCAAGAACGGAGAGGTACTCTATGCCGAATAACATCACCTTGATTGTTACCGACAGCAACGTTAAATCGGAACTGGAGCGGGTGTTGGGTGTGCTTAAGCGCCCGCAACCGATGATGCTTAAAATCGCGGAGCAACTGGTCGAACAGACGCAACTGGTCTTTAACGATGAGGGCTACCCAGCTCAGACTTGGGCGGCATTACGCCCCAGCACACAACGCAGCCGGACACGCAAGGGCAAATGGCCGGGCAAAATTCTGCAAATGCGGGGTAACTTACTCAAGTCCATTCAGGCTGAGGCGGGTAATGACTTTGCCCAGGCGAGCACGAACCTGGCCTATGCCAGGATCCAACATCAAGGCGGCACAATCCAGCGTTCGGGAGAGGTGCGATTACGTACCACGGGTAAGAAAGGCAACCTCAAGCGCCAAAAGGGACACCCTAACCTGGCGATGTTCGCCAAAATATCACACAAACTGGCCGTAGCGCGAGCGGTCAATTATGCCATCACGATCCCCGCCAGGCCGTTCTTCCCGATCACGTCCGACGGCAATCTCACCCCACGTGCTTATGATGCCGTGATGGGGGTATTACGTGGCCGATTGTTCCCGTCCTTATAATTGTCTGTAAGCGCCGCCAGTGCCTTGGCGGCGTGATGTGATGCGTTGGCCCGCAAAAAAATCCTTAAACGCGCCACGGTCGATTTAAACAGGGTTTAAAATCGGTTCCATCTGTTGCCGAACCCTGCTACTAATAAAACAGCAGTAACCCCCTAACATGACGAACCCCATCATCTGAATCCTTTTTCACTGCCCCGAGATAATCCGGGGCATGAACAAAAATATCGCCATCGCCTCCCTCGCCCTGGAAATTACATCGGGCAACGTGATCCAACTCTTCCCGGCTGGAAAGTTTCGCTCGGGCGACATAAGACCAGAAGAATGTGCTCACTGGTTAATGGATGGCACTATCGCCAAACGCGTGATCGCCAAACTGGCCCAGCGCAAAAACCCCATTGTTATCGATTACGAGCACCAGACATACCACACCGAGCAAAACGGCGAACCCGCGCCCGCCGCCGGGTGGTGGTCCGGTAAAAACACGGCCTGGCGTGAAGGCGTCGGTCTGTTTGCCGAGGGTGTGGAGTGGACAGAAAAAGCGGCAGCACATATCGCCGCGAAAGAATACCGCTTTATTTCCCCTGTTTTTGCTTATGACGCCAGCACCGGCGAAGTGCTGGCCGTTGCCAACGCTGCACTGACCAATCATCCCGCTTTAGACGGTATGGCCCCGGTTCAACTGGCGGCCGCCCGTGCCTATCTCACCCAAGTAAACCCTGATGAGGATCCAGCAATGGACGAACTGTTAAAGATACTGCGCAAGCTGTTGGGCCTGCCCGAGGATGCCAGCGAACAAGACATCCTTAGCGCCTTACAAGCTATCGAAGCCGAAACGGCACCACCGGCTGAGGGTAGCGCAGCAGCTACCGCCTTGCTGGCTTTGCTTAAGGCTAATAAAGAAGAGATCACCGCGCTAAAAACGGCTGTTGTCGCTGCCACTGCGAAAACCACCGTACCAGCTGTAGTGGATCCGTCTAAGTATGTGCCGGTTGCCGTCGTTACGGACTTGCAAACCCAAATGGCCGCACTGACTCAACGCCTGAATGGTGGCGATATTAACGAGATTATCGCGGCGGCACTTGCAAGCGGGCATCTCATACCAGCGATGGAACCCTGGGCGCGTGATCTGGGTGCTAAAGATGTCGCGATGTTGCGTGATTACATCAAAAACGCCGCGCCGCTTGCTTTACTAACCCAGCAAAACGGCGGTATTCCACCAACTGGTGGAGATAACCACGGCCTAACGGCTACTGAGTTAAATGTGGCGCGTTTGTCCGGTCTGACCCCGGAAGATTTCGCCAAGGCTAAGGCCGACATGCCAGGAGCACAGCAATGATTATTACACCGGACTCTATCAGGGCGTTAAACGTCAGCTTTAACAAGGCGTTTCAGGACGGGATCAAGTTGGCCGACTCGCAATATAAGCAAGTCTCCACGGTGATCCCTTCAACGTCCCGCGCGAACGTCTACGGCTGGCTCGGCCAGTTCCCACACATGAAAGAATGGGTGGGCACGCGTACCCTGCGTGATATGGCCGCGCACGCCTACACCCTGGAAAATATCTTGTATGAGTCCACAGTATCAGTACCGCGCGTTGATATTGAGGATGACAACATCGGCACCTACACGCCGATTTTCCAGATGCAGGGCCAGGAAGCGGAGCAGTACCCGAACCGTGATGTGTTTAAGGTTCTGTCGAATGGTCACAACATCATTTGTTACGACGGCCAGAACTTTTTTGATACTGATCACCCGGTATTTCCAAAAGTAGACGGCACCGGCACCCCGGTATCCGTCAGTAATATTTTTACCGGTGATCCTGATGCCCCTGCTTGGTATCTGATGGACGTATCCAAACCCATCAAACCGTTGCTTTTCCAGGAACGTATTAGCCCGCAGATCACCAACAAACTGAGCGACGCCAACTCCGATAAAGTCTTTATGGATGATGTTTTCCTATATGGGATCCGCGCGCGTTCGGCGGCGGGTGTGGGCCTGTGGCAATTGGCTGTGAAGTCTACCAAGCCGCTCAATGCAGAGTCATACCAGGAAGCCTACCAGGCATTACGCACTATGAAAGCCGACGGTGGCGACCCGCTTAACGTTGTTCCTGGTCTGTTGGCTGTTCCGTCCCCACTGTTGCCAGCGGCAAAAGCCGTTGTCGGTTCTGAGTTCTTAACCGGCGGCGCAACCAACCCGAACTACGGCCTGAGCAAAATCATGGACGTGGCCTGGCTGAATTAACACCGGGTTAAACCGGCTTTAAATACGGGCGCGTCGGGGCGAGTGCCCCGGCGTTAACGATTAACGGAGAGTAGGAAACATGGCTACCAAAAATGACAAAAAAAACCTGGACGTTACGGCGACAACGGAATTACCGGTTCAAAGCGTCAAACAGCCGGAAGGCGCAGGCAGCGAGCAGTTACCACCGTTGCCTGGTGTGTTATCGACCAGCGTTGCCGGGGATTCTGGCGCGGCCACGGGTGGCGGCAACCAACAGCAGGTTGATCCAGGTAACACCTTGCAAACGGCTGGCTCGCTCCTGGTGGGCGACCCAACTGTTAATGCGCCTGGTGCAGTTATTCAGACAGAAGGCGCGGGCGTGGTAGAGCAACCTGAGTTTGTTCCTGAGTCGGTGCGCTTCACCGTCCAGGCCGTGGCGGTTCCAAACAAGCGGCGTATGCGTGCTGGGCATTTGTTCACTGACGAGCCGCAGACCTTCGTCCGTGAAGATTTCACCGATGAGGAGTGGAAGCTTATCGAAAACGATCCACACCTGAAAATCCGCAGGCTGGAGGACTAAATCATGGGCTATTGCACGCTGGACGACCTGATTAGCGATTTCGGCAAGGATGAAATCACCAAGCTATCGGCCCGGGCCAGGCCACCGAGTGGTCAGCTTGATCCGGCCGTGGTTGAAAAGGCAATCAACGATGCGACCAACGAGATCAACATGTATTTCGAGGCCCGCAATCTGTTGCCGCTTGCCAGCGTGCCGCCCGTTTTAGTGCGTATTGCCAGCGATATTTCCCGTTATTACCTCTACACCAACCCAGCGGCAGATCACCCGGTGACACTGCGCTACAACACACGGAGCGCGCAACTAACCAAAGTGGCAAACGGCACGCTTTCTCTTGGCCTTAACGCCGAGGGGGAACCGGTAGATCCGAAAGGTACGGTGGAGTTTCAAGCCGGGGATAACATGTTTTCCCGTCCTGGCGGGGGGCTGTGGTGATTACTGATTATCTGTTTTGCGAACCGCTGATCGTCGAGCGGCTGCGTGAGCAAATCCCCGACTTGGTGGAGGTCACGAACGCGGGCAGACTGGCGGCCATTGATACCGATAACCCGTTTTGCCCCTCGGTTTACGTCATCTATATGGGTGATGTAATCAGCCCAGGGCCAACAGCCACCGGTGGCGTGCAAGCTCAAGCGCAGTCGGTGACCCAGTTGTGGGCCACCGTGTTAACGGTCTATATCGCAGATGGTCGCGGTATCGGCCAAGGGGTAAATACCGAGGCTGGGCCATTGATGAGCAAAATCATTGAAGCCCTATCTGGGTGGGCACCCGATAACAAGTTATGCAAGCCGTTATCCCGTGCTGCGATGTCGTTACCTGTGGATTACGAGGGTGGCTATGGCTATTTCCCTATGGTCTTTCAGACACAGTTGATCTTTCCGAGTGGAGCGCAAAGCAATGCAGGAAAAAGTAACTTTTATAAAACCTCACACCCACAAAGATAAACGTTATCCCGTGGGCGAAAGTACCAGCGTAAGCCCGGAGGAAGCTACCTGGTTGCGTGACCAGGGCGTCATTCAACCAAAAGCGCCGGGTAAATCCAAACCGGTAACAACCAAAACTGAGCAGGAGAATAACGATGATCACGAATCAGCCTGAAACCTACTACTACGGGCAAGGCAGCGTCATGTTGGCGCGCCGTGATGCCAATGGCGAACCGGAGAATTGGTACTGGGTAGGTGATGTATCCGCGCTGTCCCTGGCGATTAACGTACAATCGTTTAACCACCTGGAATCTTACAGCGGCAATAAAACCCCGGTCCGCCGTATCAACACCGCCAAAGATGGCACGGTCACCAGTACCTGGCATGAGTTCGGGAGCAAAAACCTGGCGCTTTTGCTGTACGGCGAAGCGGCAATCATTCCAGCAGGTACAGTCACTGGCGAAACGCTGCCAAGTGCCATCACGGCCGGGCAAATGCTTGCGCTTAAGTACCAGCAAGTGAGCAATGTTATGATCGGCACCCTGGTTGAGGGCACGGACTACGAGTTAGATCCCGCGTTCGGCATGATTAAATTCTTGACCGCGCAACCTACTGCCCCCTCGGTTAATTACAGCTATGCCGAGTCGTTCAATACCACCATTTTTACCGACCAACCGCCGGAACTGGCATTCCGCTATCAGTCAATCAACTTGGCCGAAGGTGGGGCCAACGTCCTGGTCGAGTTGCATCGTATCAAGTTTGACCCAGCGGCCGCGATCGAACTCATCAACAACGGCAACGAACTGGCGGGGATGCAGACCACTGCCGGGTTGTTGTTCGACAGTGCCAAAGGCAAGGATCCGTTGCTCGGCCAGGTAGGTCGGTTCGTGCATATCGGCGCACCTGCGTAATCAATTTTAAGCGTTAATCGGGGCGGCTATGAGTGATGATTTAAGTATTCTTATTTCCACGCGGGAAATTGAAATAAACGGCGAGTCACTAACGGTACGGGAATATACGTTATCGGACAGTTTGCATTTATATAGCGATATTCAAACCCTGGTGCAGGGGCTGGCTGATGTTTTGAAAGTTAATGATTTGAATGTTGATGCTGTTTATCCCGTACTGGCTAAGGCCGAAGAAACGCTAAATCGGCTTATGGCTGCCGCTGTCAACAAGTCGGCTGAATGGGTAGCGTCGTTGCCCGCCGTGGAGGGCACTGTCCTGATGGACTGGTGGTGGGTATTGAACCGTGATTTTTTTATCAGTGCTGCGACACGCTGCGTAATGCTAAGCGATCGCAAGGCAAACAAACCCAGCGGCTAAGCTACAGCCGCTTGTTTTCGGAGCTGATCCGCGCGGGGCATGATGCGGCAAAACTGCCGCATTACACCGCCAGGCAGTTAAATCTTTATTACAGCGAAAGCCAGGCGTTGAACTGTGGCTATAGAGCGCAAAATATTGGTGATATTTCCGCAGCAACACACGGCGGAAATGCTGCTAATTCACTTTTACAGACGTTAGATAAGCTGAGTAAATAAGATGGCCGATAATTTAAATTTAGCATTAAAAATTACCGCTGATTTAAGTGAAGCCCAACGCGAAATAGCCTCCGTGGGTGAAAATCTGTCGTCTTTAATCTCAACCAGTAGCAAGGCAACCCAGGAGACACAAAACCTAACGGCCGCGCAAAACGAAAACGCTACGGCCAACATCAACTCGGCCAAGCGCTGGCAAGATGTTTACACAGCGCAGAATGAAGCCATGCGCCGTGGCCATGAGTACATGCAACAGCAGGAACGCACCCGTGCCGCACAAGAAAAGGCGACGGCAGAGACAGAAAAGCAGCGTGCAGGACTGAGCAAACTTCTATCACAGATCGACCCCCTGGAACGTAAGTTAGCCCGCCTTGATGAGCTGGAGATCAAACTCGCCCAATCGCATCGCGCTGGGGCGATTGACGCTGAAGGTTATGCGAATGCCTTGGGTAAGATCACACGCCAGCGTGACGCCCTGTTTGATGGCAATACGCAAGGTAATAACTCTCAGTCCGCTGGCGCTCAAAATGACGGCTCCGCGTTGATGGCAGTTGCAAAGCCATTGCTTGCCGCCATGAGTATCAATGAAATAAAAAAACGTTCTGATGCCTGGGCAGAGTTACAAAATCGGTTGCGCGGTGTCACAGAAAACAACGAACAACTGGCCGCAGCCACCGAGCAAGTGCAACAAGCTGCCGCGCGTTCTGCTCGGCCGTTAGAGTCCACGGCCGAACTGTACCAACGTATCGCGACCAGTGGTCAAAAGCTGGCGTTAACGTACCAGGACATTGGTCGATTAACCGAAACGGTCAACAAGGCTGTTACCCTGGATGGGCTGAGCGGCTCACAGCAAAATAGCATCATTGAGCAGATCGGCCGGTCATTTGCCGCAGGTACGCTCGAGGGGATGCGCTTTAATACCGTCCTTAAACAGACCCCCGCACTAACACAGGCTATCGCTACCGGGATGGGTGTTACTGCCGATTCAGTCCTCAAAATGGCGGCAAAAAATAAGCTGTCGTTGGAGGATGTCAGTAACGCGTTGAAGGGCCAGGCGGATGTCATAGACGAAAAGTACGCTAAAACCCAGACGACGATCAGCTCGGCTTTCGGCGTGCTTAATGACAGTCTGACCAGTGCTATCGGTAAACTAGACCAGGCTACCGGGGCTAGTAATCGCTTTACCAATTCCATCTTAGAAATCTCAGGCGCAATCAATCAACTTGCTGCCGAACCACTCGATTTTCTGCGTGGTGCGTCGGAGATGAAATCGCTGATTTCTGTCGATCGTGCTATTGCAGCCCAGAAAAAGGAAATCAGCGAGTTACAAGAAAAACAAAAAGAATATGCAGATAAAGGCGGTATTTGGAATATATCGGCCAAGGGGTATCAGACCCAGATTAATAATCTCTCAACTGAGCTAGATAAGTTGGAGAAACGCCGGACCGAACTGACCAAAACCGGTGCAGGGGCAGAGATGCCTGGCGCAAAAGCCGGTTCACAGTACAACCCCGAGTATGAGAAGTACCTCGAAACTCTCCAAAAGGCCGAGGTCAAGGTTCAAAAGCTTTCTTATGCTGAACAGGCCCGCGCAGATATCGCGTCTGGCAGGCTTGGGAAGTTGACCAAGGAACAACAGAATGATTTAGAGAACCAGGCGAAAGCGGCAGACAAGTTAAAACAAAACACCACGTTAGAAACGAATTTAGCCAACTTGCGCAAGGATGTGGCGGTTTCTGGGCAAAAAAACAGTAAAACGGCCGCGATCCAATATGAGATCGAAAACGGCTGGCTCAAGGGGGCCACCAAGGAAGTGCAGGCCAATGCGCTGGCCCTGGCTAAACAGGCAGATGCACAGCGGCAGAGCAAAACGGCATCAACCAAAACTGAGTCTGAAAACGAGCGTTACGTTAAATCACTGACGCAACAGGCGGCCAAGGTTGAAGAGTCCGCCGCCGCTATTCGTGAGCATGAAATCGCTACACGTAATCTTACTACGGCACAACGTACCCAAGCCGAAGCCGCTAACAAGGCGCTGACCGCCCAGGAAAACACCACCGCCAATCTCAAATTACAGATCGAGTTGTGGAAGGTTAACGGCGATACGGCCCAAGCCTCCGCCGCTGAAATTACCGAAAAATACCGCAAGTTGCGGGAAGAATTCGAGCGCGTTGGTAATACCGAGGGCGTGCAAAAAATTGATGTTCTCGTCACTACCGAGACGGCGATGGCCTCATTGTCTGAGATCAATAAGAAGATCCAGGAATTGAACCAGGCCCGAGGTAACGAGGAACAACTGTTACAGGCCCAGCGCGAAGCGGGATTAATCAGCGAGTACGACCTGGCCGAAAAAATTCTAGAGCTGCACAAAGCGACGGCGGCCGAGATTGCCAAGCTACGGCCAGACGTCGAGGCTTTAGCTCAACAACCTGGCACTGTCGGCAAGCAGGCCACGCAATCCCTTAAGCAGATGGATACACAGCTCGTCCAGTTGAACAACACTTCCAGCATGTTGGAAGCCTCGTTAAAAGAGGGTTTAACCACTGGTTTAAATGAGGCGATCAGTGGCCTGGCGAAAGGGACCATGAGCCTGGGCGATGCAGTTAAATCCCTGGGTAATGCTGTTCTGGATTCCCTGGTGAAAATGGCCTCCCAGGGGCTGTCCAGTTCTATCGTTAGCGGGTTGGGCCAAATGATGGGCGGAGCCAGTGCCGGTGGCGGTTGGGCCGGGATGGCATCCTCGATCGGTTCTCTGTTTTTTGCCGACGGCGGCCACGTTCGTGGACCTGGTACAGATACCAGCGATTCAATCCCCGCCCAGTTATCCGACTATGAGTATGTGACCCGCGCGGCCGTCGTTCGCCAGCCTGGTGCGCTGCCGTTCCTGGATGATTTCAACCGGCGCGGTATGGGGGCGCTCAACGATTGGGCTAGTCGGGTTAAACATGCCACCGGCGGCCTGGCGGGTATTCCTGCCCCACTGGCACCGGCACCAATGAGCGGTGGTGTGACCTTACCCGATGCCGCAACGCCAACTATTAGCAATGAGGTAAACAATAAATTCCAGCTTAACCTGATTGATGATCCGGCCCGGATGGCCGAAGTGTTGACCACCCCGGCTGGGGTAGAAGCGATAACCCTCGTTCTTTCCCGTGACCCTGGCAAATTCCGCCAGATTTTAGGGGGGCCAAACTAAGATGGCCTTACCGTGGATCTTCTCTCCAGACTGGGCCGAAGGTGTGACAGAGCGCCTGGAGTGGCTAACCGATATTCTCACCAGTCCGGCCGGGGTTGAACAGTGCCGTGCGTTACGTCGCTCGCCGCGCCGTACATGGAGCGCGGCGTTTATCCTCCAGGGCGCGGCCCGCACCCAGTTTACGCTGATGCTGGCCCGCAATGGCGCACAGCCCTGGTTGCTGCCTGTCTGGCCCGACGTCCAGTGGGTTAGCCTAGTATCCGGGCAGACCGTGATCACCTGTCAGACTGATGGACGTGATTTTGTTGCCGGTGGCCGTGTGTTGGTCCTGGCCGATAATGGTCCAGGCTATGAAGTGTTGACCGTCCAGCAGGTATCGCCAGGCGTGCTGACGTTGGCGGGGGCTGTTGCGGGTAACTGGCCTTATGCGCGTTTGTATCCGGTCCGTTCTGCCCGCTTGACCGACCAGCCACAGGCTAGCCGGGTGACTGATGATCTTATGTCATTCAGTGCCGAGTTTATCGCGGTTGAGGATTGCGACTGGCCTGTCACTGATATGGCCGCCTCATACCGTGGCTACCCCGTTCTGACAGAACAACCCGATGCGGCCGAGGATGTTACCGCGCAATATCAGCGCTTGTTGCTTGTCCTGGACAACAGCGTCAATTACCCACAAATCATCGATACGGCCAACATGGCATTTATTGCCCAGTCCTACCGCTGGCAATTGTTCGGCAGCGTCGAGCGTGCCACCTGGCGTTCGTTATTCTACCGGCTGCGTGGTCGCCAGGGCCGCATCTGGATCCCCTCGTTTAACCAGGACTTTAGCCTGGTTAGCGACATTCCCGCCGGTAATACGCTATTGGTGCAATACGTCGGATTCAGTGAGTACAGCGACCTGGTTAAGCCTGGTCAACGTGATTTGCAGATTACGTGTTATGACGGCCGCACCTATCACGCCCGCATTACTGGTGCCCGGATTGCCACTGCGTCCAGTGAATACCTCACCCTGGATCAGACCTTGCCCGCGATACCTTCAGCGGCCGTGGCTTCCATTTCATTTATGGCGCTGTCCCGCCTGGCGGACGACGGCGTCGAATTAACCCACTTTAGCGACAACGACGGCGCAGCCGAAAGCCAGGCTGTTTTCCGTTCCGTCCTGATGCCCGCTGATGAGGCCACGCTATGAGCCTGTTTGATGTTCTCGAAACCTCTCTAGATAACGGTCGGCCGACACGGCTTTACCTGTTTTTCCGGGGTGGTCTGCAATGGCGTTACACCACGCATACGCAAGCCATCACTTACCAGGGCCAGGTGTTTGAGGCCATTCCTGGTATCAGTGACGACGGGCTACGCCAGACCGGCCAGGCCACGGCCGACGCCATGCAAATTACCGCCCCCGCCGACTTTGGTGTGGCGCAATTGTGGCGCGGTACGCCACCAGGCGGAGCCGTAAACCTTACGGTGTATGACCTGCAATTCGACACGGCCAGCGGCCAGCTCGTTGGCATGGTTGCATGGGTGGGCCAGGTGACAGACGTCAAATGGACAGCCCAGGACCGCTGCAGGTTAACCAGTCAGTCAATCAGCGCATTGCTCGATAAGCAAGGCTTACGCCTCACCTGGCAACGAGAGTGCCCCCACGCGTTCGGGGACAAGAACTGCCGAGCCGACATCAACCTATATCGCGTTAGCGCGGCTATCAGCGCCTTGGACGGTGTCACCGTTACCGCGCCCGCCCTGGCAGGATTTCGCGAGGGGTGGTTCGTGGGCGGTTGGTTAGCCTGGTCAATCGGTGGCGGTGAAACCGAGTCACGCGGGATCGAGCGTTACCAGGGCGACGCCGTGACCTTGATCGGCGGCACGGGCGGGTTAACCGTCGGCCAGGTGGTTGAGGTCTTTCCGGGCTGCCCTGGCACGACTACAGCGTGCCAGGATGATTTTAACAACCTGGTGAACTATGGCGGTTGTCCGCTGATGCCGGGTGTTTCACCGTTCGACGGCACCCCTATTTTTTAAGGAGCGTTTCTATGTGGGTACAAATCGCAATTCTGGTTGTGAGTTACATCATTAGCGTGGTCACCGCCCCAAAAGCCCAGGGAAACCAGGCAGCGGCGGCAACAATGGATGATTTCGACTTTCCCCAGGCAGAAGAAGGCACCCCGCAAATGGTGATTTTTGGCGACTCCTGGTGCTCGGATTGGACAGTGATCGGCCTGGGTAATTTTAGCGTTCAGCCAATAACCAAGTCTGGCGGGGGCAAAAAGTGATGAATGACGATCTGCTCCTTGTTGGCCCTTGGCACTTGCATCACGTCCCGAGCTGGGGCGTGGTTGGGCGCGGTTACTGCGTTGATAAGACCCGCGCGTTCTGCGCCCGTTATGGCATCGATTATCGGGCACTAATGACGACGGGCGTCACGGCCAGCACGTTAGTGGCCACCGGCGATGCCCTGGCGATCCATCTGGTGGAGTTCGCCAGGGCAAACCCTCAACCGGAGAGCAAATAAATGGGCGGCGGTGGCGGTGGTGGCTCTCAGACGGTCGGGCATCGGTATTATATGTCCGTTCATATGGGAATATGTGCCGGAACGGTCGATGAAATCGTCGAGATCAAGGTGGGCGAGCGTACCGCCTGGAGCGGGAGCGTAACCCAATCGACAGAAATCTATATTGACCAGCCCGAACTGTTTGGTGGTGAGTCGATGGAAGGTGGGATCCGGGGTAGCCTGGACGTGATGATGGGCGAGGACGATCAGCCTATCAACATGAATATCGTTAACCGCCTGGGCGGTATTGTGCCTGCATTCCGCCGTATGGTGACATTGTTCTATACCGGTCTGATTTGCTGTAACAACCCCTATCCGAAAGCCTGGGACGTGCGCGTTCGTCGTAATCTTAAAGGTTGGGACGGCGAGGTTTGGGAGCCTGGCCTTGCCGTGATACCGCTTACTGATCCGAACGACGAAACCGGCGCGGGGATCCATGCCGCTAATCCGGCGCATATCTTGTTCCAGTGCAACACAAACCGCGACTGGGGCCGCACTATTGATCGCACCAGGCTGGACCATAATGTCTATTTAAAAGCCGCTCAAACGTTGTTTAACGAGGGGTTTGGGTTGTGCCTGCGCTGGAGTCGTTCGGGCACCGTTAGCGAGTTTATCCAATCTGTCCTTAATCACATCGGTGGTGCCCAGTTTATTAGCCGTAAAACGGGCTTGCTCACACTTCAATTAATCCGTGATGACTATGACGTTAATACTTTGCCGACGTTCGACGCGATGAGCGGCCTACTCGGCATTGATGAGGACAGCACGTCATCGGGTAACATCACAGCCAACGAGGTGATCGTTACTTTCCAAAGCCCGATTGATAATACTCCGCGCCAGGTTCGTGAGCGTAATATCGGTGCGATCCGTGCCGCTGGAACTGTTATTAGCACCAAGACTGATTACCCTGGAATACCTACCGCCGACCTGGCTCACCGCGTGGCCGCGCGTGATGTGCGGGCCAATACGTCAGGCATTCGTCGTTACAGTGTACGTTTAGACCGTCGCGGCTACGCCCTGGAGCCTGCCGGGGTATTTATTATTAAAGCCCCGGAGCGCGGGATCGAGAGCGTCGTGCTACGTGTTATCAGTATCGACTACGGCACATTATCAGCGGGTACAGTGACGGTCACCGCCACACAAGACGTTTTCGGGTTGCCTGTATCGGGGATGTCGCAGCCGCAAAACCCAAACTGGACACCGCCCGACACCACCCCGCGCCCGGTTCCCTATCACCAGCTCTATGAGGCCAGCTACCGCGACCTGATGCTACCAGGCTTCAACAGTACGGTGGTTAATGATGAGGACTCTAGCGGCTACCTGGTATCACTTGGCGCACGACCAACCAGTCTTGCCCTCAATTACCAATTAGAGGCCAGGATTGCACCAGAGGAATATACCGTCCAGGGCGTCGGTAATTTTACGCCGTTCGGCCGTCTATCCGCTGACCTGGCAATATTAGAATCGGATACCTATATCACCGGACTAACCCAGGACTGGGGGTTAATAGTATCCGGTAGTGCGGCCTTATTAGGCGACGAACTGGTGCGCATTGATGCATTCGATCCATTAACCGGCGCGATCACTTTTGGCCGGGGTTGTGTTGATACACAGCCTCGCCTCCATTTGGAAGGGACCATGATATGGTTCTATCAAAACTATAATGGCTTTAGTGGTTCAGCTTGGTGGAGCGGATTAATTATTGATGCACGTATGCGCACCCGTACCAGCTCCGCATTACTATCTGCGGACGATGCGCCGGTTGATTCCATCACCATGAATAATCGAGCACGTCGCCCCTACTTACCAGGGCGCATTCAATTTAATGGCATAGATTACCCTGCATCGGTTGAGAAGTCCGACAGTTATTTATTGAGTTGGGCGCACCGTGATAGAAGAATGCAAGCCGAGCAATTAATTGATTGCACCTTTGGAAATATCGGACCAGAAACCGGCGTTGAATATCATGTTACGGTGCTTGATGAAGATGGTGCAATCGCCTGGGAAACGACCACTGTCGAAAACTCGGTTGATATACCTTATCTTACTATTTCGGATCCACTTGGATTACTGAACCTCACTCCACACACGGTAACGCTAGCGGCTACCCGTGATGGTTTAGACTCGCTGCAATCCTACAGCGTGCAGTTACCACCAGGCTACATTTCCATTTTTGAGGAAATCGGAGCGGCCCTATGAAAAATGAAACGTACTATTACGGGCAGGGGAAACTATTCATTGCACCACGCACCAATGATGGACGTCCTGGTGCCTGGCGCTGGGTGGGTGACGTTTCAAGCCTGAATATTGCGTTAACAGCAGATTATAAAAGCAAACATATTAGCCAGGGCGGAAAGCGTGGTTTAGTACAACGACATAAAATAGCCGAGTCAGCCACGCTAACTGCGGTTTGGCATGAGATTATCAGTGAAAACCTGTCTGTTTATTTGCATGGCATTCATGAACAAGTGTCAGCAAAGAAAGCAAACACGACATTTACAGGAGTCATTAATGCCGGTGACCGCTACACACTGGATTATCCCGGCGTGTGGGATGTTTTAATTCCAGGTCTAACGTTGGGCTTGGATTATACCGTTGACGCGATGTGGGGTGCTATAGAGTTTTTAAAAGCCCCTAACATAAAACCGCTTACAGTGCATTATAAACACTCAGGCAGTGCTAACACGGCTATTTATACCCACGACCCACTCGAAGTGGCCGTGCGTTATGAAGGGATAAACCTAGCCGAGCAAGGCGATAGCGTGATTGTAGAATTATATCGCGTTGATTTTGACCCGGCCACGTTGATTGAGCTAATCAACAATGCTAATGAATTGCCCGGCGTTAATACTACGGGGACATTATTGTTAGATACGCTAAAATCCCCGCATGACGTTATGGGGCAGTATGGGCGTGTAATTACCATGACTGAAATGATATCAATTCATACCAGGTTAAATCCAATTTACACCACTGGCGGTGTCGGTGGCGAGTTTACGACTATTTACCCGAAAGCACTATAGAGAAAAATTATGGCTAACAATATGTACTATTCAATATTAACAACGGTCGGGACTGAAAAACTTGCCCAAGCCATAATTACCGAAATCCCGGTAAAAATCACGACAATTGCAGTCGGTGATGGTAATGGGCAGTATTACCAACCAACAGTAGATCAGACTCAGCTTAAGCGTGAAACTTGGCGCGGTGGCATTAATGATTTACGTGATGTCGAGGATGCAGCCAATCATGTATTGGCTGAAGGTATAGTCCCTTCGACAGTTGGTGGGTGGACTGTTCGCGAGATAGGATTGTTTGATGATTCAGGTGATTTAATAGCCATCGGTAATTATCCTGATACTATCAAACCGTTACCAACATCGGGTTCAGGTAAGCAACTCTATATTCAAATCATTCTTGTAATAGATAATGTTGCCGCACTAGAGCTGATTGTAAATGATGATATTGTCATTGCAAGTAGGAAGTATGTTGATGATGAAATTATCAAGGTAACCCTAAACTTAACGCGTATGTTTGCTGCACCCGATGGTCTAAAACACATCGGGCGGTGTAAAAATATAGCGCAACTTAGAACTATTACACCGACCTTTGATGGGCAAAAAATAGATGTCGCGGCGCATACTAGCGATAAAGATAATGGGAGTGGATATTTTTATTATGATGCATCTGACTCAACCACCAGTGATGATGATGGCTTTACCTGTGTTGTTCTATCTAATGGTATGCGCTGGAAACGAAAGATTTTACATGACCTTTATGTGGAGTGGTCCGGTATTGATACAACTGGATTAGTTGATATTTCCGCAAGGTTTCAGCAATTACTCGACGTTGCTGCTAAATTCAGCACAACAGCCAATGGCGTGACAACCAAAGCTATTTTGCACTTGAACGGTAATTTAAAAATAGCCTCAACGCGAACATTTGACGCTAGCAAGGTTGCCCTGCAAGGTCCAGGGACTGTCTATGTTGATCCTGCTGGCGTGTATTTAACTGGTTATGCATTTATGCTGACCAGCTCAACTGGAACCGCACTGGCTTCTTACACCAATAAAACAACGCCCGTGCTTAAGGATTTGATGTTTACTTCTGATGGCAAAGTAGTCGATTTACTTTATGGCATAAATACAACTGGCGATGCGAACAATAACCCAGCGGCGTTACAAACAGTGTTTAACTGCCAATTCAAAGGTTTTAATACGGTATACAGCAATGGGACAGGCGGTTGGGGTTGGGTATGGTATGCCAGCGGGTGCAATAGCTGTAATCATTGGATGAACATAACCGCCCAGCCAGATACCTATGAGCGATTCTCTTTTGATAGTTGCATCTTCCAAAATGGTGGATATGCCTTTTTACTCGATAATCCGGACGGTAAAATTTACTGGCATAAAGGCTCCATGGATTATTGTGATGGTGCGGCAGTTATCACGCGCGGATTCATGGAAATTAACTCGCACATTGAGTTCTCATACCGTACATTACCTTTTATCGATTTTAAAGGACCAAATACTCACGCTGTTGTTAGTGGTCTTGCTGCAATTAGGTTAAATACAACAACCAAATAAAATTTATTTAAGCAGTACGCACCTAATCAGGTGACCTTGAAAGACATTGATATTATTTCAGATGGTATTAATATTTCATCCTGTGTTTTATCTAACATGCCCTATTTGAAAACCAATATTAACTTTACGAATGATGCCGCCAAGGCAATTGCGCTTTATGATGCTGACGGCTCACTTAAAGCGCCTGGAGTTTCCTCTGTTGAGTATGTTGTTACTGGGACGGGGCTTTCGTCAGTAATTAATGCTGATGGTTCGATCACACTAACGTCATCTGTGAACCCAGGCGGCAGTAAGGGATTGGACTTTTTCATCCCTATTATCGGACATACCCAAATCGGCGTTGAATGGTTTGGTTCTAATACATCATCTTTAAGTAGTGTGTTTGTGCAAAAACTCATTTGTACCCAAGCTGTCCGCATGACAGGCGCAACCTCTGTTGGGTTGATAACGGACAACTCAACCAGCGGCACTACATCGATCCCCGTAGGAGCATCAAACGTCCGAGGTAGTTCGGGCACAATATGGGCAACACCAAAGAGCGCGTTTTATCTCCGCTTGAGGTTTAACGCCGATAACATTGGGAGCGGTGACAGCTTCACTATTCACTCACTTAAACTGGTTAGCTGTTAGAGGTGAACATGAAAATTGATGATCTGGTGGTCTGCGTTTCCGATGTCAGCGCCATCGAACTGAATGAAGGGGAAAGGTACATCGTAACCGAAGTAACCGGTGATGGTGGATTCATCAAGGTTAAAGGTATTGCTGGCCTGGAGTATACAGAGTTGTATTGCTCCTGGCGGTTCAAGCTTCTTGAATAACTTTATTGCATTTGATTTTGCATAGCGCCTGGCGGCCGTGGCCTATGCAAAATCACCTGCAAATCTATGCAAAATTGGCCGCCGCGCTACATTATCCGCTTGAGCGGATTGCCATGACCATTGGCGGTGATGCGATTAACGAAGCGACCATCATTAGCCGCTTGGGGCACAAAACGGCGTTGATCAGCAAAATCGGTGATGATGCGCCAGGGCAGTTTATTCTGGCGGCATGTCAACGGGAAGGCATTGATATCCAAAGCCTCAAGCAGGATGCCGGCATCGATACTTCGATTAACGTTGGCTTGGTGACCGCAGATGGTGAACGCACTTTTGTCACCAACCGCAACGGCAGCCTATGGCAGCTCAATATTGATGATATTGACTGCTCCAGGTTTAGTCAGGCACGGCTGTTATCGCTGGCCAGTATTTTTAACAGCCCGCGGCTAGACGGTAAGGCGCTGGAGTCAATCTTTGCCAAGGCCAAACAGCAGCACCTGATTATCTGTGCAGACATGATCAAGCCCAGGCTGAATGAAACGCTGGACGATATCCGCACCGCCTTGAGCTAAGTCGACTATCTGTTCCCGAACTATGAAGAAGCCTGTCTGCTGACGGGGGAAAGTGAACTTGCCGCCATTGCCGACCGTTTCCTGGCATGCGGGGTGAAAACGGTGGTGATCAAAACCGGTAGGCAAGGCTGTTATATCAAAAATAGTGAGTGCTTATTAACGGTCCCTGCGGTGCAGGGGATCAAGGCCATCGATACTATCGGCGCCGGTGATAACTTTGCCTCCGGGTTTATTTCAGGCATTTTGACCGGCCAATCGCTGCTTGAATGTGCGCGCCTGGCTAATGCGACGGCGGCCGTTTCGGTGCAAAGCGTCGGTGCAACCACCGGCGTCAGAAATCGAGCACAGGTTGAAGCACAATTACGCAGCTATAAGGGAGAATGAATTAATGAAAATGATACCGCTAGGTAAAACCGGCTTAAAGATATCGCAAATGGGGCTAGGTACCTGGGCCATTGGTGGCGGCCCGGCCTGGAGTGGCGATCTGGATACCCAGGTGTGCCTTGATACGATCGAAGAGGCCTATCACTGCGGCATTAATCTTATCGATACCGCTCCCGGCTATAACTTCGGCAATAGTGAAGTTATCGTCGGTAAGGCATTAAAAAAATTAAATCGCGACCAGATTATTGTCGAAACCAAGTGCGGGATCGTTTGGGAACGCCAAGGCAGCCTGTTTAACAAGGTGGGTGACCGCCAGCTGTATAAGAACCTGACGTCGGAATCGATCCGGGAAGAAGTCGAGGTTAGCCTCAAGCGCCTGGGTACTGACTATATCGATATCTATATGACCCATTGGCAATCCGTCGAGCCTTGTTTTACGCCTATTTCTGAGACCATAGGCGCACTCAATGAGCTCAAGAAAGAGGGCAAGATCCGTTCTATCGGTGCTGCCAACGTGGATATTCAGCATGTGGAAAGCTATCTGCAATATGGCGATCTGGATATCGTCCAGGCCAAGTACAGCATCCTGGACCGACAGATTGAACAAGATCTGCTGCCGCTGTGCGTTAAAAACGGCATAGTGTTGCAGGTGTATTCACCGCTTGAGCAGGGCTTGCTGACGGGAACGATCGCCAGGGATTATGTGCCAACCGGCGCGCGTGCCAATAAGGAGTGGTTCCAGCCGGGGAGGATGGGCAAGGTGATTGATATGCTGGAGCAGTGGCAACCCCTCTGTGACAAATACCAGTGCTCGGTACCGACGCTGGCGTTGGCATGGATCCTGGCCCAGAGCGAATATATCTCCATTCTCAGCGGTGCCACATCGCCGCAGCAGGTCAAAGAGAATGTTGCAGCGGCAGAGATCAATCTGGCCGCCGAGGATATTCTCTTGATGAGAAACATGGCTGAAGCATTGGGTTAAGCGCGATTAATGATCCGGTTTACCTCTGAATCAACATAATAAACTGTGTTTCAAATGGTTATCTTTGATACCAAAGATAGCGTATGGCATACTTATTGGCTTGTTATCTAATGGACTTAAACAGGGGTAAACACGTGTCAGCCAGAGATCGCCTTCAGACAATTAAGCAAATGGTAACCAACGATAAGAAGGTTACCGTTGCCCACTTAAGTACGCTTTTTCAGGTGACCGAAGAAACGATCCGTCGCGATCTGGAAAAACTTGAAGCCGAAGGGGTTGTCACGAGAACGTACGGCGGCGCGGTGTTAAATGCCAATAGCCTGTCGGATAACTTACATTTTTATAAACGGGCCAAGTATTGCCTGGAAGAGAAAAAGGTCATCGCCTTGAAGGCATTGCCCTTTATTAAAAATAAAACCACCATGGCCGCCGACTCCAGCACCACGGTGATGGAGCTGCTAAAGCTGCTGAAGGACAGAAGCGACCTGACGCTACTGACTAATTCATCAGAAGCTTTTCATGAACTCGCGCAGTCTGAGATTAAAGTGGTTTCTACCGGTGGTGAATTTAATAAAAATACCCTCTCACTACAGGGCCGGATCACCAAAGAGGTCATCAGCAAGTATCATGTAGATATTATGGTGATGAGTTGTAAAGGGCTGGATATTCAAAATGGTGCGCTTGATTCGAATGAAGCCGAGGCGGAAATCAAGAAGACCATGATCAGGCAATCGACCGAGGTCGCGCTGCTGATCGACCACTCCAAGTTCGACCGCAAAGCCTTTGTACGGTTGGTAGAGCTTGAGCATATCAACTACATCATTACCGATAGAAAACCCAGCGCCAAGTGGACTGCACTGTGCAATGAAAAAGGCATTCAGCTGATATTCTAAGCTGGCCGTGTTCGGGGTGTGTTGATATTAATTATTATTCGATTGTTGCGAGGCGCACATTAGTGTGCGGCCTCATATTGGCTAACGATAGAAATAATCTTCTATTTGCTGAGTTGAATCTCATTCAGCGTGCGCCAGAATATTCATTATAAAAAATCGTCTGTTTAAACTTTGCTGATCGCGCTGTTTTCATATCTAAAAAGTGGTCACTTCACCAGGTTAAACCATAAGGCATAATAATGATTAATAACGATGCAATTGGAGCGCGGCTCGATAGATTACCTTTAGCTTCCTTCCACTTTAAAATTTTTGGCATTATTGGCATGAGCCTGTTAGCCACCGGTTTTTTAAGCTATTCCGGCAACGTGGTGTTGGCCAAGTTGGTGAGCAACGGTTGGTCGAACAACTATCTCAATGCCACTTTTACCTCAGCCATGATGTTAGGCTATTTCATTGGTTCCCTGGCGGGGGGCTTTGTTGGCGACTGTCTGGGCCGTCGCAAGGCATTTCGTATCAACTTGCTGATTGTTGCCCTGTCGGCCAGCGCTGCCGCCTTTGCTCCGGATATGCTGTGGCTGATCTTCTTCCGCTGCCTGATGGGGATCGGCATGGGGGCGCTAATCATGGTCGGTTACGCCTCCTTCACCGAGTTTATCCCGGCGAGGATCCGCGGGAAGTGGTCAGCCAGGCTCTCCTTTGTGGGTAACTGGGCACCTTTGCTGTCGGCGGCAATTGGCGTGGTGGTTATCACCTTTCTCAGTTGGCGGTTGATGTTCCTGTTGGGCGGTGCCGCTATGCTCATTCTGTGGGTGCTTTCTGCCAACTATTTTATTGAGTCGCCGAGGTGGTTGACCGGTAAAGGTAAACAAGACCAGGCGGAGGCCAGCCTGCTGGCGATAGAATGCGGGATAGAGCAGGAGAAAAAACAGGTATTGGAACTGCCGCTGGTTACGGCCAATCTGTCAGCGCTAAAAACGGCACCAGACTCTTTCTGGATGCTGTTTAAAGGGAGAATGCTGCGCCGAACCCTGGTCGCTATTACCGTATTGATCGCCATGAACATCTCGCTGTATACCATCACCGTTTGGATCCCCACTATTTTTGTCAACTCGGGCATTGATGTGACCCAGTCTATTTTTATGACCGCCGTTATCATGATCGGCGCACCGGCCGGGATTTTTGTCGCCGCGTTGATTATCGACAAGTTCCCCCGCAAGTGGTTTGGTTCCAGCCTGTTGCTTATTATCGCCGTGCTGGGCTATTGTTACTCTATTCAACAAACCGACTACGGCATTATCTGTTATGGTTTGTTGATGATTTTCTTCCTGTATATGTATGTTTGCTTCTCGTCTGCGGTATATATTCCCGAACTTTGGCCAACGCATATGCGGTTGCGCGGTTCAGGCTTTGTCAATTCCATTGGGCGAATTATCGCGGTGTTTACCCCCTATGGCGTCGCCGCGCTATTAACGCATTATGGTTCGGTTACGGTTTTCGTGGTGTTGGGGGGCTTGCTGGTGCTCTGTTCAATGATCATTCTGGTCTTTGGGGTCGAAACCCGAATGGTGTCGCTTGAAGAAATTGCCAGCTTGTAGCGGTGTTTCCCCCTCGCTGAGGGCGAGGGGATTTCTCTTTAGTTATTTTTTATCGTCATCTCGACCGGATAATGGTCGGAGTATTGATCGGTAAAATCATCCTTAAGCACTTTGACGTCCACCAGATCGTTCTTCATGGCTGGGGAAACATAAATATAATTATAGCGCAGCGGGGTCTTGGCCTGGTCGTAGAAGATCTTGGTTGGTGCGGTGGCGACAAAGGTCGACGGGTATTTATGTTTCAGCACGTCAACGTAACCGCGATCCAGGATATTTTGCTGCACGGTATAGTCCATCTTGCCGTTGACCAGGTTATGCAGGATCGGCCGGGCCTGCTCTTTTTCCGCCAGATCCTTGGCCATCACGCTTTCGTTATAGCCACTTTTATCCAGAGGGGAGAAGGAGTTGAGATCGCCGGCGATAATCCATTTGCCGTTTGGATCGTTGCTGAACTTGATCGAGTCCAGGATCAGTTCCATCTCATCGATGCGTTTTGAGGTCCAGAACGGATTCATATGGGTGACAACAAAGTGGTATTTACCCACATCGGCAAAGAGTGCGCCGTGCCACAGGTTATCTACCTGTTTATTAACGTTGACGATCGGATATTTGGAGGTGATTGCGGTCGGGAAGAATTCGTCGTTGGTAGGGTCGTCAGACTCTTTGAGCAACACCGCATAGTTGTGCCCATAGCTGGCTGCAAACTTTTCTAAGGATCCTCGGGTGAAATGGTTCATTTCCTGCCAGGCGATAATATCGGCATCCTGCTTTTTGGCCCATGCAATAAATTTTTGTTTCCCTTCTGATTTATCAGACTTCATTCCCCAGTAAGCATTGTAGCTGATAATCTTTAGCTCTTTTTGATTGTCGAGTTTCTCCTGTGCAGCGGAAAAAGAGGAGTAACCCAATATGCTCAAACCGGCACAGACCGAAACCGTTATTAAATTCAGCTTTTTCATTTAAACTTCCTTATAGCAATGTATTTCATCCAAATATAATGATTATCTCCTTGAATAGCCTATAGTTTATTCGATGATTGAGTTTTAGCTTTTGATGCTGGATAGCGGGTATAACGACCGTTATGTGACAGGAATCACCGCTTGCAGCAGTGGTGCCGGGCATTTTCATTCGCACCGGCACATTAATTAACCTTTTGGCTCAGGGTGTTTTCTGAACAACTCACCTCGGGCCACCTTTATAACCCTTTCGATTTTAAACGTGCAACGTGCTCAACAAACAGTGTAATCGGGTCGGCGTCGGGCGTGACCATACCCGCGGTTTGATTAATAGCATCGGCATGATCCATGGAATAATCGGAACGGATAACTTTACCCAGGTGCATACTGTAGCGCCCGACCAATCCATCATTCTGCCAGCGTTCCTTGGTGAACAGAAGTGACAGAGCCACCAGCGCTGCATGCAGTGGGTCAAGGTTATTGAGACCCTGATCAAGCGGGTTGTAGTTAATGATCCCGCCCCAGGAGTAATAATAGACGCCGTTCTCCACTTCTTTACCTTCGCCCCCCCATGTGTTTGGCAAACCCTGCGGATATTTGGCATTAAACCTGGCCACGCCTTCGCTGGTCAGTGCATCCAGTGCCGCGACACTGTCTTGCGGTAAACAGGGGTGGCCGGTAATAAGGGAGAGGAATGAACCAACGGCATCCATCACTGTGCCAGCCAACGCTTCAGGCAGAGAGCCTGGCTCCACGGCTAAACGAACCAGCTCGGCAATTTCCGAGCCGAAGTTCACGCCAGACACTGAGGTGACAGAGGCTACCTGCTCTGGATGCATTGCTGCGGCATAGCGACAGGCCAGAGAGCCTTGGCTATGACCTATCAGATTGACCTTTTCTGCTCCGGTTACCGAGATCACTTGTTGCACAAATTTAAGTAACTGTTCACCACGTACTTCATTAGCATTTTCAGCCGAAATGGCAGCGGTGAATACTGTTGCACCGGCTTTTTCCAATGCTTGCTCAATACCATAAAAATAAGGATAGATACCGGCAACTTTGTCAAAGCCACTGAAGCCATGAACGAGAATAATGGGATATTTCAGTTTAGTGGTGGTAGACATAGTAAATACCTCCGAAGATAATTTGACCAAGTGGTCAATATGGAGGTTAAATTATTGTTACAATGGCGGCACTGCATTGCCGTTGTGTGGTTATTAATACAGCATAAAGTGATGTCCAACCCTTTAACGGGTTCATACTCAACCGCGGGTGATAAACTGACCGCAGCCTCCATCCAGCGCAAAGGGATAGTATGCCATCAGAAGAACAGCGCTTTTTTTCCGAGCTATTAAGTGGGTTGGCGCTCAATGCGCAAGAAATCAAGCCGGGTCATTTTGGTTGTCAGACCGTTCCAGCCCCGCAGGGGGAGGCCACGATAGCGTTTCCTCGCCTGCTAGTGGTGCTCCGGGGGGAGTATCCCATCTGGGGGGAAGGCGAGCGGCCCGTCACGCTGGAGCACGGCGACACCCTTTGGTTACCGGCTCATAGCTGGCATCAGCCCTGCTGGGGAAAAGATGTTCTGCTGCTAAGTATCCTGTTTGCTCCTGCCTGGTTAGGCTTTCAACTGATCGATCACCGAGTGGCCAAGGCGGGCCCCCAGCGCTTGCGTCAGATTGAAGTGCCGCAGCAGAATGCCGGTGAACTGGAGCACATTATCCAGGCGCTGAACTATCTGTCCGCCAGAGCCCATGAGCCGCAGATTGGCCGCCATCTGATTTTAAGCCTGCTGTTCGTTTGCCGTGCGCAAATTGCCACGCCGCTGGCGGATAAGGTCACGCGTAGCCAGTTTTTATACAAAAGTATCTGCATGTATATTCAGGATAATTACGCCAACGACCTCACCCGCGACCGTATCACCGCGCTGTTTAAAATATCCCCCAATCATTTGTCGCGGATTTTTCGTGAAGAGGGAACGATGAATTTCGTCAGCTATTTACGTTGGGTGCGATTGGGGAAGGCGAAGATGATCCTGCAAAAATACCATCTGCATATTAATGAGATTGCCCTACGCTGCGGTTTCCGCGATAGCGACTATTTTTGCCGTCAGTTCAAACAGCAATTTGGCATGACGCCCAGCGAATACCGCGATCGGTTTTTGTAAACCTGGCAGCGCGGCATTCATTGAACGGCCTGATTAATGCGTTTAAAACCGCTACATCTAAAGCCTGAGACAGGGGAGAGTCATTGCAGGTTAGCCGACCGTTGAGCGCAGGACGCGCGATTGCGAGCCCCCATGGACGGGTTTACGGCGTGTCGGCGTTCTGCATGACTCTCTCATGTAATACTATTCGGCGCAGCTAGTTAAAATTCCAACTCGTTTTGCAACAGTGCCAGCACGCCTTCTGCGCAGGACGCTTCGCGCATTGCCGCGCGGAAGTCCTTCTTCACCAACTTGCGGGCCAACTGTGAGAACACCTTCACGTGGCTGACGCCATCCTGTGCGCCCAAGGTCAGCATAATCACAAAATCGACCTCACCCATTTCCGATTGCCAGTCAATCGGCTGCGTCAGCCGTGCAATGCTGATGCTGGAATGCTTCACCTGAGATGATTTGGTGTGGGGAATGGCAAAGCCAAAGCCGACGCCGGTGGTAACAATATCCTCGCGTTGCCAGATATCGTCTTCCAGTTCCTGAGGATGATCGGTGCGCCCATTGATATACAGGTTGCCACACAGGTATTGGATCACCTGTTCCTTATTGGCAAACTCCGCCGGGATGATGATGTTTTCGATCGCCAGCAGCGCTTTTTGCTCTGCGGGCAGCACCAGCGCATCCAGCAACGCCTCGATTTCGGCCGTATTGCGACACTCACAGGCTTGCAGCGCCAGCGCTTGGCAGGTCGCCAACGGCAGTTGTCCCAGCAACTCTTTGACCGCCGGAATGCGGCCACCGCTCATACTGATTTCATCTAGCCCAAGGCCAAGCAGTAGAGGCAGGTAACGCGTTTCACCCCCCAGTTCGCCGCATAACCCCACCCAGCGCTCACGCAGATGCGCGGTGTCGATAACTTGCTTCAGCATCCGCAGGAACGGCGGGGTGATCGGGTTATAGAGATGGGCTACCTGCTGGTTATTGCGGTCCACCGCATACAGATATTGCGTCATATCGTTGGAGCCGATACTGAAGAAATCCACTTCATCACAGAAGTGATCGATGATGAAACAGACCGACGGCACTTCCACCATAATGCCCAGTTCGATGCGCTCGACATGGCGCAATCCTTCCTGTTTCAGCGAATCACTGGCGGCGGCAATCTGCTGTTTCAGCCAAATGATTTCATCCAGCGAGTGCACCATTGGGATCATCAAACGTGCGTAGCCATAAGTGGCGGCGCGCAGAATGGCCCGCAACTGCACACGCAGCAGGTTGGCAAACTCGGGATAGATCCGCACCGCGCGATAGCCCAGATACGGGTTTTCTTCCTGCGGAATATTCAGGTAGCTGATGCGCTTGTCGCCGCCGATATCCATAGTGCGGAAAATCACCGGACGATCGCCAGCGTTCATCAGCACCTGCTGATAGGCTTCAAACTGCTCTTGCTCATCGGGCGCCTGGTCACGATCCATAAACAACATTTCGGTACGGAACAGCCCGATACATTGTGCCCCATAGCTGAAGGCGGCGGGGGCTTCATGGGCGGTACCGATATTGGCACCAATCCCCAGCAGATGCCCGTCTTTGGTTTGTGCCGGTCTGCCAGCCTGATCCAACAGCCGTTTCTGCTGTTTTTCCTCCAGCTGTAGTGCGGTTTGGAAGTAGCCTCGTACTCCATCATTCGGTTCGGTGACGACGATGCCACGATCGCCATCGATAAAGACTTCCTGACCATCGAACGATCTGAGCGCCTCAATTTCTATCGCGGTTAATACTGGGACGTTGTAAGCCCTGGCCAGGATCAGGGTGTGTGAAGTACGCCCGGTTTTTGCCAGGATCAGGCCGCTCAGCAAGGTTTTATCGAGGCTCAAAAACTGGCTGGGGGTCAGGTCATCGGCCGCAATAATGGTTGGTCGCTGTAAATGAATGGTCCCGGTCACCCGCACCTGGGGATAGGCCACCTGCAATAATTGCCCAGTGATATCCTGAATATCCGAGACACGCTCGCGCAGATACTCACTGGCCGACAGCGCCAGCTTGCCGCAGACCTGCTCCATATTTTCAATCGCCGCTTCTGCCAGGCTGCATTTGAGCTGTTCCATGTGCTGGAGAATATTGCGGGTGAACTCCTTGTCCTGGATCAGGGAGAGATGCGCGTTGATGATGGTTTTACTCTGGCCTTCCAGGCTGGCGAGCCGGGCATTAAGCTGTTCTGCCAGTGTTACCACGCTGTGCTCTAACAGCACCTTGTCCTGCACGGTGGCGGGCTGTGTCCGATAAATATCCAAACTGGCGTGGCCGCCGATCAACAAGATCCCCCGGCCAATTCCCGCAGCCAGGCCACGGCCAGTAATCAACTGTGGATTAAAGCGGGCCAGAGACGGCGGTAGCGGTTGTGTGTTGTTCACCAGCGTCGGGACTTCCGGCTCGCTGTCGCTGTCGGCAAAACGGTGGCGAATATAGCTATCGAGCAAACGAAAGGCTTTTTCCTCATCGTTGCCCTGGATCTGCAAACTGCACCGATCGTTAAATAATGTTCCGGTGCCGATCAGCGCCAGGGAGCTTTTGGCATCGGCCTGCTGGTGCAAGCGATGGTTGATAAAGATAATCTCACTGTCGAACGGGTTGCACTGTTCTTTCAACTCATAGGCGGGACGGGCATGCAGGCCATTCGGCAATGGGCAGAGAAAGTCTATCTTGAGCATGGTTCATCTCCCTTATTACAAACGCATTCAGCAAGAAAAGTCAGTGAGTTGCTGAAAAATTTCACTATCGATACGGCCAACCAGGGCCAGCAACAACTGCCGGGCATGGTACAAGTCGTTCATATCCGCTATCGATGCCGCGCAGTGGCCATGACGGGTCGGCACGCCGATCACGGCGGTTGACACTCCCTGGCCGGTTAAATGGATGGTGCCACCGTCGGTGCCGCCGTTGCTGAACATATCGCTTTGCAGCGGGATATGTTGCTCGGCTGCCGTATCCTGAATCAAGCCGAGTAGCCGGGGGGAGGGCAGCAGACTTTTGTCATACATCACCAGCATCGGCCCTTGGCCGATTTGCCGATGATTGGCGGCGCTAAAGTCAAAATTCTTCGACCAGTTGGCGGTATCCAGTACCAGCGCCAGATCCGGGTTAATGCGCTGGGCCGCGGTTTTGCCCCCGCGCATCCCCACTTCTTCGCTTGAGGAGGCAACCAGCCAGACTTCACAGGCTACAGGCTGCTGCTGCAAGGCATGCATCAACTCGATCAATAACCAGCAACCGATGCGGTCGTCGAACGCTTTGCCCATGACCCGTGACTCGCCCGCCAGCTTTTGGAACGAGGTAGCGAAGGTCACCCGGTCACCAATGCGCACTCCGGCGTCTGCCACCTCTTGTGCGCTGCTGGCACCGATATCGACCCGCATATTTTGTGCGTCGCCACCCGCCAAATCGGCATCCAGCAAGCCATGCTGCTTGCGGCCATCCGCCGTGGTGATGCGCACCGGCTGCATAAAGCGGGCAAGCTGGCGTACATTGCCGATAGGAATGACCTCTACGGCCCCTTCCTTGGTGATATTACGCACCATAAAGCCCACTTCATCCATATGGGCGCAGAGCATCACCTTGGGGCCGGTTGATTCGTTCAGGCGGATCAGCACCGATCCCAGACGGTCGAACTCTACCTTCAACTGATAGCGCCGTGCATGCTCAAGCAGGATCTGGCGGACTTCCTGCTCCGAGGCCGCAATCGCATCGGCTTCGGATAACTGTTTCAGTAACTCAATGTTCACGGGGCAGGTCCTCACCGGTGGTCAGCCAGGTTTTCGGCATTTGATACAACACTTCACAGCCGCTCTCGGTGACCAGCACGACGTCCTCGATGCGCACACCACCCAGATTGGGCAGATAAATTCCCGGTTCTACCGTCAGAAGCATACCTGCCTGCAACAGCGTGGTATCGCTAAGGGAGAAGCGCGGGTTTTCATGGACATCGATGCCGATGGCATGGCCGGTATTATGGCCAAACTGTTCACCGTAGCCGTGGGCTTTAATCACATCGCGGGCGGCGGCATCCACCACCTGGCAAGACACGCCTGGGCGGATTGCGGCAATCGCAGCCAACTGGGCCTGCAGGACAATCTGGTAGATGTCATACAGCGGGTGGGGCGTTGCTGCCGCAGCGACTAAAAACGTACGGGTCATATCCGAGCAATAGCCCTGATACTGCGCGCCAAAATCCAGCGTCACCAGTTCACCGGCGTTAATCACTTTGTCGGAGGCTTTGCCATGCGGCATGGCACCGCGCACACCGCTGGCAACGATGGTGTCGAACGAGGGTTTTTCCGCCCCTTGCTGGCGCATAAACCACTCCAGCTCGGCGGCAACCTGCTGCTCGCTCATGCCCGGTTGAATAAACTGGCGAATATGTTCACAGGCGTTATCGGCAATGCGGCAGGCCTGCCTGATGGTGGCAATTTCCTGCGGCGTTTTAATCTGGCGCAGGCCATCAAGATTGGTGGACTGCAACGACCCAGCGAGTTGGCTGGCGAGGCGTTGGCTTTCGTCATAGCTCAGGTGATTACCTTCGAAGCCGATCCGTTGCAACTCTTCGGCAGCCACGATCTGGTTGATAATCTGCCAGGGAGTATGGGCCGCATCGCTGCAATGTAACTGGTAGTGCGTGGCCTTGGCCGCTAGCTCGGCGTAGTAACGGAAATCAACGATAATGTGTTGGGAACGAGCGGTGATCAGCACATAACCCGAGGAACTTAGCAGGCCGGTATGGCAAAACTTGTTTTGCCGTGAGCTAATCAGCACGGCGTCTAATTGCTGGCTGGCCAGTAGGCTGCGTATTGCCGATAGTTGGCTCATCTTATTTTGTCCTTCAGGCTGGCAGCACCCGGTGGGCACCGCCAGCGGAACGCTTAGATAGAATCGATGGTCAGTTTGCCGCGGGCATGCATCGAATTACGGATCAGTATGGTGATCAATGCGGTAATGACCGCGCCGACCAGAATGCCGAACATGTATGAGCCGAGATTAGTGACCAGCGGCCAGGCCCAGATTGCGGATTCCGGGAACCACTGCACAGCCCCCAGCGCGACGGCGGTGCTGGAACCGACAATAGCCCCCACCATATAAGCAGGCAGCGTAGCTAACGGGTTCTCCAACAGGAAAGGAATGGCCCCTTCGCTGATCCCCATGAACGCCAGGAACATGGCCGTCTTACCTTGCGGGTAGAGCTGGCTGCTGAACAGGCGTTTACCGGTCAACCGGCGGTCGATCATGGTTGCCAGACCCAGCCCGATAGGCGGAATGACAATGGCCACCGCACGGGAAGTGATCGGCAATACGTGGTCGGTGGTGAAGCTTAAGGCGATAAAGCCGGCGGCTTTGTTAATCGGGCCTCCAAGGTCGATGGCGGTGGCCGCAGAAATCCCTACCGCATACGCCATGGTACCGGCATTGCCAGCGGCCAACAGCAAGGTGCGCATCCCACCGTTAATCCAACCGCCCAGCGGGGTGATCACGTAGTACATGGCCAGCATGACAAACATGGCGGACAGGATCGGCAACAGAAACGTCGTTTTAAACGCCAGCAGGTAGGAAGGTAGCTGGACTTTCTTGTTAAGCCACTTCACCAGATAACCGGCGGCAATCGAGATAATCAATGCGCCAATAAAGGTGGACGGCACCGGCTTGGTGGTGACCCATTGCAGGGTATTGGCATCCAGCGCCAGCAACAGGGTTGGCTGGGTAGCGACCAGGCCGCCAATAAACCCGGCAGGGAATGCCAGTTTGCCGCCGATCGAGTTGGCAACAAAGGCCGCAAACATCGGGATGGCAAAGCTGAACAGCAGGCCACCGAATGATTCAGACAGATAGGCAAACTTCAGTAATGACAGATGAAAACCCGTGACCTTCCCGGAGTTCATCGCATCCAGAATGCCCATATCCGGCGGCAGTTCCAGCCAGACATAAGCAATCAGCTGCGAAATCGCGAGGATCACCCCACCCATGATCAGCGTAGGGATCATGCGCGAGATCCCCGACATGATGTGCTGAGGAAGCTCACTCCAGAAACTGGGTTCTGAAGCGGCGGCATTTGACCCAGAGGCCGCAGGGGCCGCCGAGGTGGTCACTGCGCTACGTTTTTTAATGGCCATAAATCCACCTTATTGCTGTACCGACGCGGTTATTTTTATTACTGCTCGGAGCGGATCATTGCTTCAATTTCGCTCAGGGTGCCGTCGGCATCTTTAATGGCATCCTGCAGCGAAATTTCATACACATCACGGCCTTCGAAACGCTCGTTATCCTCTGGGGTGATGGCGATGGCATGAATGATGACGTCGGCCTCGGCAATATCTTTGGCGGTCAGGCGGTTCTGGATACCGTCCGCTCCCTGGGTTTCGATTTTAATTTCGTCGTAGCCTGCCGCTTTTGCGGCATCCGACAAGGCTTCAGCCGCCATAAAGGTGTGAGCCAGCCCCATTGGGCATGCACATAGGGCAATAAATTTTTTAGTCATAATGGCCTCTGGATGGTTGCGGTTTGCTGGTGTCGTTAAAAAACTCAACCTGAGTATGTCGGTGGATAACGGCAGAGGGTTACAGGATAAAACGCACATTTGCTGGATTTTTATCACGCAAATCGGGAAGTGCGATGTGGGTCACATGGGGAGGATGGTTGTGGGGGATTTATTGGGGGGCGCCGCACGCAGCGCCCGTCTCACGCCTAAAGTTCCTTACTGTAACGTTGTCCTGCTGATAATCTCATTTTGTACATCCCGACACAGCTCGACAAAGAAGGCGCTGTAACCGGCGACACGGACAATCAGGTCGCGATGCTTTTCCGGGTATTGTTGCGCATCCAGCAATGTCTCTCTGTCCACGCAGTTAAACTGCATCTGCGCGTTCCCCAGAATGGATGCCGTGCGTAGCAGCGTTTGATGCCGCGCGCGATAAATGG
>NZ_AYMQ01000099.1 GCF_000633355.1 Serratia sp. H1w
ATTGAATACATGACCAAAAAATCCGTAAGACATTAAATACATAGCACCATGATAATTTTACTGCTTGATATATTTAATGAAATGGCTGAGTGATCTTTAACCACCCAAAAGCTAAAGAAGAAAAGTCTTACCTTTTTACTCCACTAATAAAGGAATTATAAAAATCCACGTGGTAAATTTTTAGTTACTGAAGTGTTTTTTGATGGGTTTTTTTCTTGCCAAAAATGTTAATACCCAGCAAAAGAGCACTACATAACACTCACTAATCACTGGCTTTATGATTATGGATAGCGGATTAAAGTCAAAAAACGAATGATAGAGACAGCGATTGATACGTTTTTTATATATTTCAAGCACGCAAAAGCGCTCCCACCCGTTGATTAGCGGGCGAGAGAACAATTGACAGGCAACTTATTATTTATAATAATGACAACAAACTTTCCCTGGTGTTGGCCAAATTGGCTCCTGATCCTTTAAACGGGATCAGTTTTTTTTATATTTAAATCCTTTGCTCTTATGCAGCATAAGATAAAGTCTTTCAGGGGCAAATGATAGTTATACTAAAGTACAGTCAAACACTGTACTTTTTCGGTGAAGGACTTGTCTTAGGTGTGGGTGAGCAGGGCTAACAGCCCCGTATAACCGGCCCTGTACGAAAATCATGATAAACGCACGCCCCGCATTTTCTGCCGGTGACAACCTGTCTGACACCCGATAATTCAGAATAAAACCATCCTTCAAAAGCGCGCGCTGACCCCTACATTGTACATAAATTGCTCGCCACTGCTCAAACCGCTGGTCTGCGAAACCGTCGCAAACGCCGCCACCCGATCGCCCAATGGCATATTCGCCCCCAAGGTGACATCCACCCAGTTTTTATCCTGGTTGGCACTGTCGCGGGTGAACGAGGTCTGGGTTGATTTCAACCCACCACCAGCCCGGTAAACACTATCGCCAAATTGGTGTTGATAGCTTACCTCGGCATAAGGATTAACGACTCCGAACTGGCTATCTACTCGCCATCCCAAAGCGCCGATCTGCGAATGATAGGTCTGATCGTTGAAGCGCATTGCCGTACTGTCATCGCCATTCTCGCTATAACCCGAGACGTTGCTGTAATCCCAGGCAAACTGGGCCATCGGCCCGGTGGTCAGGTACGATGCGATTGGGAAGTCATACCCCGCCGTGACGCGCGCCCCCCACTGCTTGCCATCGGTATCACCGGTTTCTGTACGAGTTAGCGAACCCAGCTGCATACTGCGGTTAATATCGTCGTAATTCACGCTGGCATAGTGCAGATCGGCATTGACCCATCCCTGCTCAAACAGCGTCAGGGCGCTGAAGGCCGATAGCAGCACGCCACGCGCCTTATAATCGTAACGGCTGGAAGGCTGTTGATTGTCGTTGGAACCCGAGATCAACGCGCCAATCAGCCACTCATCCGTCAGTTGGTAATCCACGCCCAGCGTCAGGTTGTGCGTAGTGGCGTCCCCCTCCCCGGCAACCGTATTGGCGGAGTAGTCATAATGTTGCCCGGCATAGCCGCCGAACACGCCCAACGAACCCTGCGGATTTTGGGTAGTGCGTAACTGTTGAAAACGACTGTCCAGCGTGGCGCGGCTATCACGCGCGAAGGCGGCAGTGGCCTGGTTAAGTGCTACCGCCTGTGCCGGGCCATCCAGCACCGCCTGAATATAATCGGCGATCAGTTGGTGGGCCTGCGGGCTGGGGTGGAAATGATCGGCAAACAGATAAGCCTGCTCGCTGTTAAATCCTGGCATGGCTGAACTGCATACCGCCGAGGAAACGCCGGCCGGGCAAGCCATACCGGCGGTGTTGGTAAAGCCAAACTGGCCCGGATTGGCGATCGCTTCGCTGAACAGCTTGTTGACATCAACGCGCACGATATTGCCACCGCCCTGAGCCAACAGGCGATCTTCGCTCTGGTTATAAAAATCGGTCAGCTGTGCGGCCTGGGCACTGAAACTGTCAAAAGCCGCGCTCAACTGCGCTGCAATGGCCTGCTGCACCTGTGGATTGCTGCTGGCCTGCTGTGCAGCGGCAGCTAAAGCCTGGTGGATGGCCTGCTGGCGCGAAGCGTTATCCGGCGTAACCAGGGCATTGAGTTTGCTGTAAGCCGCCTGTATGGCCGCTCCCTGTACCGGCCCCAGCGCCTGCTGGATAATCAGCTCCATCAGTTGCGGCGTTGAGCCAATATTCGGCACTGTCGGCACGATCACCGTCCCGGCACCGGCGTTCAATAACGCGTGCACCTGCGTCGCCGCAGCCAAAGCACTGGTAAAGGCCACCTCCGGTGCGGTTGCCACATTCATCGCCGCAGCGGCCAGATCGTTGCCACCAATCCAGTGGATATACAGACCCTCACCGTCGGCCTTGCCGTTCACCTGGGCAAGATAGCTCTGCACCTGATCCTGAGTATTGTCTGCGGGGTTGAGTGCCGGTACGGCCACGCCACCACCGGCAGCATAGTTGTAGCCACCGTCATTGGACGCCACTAGTGCGGCGCCAATACGCTGACCCAGTATTTCGTCATACAGCTGATGTTGATTGCTGTCATACGTGAAGCGACCGTTATTACCGGTATCACTCAGGCTATCGCCAAACACATAAAGTTGATCGTAGGCCTGTGCCGAAGCACTAAGGCAAAAAGCTAACGCCACGGCAAGCACCGTTGGGGCGTGCTTACCCTGTATTTTCAGAGGCATGAATGGACTCCTGAGAGCCAGAAATAGTCGGGCGCAGCATGCTTCGCCCCTATGGTCGAACCTGACGACCCAGTTCTTATCATTGGCCGTTATCATCATGGCCATGTAGTAAATATTGCTGGCTTTCACACTTCGTCAAGTTGGCTGACGATAAATCGTGCAAAGGGTTGCCAAGCGGTCGGCTTCCAGCGATGATTACTGTAAATAAACACAGCACAAGGAGTCTCCGCATGGCCAACGAACGCTGCGGTTGGGTTACTGCCGATCCGTTATATCTTGAGTATCATGACCAGGAATGGGGCGTCCCCACCACCGATGCACGCGAGCTGTTCGAAATGCTGTGCCTGGAAGGCCAACAGGCCGGTCTTTCCTGGATCACCGTGCTGAAAAAACGTGAAAACTACCGCCTTGCCTTCCACAACTTCGATCCGCAGCGCATCGCCGCCATGACCGAGCAAGACGTGGAAATGCTAATGCAAAACAGCGGTATCATCCGCCATCGCGGCAAAATCGAAGCCATCATCAACAATGCCAAAGCCTATCTGGCGATGGAAACGGCCGGGGAGGATTTTGTCACCTTTATCTGGCAGTTCGTCAGCGGCAAGCCACTGCTCAATCACTGGCAGGCGCTGGGTGAAGTCCCCGCCAAAACCGAACAGTCCGATGCTCTGTCCAAAGCGTTGAAAAAACGCGGCTTTAAATTTATCGGCTCAACTACCTGCTATGCCTTTATGCAGGCCAGCGGCCTGGTGAACGATCATCTAACCGGGTGCTTCTGCCATCCAAAGCAGCGCCAGGCATGATCCGCGCCGCCAAACCGGCCGATATCGAGCCGCTGATGGCGCTGTGGCTGGCTAGCACCACCCATGCCCATCCGTTTATTGCGGCCGATTATTGGCAGCAAACCGCCCAACTGGTACGTGAAAACTACCTGCCGCGCGCCAAAACCTGGGTTTATCTGCACAATCAGCAAATCGTCGGGTTTATCAGCGTACTGGATGAACGCTTCGTGGGCGCACTGTTTGTCGATGAACGCTTACACGGCCACGGCGTCGGTGCCGCGCTGATGGCACATGTGCAACAACAGCACGGCTGGCTAAGCCTGGAAGTGTATGAGCAAAACCTGCGGGCCTGTGCCTTTTACCGCAAGTTTGGCTTCAGTGAGGCACAACGCGAGTTCAATGAAGAGACTCAGGCCCATACGCTGATCATGAACTGGGCCGCAGCCGAACTTCGCTATCCCTGAAGAACAGTGGGCGGGCTTTGTCATCCCTGCCCGCTTCTGGTACTTTGACTGCCAACCTTGTCAACGAGATGCCGTATGTTTACTCACATCACCTTATCCAAGCTCAACGGTCTCGAATTGATGGTGTACAACTACGTCATCAAAAATAAGGACAAGGTCATGTATATGACCATCCGCGAATTGGCGGAGGGTGCCAAGGTTTCCACCACTACGGTGTTACGCTTTTGCAAGAAAATGAATTTCAGCGGCTATTCAGAATTCCGCATTCGCTTTAAACTCTATCTGGAACAGGAAGACAAGTTACTGTTAACCTCCGGCGTCAGCGAAATTGTCAGCTTCTTCAAGAGTATTAATAATGATGAATTTGAACAGTTAATTACCGATGCAGCAGAACATATTGCCGCTGCGGAAAGAATTATCTTTGTGGGGGCGGGAACATCGGGAACGCTGGGTAAATACGGTGCTCGTTTTTTCTCTAACGTCGGCAAGTTCAGTAATTATATTGATGACCCTTATTATCCTATCAGCAGCGATATGTATAAAAACGCGGTGGCGATTATTTTATCGGTTTCTGGTGAAACACCGGAAATGCTTAAATTGGCCAGCCAATTCAGTCTGCATAACTGCAAGATCATCAGTATTACCAATAGTGAAACCTCTTCATTAGCACGCATGGCGGACTTTAACCTCTCTTACCACATGCCGCAAATCCGCATTGCCAGCGAGTACGACATCACCACCCAGGTACCGGTGATGTATATGTTGGAGGCGATAGGTAAAAAACTGGCCAAGAATCTCGGCCATTAATTTAATTAGCAGGGAGGGACGTAATAACACCTTGTTTCTTGCATGTGACAAATCACTATTGTGCTATTTTGTTATATCGTGACATTCCCCCGCCGTTTGCTACTATCCAGTTGGAACCCCCCAATACTTACAATAAAGCCCGATATTTCTGTACCCCACAGATGGAGTTACGTTGATGGCAATTAATTATGCTGACTCGGCAAAAGAGATCGTGCGCCTGATTGGTGGCGATAATAATGTGATTAATGTCACACATTGTGCAACGCGTTTGCGATTTATTTTAAAAGATATTAGCCAGGCCGATAAAGACACGCTGAAACGCGTCAAAGGTGTTATTACCGTTATCGAATCCAGTGGCCAATTGCAGGTGGTGATCGGTAACCACGTCGGCGATGCCTATCAGGAGGTGCTCAAACTGATCAAGATGGATGAGAGCGTATCGGTCAGCGCGCCCAACGTCGGCATCGTCAGCCGCCTGATGGACATCATCTCCAGTATCTTTGCCCCCTTCCTGTATCCACTGGCGGCCTGTGGGGTGTTGCAGGGGCTAATCTCGCTGTTTGCCGCCTTGGGGTGGATGGATCCGGCGAGCGGCACTTATCGCATTCTGAACTTCGTTTCCTGGACCGGCTTCACCTTCCTCCCAGTGATGGTGGCCTTCACCGCCGCGAAAAAATTCAACGTCAACCCGTTCACTGCAGTGATCGCCGCCTGTGCGCTGGTTTCCCCAGACTATATGAACATGCTCACCGCCAATAAAATCCTGTTGGTAAATTCTGCCGATCCGGCCATGCAGGCCTTGATGCAGGAAGCGATCAATAACCCACAGATTGCCAAGGTGCTGGCCGAAGTGGCCGGTATCCCGATTAACGCCGATCCGCTCACCTTCCTGGGCATGCCGGTGCAGTATCTCAGTTACACCGCCTCGGTGATCCCCATCATCCTGATGGTCTGGATCATGTCTTATGTGCAGCGTTTCTTTGAACGCATCCTGCCGCTGGTGATCCGTAACCTGTTCACGCCAATGTTCTGTATCGCGATCATGGTGCCGCTAACGCTGCTGGCCTTTGGCCCGATCGGCAACATGATTGGCGGTGCCATCGGTGGCGTCTATAACACGCTGTATCACCTTAGCCCTTCCATCGCCGGAGCGGTGGTGGGCGCGCTGTGGATGCCGCTGGTGACGCTGGGTGTGCACTGGGGGATCACGCCGGTCACCGTAGGGAACTACGCCACACTGGGATATGACACCTTTACCGGCCTGCAAGCCTCCCCGGTGTTTGCCATGGCGGGTGCGGTGCTAGGCGTCTATTTGAAATCCAAAGACTCTGAGATGAAACGCATCTCACTGTCTGCTGGCATGACCGCTCTGTTTGGCATCACGGAGCCAGCCATCTACGGCGTAGCGCTACGCCTGAAGCGCCCAATGATTTGCGGCTGTGTCGCCGGAGCGGTCGGCGGATCAATTGCCGGGGCCTTCAACGCGGTGTCCTGGAGTTATTGCATACCAGGAATTGCCGTCTTGCCGGTGTTCTTTAAGGAAGGGCATATGCCACAGTTCCTCGGCTTCCTACTGTCCATCAGTGTCGCCTTTGTGGTCGGTGCGGTACTGACCTATATCGTCGGCTTCAAAGAAGAACAGCCTGAGCCAACGACACCGCTCAGCAAGCCTGAAATGGCCTAAATTCATCTAGATAAGAGAAATAGTATTATGAAAAGACAGTTACCGGATGATTTCCTGTGGGGCGGCGCGGTAGCGGCGCATCAGGTTGAAGGCGGCTGGGATCAGGGCGGTAAAGGCCCAAGCATCGTCGATGTGTTGTCCAGCGGTGCCCACGGTGTCGATCGCGTGATCACCGACGGCATTCAGCCAGGCTATCACTACGCCAACCACGACGCGGTGGATTTCTATCACCGCTATAAAGGCGATATAGCACTGTTTGCCGAAATGGGCTTCAAGTGCTTCCGTACCTCGATTGCCTGGTCGCGTATTTTCCCGCTGGGGGATGAGCTGGAGCCGAACGAAGAAGGATTACGGTTCTACGACAGCCTGTTTGACGAGCTGTTGAAATATGGCATTGAGCCGGTGATCACTCTTTCCCACTTCGAGATGCCGTGGCATCTGGTGAAAGAGTATGGCGGCTGGAAGAACCGTAAAGTGGTGGATTTTTTTGTGCGCTTTAGCGAGGTGGTGATCGCTCGCTACCAGCACAAAGTGAAATACTGGATGACCTTCAACGAGATCAACAACCAGCGCAACTGGAAGACCCCGCTGTTCGGTTATTGCTGTTCCGGGGTGATTTTCACCCAGGAGCCGAACCCGGAAGAGTGCATGTACCAGGTGCTGCACCATCAGTTCGTCGCCAGTGCGCAGGTGGTCAAACTGGGGCATGTCATCAACCCGGAGCTGCAAATTGGCTGCATGATCGCCATGGTGCCGCTGTATCCATTCTCCTGTAATCCGGACGATGTGATGTATGCCCAAGAGGCGATGCGTGAACGCTTCCTGTTTGGTGACGTACATATGCGCGGCTATTACCCGTCCTACATTCTGCATGAATGGGAGCGCAAGGGTTACCACATCCAGATGCAGCCGGAAGATGAGCAGATCCTGCGCGAAGGTTGCGCAGACTACATTGGCCTGAGCTATTACATGAGTAACGCGGTGCAGGCGGACTCCGTTGGTGCGGGTACCGCCCTGTCAGGTTTTGAAGGCAGCGTGCCGAACCCTTATGTCAAAGCGTCCGACTGGGGTTGGCAGATCGATCCGGTAGGGCTGCGCTTTACGCTTAATATTCTCTATGAGCGTTATCAAAAGCCGCTGTTTATCGTCGAGAACGGCTTTGGGGCGCTGGATAGGCTTGAGGAGGATGGTCAGATCCACGATGATTACCGCATTGCCTATCTGCGTTCGCACATCGAGCAGATGAAAAAAGCGGTGATCGACGATGGTGTTGAAGTGATGGGCTTTACCCCTTGGGGCTGCATTGACTGCGTGTCGTTCACCACCGGGCAATACAGCAAGCGCTACGGGTTTATCTACGTGGATAAGCACGACGATGGTACCGGCACCTTTGCCCGCTCGAAAAAACAGAGCTTCGACTGGTATCGCCAGGTGATCGCCAGCAATGGTGAAGTGCTAGGTTAACCCCCTCTCATCGGGGCGAAGCGATTCGCCCCGACTTGTCTGAAAGATCAATTCCCCAGCATTAATTCAGTTTGTTCTGGTTCCCAAGCGGCGATTTGGCGGTTACCTTCCAGCCTGGCGTACAGGTTCATAATTTGTCACGATTTTTTGCGGAACTGCTGGCCAGAAGGCACGTCATAAGAACGCGTCACGTTAGACGCTCACGGTTGATTGCCGATGATTTAGCGCCTCCAGCTTGGAGTCGCGCACGCAGATATCCCTGCCATTAAAGGAACTACCAATGAAAAAACGCATTGCGATGATTGCTGGTGCGGTAGCCGTTGCCATGACGCTATCGGCTTGTACCACCAACCCTTACACCGGGGAGTCAGAGGCCGGTAAATCCGGTATTGGCGCTGGCGTTGGCGCAGCCCTGGGTGCCGGTATCGGCATGATTTCTTCATCGAAAAAAGACCGTGGTAAAGGCGCGTTGATCGGTGCCGCAGCCGGTGCCGCATTGGGCGGCGGGGCTGGGTACTACATGGACGTGCAGGAAGCCAAGCTGCGCGACAAAATGAAAGGTACCGGCGTTAGCGTCACCCGTCAGGGCGATAATATCGTACTGAACATGCCGAACAACGTGACCTTCGATACCGACAGCAGCACGCTGAAACCGGCGGGTGCCAACACTCTGACCGGCGTAGCGATGGTACTGAAAGAATACGAAAAAACCGCCGTCAACGTAGTGGGTTATACCGACAGCACCGGGGCTCGTGCGCATAACATGACGCTGTCCCAGCAACGTGCAGACGGCGTAGCCAGCGCGCTGATCACCCAAGGGGTCGCTGCCAACCGTATCCGTTCGACCGGTGCTGGCCCGGATAACCCGATTGCCTCCAACAGCACCACCGAAGGTAAGGCGCAGAACCGTCGCGTTGAGATCACCCTCAGCCCGCTGCAATAACACCGTGCGGGGCCTTGGCCCCGCCAGTTCTCATTTCCTGTCCTCACCTCTCCCGTCAGTTCCTCTCTCTGTGATACTCTCGCCCTGCATCCCAACACCTTCTGTAGAGTGGAATATGTCCCTGAAAGCGATTGCCAAAGCATTGGATCTCTCCGTTACCACCGTGAGTCGCGCCCTGAATGGCTATGACGACGTGGCACAAGAAACACGCCAGCGGGTAGAGGCAGAAGCGCAACGTTTAGGTTATCGCCCCAACACCCTGGCACGCCGCTTGAAAATGGGTAAGATCGACGCCGTTGGGCTGGTTTTCCCGTTTAATAACTACACATTAAGTAACTCAACGCTGATGGAGATGATCGGTTGTATCAGTAATGAACTGGTGCGCCACGAGATCGATCTGCTGCTGGTCGCGGATGATGCCCCTTATCATGCCTTTACGCGTCTGATTGCCAGCAAGCGTGTCGATGCGCTGATTGTTGCCCATACGCTAGACCACGATCCGCGTCTACATGAGCTTCAACGGCTTAACTTCCCGTTTCTGGCGCTAGGCCGCAGCCAATTGGCAAAGGATTACGCCTGGTTTGATTTCGATAACCATGCGGGAAGTCAGATGGCCGTGGACTATCTGGTGGCACTCGGCCACCGGAAAATTGCCTATCTGGGGGAAAACAACCAGCAGTCATTTATCATTCAGCGTCGCCAAGGTTATCTGGATGGCTTGGCCAGCCACCAACTGCAACAGCGTGATGATTATCTGTGCAGTATCACGCCAAGCCGCCGTGCTGGCTACCTGGCAACTCAAACGTTACTGGCGCTGGCCAATCCGCCAACGGCGATCATTACCGACTGCAACGGCCACGGCGAAGGGGCGGCAATGGCGCTGCGTGATGCCGGTAAGCTCGGTCCTGGTGGCGTTTCCCTGGTGGTGTATGACGGCTTATCGCCGGAGAGCCTACTCGATCTTCCCGTGGCCGCGATTGTGCAAGCTACTCGTGCTGAAGTGGGCCAACAAATTGCAAAAATGACTCTGGGCCTGATCCGTGGCGAACCTCTGCAAAAACTGCAGGTGCTATGGCAACCTCTGCTGAAACCCAATCCTGACGACCTGCCGCTCTGTTGATGATCGTTTAAACAACGCCGTTTTTTGCCTGACCAGATCACAGATCCGAAACGTTTAGGTTTTAATCCGAAACGTTTCGGATCAATGATGATGCCACTGATTTGCGCTAAAGAACCTAAAGGAGCCAGACCATGGAACCCACCATTGTGCGGTTAACCAGCCCCACTACCGACGTGATTGTTCGCTGCCAACCATTTGCCGAAATTCTGTATTGGGGCCCTCACTTAACCAGATTTATGCCAGAGGATGTGCTGACATTAGGTCGGGCGGTGCCAAATGGTCGGCTGGATGTCGATACGCCATTAACGCTGGCTGCCGAGTCTGCGCGAGGCCTGTTTGGCTCACCGGGTGTAGAAGGCCATCGCGACGGCTATGATTGGTCACCGCTGTTCACCACCTGCGAGATCACCCATAAAGACAATCACCTGCTGATCCTGGCCGAAGACCCGCAGGCTGGGCTGCAACTGCGCAGCGAGCTGCTGTTGGACAGCGCCAGTGGCGTGCTAAAGATGCGCCATACCTTAATCAATCACCACGTGACCCGTTACTGGGTTAACCGCCTGGCGTTGACGCTACCATTACCAGAGCGCGCTGGTGAAGTGATGGCATTTCATGGTCGTTGGATCCGCGAATTCCAGCCGCATCGCGTCACCTTGGAACATGGTGGCTACTTACAGGAAAACCGTCGGGGGCGCAGCTCTCATGAATATTTCCCCGGCATGATGGTCGGTAGCCGTGGCTTCAGCGAGCAGCAGGGAGAAGTTTGGGGTATTCACCTGGGTTGGAGCGGTAACCACCGTCTGCGCGCCGATGTGAAAACCGATGGCCGCCGACTATTGCAGGCGGAAGTTCTGTACCTGCCCGGTGAACAAGTGCTGGAAGGTGGTGCCAGCCTGAGTACTCCTTGGCTGTATGCAGCCAGCTCTCACTCGGGCCTGAACGCACTCAGCCAGCGGTTCCATCACTATGTCCGCCAGAATACCCTGCGTTTTCCGGACCACAAACTACGTCCGGTGCATCTCAATACCTGGGAAGGTATCTATTTCGATCATCATCCTGAGTACATCATGCAGATGGCCAGCAAGTCGGCTGAACTGGGTGTGGAGCGTTTTATCATTGATGATGGCTGGTTCCGTGGCCGCGATCACGATCGTGCCGCTCTCGGTGACTGGTATCTGGACGAGAAAAAGTACCCGAACGGGCTGGCTCCAGTGATTGCCCATGTTAAACAACTGGGCATGGAATTCGGTATTTGGGTGGAACCAGAGATGATCAACCCGGATTCCGATCTGTACCGTGCTCATCCTGATTGGGTATTGGGCCTGCCAGGCTATCAGCAGCCAACCGGGCGTTTTCAGTGCGTACTCGATCTGTGCAACCCGCAGGTATTCGAATATCTGTTGGAACGCATGGACTGGCTGCTGGGTAATCACGATATCGACTACATCAAGTGGGATATGAATCGCGAAATCGTTCAGCCCGCCCACCTTGGGCGAGCCTCGCTGACGGCGCAGACCGAACAGTTTTACCGCCTACTGGATACGTTAGGTGAACGCTACCCGCAGGTGGAGTTTGAGTCTTGTGCCTCCGGCGGTGGCCGTATCGATTTCGAAGTTCTGCAACGCTGCCACCGTTTCTGGACCTCTGACAACAACGATGCGCTAGAGCGTCAAACCATTCAGCGCGGCATGAGCTATTTCTTCCCACCGGAAGTGATGGGCTCACACATCGGTAACCGGCAGTGTCACGCCACTGAGCGCCAACACAGCATCGGTTTTCGCGGCCTGACGGCACTGTTCGGCCATATGGGTATTGAACTCGATCCGGTTAAAGCAAGTGAGACCGAACAGCTTGGTTTCGCCCATTATGTGGCGTTACATAAATCGCTACGGCCACTCCTGCACAGCGGCCATGTTATCCGCCTGGATCATCACGATCCGAGCACCCAGATTAATGGCGTGATTGCCACTGGGCAGGAACGGGTGGTCATTCTGGTTAGTCAGTTGGCGATGCCGGATCACACGTTACCGGGCAATTTGCGCATTCCAGGGCTGAAGGCAGATGCGCGTTATCGCATCACCCTACTGGACACACCACCACTGATCCACCAGCAGCAGGGCGGCCATACCATGCGTCAGCTCCCCGCATGGATGAAGCAACCCTGCGACGTTAGCGGGGAATGGCTGGCACAGGCTGGTCTAGCGTTGCCGGTGCTGGATCCGGAAAGTGCCATGCTGATCGGCCTGGAACAGCTCTGAGTTATCCCCTGGATTTGCAGGTGCAGTGGCCAGCCACTGCACACCCAAAGTTCGCGTGGAAGGATGAACACCATGAACGCCACCGTCTGTACCTATAAAAATAACCGTAACTTCTGGATATTTGGCGCTTTCTTTTTCCTTTATTTTTTCATTATGGCCACCTGTTTTCCGTTTCTGCCTATCTGGCTGTCGGAAATCATCGGACTGAATAAAACAGAAACCGGCCTGGTATTTTCCTGTATGTCGCTGTTTGCCATTCTGTTTCAGCCGATTTTCGGCATTATCTCCGATAAGCTGGGGCTGAAAAAACACCTGCTGTGGGTAATTACCCTATTACTGTTTTTCTTTGCGCCATTCTTTCTTTACGTGTTTGCGCCACTACTGAAAGTGAACGTCTTGATCGGTGCTTTGGTCGGCGGGGCGTATATCGGGTTTGCCTTCTCTGGCGGGGCGGGAGCCGTTGAGGCCTATATCGAACGGGTCAGCCGCAAGAGTGCCTTTGAGTATGGTAAAGCACGGATGTTTGGCTGTTTCGGTTGGGGGATCTGCGCATCCACCGCAGGGGTATTATTCAACATCAATCCAGACATTGTCTTCTGGATGGGTTCTGGAGCCGCCGTACTGTTGATGCTACTGCTGTTACTGGCCAACCCACGTGAAAATCCTAACGCTATCGTAATGGGTAAGCTCGGTGCCAATCAGAACCAGTTCAATCTGAGGATGGTGGCAGAGTTGTTCAGGATGCCAAAACTGTGGATGTTCATCCTGTACGTGGTCGGCGTGGCCTGTGTTTATGACGTATTCGATCAGCAGTTTGCCAATTTCTTTAAAACTTTTTTCAGCTCCCCTCAGCGTGGTACCGAGATCTTTGGCTATGTGACCACCGCAGGAGAATTAGCCAATGCGCTGATCATGTTCTGTTCCCCGTGGATTATTAACCGCATTGGAGCAAAAAATACTCTGCTGCTGGCCGGTACTATCATGTCGATTCGCATTATTGGCTCCGCCTTTGCCACTACGGTAATGGAAGTTATCATGCTGAAAATGCTGCACGCACTGGAAGTGCCTTTCCTGCTGGTCGGCTCTTTCAAATACATCACCACCATCTTTGATACCCGTCTTTCCGCTACGATCTATCTGATTGGTTTCCAGTTTGCCAAACAAGGTGCCGCCATCTTCCTTTCGGCGTTTGCAGGTAGCCTGTATGACCGCATGGGCTTTGCCGAAACGTACCTGATCCTTGGCAGCCTGGCTCTGGGGGTAACGCTGATTTCCATCTTCACCCTCAGTAGCACTGCCAAGAAAGTCCAGCCGCAGGCCAAAACGCTGGAGCTCACATCCTGACATGGGCCATTCCCGGCTTTAGGTTTGGTGTGTTAGTCTCCTTGGCATTGAACCGCAGGGGAGATCGGCTGTGAGCAGTGATAAAGCAACGCGCGCCTCAGGGCGCGCCACCATCAGTGATGTGGCAAAACACGCCCAAACCGGCAAAACCAGCGTGTCGCGCTATCTCAATGGTGAACAGCACCTGCTCTCCGACGATCTGAAACAGCGTATCGAGTTGGCAATCCAGCAGCTCGACTATCGCCCAAGCCAGATGGCCCGCAGCCTGAAAGGGGGCCAGACGCGGCTGATTGGCCTGATCATTGCCGATATCACCAATCCCTATTCCGTTCACGTCATGCGCGGTATCGAAGCCGCCTGCCGCCAGCACGGCTTTACCCTGCTGGTATGTAATACCAATAACGAAGTCAATCAGGAACAGCATTACCTCCAGTTGCTCAGCAGCTACCGGGTGGAAGGGATCGTGGTGAACGCCGTCGGGATGCGTGAAGATGCGCTCTCCATGCTGCAACAGTCGATGCTGCCGATGGTGTTGATCGACCGTAAAATCCCCGACTTCGCCTGCGATGTGGTGGGCCTGAACAACCATCAAGCCACCACCACCGCGACGGAGCACCTGTTACAACAGGGTTTCGAGGCGATTTTGTTCCTCAGTGAACCGATTGGCACCGTGAATACCCGGCTTGAACGGCTGCACGCCTTTCGCCAGACCATGGCCAACCACCCCGACTTGTCCGCCGAGCAGGCTGAAACTCCTCTCAATGACGCCGAAAAGCTGGCGACGGTATTGCAGACCTTCAACACCCGCCATCGCGGTATGCGCAAAGCGGTGATCTCGGCCAACGGTGCCTTGACGCTGCAAGTAGCCCGCGCCATGCGCCATTTGGGTATGCAGTGGGGCAACGATATTGGCCTGCTGGGATTTGACGAATTGGAATGGGCCGAGCTGGCCGGGGTTGGCATCACCACGCTTAAGCAGCCCACCTACCAGATAGGACATGCCGCGTTGGAGCTGTTGGTGCAGCGTATCCAGGGTATGGATGCCCCCGTTAGCGAACAGCTATTTTCCGGTGAGTTAATCGTACGCGGCTCTACCCAGCGTTGACCGGTGATGTCCCTCACCCTCACCCACAGGGATAGGGGACCCACCAATAACTCCAGCATCTGACCTCAGCACGGGCGCAGCATGCAGCGCCCCTTGTATGTTTAGAGGGCCGGATGAATACTGTCCTTGTACTGTACTCATCTGGCAACCGGGAAGCCGCGCGCCCCTGGAAGCAGTGCTCGCGCTGACTTCGTGCCGTAGAGTGGCTCCCGCCTCATTGCCCATGCCGAAGAGTATCCTGAAGCTTTCTCTCGCGAGACTGACTTCGTATTACAAGGTCGGCCAGGCAAATGTTATGACGAGGTCGGGAACCGGTTAACAGTGTAATCCTTTTATCCTGTCTCCGGGAGGCCACATGACCTTGTATGTTTAGAGGGCCGG
>NZ_AYMQ01000100.1 GCF_000633355.1 Serratia sp. H1w
CAGCCGTAATTTCTGGCGAAAGTCCAAGCATATTGGCCAGCCCGACCAACCCGACCCCCAAGGTGCCCGCCGTGGTCCAGGAACTACCGATGCTTAAAGAAACGCCAACGCAGACCAAAAAGGCGATCGGATAGAACCAGTTGGGGGTGATCATGACAATGCCGTAATACACCATGGTGGGAATGGTGCCAGACATGTTCCAGGTACCGATCAGCGCCCCGACGGAGAACAGGATAAAAATGGCCCCGGAAACGGTGGCAATTCCCTTGCGACCAGACTCGGAGATCTCCTCCCAGCTATGGCCATTTTTTAGAATAATGATCGCGGTGAGCATGGTGCTGAGGATAATGGCCACCTGCAACGGGCCGTTAACCGCTTCAAGACCAAACAGGGCAACGGAGGCACCGACCAGCAGGATCAATGCGACGATCGGCAGCAAAGCATCCAGAAAACTTGGGGCTTTGACCGGGCGAGGAGCTTTAACGGACTTGGTCATGGGGACGACTCCACAGACAGTTAAGACAGGAAGGTTCAGGAAACTGCGATACCTGTGGTAGCTACTGCGGTAAGTATAGCCAGCGGTGGCATAGGGCAATGATTATTTTCACTATTGCGCAGCGGCGTTGAGGCTCCGTAGGCGTGCGACGATCTGCCGATCCAGTGGCAGGCAGCGGAAATCGGTCATGATTTGCAGCTCAGCCGGTGAATTCATCGCGGTAAGGTAGCTTTTGCGAAACTCGGTTGGCGTCATGCGGCAGTATTTGTTAAAGGCGAAAATCAGCTGCTTGTGGCCGCTGAAACCACAGGTGTAGCTGATATCGGTAATGGGGATATTGGTGTCTTTCAGCAGCAGCTTGGCCTTGTTAATGCGGATCATGGTCAGATATTCTTTAAAGTTGTAACCGCTGATCTTTTTGAAAATACGCGAAAAGTGGTGATAACTGACGCCAGCAAGGTCGGCAATGGTCGCCAGATTGAGCTCATCGTCGAAATGCTGGTTGATAAACTCGATGCCGAATTTGACCAACTGCTGATCTTTTTTTCTGACGTTCACCTGTTGCTGGTCGACCTGGTTAGACGCTGCTGCGGCCAGCGTTCCCAGCAGGTGATAAACCAGCGCAATGCGGGTAAACGAGGGTTGCGATACAACCAGATCATCGATCAGGGCGATTACCGCGTGGCCAATTTTCTGCTCCGCGGCACGATCGTCCTGATTGACCATCAGCGGGGCCGGATGGGTTTCATCAAACAGATGGGGCGAAAACTGAATGGTCAGCAGTTGGCTGTTTGGGGCGCGGGCCTCAAGCGAATGGATTTCATCCGGGTTGATATACAGCAGGCTACCTGCGCTGGCCAACGAAGTAGCATGGCCGAGGGTAACGGAAAACTCACCGGACAAGATGCAGATCAGCTCCGGGGCCGAGTGCCAGTGGGGCTCGCAGTAGTAAACCTCTGCGGCGAACACGTTCAGCTTTTCCGCATCAAACGAGATCAGCTCATAGCCGCTGCCGTCGTGGATCGCTGCCGCCGCTTGCCGATGGGACTGCGGCTTGGATTGTCGGGTGACAGAGAAAGGAAACATCGGCTAAATCCCTCGTTGATAAAATGGTTGTGGTGTTTTTAACCACGGGCGCAGCATGCGGCGCCCCTACGCACAGACCTTAACACGGGCGCAGCATGCAGCACCCCTACACGTAGCACCGTTCTAGCTCCCTCTCCCTTCGGGAGAGGGTTGGGGTGAAGGGACTATTGCCCAGCGGGTTCAGCCAAGGCAGCGGCCAATTCCTGCTGAGTAATATCAATCGCCAGGAACTCCGTCAGGGCGATAAACAGGCCGCAGAACAGATCAGGGGCAATTGCGGCGAGCTTCTCGCGCATCAGCGCCTCCGGCAACGCGTTTTTGCTGACCAGCAGTTTCACCACGCGGTCAAAAGCGGGCGGAGTGGCAAGCAACTGCTGCAACGAGTTGTCGACCTTGAGCGGTAAATAATAGGGCTTGGCGCATAGCTTGACCACCGTGCTCAGCGCTATATCCCGCGATGAACGCGCCACATGAAGCTGGTACAGGCCCGGATCGACCACCCAGGCGGCCATTCCCGGATGGAAACAGGCAAAATCCTGCCATTCCAGCGTCATGGTGACCGTTTTGCTTTCGCCAGCCTCAAGGTACACTTTGGCGAAAGCTTTCAGCGCCAGGACTTCACGCGCCAGATCGCCCTGCGGCGCAGTAAGGTAAAGCTGCACGATCTCTTTACCTGCCCGATCGCTACAGTTGGTCACCTCCACGCTAACGGTTAGCGGCTGCCCCTCTACCAGTTCCGTAGCCGAGGTTGCCAGTTTGGCGTAGCTGAATTCACTATAGCTGAGGCCAAAACCGAACGGGAACTGCGGCGTCAGCTTGCGACGGTCGTAGTAGCGATAGCCCACGTAAAGCCCTTCGCTGTAGTGATGGCGTAGGTTTTCACCTGGATAACCGAGCCAGGCAGGGGTTTCCTCCAGCGTATTGGGCACCGTAACCGTCAGCTTGCCACAGGGGTTGGCCCGGCCAAACAGAATATCCGCCACCGCACGGCCCATGCCCTGGCCCGCAAAGAAGGTCTCCAGCAGGGCTTTGCAGTCCGCCAGCCAAGGCATTACCACCGCATCGCTGTTGGCCAGCACGACCACCAGATTGGGTTGCACCTCGGCCACTGCGCGGATCAACACCTCATGGCTAGGCAAGATATTCAGATCTTTGCGATCGCCGTTTTCACCATCCTCGCCAATGGCGGTGCTGACAAACACCACGGCAACGTCGGCCTTGCTGGCCAGCTCAACCGCATCGGCCAGGGCTTGCGGATCGACGTGATTATCGTCCGGGGTGCCGATGGCGTAGTCGATGTGGAAGTCGTTACCGGCGACCTCGAAAATTTCGTCAAGCGGACGATCGAGCATATAAGGCACGGTGGTGGCACAGCCAGAACCCTGGATCACCGGCTCCTGTGCCGGTTTACCCAACACGGCGATGGTGGTTATCTTCCCCGCTTGTAGCGGCAGGATATGGTCCTCATTTTTCAATAACACTATCGATTCGGCAGCCAACTGCTGTGCCAGCCGATGATGTTGGGGATAATCGGCCTTGGTATCCGGTTTACGGTGGCGCTGTACCTTGTCGATCAGGGTTAGCATCCGCAGGCAGGCGGTATCGAGCACCTCCGCAGGGATCTCTCCACGCTCGATCGCTTGCAACAGCTCAAGTTTGTCGCGTTGGGTCTCTGGCATAGCCAAGTCGTTACCTGCCAACAAGGAAGCGGGGCGATTTTTGATGCCGTACCAGTCGGACATCACCAGCCCGTCATAGCCCCACTCATTGCGTAGCACCTCAGTCAACAGCCAGTGGTGTTGCGACGTTTGTACCCCGTTGAGGCGGTTATAAGATGACATCACCGTCCAGGGATGGGATTTGTCGATTGCCCGCTTGAAGCCGGAGAGGTAAATCTCGCGCAGCGCCCGCTCTTCCACCACCGAATCCATCTCGGTACGGCGGTATTCCGAGTTATTGGCGGCGAAGTGCTTCAGGCTGGCCCCCACGCCACCGTCTTGCAGCCCGTTGATGAGCGCAGCGGCAATGTCACCACTGACCACCGGATCTTCCGAGTAGTATTCGTAACCACGACCTGCCAAAGGCGTCCGGCGAATATTGATACCTGGACCGAGCAGAATGCCAACGCCCATCTCCTGACACTCTTTGGCCAACGCTTCACCCATTTGGTACACCAGCTCCACGTCCCAGCTACAGGCCAGGGTTGAACCGTTCGGGAAGCAGGTGGCCGGTTTGGATTTGCTGAACAGCGCCTCAGAGCCACCTTTCTGTTCTTCCTGCTCCACCTCGCCCGCACTTTGGCCAATCACGGCCAGAAAATCGCTAATGTGCCAGTTTTCTCCCTGTTCGATCTGGCTGGTGCTGTAACGGACGCCGTAGGTGCCATCCGTCATCACAATGTCACTGATATCATGCTGCGGGAAGCTGGCCGTGCGCCACAGGCCGCTACCGCTGAGCAGCGCCACTTTCTCTTCGGCAGTCATGGCGGCAATGATGGCGTGGAAATCTTGTTTCATATTGATACCTACTGGTTACAGCGCGCTGACTTTGCGCAATTCAATGTCTTTGATGATATTTCGGTAGGTGTGCTCATCCAGCTTGTAGAAGAAGATAAACAGCATCCCGAGGGCGAACATCAGGCCGGGGAACAACGTCATCATCATATTGATGCCGTTGAGCGCGTTGGCGCTGATATGCTCAGACGAGTAGTCGAAGTAATCGAGCATCAACCCGGCACAGCCGCCGCCAATCGCTATGGCAATTTTGGTGATGAAATTAAAGAAGCCGTAAATGGCGCCTTCGGTACGCACGCCGTGTTTCCATTCGGCATACTCGACGGTATCGGCAATCATTGACCACATCGCGACAAAACCCATCCCCAGGGTGATGCTGTACAGGCAAACGCCGGTCATGATCATATAGGCGTTATCGCCTGCCAGGAAATACTGGAACAGCACGCCAACAATCCCGATCAGCAGCCCCAGTTGGACCATCTTCTTTTTGCCCATCAGGTTGATGAGCTTTTCGGAAATCACCGTGCCCACCACATAGGCCGCAGACTGGATGGCGAAGAACTTGGCGGTAAAGGCCTCATCACCCAGCGTATATTTGATGAAGTAAATCGCAATCGCCATCCAGACCGTGTAGGCGATATAGAAAAACACCGTGAACAGCGAAAGGTGGATTAACGGCAGGTTGCCGGAAACGGCGGTGATCATCTCTTTTAGCGTGGGTGCTTTTTGGTCTGGCAGGCTTTTTACCCGCTCTTTGGTCATGCCAAAGCAGGCCAGGAAAAAGAAGGTTGCTAACAGGCTGAAGCAACTGACGGCAAACACATAACCCATCTTCTGGTCGGTGAACTGTGAGATCAGCAGGTCGGCACTGGTCGAAACAATCAGATAACCGACGATAGCCAACACAAAGCGGTAGACCGATAGCGAAGCCCGTGACCCCTCGTGCTGGGTCAGCATATTGGTCATGGCGGAATAAGGCGTGTTGACCGCAGTGTAGGCCAAGCAGTAAATGGTGTAGGTGATCAGTGCGTAATAGAACTTATAGTCGCTGTCGAAGGTGCTGAAACACAAGATCGTCAAGATCCCCAAGGGCACCGCGCCGTAAAGCAGGTAAGGGCGCAGCTTGCCGTGCCGGGTTTGGGTCTTGTCAATAAAATAGCCGACAAAGATTTTAAAAATGGCATCCACCACGCGGGCAATCACGAAGATTAAGCTCGCCTGTACCGCGCTGATGCCATAAATATTGGTATAAAAAAACAGTAAGAATAGGGAGACAAAGCCAAACGACAGGTTAGAGGCCAAATCGCCGAAGCCATAGCCGATCTTTTCCCGTACGCTGACTTTCACATAGCTGTCTGAGGTGATTTCTGTTGTTTTCATTGTGCTGACTCATGCAGATTGATTCGCCTTGAGTATACCGAGGGCGCTACAGGGGACTTGCCAGCCGTTGTTTATACAGTTCCTATTTTTTGCTCGATACCAGCTTTGTCATGGAGTTGTGATTTAAGTCACAGGGATAACCTTTGGGGGCTCTACACCAGCCCCCGAGAGTGGGTAAGTGGTTTCTATGTTCCGATGCTTCAGCTTACGGATAGCTGACATCACGTAGCACCGCCATATAGCCCTTATAGATATTTTTGCCCGGCAGTAACTGCCTGGAAGCCAGTTGTTGATGTACCTGGCGTAAATGGTAGAAGGGGATACGCACGTAAAGATGATGTTCAATGTGGTAATGAATGGCATGAGGGCCGAAAAAAAACGTCTCCCAGTTAGCACGTACAATAGTGCGTGCATTCTGGCTTTGGTCATCACAGGCTGGCAACCCTGCATGCTCCATGATGGCTCTGATCCTCCCCATAAAGGGCAGCAGTGTGATCGCAGGTAACAACCACAACCCTGGATATAACAGCGGATGGCCGAGCCAACTTAGCAAACCGAACAACAGGGCATTGCTGATTAACATGGAAAGAACTTCCCAGATTTTCAGCCGTGTCGATTTAACGACCCTGGGCATACTGGTGCGATAGTCCCCGCGAGCAAACCTGAAAATACTGATGAAATAACCTATTCCACATAAATCGGCCAATAACCGCATAGCCATTTTGTCACGGGGTAACGGAAAATCGGCCAGCCCGAATACAGTAGCAACCGGATCATCGGATTGCATCGGATGCTGATGATGTTTCAGATGCCCCGCCCGGTAGGTCTGTAGTGACAGAAACAATGGCCCGGCGGCGCACAGTTGCCCGAGCAGATCGTTCAGCCGCTGCCCGGAGGTCAGAACTCCATGGGCGCTGTCATGCATAATCACTGCCAGCGCCAACTGACTGCGAGCAATGATCAGGGCCGCCATCAGATAGACTATAGGGTATGGCCAAACAATAGCGCAGGCAAATGCCATGGCAATCAGTCCCCAGTCGGCGAACAGTGCCAGCATGGCGATCCAGGGTTTCAGCACAAATAACTCGCTATCCGGCACAAAAGCATTAAGCGCTGAGTTATTGCCAGCGCGCGAGCTAGACGGGGGCATGAGTATGGCTTCCTTGTCGTTGAGTGAGCAAAGCGCAGATCAGCGCCAGCAGAAGGCCGCCAATAACATCGATCACGGTGTGCTGCTTCAGGGTCAGGGTTGACAGGCAAATCAGCAACCCGCTGCAGACTGTCAGCCAGCGGTAGTGGCGATCCCAAAGTGCTCGGCATGCCAGGCAGGTCACAGCGACATGCAGGCTGGGGCAACCGTTGGATGCGAGGTCAAGCTGCCAAAGACGCCTTAAGCGTTGTTGTAGAAAAGCATTGTCGACCAATCCAATATCGGGTCTGGGTATGGACTCGGGAAACAGCCAAAAACAGAGCAGGGCAACGCCGAAGGCGATCCCCGTCGCGTTTCTGAAAGCCCTGAACCGCTCAGCACTAGAGTAAGCCGCAGCCAGCAACACAAAGGGAAAAAACAGTACGTATAGCCACCAGGATTGGGCAATAAACGGGATCTGCTTGTCCAGTGGAGTGACCCAGCTATAGCGTGGCTCTGTGACATGCTCCAGAGCAATGAACAGCACCAAACCTGCCAGTAGGCCCAATAATCCAGCCAGAGCCTGGCGATAATCAAGCACTGGGCTTCGTTTATTCACTGACATGTATGGTCAACCTTTAGTGCGAGCAGGCGGTTAACCCAGGCGTCGATTCTTGCCTGCGCGCGCTCAAGACCTAGTGAGCCATCACTGTTCGGCACGGGAGCTGCGCAAAGCTGCTTTGTCGCTTCGGTCACCTGCCGTTGAAAATCAGCGGCGTCGCCCCGCCAGGTAACTATCCGGTGGAGTAATTGCAGCTGGGTGGCTTGCCCTGCGTTTGCCATCTGTTCGGGCTGATCGCAGAGGATCAGCAAAATTGGCTTTTGATAAACCAGCGCGAGCGATAGTGCTGCCATGCCAGGTGCCGATACTATCAGTTTTGCGCAAGCGGCACGGCTGGCCCAGAGCCGATCAACGGCGAGCCAATCGCCGAATCCCGCATAACCTTCTCCAACAAGGTGCGCGCTAACACTGGCATCAGCAAGGCCTGCTGTTAATGCATCAGCCAGTGCGGGATCGCTGAAATGCGGATTGAGATACACCGCTGCGCCATCCTCTGTCTCGGAGGATGACGGGGTTGCCAGCGCGACGGGGGTCGGTAGCCGATAGAGCGTAGGGGCGTGAGTATCGTCAATCGCGCAGGCAAAATCATGCTCAATGCAGGCCAAAGCGGCATTGAGTTGGCGACCGACAATCCAGCCAAACAGGCGAGCGAAGGGGCGTGACCACATGCCCTCGAAATTTTTGAGCAGGGCAACTTTGAGGCTGGTGCCGTAAATATGCACGACCTTACGCCGCCATACTGGCAACATCCCCATATAAATTAATGCCGGGTGAAAAGAATCATTGATCACGATATCTGCATCTCTGAACAGGCGCTGCAGTTGCCAGATATCACGTAACATGCGGCCTGGGAGGAACAGATAGTGAGCGACGTTGCGGTTGGTCGCTTTACGCAACATGTTCTGCCGGTCGTCGAATTGCACGGCATAATGTTCAGACAAAACCTGCGCCTCAATATCGAACTGCTGTAAAAAGCGTTGCCCTGGCACGGAGGTCGTCAGGACCGTTACCTGGGCTCCGGCATTGCGCAGAGCATGAACCAGCAATTGGGCGCGCATCAGGTGACCACGTGCATCAGCGGTCGCAAGATAGATAATGCGTAGGTTCATCGAGCGTGACTACCTGAATGCCGAAGCCCGCCCAGGATCCAGCTTGCGACATACATAACCAGCGCGCCGGAGATGCCAAAACTTGATTCCACCCGACGGATTTCTTTTATCAAACGTACCAACTGCGGCACTTCCTCAGGCGCCACAATACGGCGCAGAGTCGTCTTACACAAACGTACGTGGGCTTTCTCATCGGCCAGGACGCCGGACAAAAGTGGATACATTGCGTGGTCTGCACCGATGACGGCGCAGTGGCGGCCCAGAACTCGTTCGGCCATCTGCTCTGCGCAAAGCCCTGTAGCATAGGCTGGCACCAGTAAGCCATGCTGGAAGTGCGGCGCATATTGATGGGCCAGCCGTTGCCAGTGGTTGATTTTCTGGCGACTTAACCAGTCAGGTTTCAGCTCCGTAGTGACTTTACCCCCTGTTGCCTGCAAGGCTTCAGTAAACAGCTTTACATGTCGTTGCTCATCAGCCAGGTGTTGTGTAACCACGCGGTCAAGCCAGGGCGGAGATTGTGGCATTAACTCGTCCACCAGGGCGCGTTCAGTTGCATCTTCGCCGATCAGATACATTCGCAACAACATACGCTCCCCACGCGGGCTGCGATGCAAACGGGCTACGGCCGCTCGTTTGATACGATCCACAAGGTTAGCTTGTAACGCCCTCAGACCTTCGGGTCTCGGTGCTGCCAGGCAGTTGAAGTCAGGTCCGCTGATGTTTTGCTCGCTTGCGTTCATGGTGTCTCCTGTGGGCGGTGATGCCAGGCCAGAATGAGGCCAATAAAACTTTCACGCATAAAAGCAGCACCCGCTATCGTCGCAGCTGGAAAACTCTCTTCAACGCCGTTATAGCGCAGATAGCCTTTACCCTCGACGGCTCCCAATTCCAAAATATCATGCTTGTTCATACCGCGTTTACGCACATCACTGAGCAGGGGGCGGTCTTCCAGACCAAACAAAAATAGCTGGTGCTGAACGGCCCATACTGGGATCAGGCTGCTCAGCGCCTGTAACTTGAGGTTCCAGGTGCCATTCGCTATCAATGGCTCTAAGCTGGCCGAGTTGCCTGGGGGGACGTTAAGACTGGCGCGTAACAGGGGTTTGGTCAGCAAACCGGCGCCTATGCCGATAGTAATGTCATCGGCGGTCGGGTCTTTTGCATTACTAGGGTGTACAACCACAAAATAGCTGGCCAAACGTGCAGTCAACGAGGGATGTGCCAGTTTCTCGCGTGCCTGGCTGGCGGTTAACAGTACCTGCTCGCTAGCATCTTGACGAACGCTGATCTGATAGGGTTCGAGCTCAATATCGCTGAAATGCCCCCGTACCGGAGCGTGGACGTAGGTATCCGTTTTCCAGTTATTCCCTGTTCGACGTAATAGCACTTGCAAGCTGAGGGGCACACGTTGCCCTTCAGCGGTGAGGCCACTGCCATGAAGCAATACATCGCCAACCAGCGTACTTTTAAGGTTGGTGTCAGCATCTATGATGATGGTGTGAGCCTGAGTATCGACGCTGGCATGAGCATTCACCACATCAAGAGCAATGCGATCGCAGTTGTTACCCACCGTTGCACAGTGGCTGGATGAGGAAAAGTGAAACACTCCGCGGCCACGGAACTCAGAAGATGCGGCTTGGCTCTGCCCACTCAGAAGCAGGCACGTCATCAAGCAGGCGAATAAGGTCGTAGAATAAGCAGGCATGCTGAAATCCTGGGTTAGTTAAGACGCGATAACCCTTTATCAATCCAGGTTGCGATGATAAGACAGAGCTTCGTTGCGTAGAGCACTGGCACGACCGATGGATAAACCGCAACCGCGAACCACCGCGCCTGCAGTATCGAGTAGCGAAACTGCGAACACGACGGTGATTGCAGCCAGTAGCTTTAGTCCACGTACCGTAGGCAAGTCCTGATGGTTTAGCGCAGCCACGCTGTAGCCCAGACGTGAGATCATCACGCATAACGGCCCAATCGGACCGCTGCGCCCAAGCCATTGCAGCCAGGCTGGCATATAGGCACGTACCAGGTACGGCGTAAGATCGACACTGTCCCCCCCTCTCAGCCAACGCAGTTTGAACACTTCACCCAGCGTATCAGGCACGCGGTGTACAGTGTGCGCACGTGGCACATAGCGAACCACGATACCTTCGGCCTGCAAGCGTAGCCCCATAACCTGGCAATGAGCACGGTACACTCCGTCAAGAGGTTGGTAGCTGTGTTGTTTAAAGGTGTCGTAACGGAAAGCGACATTGTTCGCATAAAAATTACGTGTGGCGTTTTCATCTAGCGGGCTGGGGAAGTACATAAAATCGATCGATGTCAGGGCGCTGCCGATGATACTCGGTGCATAGCTTGTGCGTCCGGCGACCGCGACCGGAGCCTCCATTTCAGCAAAGGGCGACAGCAATTGCTCCAACCAATCGGCACAAGGCAGGCAATCGGCATCGGCAAAGGCCACGTACTGGCAATGTAGGTGATCCACATGATCAAATCCGATATTTTTTGCAGCGTAGTAGCCGGTGCGGGGGTCTATCTCAACAAAATCCAGTTTCCTGCCTGCAATCTCGCACAGCATTTGCTGCGCCGCCTGGTCAAGTCCATCATGGGTGATAACCCATTGAGCAAGCGACAGGGGAGAAAGGCTCTGCTTGGTTAAGCGGACAATCAGCCGTTTAAGGCTGGTCACTATCTGTTCTACGTTCTTGGCCGCGCGTAGGTTATTAGTTTCCAGCACCAGAGCGGTATTGGCAGCGATATCGATCAGGCCTTGTCGCCTGACCTCCCTGACACTATGTCCTTCGCTTTCCATTTTCATCGGTATCTCCTTTACCTGTGGTGCCAGATTGTAATCACATTCGATAAAGTTAAGCACTGTTTTTCGCATCCTGGCTTGGCTGGTAAAGCGGCATTAATTTCCCTCACCAATGAAGAAGTGGCGTTTGGTGCACTTATTAACTGCATACCCTGCGTCTTCCGCCATGTTATGGATTGCCTTAGGCTGACTGAAAGTTTATTCAGGAGCCTGCCTATCATGAAAACCGACGCACAAAACGTCCTATCTCTGTCACCCTCAGCCCTGCGTGGCGGGCTAATCAGCCTGGCCTTGCCGACGCTGCTTTCGTCTCTGGGCAGCAGCATTACCAACGTCAGCCTGCCAACATTGGCGCAGGTGTTTGGCGCAACGTTTCAAGATGTGCAGTGGGTGGTGATCGCTTATCTGCTGGCAATCACCACGCTGATCGTTGGCGTGGGACGTTTGGGGGATATCATCAGCCGCCGCACTTTGTTACTGGCCGGTCTTGGGCTGTTTATGTTCGCCTCGCTGGGTTGTGCTGTCGCGCCGACTATCTGGTGGCTGATTGCTGCCCGCACCGTCCAGGGATTAGGGGGCGCAGTGATGATGACCATCACCCTGGCGTTGGTGGGCGAAACCATCAGCAAGGAGAAGGTCGGGCGGGCGATGGGGTTGCTAGGTACCTTATCAGCCCTGGGGACGGCGCTTGGCCCCACGCTCGGTGGCGGACTGATTGCCGTGTTTGGTTGGCAGTCGATTTTCCTGATCAATCTGCCGCTGGGGGGCGTCGCGCTGTTTTGCATCTATCACTATCTCCCATCAACAGAACCGCAGCGGGCAAGCAAACAGGGTGGGTTTGATTTTGTTGGTATGGCCTTGCTCGGTTTGACCCTGGCGCTCTTTTCGCTTGCCATGACGTTGGGAAATGGCCACTTCGGCTCACTCAATAGCCTGTTGCTGCTGGGAACCGCCGCGGCAGCCAGCGCGTTCGTCTGGGGTGAGAGAAAGGTCTCGAGCCCGTTGATCCAACTTGCTCTGCTGCGTCAGCCGATCCTGAGCAGCGGCCTGCTAACCAATATGCTGGTGAGTACGGTGATCATGACGTCCTTCGTGGTCGGGCCTTTCTATCTGGCACACGGACTGGATTTAGCGCCGCAGCAGGTGGGTTTGGCGATGTCCGCCGGGCCGCTGATCGCCGCCTTGGCGGGCGTGCCATCGGGCTATCTGGTCGATCGCTTCGGGGCTGCACAGATGATCAGCCTGGGATTACTGGGCGTCTGCCTGGGAGCATTCGCTTTGTCGATGATGTCACCCGTGCAGGGCGTCTTGGGTTATATATTGCCGATCTGCCTGATCACCGCAGGTTACGCCTTGTTCCAGGCTGCCAACAACACGGCGGTGATCAAACAGGTTGGCGTTGAACGGCGTGGGGTCGCCTCTGGCCTGCTAAATCTGGCACGTAACCTTGGCTTTATCATTGGGGCATCGGCTATGGGAGGCATCTTTGCTTTGGCCTCGGCATCCGGCGATCTGCGCTTAGGTAGCGCGGCAGGCTTACATCTGACCTATCTGGTGGCCGCAGTTTTGGCGGGGTTAGGGCTGTTGATGGCACTGTGGAGCCAGTTTTATCGCCACAAGAGTGTGTGACACCGTCACTTAAACGCAAGGCAACATGGTTTTTTCATCAGTTTGTGCTAATCCTTAAATGACTGGCTGTAACAATTTATTGCGATCCACTGGGAATAAAACCGATGAAAAAAATCATGCTTTGCGTTTTGCTGTTCGCCCTTGCCGGTTGCTCTGCACATAACCGGCCCGAATTAAGCAAAACGCCGCCTAAAACGCTGGATAGCCAAACCTGTATGGAAGATCTGAACGTTGCCAACAGCGATTGCGGGCATTCTGTCGATCCGTCGTTTGTTGGTTATTAATTCCCCTCACCTTAACCCTCTCCCACAGGGAGAGGGGACTGAACGTGCTACACCATTCTCCTGCGCTTGACTGCGGCTCCGACCTAGCTCCCTCTCCCCAAACCAGTGCTTATGGCATCCCAGGTGTCATATTGGGAGAGGGCTGAGGTGAGGGGAAGCAGACATCCCTTTCACAATGGCTCGCGGCCGCGCTACGATGACGTCTCCAGCCGAGCCTAACTTTAAAAGGGATAACGAATGAACCCACATATTGCCGCCGTAGCCTTGGAAAAAGCCTATCGCCTGCTGAATCATGGCCCCACAGTGTTGGTGTCCGCTGGCCACGAGGGGGTGAACGACGTGATGGCTGCCGCCTGGGCCTGTGCATTAGATTTCTCGCCGCCCAAGTTGACGGTAGTGCTGGATAAAATGACCAAAACCCGTGAACTTATCGAACAAAGCGGACACTTTGTGATCCAGGTTCCCACGGTGGCCCAAATGCAACTGACCTATGAAGTCGGTAACCGCAGTCTGTTTAGCGAACCCGATAAGCTGGTTAACTGCGGAGTGGAGTTGTTCAGTTTTGACGACGAGCGGCTGCCGTTCGTGACTGGCTGCTCTGCCTGGCTCGCTTGCCGGTTGATCCCGGAACCCCATAACCAGCAGGCCCACGATCTGTTTATCGGCGAGGTGACGGGCGCCTGGTCCGACACCCGCGTATTTAAAGAGGGTCACTGGCATTTTGACTCCGCCGATCCTGCACTGCGCAGTTTGCATTACGTCGCCGGTGGGCAGTTCTATGCCATCGGTGAGTCACTCACGGCCAAGGTGAAGTGAACGGATCACCTGGCAAATCGGCGCGAACCCGCGACGCAAAGGATAATGCCGAGCGTAGTCGCCAACATCTGCAGGCTAACGGGTTCATGCAGTAAGCCTGCTGCCAGCGCCAGGCCAAAAAAGGGTTGCAGTAATTGCAACTGGCCGACGCTGGCAATACCACCTTGGGCCAGGCCCCGATACCAAAAGATAAAACCTATCAGCATGCTGAACAGCGAGACATAGGCCAGGCTGATCCAGGCCGGCAGGCGAATGGCTGCCAGGGAAGAGGGCACCAACATTAGTGATGCCACCAGCATCACGGGTAACGCCAATAGCAGCGCCCAGCAGATCACCTGCCAGCCCCCCAGCGTACGCGATAGTTTGGCCCCTTCGGCATAACCCAGACCACAGACCACCACCGCGGCCAGCATTAACAAATCCCCGGTCAGAGAAACTGAGCCGCCCTGAACAGATGCAAAACTCATCACTAACAGGCTGCCGATAATGGAAAACAGCCAGAAAGCCGGGCGAGGGCGTTCGCCCCCCCGCAGCACGCCAAATATCGCGGTGGCTAACGGCAGCAGGCCAAGAAACACGATGGAATGGGCAGAGGTGACGTGCTGCAACGCTAACGCGGTCAACAGTGGGAAGCCAACCACTACGCCTAATGCCACAATCACCAGGGAAAATATCTGATCGCCGCGGGGCCGCTGCTGTTTAAACAGCCATAGCAACAGGAGAGCGAATAAGCCCGCGATGGCGGCACGAGCGGCCGTCAGGAACAGCGGATTAAAACTGAGCACGGCCACTCTGGTTGCGGGCAATGAACCACTGAAGATCACCATGCCCACAAAGCCATTGAGCCAGCCACGGGTGCTGTTTTCCTCGATCTTCACCTGCATGAGACACCTTTTTAACGACGCTTGGGATTGTAGATCGGCATGTTATGTCGCAGAATCATGACAATCAAATAATTGTCATGGATACAAGTGGCTATGGCGCGAGCCCGTTATAAATCGTTGGTCGATAGCTTTGCCGCAGATATCCGCGCAGGGCGTCTGACCCCCGGGACTCGCTTACCCACTCATCGTCGGCTTGCCGCCCAGGAACGCATGTCGTTGGTTACTGCCTCAAGGGTGTATGCGGAGCTTGAAGCGATGGGGTTGGTCAGCGGGGAAACGGGCCGCGGCACCTTTGTGCGGGAGATTTCGTTGCCGCCGGGATTGGGTATCGATCAACACGCCGTCGCTACCGACATGCTCGATCTGAACTTCAATTACCCCACACTATCGTCGCAAAGCGAACTGCTGAGGACGGCCTTGCGTCAATTGGCGGCTTCAGGCGATCTGGATGCGCTGTTACGCTATCAGCCACATGCCGGTCGGCCACATGAGAGGGCGATCGTCGCCAGGCATCTGAGCCGCCGTGGGTTAACGCTGGCGGCAGAAAATGTGTTGCTGGTTAACGGCGCTCAACAAGGGCTAGCCATCACCGTGATGGGGTTGCTGCAACCGGGCGACGTGGTTGCGGTGGACGCGTTGACCTACCCAGGTTTTAAAATACTGGCCGAAAGTTACCATCTTGAGCTGGTTGCCATTCCCGCGCTGAGTGATGGCCCTGATTTGGCCGCACTTGAACGGCTATGCCGCCAGCGCCCGGTGCGGGCCGTTTATTGCATGCCGACGTTGCATAATCCGCTCGGCTGGGTGCTGAGCGAGCCGCAGAGGCATCGTTTGGTGGCGTTAGCCCGTGAGCATGGGTTACTGATTATCGAGGATGCCGCCTATGCCTATCTGGCAGATCAACCGCCGTTGCCGCTGGCCACGCTCGCCCCTGAATGCACGGTATATATTTCCGGCTTTTCCAAAAATGTTGCGACTGGGCTGCGCGTTGGCGTGGTGGCCGCACCGGAGAAATGGCTCCCCGCCTTGGAACGCGCCATCAGGGCAACCACCTGGAATACCCTGGCGATCATGACCGCCATCCTGTGCGAATGGATTGAAGACGGCACCGTGGCACGACTAGAAGTCGAAAAGCGGCAGGATGCCCGGTTACGTCAATCAATAGCCCGGGAAGCATTAGCCGGGCTGGATCTGGTGGGGTACCCTGATTCGTATTTCCTGTGGTTGCCATTGCCTGAGGAGGTCAGGGCGGATCGCATCGACGCGGCCTTGCTAACAGAGCGTATTTCGCTCTCTACCGCAGAACCTTTTGCCACCTCGGCTCATGTGCCACATGCCCTGCGCCTGGCATTGGGATCGCTGCCGCTGCCAACCCTGCGCCAAGCATTAGACGCGGTGAAACGGGTGATCCAGTTGCACACTCATCTTTAGTCACTTGCCTGCAATCATCACAATAGTTGGCCAGTATGGGATTTATCACAAATTCCATGCAACTCCTCTATTCATCCCCTAAATATCTGATAACGTAATCTCAGACATGATTTTATGGATAATCTATTTTTCAGGGAGACAGCGGTGCGCCATTTCGAATTCAAAGACGATAAATCCAGCAAGTTTTGGCAGATCGAGCAGTCAGACAGTGAGTTAAACCTGCGCTGGGGCAAGATTGGTACCCAGGGGCAAAGCCAGACCAAGAGCTTTGATAATCAAGCCAAGGCGTTGGCCGCCATGACCAAACTGGTCAAAGAGAAAACCGGCAAAGGCTACGTTGAGATAGCCGTTGATGAAAACGCCACCATTGGTGCCACCGCGCCAAAACCTAAAGCCGAACCCGTAGAAAATCCCCGCGCTGAGCCAATAACGGATATCCCGGCAACCACTACGCCTCAAGTTTCTACTGCCGAGATACTCTCGCAATCTATTACCTCATCTGACATCGCCAAGCCGGTTGGCGAAACGCCGCCGTGGTTAGCCAACGGTGAACCGATTTCCCTGCCGAAGAACTTAAGCGTGCAGGCATTGAGCAACCGCGACCATCCGGGCGAAAAACCGCAGCTGAACGATAAGCAGAGTTGGATCAAACTGCGCAATCATCTGTATAAGAATGACGATTTCAATACTGATTTTGACTCCTCGTCTGCGCAGTGGCGTCAGATTTATGTCACCAGTTGGCAACGGCTGGCCGATCAACAGATGGATGGCACCATCGAGTCGGACGCGGTGTTGTTTGCCCTGTCGTGCAATGTCGCTAACAACCGTTATTACGGTGACAGCACGACAGATATCACCGACTTTTTAGTGGCCAGAAAGGGATTACCGTACGCGATTGATGTGCTGTTACTGGCGCAAGGGATCTGTGTTGAATCCAACTGGGATAGTAGTGCGCAAAAGCATAATTACTACCTCAATGAAGATATCGTCGATCCGCTAAGTGGCTCGTGGATGTGTCCCTATAGCTGCGCTGAGCTGCGTTTTCGTCAGTTCCTGTCCTGTGCCGATGAGGCAGAGTGGCAGATTTGCGTGGATAAATTGATCGCGGCTTTACCGCAGCTACGTGCCAGCCGTCAGCCGTTGATTGCCTTGTTATTACCCGAACGCCCGGATATCGCGAACCGGTTAGCCAGTGAGTTGATCCAACAGGGGGATAGTGACGTCACCCCATGGCTACAGTTGGTCGCCACCGACGAGGCGGTTCTGAAGTCGCTAGGAGCAATGGGCCGTTTAGTCTATCGTCACGCCGCATTCCTTAACTGTGAATTTAGTCTCGCCACGCTGATTGCAGAGCGCGGTATTAACGCGGTACCCATCCTGGCTAACCAAGCGGAAATAACCCTTACCGGTGATGCTCTGGCCTGTATTGGCACGCCTGCGGCGATAACCGCATTGGCGCACGTTTCCGGTCAGGGCAAAGCGTTTCTGACTCGGTTTATTGATGCCGCGCACCGCTGGCCGCTGGCATCAATCCCAGCGATTGCCGAATTGTTGGCCGGCAATCACAAAGACAGTGGCATGCTGAGCGCTTGCTTAAGCAATCTGCTGTTGGCCAATCCTGAACAAGTGGCTCAGCTACTGCCCTGGATGAGCGGAGCAGCGCAAACCCAGGTGCAAGATTTGATTGCCCGCGTAGCTGGCCCGGTTGAATTAGCCGATGAAGCTGATTTACCCCTGGTGCTGGTCAGCCCGCCTTGGCTACAGAAAAAGAAAAAACAAGAAGCCGCAGTCCTGGCACTTGAGCCGCTGGTGCTGGCACCGGTACTCGACTTAACCGATGAAGAGAAAAAACAGTGGTTGGCGCTGAACGGCTGGGAAGAAAAACGTTATCAGGCTGCCGCCAAGAATATGAACACGCTGGCCAATGAGCTAGGTTTCCAGATTTATCAATCAGGTAACCGGAAGAGCCTGAACGACGCAGCAGCCGTTGCCATCAGAAACCGGGATACGCAGGGGGTGATTGACGCCTGGAAGGCCCAGCTAGCAGAAACTAGTTGGTCAAACTTTAGTATGCGCTTTACCTCGCTGTTGCCCGATGAGATGGCGCTGGCCCTATGGAACAGTTTGTCTGCTCATCAATGTAGCGGTGAAGGGTATATGGTGGCCAATTTTGGCGAAGCGGCGCTGCCCGGCCTGATCAACGCGGTACGCTCCAGACCAACAGAGCTGACCAATATTTGGGATCACGTGGGTGCCAGCGAATTGGCTCCGCTGATCGCCCGTGCTTACCTCAAGCTGAAAACGTTGCGCAGCGAAGCTCAGCAGTGGTTGAGCAAATATCCACATCACAGCGTTATCGGCCTGATCCCGGCGGCAGTAGGCAGAAAAGGGGAAGCCAAAGACTGTGCCACCTCCGCGTTACGTATGCTGGCCACACAGGGCCACGAGGCGCTGATTTTCCAGACTGGCGAAGCTTACGGTAATCCTGAGGTGACCGAGGCTCTGCGTAGCATGTTGGACGAAGATCCACTCGACCGTTTCCCGAGTAAAATCAGCAAGTCTCCTGATTTTTATCAACCCGCAGGTTGGCGTCGCCCGCGGCTTGTCGCGAGCCAAAGAGCCTTACCGGACACCGCACTGGACCATCTTGGTACCATGCTACGCTTCCCGGTTAGCGAGGGGTTGTACGAAGGCATCAACCAGGTCAAACAGGTTTGTGATCCCGACTCACTGGCGGATTTCGCCTGGGATATGTTCTCTGCGTGGTTGTTTGCTGCGGCGCCGTCCAAAGAGGGTTGGGCATTCACGTCGCTGGGCCTGTTTGGTACCGACGACACCGCACGCAAGCTGACGCCATTCATCCGCGCCTGGCCAGGGGAAGCTCAGCACCAACGGGCGGTTAACGGCCTGGAAGTGCTGAATCAGATCGGCTCCGACGTGGCGCTGATGCTGCTGAACGGCATCGCGCAGAAGGTCAAATTTAAAGGCTTGCAGGATCGGGCACGGGAAAAGATTGCGGCAATTGCCGAGGCCCGTGAGTTAACCATCGAGGAACTGGAAGACCGTTTGGCACCGGATTTGGGGCTGGATGAAAACGGCTCACTGCGGCTGGATTTCGGCGATCGCCAGTTTACCGTCAGCTTCGATGAAACCCTGAAACCGTTCGTGCGCGACAATGATGGAACTCGTCTGAAAGATCTGCCGAAACCGAAAAAGACCGACAATCAGGAATTGGCCAGTGAAGCGGTGAACATCTTCAAGCTGCTGAAAAAAGATGCTCGTACCGTAGCCGCTCAGCAAGTCGTGCGCCTGGAAATTGCCATGTGCCGGTGCCGCCGTTGGACACCAGAGCTGTTTGAGCTGTTTTTAGTCCGTCATCCACTGGTTCGTCACTTGGTACAACGCCTGGTCTGGGGCGTGTATCTGGTAGACGATGATTCTTCCCACGGCGGCAAGTTGGTGGACTGTTTCCGCGTTGCCGAGGATGGCAGCCTGACGACCGCTGAAGACGATGAGTACACACTGCCACAGGGTGAAAACGTGCGCATCGGTATTCCTCATGCTCTGGAGTTGCCTGAGCATCAGGCGGCAAGCTTCGGCCAACTGTTCGCCGATTACGAACTACTGCAACCGTTCGTTCAGCTTGGCCGTGATACTTACAGCCTGACCGAACAAGAGCGGGAAAGCCGTGAACTGCTGCGTTGGAAAGGGGCGGCGGTGCCCACCGGTCGTCTCCTTGGTCTGGCCAATAAAGGCTGGCGCCGTGGCGATGCCCAAGACGGCGGCGCGATCCTGGACTTTATCAAGCCGATAGATCGCCGGTTAGCTTTTAGCCTGTCGTTTGAACCCTGCATAATCGTTGGCATGGTCGATGAATACCCTGAACAGACGTTGGTGTCGGTGGTGATCGATGATGGCCAGTATTACTGGCAGCGAACCGAAGCACGCAAACCATTCACTATGGTGGATAACATCGCCTTAAGCGAGTTGATCCGCGATATGGAAGCCCTGCGCGCCTAAGTTTTGTCTTGATCCCGGCGCATGTCGGGATCGTACCGATGACCAAGAGAACCGATCCTTATGTCTGAACAACAAAAAATGCAGCGGCCCCCCGCGGAAATTCAGTACGCTGAACAGCTGGCCCTACTGGCCGAGCAGGATAACCAACCGCGCCCACCGGGCTGGGTGCTGAGCCTGAATGCCGCCCGGCGTTTTATTTTGGGTGACGAAAAATTAGGTATTGAGCGGAAAATCGTTGCCGATGTGGCATCGATTGAACGGATGCTGGTCACGCTGGCGACAGGCCGCGGCCTGATGTTGGTCGGCGAGCCGGGTACCGCCAAATCCATGCTGTCAGAACTGCTGGCCACCGCCATCTCCGGCACCTCCAGTCTGACGATCCAGGGCGGGGCATCGATTACCGAAGATCAGATCAAGTATTCCTGGAACTACGCGATGTTGATCAACGAAGGGCCATCGCTGAAAGCGCTGGTTCCCGCACCGCTTTATCAGGGCATGCTCGACGGCAAAGTGGTGCGTTTTGAAGAGATCACCCGTGCGCCGTTAGAGGTGCAGGACTGCCTGTTGGGCATGTTGTCCGACCGCGTAATGACCATCCCCGAACTGAATGACGACCATAACCTGCTGTATGCGCAGGAAGGGTTCAACATTATCGGCACCGCCAACACCCGCGACCGTGGCGTGAATGAAATGAGTGCGGCCCTCAAACGCCGGTTTGATTTTGAAACCGTTTTTCCGATCATGGATTTCCAGCAGGAACTGGAATTGGTGGCGGCAGCTTCCAAACGATTGCTGGAAAAGAGCGCCATTCCCCACAGCGTGCCTGCGGCGGTATTGGAACTGTTGGTCACCACTTTCCGCGATCTGCGCGGCAATGAAAAATCAACGGGTAAGGGCGATAGCGCCATGGATCGCTTGACTGCCGTGATGTCGACCGCCGAGGCGGTAAACGTGGCTCATGCAGTGGGCTTGCGCGCCTGGTTTCTTGAGCAGCGCAGCGGTGAACCGGCCGATTTGGTGGAGTGCATCGCCGGGACGGTGGTCAAAGACAATGCGGACGACCGGGCAAAGCTCAGGCGTTACTTTGAGCAGAAGGTTGCGAAAAAGCCCGGTAACCACTGGCGGGCCTATTACGAAGCCAGACACCGTTTGCCTTAAAGGCGCTGCGTAATGAAAACAACATCCATGCCGGAAATTGTCGGTATCCGCCACCATAGCCCGGCCTGTGCCCGCCTGGTGGCGGCGAAAATTCACCAACTGAATCCACGTTACGTGCTGATTGAAGGACCGATGGACTTCAACTCCCGGCTCGATGAGCTGTTCTTGCCCCATCGGCTACCCTTGGCTATCTACAGCTATGGGGTGCCGCAACAGCGTGGGCAGGGCGTGCGCCGAGGATCCTGGTCACCGTTTGCCGAGCACTCACCGGAGTGGCAGGCGCTGCTTCAGGCCCGTGCGAGTAAGGCAGAAATACGTTTTATGGACCTGCCGGCCTGGCATTCTGCGTTTGCCGCTATTGCCAATCGTTACGCCGATCTGGCCGATGCGGAACAGCAACAGCGGGCAGAGGATTTTGAACAGGCACTAGGCCTGGAGCTTGGCATCCAGGGACGCGATGCGCTTTGGGACCGGTTATTTGAGGACCAGTGCGATGTGCAGGAACTGGATCAACGCCTAAGCCACTATTTCCAACGGCTGCGCGGAGACGTTGCTGGCTCGCAGGGCAATCAGGATCGTGAAACCATGATGGCCCGCTGGATCCGCTGGGCCATGGATCAACAGGACGGTGCCGTTTTAGTGGTCTGTGGCGGCTACCATGCACCAGCCTTGATGAAATTGTGGCAAAGCCTCCCCAGCGAAGGGCATGAGCCTGAACTGCCCACTTTAAACCAATGTTTTGCCGATCAATCCGGCGACATCTCCTACACCACTGGCTCTTATCTGGTGCCGTACAGCTATAAGCGGCTGGATGCTTTTACCGGCTATGCTTCAGGCATGCCGTCTCCGGAGTTTCAGCAGTGGGTGTGGGAATTTGGCTTGGAGCAGGCCGGACTGTACGCTTTTCAACGTATTCTTGAACGGCTACGCCGGCTAAATCTGCCGGCATCTACCGCCGATATGGGCGCGGTTTATCTACGGGTTCAGGCCCTTGCTCGGCTGCGTGGTCACCAGATACCGTTACGCAACGATTGGTTGGATGCCATGGCGGGTTCCTTGGTCAAGGAGGCGATGGATGTGCCTTTACCGTGGACCTATCGCGGTCCGCTGCGGCCGGGAACCGATCCTATCCTGGTGCAGATGATGGCGGTATTAGCCGGGGAGTCTCACGGTCAACTGGCCGCCAATACGCCGCGCCCACCGCTGTTGACTTCGTTGCAACAAGAACTAGAGCGGCTGGCGATAACCATGCCCTCAGAGCTTAAACTCGACCTGTTAAAACCCGAAGATCGTCAGCGTAGCAGGGCTTTGCATCAACTAGCGCTGTTGGCGATCCCAGGCATCCATTGCCTGAAAAGTGCCGGGCAGGCCATGTCGGGCGAAATGAGCGAACAGTGGCAACTGCGCGCTCCGCTTGAGCAGGCTGCCGCGTTGATTGAAGCGGCCTCCTACGGCGCTACGTTGGCCGATGCGGCACTGGCTAAACTGGAAGAAGCCTTACTGGAGCTGCACGGTAGCCAAGGCCTGGTGGTGGCGCTGGTTAAATTACTTCATCAAGCGGCGCTGGCTGGGCTGGCTGATTTCAGCAACCGCGTACTGGAACAGCTCACCACAGCGGTCAGCCAGGAAGGGAGCTTTGAGGACCTGGGCTTCGCGTTGGTAACGGCCCATACGCTCTATCGTCACGGTGAGAGCGTAGGTATGCAGGGGGCAGCCATCCTGTTGTCGGTGATCCAGATAACCTTCGACCGTGCGCTCTGGCTCTGTGAAAGCTACGGTAGCGTGAACCCCGCCGATAGCCATCGGCACATTGCAGCATTCCAGGCAATCCGCTTGGTAACGCAGGATCTGCTCGCGTTGCCTGATGTTGACCGTAATACGATCTTTCCCGCCTTGGAAGCCGATCGGGCACTCACCGTTTGGCAAAGAAAGGCCTCGGTGAACGATGCCGATCCGCTTAGCCGTGGTGCGGCATTCGGTGCATTGCTCAGCCTGAATGACAGCGTATCGCCGATCGCCCAGCCGTTAGCGTTACTGTCCACCCTGGCAGCCAATAAAATGGGCGATGCGCTCAGCGGGCTGATCGCATTGGCACGCCACCAGTTAACCCAGGATCTCACCTTTGTCGACGGTCTGAACCAACTGATCACTGCGCTGGACGACGAAGACTTTTTGCTGGCAATCCCCGCGATGCGTGGAGCATTTGCCTGGTTACCGCCTAGAGAGCGCGGTGAGTTTGCCCGCCAGATCCTGGAACTGCATCAGGCAGGCCATTTACCGGTTTCGTCGTTAAATGGCGAAATTACCCCCGCAGCGCCGCAGGAGATTGCTGCTATGCAACAGGCAGAAAAATGGGCGCTGGACATCCTTGGCCAATGGGGGCTGACATAATGGCGAAACCACTATCACCCGAGTTACAGCGCTGGCGCTTGCTGTTAGGTGAGGCCGCGGAAGCCTCATTGGGCGAATTGGACGATCACTACCGTTCAGTCGATAGCGCATTGGAATGGCTGTATGGCCGTGATCCGGAACGTTTGGCCCGCGGAGAGCGTGGAGCCGGCCTGGGCAAGTCCAGCCTGACCACGCCAGAGTGGATTAATGAAATTCATCAACTGTTTCCGAAAGAAGTGATCGAAAGGCTGGAGGTGGATGCGGTTGAACGCTACGGCATTGACGATGTGGTCACCAATCTTGACGTGCTGGAGCGTATTGAACCCTCGGAAGCGTTGCTAAAAGCGGTGTTACATACCAAACACTTGATGAACCCGCAGGTGCTGGCTGCCGCACGCCGGTTAGTGGCGGAAGTGGTGCGGCGGATCATGGAGCGGCTGGCCCGTGACGTGCGTCAGTCATTTTCCGGCAGCCGGGATCGGCGTCGCCCCTCACAGGTAAAGGTCGCGCGTAATTTTGATTTCAAGCGCACCGTTGCCGCAAACCTGCACCGATGGAGCCCACAGCACGGCAAATTGTTTATCGAAACCCCGGCGTTTATGAGCCGCGTTAAACGCCATAGCGAACGTTGGGACATCATCCTGTTGGTAGACCAAAGCGGTTCAATGGTGGATTCGGTGATCCATGCCGCCGTGATGGCGGCCTGCCTGTGGAATTTACCGGGTATGCAAACCCGGCTGGTCGCTTTTGATACCGCCGTGGTGGATTTAACCGCAGACGTCAGCGATCCGGTCGAACTTTTGATGAAGGTTCAGCTAGGGGGAGGAACCGATATTGCCAAGGCGGTTGGGTACGCACAATCCTGCATCACCAATCCGCAACGGACGATTGTGGTGCTGCTGAGCGATTTCTTTGAGGGCGGCAGCGAAAGCGAGCTGGTACGGCGGGTGCACACCTGCATTCAGGCCGGGGCGAAAGTGCTGGGGTTGGCGGCGTTAGATCATCAGGCCAACCCACAATATGACCGTGACATGGCTAACCGGCTGGTCGCAGTTGGCGCTCAGATAGGGGCTATGACGCCCGGCGAATTAGCGGCCTGGCTGGCAGAAAAGGTACAAGGATGACGATACGTTCCGATTTACTTGAGCTCACGCCGGAAGCCTTGATGGCGTTGAGCAATGCGGGCTTCGTCAAGCGCGCGCAAAAAGAGGTTGCCGAAGGCAAGCTACCGGAACTGACCGAGCACGATGATGGCCGTGTTGATGCCACGTTCGGCGATGGTAATCAGGTTTCTTTTCCCATGGGAAAAACCCTGCGGGATGCGACCTGTAGTTGCCCAGCCAGTAGCATGTGCCGCCATCGGGTGACGCTGGTGTTGGCCTATCAGGCGTTACATGCCGCCGGGGATGATGATACTCAGCCGCCAGCAGTTTCAGCGGGCTGGTCACCGGCCAGATTTAGCCAACAGCTCAGCGAGGTACCGCTATCAGTGATTACCCGGGCTAAAAAACTGGTTCAGGGCAGCATCGTGGTGCAATTGAGTAAAGGCAGCGGGGCGCAAGCCACTCCGTCTGCTCGTTTACCAATGTGTGACGTGCGGTTTTTCTCCCGTAGCAGCCTGGCCCATGCACGCTGTGACTGCATTCAGGAGACGATCTGCGAACATATCGTGATGGCGGTCTGGGGTTTTGAGCAGGCCGAACTCAGCCAACCGGATTTCCAGCAGCTAACGCTGCAAATCAACGTGCCCGATGGCACACAGACCGGACCTAACGCCTTATTCGAACAGCCGGAGGCCGTGTTGTTACAAACGGCGTTGGATAAACTGCTGCTCAAACTGTGGTCGGACGGCAGCAGCCAGCCAGAAACGGCCATCAAACCACTGATGGCTGAAGTGTCTCGCCATGCGCAGCAGTTGCAGTGGCGCTGGGTGAGCGAAAGCCTGGACGATATTCAACAAGGGATAGCCGATCAACATCATCGTTCCAGCCGCTATCATCCGGTTGATTTTCTACAGCGGATCAGCGGGCTTTCCGCTCGTTTAGCGGCGGCCAGGCACATGGATCTCCAAGCACAACAGCAGACTTTACCACGCCTTCCTGCGGCAGAAATTGTCGGGCTGGGCGTCAAAGGCGAGATCCAGTTGGAACATCTGAAACTGGTTTCACTCGGGGCGCGTTACTGGGCCGATGAACAGCAGGAAGGGGTGAAGTTAATTTTCACCGATCCTGATTCCCAAGCGCTGATGGTGATCGAACGCCAGTGGCCGAAGCACAGGGACCCGCAAGGTATACCAACGCCGATCGGCAGCCGGCGGATTGCTGGCCATCCGGTAAAAAAACTGGCCGCCAGCCAGGTGATCACCAATGCCGCCAAACGCCGGGCAAACGGGGCGTTAGACATTGCCAGCGGTAAACAATATACCAGCGTGTTGCCGCTTTCATCCCGTGCGTGGGAGCTGTTGGGGGAACCGCTCAGGCAGCCCGATGCCGCAGCGCTGAAACGCTATCTCCAGCAGGCGCTACCCGATTTTGTACGCCCCAGGCAGCCGATCGAACAGCTGCATATTTTACCGGTCAGCGAGGTGCTGGATTGGCGCTGGGACCCGGCCTTGCAGTGCTTACAGATCGACATTGTAAGCGGAGAGGCAAGTGACGAGGCTGATAATTACGTGACGGTGTCACTAAATTACGATATTGCCGCCCCTCAGGCCATCGAGGCATTGGCCAAGGCAATGCTCACGCCAGCAACGCCGCCGCGGTTAATTTCAGGTAGGGTGAAGATCGAGTCAGGCACGCTGTTTATTGAGCCGTTGGCCGTAGCCAATGACGCCCAGATATACTCGCTGTGCGCCGATGAGGTAGAACCTTTCCCGATGGAGCGCCAGGCCGATCTACAACAGCGTACAGGCATGCAACAAACGTTGGCAGAAATGGAAACGCTGTTGGCCCAATGGTTACAGCAGGGGATCCGGCACCAAGGGGCTCGTGGGGTTGATCGGGTAGCAATCCTGGCCGAAGCGCTGCATGGCTATGGCCTGGCACAGCTGGCCGAGTGGCTCAACGAGTTACCCGACCGTATTCGTGCCAACGACCACACCGAATTGGTTCACCGCTTGATGATGATTTATCAAACGCTGCGCTTGGTGAAGGATCAGCGGAACAATTAACGGGAGTAAATATTAATAGAAATCAATTACATTATCATATGATTTATTCATTTGACACGGTTGTAATAATTAGCTTAAGCTCCCCGCACTCATTTGGGGAGTAGCCTTCCTTCATCATGAAGGAGGATGTGTCAACATACTCAGCAATTTGCTGTGGCACATCCGTCGATCAGATTGGCGAGACCATAGGGGTAATATTTCTTTTTGATTGGGCGAGAAATATTACACCATGGTTTGATACGCCCAGTCGGTATTTCCATTATGACCGTTTTTACTCTTGTTTCTTTTAATGATTTCACCGTTGAAATCGCCAAATCCCCTTGCGCTATGAGGGCTAAAAAATGACATTTTCATTTTTTCAGCTCGGCGTATCCTTAATCATCATCCTGATTGCCTCCGAAATTTTCACCAATGCCCTCGAACATCTTGGCGAAAGGTTGAAGATATCAGAAGGGGTGACCGGCTCGCTATTTGCCGCCATTGGTACCGCCTTACCTGAAACCATGGTACCCATTTTGGCGCTGGTTGCCGGCACGTCGGCGGCTAGCGTTAACGAAGAGATTGGCGTTGGGGCAATATTGGGCGCGCCGCTGATGCTATCGACGCTGTCGGTCTTTTTGATGGCACTGGCCGTGCTGCGGCAGCGGGGAATTAATGGGGCTATCACCCCAGAGCCGACGGGGTTTATGCGTGATACGCGCTTCTTCCTGCTGGCCTTTGTGTTGGCCGCGATCGCCTTGTTCATTCCTGTCGAGATGAAAGTGGCAAGGATGGGCGTCAGCATCCTGCTGGTCTCACTTTACGTCACCTATATTGTCAAAACCTTACACGCCTCTAAAAAACTGGTGGCCGAAGGCAATGGGACGGCGGCCGATAATGTGATGTTTTTATCCCGCGTGGGATTGCCGACCACGCTATTTACCATCATCCTGCAAACGTTGATCGGCTTAGCCGTATTAGTGGCGGGGGCATTAGGCTTTATCAATGGCGTGGCGGATGTTTCGGCCAAGCTTGGCGTTTCCGTATTACTGGTCTCATTGATTATCATTCCTATTGCTACCGAGCTGCCGGAAAAAGTGAACAGCATACTCTGGATACGTAAAGGAAAGGACACGCTGGCATTAGGGAATATTACCGGTGCGATGGTATTCCAAGGCACCATATTACCCGCACTCGGTATACTCCTGACGCCATGGCAACCCCGGCACGAAGTGTTAATCGGGGTGTTTATTACGCTGACAGCGGCATTTTGGCTGTGGATCAACGCCAGAAATAAAAATCTGAAAGTGTGGATGCTATTTATCAATGGCGCGTTCTATTTCACTTATATCACCGCCTCGATATTATTTAGCCGCTAGGGGGGCTCCTCACCCTTTCCCTTTGGGAGAGGGGCGGGGTGAGGGCCTATATTGGCGTTTCTTCAGTTGCTGGCTGGCGAATTTCACCACTTTTTCATCATTGCCGGTCAGCAGCCAAACCAGACTCTCATCCGGCGTATTAGGGTGTTTGGCCACCAGGCGGCGTATCTTGACCGACTTATCGTGCGCCATGATGGCGAGCAGGCTAGCCGCCGCGTAGGGTTGCCCTGGCAGTATTTCCCGAAGTTCCAACGAACTATGCTGCGCCAGTTGATTAAGGAGCTCAGTGGGGCGATAAGTGTAAAAGCGCACCAGCGAATACAACACGATCCAATGCTCGCTGTTAAACAACTGCTCTCTGATATCTTCCGGGGTATGTGGGTTACTCGCCAGGCTAGACAAGACTTCTGCACTGCTATCTTGCGCCAACGCGGTTAACATTTCGGCGCTGGCTTGCGGGTTGCTGGCAACGGCGGCCCGCACCATCTCATCCTCATCATTGGCCAACAGTTCTAGTAGCGCTGATGAACAATGCTGATTTCCCGCCATGACACGACGTTCGACGTTGCCCGCCGCATTGATGCGTTCAGCGAATAAATCGGGATGCCGTTGCACATAGGCGGTCTGATGCTCAAGCGTGAGTCTGGCAACCTCCGGTGAGGGATCGCTGAGCAGTATTTCAATCAATGGATCTGGCAGCGCCTGGTTCTGGGCGACCTCTTGGCGCAACATCTCAAACGGACATTGGCTGAATAAACGGAGTATCGCCACCGGGGTCAAGGGGCTGATGGCCAGCGAACGGTTAAATTGGAACAGACTGTTGGCTATGTCGTGCAAGTTGGTTTCAGTAGCCGGATAACCAAAGGTGCGGAACGGCGGTGTCTTATCACGCAACTGCGGACAATTTTCCGCAAGTTGCGCAACCCAACGAGAAAAAATTGGCCAATCAATGGCCTTGCCCTGTGCCAATGCAGCCATACCGGCAAAACTGTATTCGGTAAATACATAGAAATGCTGCGCCAGCTTTTGCCATATCAGCAGGGCAGTCTCGCCAGGCGGTGGAGTTTGGAACAGCGGCTGGTTGTGCGCAAGGCTGCTCAGGATAAACAGATCCATCGATTGGGTTAAATGAGCCAGAATGGTACCGGATGCGACGCGCTCCGCCAGGTGGCTGCGTACCCAAACGTTGCTATCGTCCAGTAAATCCGTCATCAACGCCTCATCCTCATAGTAGCAAGCGATGAGTTTGTATCTGACCAGGTGAGAAGGATCGTTTACCAGGGCCTGCAACAGAGTTCGTGGCGGGTTGACCAAGCGGAAGATCAGATTCTCACGTACGGCTTCATCGGGATGATGAATAGCAATGGTGGCCCAGAACGCTGGCCATAGCGGATTGGCGGCCAATTTATCAATGATGGGCCCCACCGGATCCAGATAATACTCCGAGTAAATTTTGTCCTCAGCCCGTTCATGGTCGGCTCTTGAAGCCATTGGCCAGCTGATCAACCCCTCGATCCACTCAGGATAGTGGGTGTTTAAAGCCTCCCACGCCTGCGTTTCGCTGCCATACTCCCACGGTTGCCAGCGTCTGACCAACTCCGGCCAGATCATGCAGGGCACAATAAACGGCTGCTTGCTTTGCTGTGCCACCTGAATTTTTAAATCCAGCGACAGCGCCGGCAACATATCAAGCAGGAGCTGACTGGGGGTATCTTTGGCGTTGGCCACGGCTTTTAAAAAACGCTCGGGGAAGGCGGCCCAACCGTGTTCAATCAGCAGCGCGCCAAACTCGGGGTTAGTGAGGATCTTGTTTACGGTGTTGCTGCGGGCAGTGCTTAATTCGGCGATATCCATGGCAAATGAGTTTTTATTATCCCTTCAATAAGGGAATACTATCCGATCGACGATGAAGTGAATACCCCCCTGTTGAACGCTGGTTTTCTGGCCCCATCATCTACCCAGGGAAATTTGGCTCTCTTCGGCGAAGGACCTGTGGCTTGTGGATTTTGACCGATTATGCTGGGCAAGGCGATCCTCGGCAACAGGCATATCCTGTTGGATACTTACCAAAAAAGATAGTGTCTACTTTTTAGATTGTGGCAGTGATTGGAATGGATATGCAACCACCTCGCGAACGTCCACTTTAGTTGATTTTTTGTCTGTGAAGGCAGGCCAACTATATGACTTGGTTATAAATTTCCACGAATAAAACTCCTTCGCCTCATCGGTGATTTTCAGGTTGAGAATACTCCAGCTTTCATCATGGCAATGTGATTTCCTGGCATAATCTTCTGCCGAAAAGCAAGCTCTTATCATTTCTTGTGATGAAAAAGGAATGTTTTTAAATGCCAATTGATATGAACCATCATCATTAATCATCATGAAGTTAGCATATTCCTCCTCTCGCCCACCTCCTGAGTACGATGTTGACCATTTTGATACTAACGCAATGGCCAATTTTGTTTTATTCAGCGGATATAATGCCGGGTATATATACACATCACTTTTGGTTAACTCATCATCAGCATTGCTCTCATCGTCATTGTCTTTGGAGAAACTCCACACAATAGCTTTAGAGTATCCATCACCTTCTTTTTTCACCTTCACTAGCTGAAGTTGTGGGGCAATAAGATAAAAGGTGTCATTCGTATCTTTTTCTTTCCAGATGGATACCTGTAGTGGTCAACTAATAC
>NZ_AYMQ01000101.1 GCF_000633355.1 Serratia sp. H1w
CAACTAATTAGAGGCATTACCCCGACGATTATCAGTTATCGATGGCGAATATCGGCTTTGCTGGTGACTCCGCCGGGGCCATGTTGGCGCTGGCTACGGTTTTATGGTTACGCGATCGTGACATTCACTGTGGTCAGGTAACAGGCGTCTTGCTTTATTATGGTCTGTATGGCCTGCAGGATTCCGCGAGCCGGCGTTTGTATGGCGGCTCCTGGGATGGTTTGGCCCGCCAGGATCTGGATGATTATCAGCGGACTTATCTGGCCAGCCCGGCGGATCGCGAATCCCCTTACTATTGCCTGTTTAATAACGACCTGACCCGCAATATGCCCACTTGTTTTATTGTCGCGGCCGAGTTTGATCCGTTGATCGATGATAGCTTGGCGCTGTATCAAACCTTGCGTGAACATCATCAGCCTTGTCGTTACAAGGTTTATCCCGGAACCCTGCATGCCTTTTTGCACTACTCTCGCATGATGCCCAGTGCCGATCGCGCCTTGCGTGATGGTGCTGATTTCTTCCGTGCCCAATTGTAGAAAAACCAGGGGTACCCCTCTATGTAGCAGAGGGGGCCCCCTAGTACAGTTCCATCTGGCTGGTTTTCTCCAGCGAAAGTCCGCGGGTCTCAGGGGCGATCAATATTGAAACCACCATACCAAACAGCGAGATCCCGGCGCCGACCAACATGGTCGTCGAGATCCCATGCTGCAACATGAACAGTGGCAATGCGTAAGTTGAGATCACGGTACCAATCCGGCTGAGTGACATCGCGGCCCCCACCGCCGAAGCACGAATGGCGGTAGGAAACAGTTCGTTAGGATAGAGCCATTGCAGGATCCCGGGGCCGCCAGAGAAAAAGGCATACAGGGCAAAGGCTGCCACGATCAATATAATGCCCGGCTGTGGCACCAGACCCAGCACCGCTAACGCCAGGGTCATGATGGCAAAACTGCCGATCAGCAAGGGACGACGGCCAATGCTGTTGAGCCAGAACATGGCAGGAATGCAGCCGATCATAAAGAACAGGCTGATGATCACGTTACCCAATACTGCCTGTTTGCCCTGATCCAGCCCAAGCTGGGTAATGATCTGCGGGCCAAAGGTGTAAATGGCAAACATGGGGATCACCTGACAGGTCCAGATGACCGCGACAAACAGAATTGAAGTGAGATGGCGGCGGGTGAATAGTTGGCTGTAGCGGGTTTCTTGCACCTCTTCGTGATCAAAGGTTACCGGCTGGCCAAACAGTTTGATCATCAACGCCTGACATTCAGCGTGCCGCCCTTTGCGGATCAACCAGCGTGGAGACTCGGGCAGATCGACACGCCCCAGCAGGATGACAAGACAAGGGATCACCGCACTGCCCAGCATCCAGCGCCAACCATCCACAACGTCGTACAGCAGGTAACCCACCAGATCGGCGGCGGTTGCGCCGATATACCACATGGCGGCGATAAACCCCATGGTAAAGGCCCGCTGACGCGTGGAAGAGAATTCGGCAATCATCGAAGTGGCAATCGGGTAGTCGGCCCCTATCACAATACCGATCAGAAAACGCAGGATCACCAGTTCCAGCGGCGAGGACACAAACATGGTAGCCGCAGAGATCACGCCGATGGCCACGATATCAATGATGAACATCAGGCGACGCCCAAGCCGATCTGCAATATAGCCAAATAGCGAGGTGCCGATAAACAGGCCGACCAGCGTCGCGGCTCCGACCAAGCCGATCCAGTTGGCATCCAGCTGGAGTTTTGGGGTCAGCTGTTCTAGCGCAATGCCGATAATGACCAGCACATAGCCGTCAAGGAAGGGGCCACCGCTGCCCCATAGCATGATCTTGCGGTGTACCGAGGTAAAATGAATGTTATCGAATCTGATTGGCTGTTGCATGGTGTTGACTTCAGTTTGGGTAACAACGCAAATCCCGCCTGGGCGGGAAACCGGCACAATGGACACTGGGAACGGCGGTGACCCCGATGTTAGCCATAGCGGTATTCAATACCGAAAGTGCCACGTGGATAGTTCCATTCCTCAAGCACCGAATCGCGGCACAGAATACGGCAGGTACCGCACTCCAGGCAGCCGGCATAATCAAAACGAATGGAACCGTCGTCCTGCAGTTTGTACAACCCGGCAGGGCAGGCCAGCGTCAGGATGCGGTAAGCCGCCATATCCGGATGCTGGCGAATGACGATGTGTGGGTGGCCTTCATCCACATGGAATTTGTTGACGCCCAGTTTGACGTCGACATTGACGGGTTCATTCATAGTGAGCTGACTCCTTTAATCCCATCTTTAAGCAGGTTCAGATAGCCAATTTTCTTGCAGTGGCGCAGGATTTTTTTGCGTAACGGCTGAGGGGGCTGTCCATCGATGGTAAACAGGTCGGCCATGATATCGGCAGCCATCTGCGGGTAGTTGTTGAACAGGCGGGGATTTTCCATCATCGCTGGCATATTGCGGTAATGGCGCAAATCCTTCATCACCGGCAGTTCATCCAACAGTTGCAGATAACTTTGTAGCCCACGGGCACTGAAGTCATCCTGGGTTTTGGCCGCCAGCACCGCGCGTGCCGCCGCTTCGCCGGAGGTGATGGCCAGATCCATGCCGCGAATGGTGAAGCCCAGGTTCAGGCACATACCTGCGGCGTCGCCTGCGATCAACACGCCGTTGCCCACCAACTGAGGCTGCATATGGATCCCGGCCTCTGGCACCACATGCGCGGCGTATTCCAGCATCTTGCCACCGGCAATCAGCGGGCGAACCACCGGATGCCGTTTGAAGTCTTCCAACATTTGCGGGACCGATTTACCCGCCTGTTCGATATGTTGCAGGCCGCATACCAGGCCAAGGGACAAACTTTCTCCGTTGGTATACAGAAAGCCGCCGCCCATCAGCCCGTTGGTCGGGGTGCCAGCAAATAACCACGCGGCCCCCTGGTTGCCTTCCAGATTAAAGCGGGCCTCTAGCAGCTCGCGCGGCAGTGAAATCAGCTCTTTGACGCCGACGGCCACCGACTTGGCCTGCACCCGTGGTTTCAGCATGCCCAGTTGCTCGGCCAGCAGGGCGTTAACCCCTTCGGCCAGGATCACGCTTCGCGCTTCCAGGATGTCGCCATCGGCCTCGACGCCCACCACCTGCCCATCACGTTGCACCAGACGATCGACCCGGATACCGGGAATAAATTGAGCGCCGGCCTCTTCGGCCTGAGCCATCAACCAGGGATCAAATTTGGCTCGCAATACCGAATAGGAGTCTTGCAGGGGCTGTTCATCGCGCGCGTGGTGATAATCGAGCGTAACGGCGCTCTCTTCGGTCAGGAAGGAGACCTTCTCGCGGGTGATGCGGCGTTCGAGCGGGGCTTGTGTGGTAAAGCCGGGCAGAATACGTTCCAGGCTATGGGTGTACAGGCGGCCACCGGTAACGTTCTTGGCCCCGGCGTGGTTGCCGCGTTCAATCACCAATACGTCAGCGCCCTCGCGCGCCAGTACCAGTGCCGCTACGCAACCGGCCAGGCCCGCACCGACAATAATTGCGTCAAATACATCTTCAGACATGGTGTCTCCAGATTGGCAAGAACAACGCGAGGAGCTGCGAACAGCTCCACCATTGCGTTAGCGTTTCAGGGTTTCCGTCAGTGCAGGAACGATTTTCAGCAGATCGCCGACGATCCCATAGTCGGCATATTGGAAGATCGGTGCGTTCTTATCCTTGTTGATCGCCATCAGCGTCTGAGCGCCGTTGGCCCCCACCATGTGCTGGATCTGCCCGGAAATGCCCAGCGCCAGATAAAGCTCGGGTTTGATCATGATGCCGGAAATCCCCACGTAGCGTTCCCGGTCCATCCACTTTTCGTTTTCGGCTACCGGGCGCGAACATCCCAGCTCTGCGCCCATAGCCTGACTGAGGGCCGCGGCCAGGCCGATATTTTGCTGGCTGCCGATACCGCGTCCAACGCTGACAACCAGGCGTGCCTTATCCAGATTGACGTTCTCACCCTGTTTGGCTCGGCGAGCTATGCAACTGATGGCGTGAGAGGGAGCGATGAAATCTAGGGCGGTAGCTGTGCCAGTGAGTGTGTCGTCTTCCTGCGCGGCAGTAAACACGCCGCTACCGAGGGTGACCACGGCATAGGCGGTGTGGACCTGCTCTTTACCGAAAGCCAATCCGCCGTAGACCATATGAGTGATCTCCGGCTGCTGATCTGCCACCAGTAACTCGGCGGCATCGTTCACCACCCCGGCGTTCAGGCGGGCTCCCATACGAGCCGCCAGGGTTTTACCGCGCCGGGTCGTGGGCAACAGCAACAGGGCGTGTGGGCTATGGCTACGGATTGCCAGTGCGATGGTGTCGGCATAGTCTTCTATCAGGCGTTCCGTCGGCACGGGGCCCAGATCATAGACGGCATCGGCACCCAGCCGGAAAGCCAGTGCGGCCTGCTGTTCGCCCTGAATGGCCGCATGCACTCGTTCACCGAGATGACGTGCCGCGCCCAGCAGTTCCGCCAAGCGAGATTCGGTGTCGCTAAACACCCAAACGGTTGAATATTTGCTCATCATATCCCCAATCAACTGATTACTTTGCGCAGGTATTCTGCAAACTCGGCGATTTGCTCTTCGCCATCACCCTCGATAATGATCCGGGCACGTGCTTTCTGTTGTGGTGCCTGCACGCTGACCAACGAGGTGTAAGGACTGCACTCTTCCAACTGCAGTTCGCTACGTTGCCAGGCCTGAACCGGCTTTTTGGCGGCACCCAGGATGGCCTTCATTGAGGGGATTTGCGGGGCATTGATATCGGTGGAGACGGCGACTACGGCAGGTAGGGTCAAGCTGAGGGTTTCTATCTCGTCCTCCAACGTGCGCTCGACCTGTAGCTGGTCGCCTCTGAGGCCAAGAATACGGCTCACTCCGTTGATCGCCGGGATACCCAGTGCTTCGCCTAGCAGCAGCCCAACCTGCTGGGCATAGAGATCGGCAGAACCATCACCGCACAGGATCAGGTCAAAGCCGGTTTTTTGCGCTGCCGCAGCCAGCAGGCTGGCGGTCTGTTGAGGCAGCAAGCCCTCCAGACCGGCATCGCACACCACCACCAGTTCATCAGGCCCGCGCGACAGGATGTCTTTACGCCCTTTGGCATTGGCCAAGGCCTCACCACCGACGCTCATGGCGACAACATGTACATCATCATATTGCTGCTTTAACGCGTTGGCAGCTTCAACGGCGTTAAGATCGAACTGGCTGATTTTGGCATCCGCCTTGCTGAGGTTCAGAGAGCCATCACTGTTCACCGTGATATCCTGCTCCTCGGGGATGAGCTTGTAACAGGTAATTATCTTCATCACTATCTCCGAAGCAATTTAAGATTTTCTTTGGTTTTTAGAGCTAGCACGTCATAAAACAAAACGTTCTCAGCAGAGTAATTAACGGCTTTATTTTACAATGGCTATTGTGAATAATTTGTTGCAATGATGGATAAATAAAACGATAGGGTATTTACCTTGACATCATTAAACCTATTTTTCCATTTTCTCTGTGCAGGCAATCATTGTAATAGCAATAGAAATACCATGATTACTCTGGGAGAAATAATACCTGGATCACCAATATTGAAGGTGTTGCAGTGCGATTACATTGCCGGATTTCATGTTAATTTTTTTAATTTATTGTTTTTGTTGATGTAAATTTAGGTTGCGTCAACCGATTAACCGGGTGGTCGGCTGTGGGTCAAATAAGTCGGGAAATAATTTGATTTAGATCACGGATTGTTAAAGACGCAGATTTCATTATAAGGACACAAATTAATCACTGGTATTTTACTTTGCTCATGGATAAAGAGAGTTAATTTTTATCGATTCTGCTTTTCTTATTGCCTGAAAGTATTTGCATCGCGCGGTGCCGGTTTGATTTTGGCTGGAATGCTGATGCTTATTCGGAAACTCTACACTAAACATTGTCATGGCGAGGGTTTCCTTTCCATGAGGGAAGATATGTAAATGAAGACTGAAACCAGCAAACGAAAAATAGGGATTGAGCCCAAAGTCTTTTTCCCGTCTTTGATTATCGTGGCGTTGCTTTGTTACCTGACCGTGCGCGATTTAGACGCGGCAAACACGGTTATCAATGCGGTATTTAACTATATCACCTACCAATGGGGCTGGGCCTTCGAGTGGTATATGGTGGTGATGTTTGCCGGTTGGTTCTGGCTGGTGCTTGGGCCATTTTCCCACCGCCGCCTGGGAGATGAGCCACCGGAGTTCAGCACCCTGAGCTGGATCTTCATGATGTTTGCCTCATGCACCTCTGCGGCGGTGTTGTTCTGGGGATCCATCGAAATTTTTTACTACGTTTCCTCACCGCCATTTGATCTGGTGCCGTTCTCAAAATCGGCCAAGGAACTGGGTTTGGCTTACAGCCTGTTCCACTGGGGACCACTGCCCTGGGCGACCTACAGCTTCCTGGCGGTGGCTTTCGGCTACTTCCTGTTTGTGCGCAAAATCAATGTAGTACGCCCAAGCGGCACCTTAGTTCCCTTGTTTGGTGAGAAGCGCTGCAAGGGGATCCTGGGCACCGTGGTGGATAACCTCTACCTGGTGGCGTTGATCCTGGCTATGGGCACCAGCTTGGGCCTGGCGACCCCCCTGGTGACGGAATGTATCAACTACCTGTTCGGCATTCCTCATACGCTGGAACTGGATGCGCTGATCATTGCCTGCTGGGTGGTGTTTAACGCCGTCTGTGTTGCCTTTGGCCTGCAAAAAGGGGTGAAAGTAGCCAGCGATGTGCGCAACTACCTGAGTCTGCTCCTACTGGCCTGGGTGCTGATCATCGGCGCGACCAGTTTCACCGTAAACTACTTCACCGATTCGGTCGGGGTGCTGCTGATGAACGTCGGCCGCATGCTGTTCTATACCGATGCGGTGGGCCAGAGCGGCTTCCCTCAATCCTGGACCGTCTTCTATTGGGCCTGGTGGATCGTCTATGGCATTCAGATGTGCATCTTCCTGGCTCGGATCTCCAAGGGGCGAACCGTTCGTCAACTCTGCCTGGGCATGGTAGGGGGGCTGACGGCTTCAACCTGGCTGCTGTGGACCATTCTGGGCAGTAACACCCTGTCACTGATGAACAAGGGATTGGTCGATCTGCCACATACCATCGAAACCCGCGGAGTAGCCCGCGCCATCATCGAAACCTGGGCGGCCTTGCCGATGAGCACCGTCACGATGTGGGCGTTCTTTATTTTGTGCTTTATCGCCACCGTGACTTTGATTAACGCCTGTTCCTACACCCTGGCGATGTCCACCTGCCGAGAGGTCAATCACAACGAGGAACCGCCGGTGTGGGTGCGTGTTGGCTGGTCGGTGCTGGTGGGGATTATCGGCATCATTCTGCTGTCACTTGGCGGTCTGAAACCGATTCAGACGGCGATCATCGCCGGGGGATGTCCACTGTTCTTCGTCAACATTCTGATCACGGTGTCTTTCCTGAAAGATGCTAAAGCCACGCACTGGAAATACTGATCCTTTCAATACAACTACGAGGTCTGAAATATGGATTTTGCACTGAATGACGAACAGGAATTATTCGTTGCCGGTATTCGCGATTTGATGGCGCAGGAAAACTGGGAAGCCTACTTTGCCGAATGCGATCGCAACAGCGAATACCCGGAGCGGTTTGTGAAAGCGTTGGCTGATATGGGGATCGATGGCCTGCTGCTACCGGAGGATCAGGGCGGGCTGGACGCGGGTTTTGTCACTCTGGCTGCGGTGTGGGCAGAGCTGGGGCGGCTGGGGGCACCTACCTATGTGCTTTATCAATTGCCAGGCGGCTTTAACACGGTACTGCGTGAAGGTTCGGCCGAACAGATTGACAAGATTATGGCGTTCCGTGGCACCGGAAAGCAGATGTGGAACTCGGCGATCACCGAACCGGGCGCGGGTTCTGATGTGGGGGGCCTGCAAACCACTTATACGCGCAAAGAGGGCAAGGTCTACCTCAGCGGCAGTAAATGTTTCATTACCAGCAGTGCTTATACCCCTTATCTGGTGGCCATGGCGCGCGATGCGGCTTCGCCAGACAAGCCGATTTTCTCCGAGTGGTTTGTCGATATGAGCCTGCCGGGTGTCAAGGTGAACAAGCTGGAGAAGCTGGGGCTACGCATGGACAGCTGCTGCGAAGTGGTGTTCGACAATGTCGAACTGACAGAGAAAGACATGTTTGGCCGTGAGGGCAACGGCTTTAACCGGGTGAAAGAAGAGTTTGATCACGAACGTTTTATCGTGGCACTGACCAACTATGGGACGGCCTACTGCGCATTCGAAGATGCTGCACGTTATGCCAATCAGCGGGTGCAGTTTGGTGAAGCCATCGGCCGTTTCCAGCTGATCCAGGAAAAGTTTGCCCATATGGCCATCAAGCTTAATGCCATGAAAAATATGCTGTTTGAGGCGGCCTGGAAGAGTGATAACGGCCTGATGACCTCCGGCGATGCGGCCATGTGCAAATACTATTGCGCCAATGCCGCATTTGAGGTGGTGGATAGTGCCATGCAGGTGCTGGGCGGGATCGGCATTGCCGGTGAACACCGGGTCACCCGCTTCTGGCGCGACCTGCGTGTGGATCGCGTGTCTGGAGGCTCGGACGAAATGCAGATCCTCACTCTGGGCCGTGCGGTACTGAAAAAATACCGTTAATTGGCGAAATGCCTGCCCTGTGCTGCTTGGGTATAGGGCAGGCGCGAATCGATTGCTACCAGAAGGGAAATATTATGTCAGATCGTTTATCCATGCCCACGTTTGGCCCGCTGGCTGGCCTGCGCGTGGTCTTCTCCGGCATTGAGATCGCCGGTCCGTTTGCAGGTCAGATGCTTGCCGAGTGGGGCGCTGAAGTGATCTGGATCGAGAACGTCACCTATGGGGATACCATTCGGATACAGCCCAATTATCCCCAGCTTTCGCGCCGCAACCTGCACGCATTATCGCTGAATATTTTCAAAGATGAGGGGCGTGAGGCTTTCCTGAAGCTGATGGAAACCACAGATATCTTTATCGAGGCCAGCAAAGGGCCAGCCTTTTCCCGTCGTGGCATCACCGATGAAGTGCTGTGGCAACACAATAAGCAACTGGTGATCGCTCATCTGTCCGGATTTGGCCAGTATGGCACGCCGGAATACACCAATCTGGCCGCCTATAACACCATTGCACAGGCTTTTAGTGGCTATCTGATCCAGAACGGCGACAAGGACCAGCCGATGCCTGCCTTCCCCTATACCGCAGACTATTTCTCTGGCATGACGGTCACTACGGCCACATTGGCTGCACTGCATAAAGTGCGGCAGAGCGGGGTGGGCGAAAGTATCGATGTGGCCATGTACGAAGTCATGCTGCGTATGGGGCAGTATTTCATGATGGACTATTTCAACGGCGGTGAAATGTGCCCGCGCATGACCAAAGGCAAGGATCCGTACTATGCCGGCTGCGGCCTTTATCAATGCCAGGACGGCTATATCGTGATGGAACTGGTCGGGGTCAGCCAACTGCAGCAGATGTTCACGGATATGGGCATCGAACATCTGTTGGGGACGACGGAAATTCCCGAGGGAACGCAGTTGATCCATCGTGTCGAATGCCCTCACGGCGAATTGATTGAAGCCCGGCTGGATGAGTTTTTGGCTGGCCGCACCATAGAGCAGGTGCTGCAACGTCTGGCGGAACTGAAAGTGGCCTGCGCCAAGGTACTCAACGTTTCTGAATTGGAACACAACCCGCAATACCTTGCTCGCGAGTCGATTACCTCTTGGCAAACCGTCGATGGCGGTAGCTGCAAAGGGCCTAACGTGATGCCGAAGTTCAAGAACAACCCTGGTCAGATATGGCGCGGTATGCCGACGCATGGCATGGATACCGCCGCGATCCTGGCCGACATCGGCTATAGCGAAACTGATATTGCGCAACTGGTGGATAAAGGTCTGGCCAAGACGGCCTGAACGCTATTTTTATTGCCTGATAACAGGGGGGTAAACCAATGTATTATTGGGTAGGTGGCAGATGGATATAATTGGTGAACGAAACCTGCGCCAGACTTGGGACGATCTGGCGGATTGCTATGGCGATAAAACGGCGCTGATCGTTGAGAACCAGCAAGGGGCGGCGGCAAGCTATAGCTATCGCGAACTGAATGAGCAGATCAATCAGACGGCCAATCTGTTCCTTTCGCTGGGTGTCGAGCAGGGCGACAAGGTTGCTCTGCATCTGCATAACTGCGCCGAATTCATGTTCTGCTGGTTCGGCCTGGCCAAGATTGGCGCTATTGCCGTGCCGATCAATGCCAACCTGCTGCATGATGAAAGCGCCTATATTGTCAACCTTTGCCAGGTCGGGCTGGTGGTTACGGCGGCGGCATTTCATCCCCTTTATGCGCCGCTTGAGCAGGGCAACCTATCTCCTTTACGGCAAATCATGCTGATAGATGCCTGTGATGAAGGGGCGTCTTTGCCGGCAACGCTGTGCTTCCACCCCCTAAAGCAGGCTCAGCCACGGCAACTCACTCAGGTGGTGGCGCTGAAGGCGGAGGATACGGCGGAAATCCTGTTTACCTCTGGAACCACCTCCAGGCCGAAAGGGGTGGTGATCACCCATTACAATCTGTTGTTTGCCGGGTATTACACCGCCTGGCAATGTGCGCTCAGAGAGGATGATGTCTATCTGACGCCAATGCCAGCCTTCCATATTGATTGCCAATGTACTGCTGCCATGCCGACCTTCACCGTCGGAGCCACCTTTGTGTTGCTGGAAAAATACAGCGCACGTGCCTTCTGGGGGCAGATCTGCCGCTACCGGGCAACCCTCACCGAATGTATTCCCCTGATGATAAAAACCTTGCTGATGCAGCCGCTCATGCCATGGGAAAGGCAGCATTGCCTGCGTGATGTGTTGTTTTATCTCAATCTGCCTGCGGCAGAGAAAGAGGCATTTTTGCAGCGCTTTGGTGTGCGGCTACTGAGCTCCTACGGCATGACGGAAACCATTGTTGGCCTGATTGGCGATCGTCCTGGCGACAAGCGGCGCTGGCCTTCGATTGGCCGGGTAGGGATGGGCTATGAGGCCCAGATTCGTGATGGAAACGCCAATCCTCTGGCGACAGGGCTGGTCGGCGAGCTGTGGGTAAAGGGCGTGCCGGGCAAAACGCTGTTCAAGGAGTATTACAACCAGCCGCAGGCGACGGCCAGCGTGTTGCACCCGGAGGGGTGGTTGCGTACCGGCGATTATGCCTACGTTGATGCCGAGGGCTTTTTCTATTTCATCGATCGCAGTAGCAACATGGTGAAACGCTGTGGCGAAAATATCTCTTGCGCTGAAATCGAGAACATCATTGCCAGTCATCCTGATGTCAGGGAAGTGGCCGTTATCGGAGTGAAAGACGCTATTCGCGATGAGGCACTCAAAGCGTTTGTCGTGTTGGAGCCAGGATCGCAGATGAGTGACGAGGATTTCTTCCATTTCTGTGGCGGTCATATGGCGAAGTTCAAGGTGCCGACGTTTCTGGAGTTTAAGGAAAGCCTGCCGAGAAGTTGTTCCGGGAAGATTATCAAAAAAAGTCTGTGTTGAAAGCGCTGGATCGCCAGCGCTTGTTTTACTGGGAGAGCAAGGGGCGTATTAAGCGGATATCTTGCCCATTTTCTCTGACCAATCACTATTTTAATGGAGTATGGATATGAGTGGATCTTTACAGGTTACCCGCAATGGTGGCGTCCTGGAGCTGACCTTGGACCGGCCCAAAGCCAATGCCATTGATGCGCAAACCAGCTTTGCCATGGGGAAAGCGTTTATGGCATTCCGCGACGACCCGCACCTGCGCGTGGCAATTATTACCGGAGCAGGGGAGCGCTTTTTTTCTGCCGGCTGGGATCTGAAAGCCGCTGCGGAAGGGGAGGCACCGGATGCTGACTTTGGTCCTGGCGGTTTTGCCGGCCTGACCGAACTGTTTGACCTGGATAAACCGGTGATTGCGGCCGTGAATGGCTATGCCTTTGGTGGCGGTTTTGAACTGGCCTTGGCGGCGGATATGATTGTCTGCTCGGAAAATGCCAGTTTTGCCGTGCCGGAGTGCCTGTTGGGGATCGTGCCGGATAGCGGTGGGTTGTTGCGTCTGCCGAAGCGGCTGCCACTGGCGATTGCCAATGAGCTGATAATGACCGGCCGTAGCATGGATGCGCAAGAGGCATTGCGCTGGGGGATCGTCAATCGGGTGGTCGAGAGCGATCGGCTGATGGCCACGGCGCGCGAACTGGCACAACAAATCATCCTCAGTGCTCCGTTGGCGGTGGCCGCAGTCAAGGAAATTGTGCGTGAAACGTCTGCGTTGGCGGTTGAGGACGGATATCGTCATATCCGCAGCGGTGCGTTAAAACACTATCCTGCGGTATTGCATTCTGAAGATGCAGGGGAAGGACCGCTCGCTTTCGCTGAAAAACGCCAACCGCTATGGAAAGGCAGATAAATATCGCGATCCTCCAGGCGTACTAGCCGCGCCTGGGGGATATTCTGGAGAGGAGAAGGCGATGGAACCCGAATCCAGTTGCCTGGATAGCGCCGCCATGGTTGAACCATCAACGAGCTCTATGGATTCGCTACTTGCAGTCCATTACGCCACCTGCCCCGAATGCCGGCAACGGATCCGCATCCAGCGGTACAATGTTCTGAGCCGCTGTCATACCTGGTGTCCCAGGTGCAAAAAGAATGTCCTTCAATGTTTACGCTAAGCTAGCTAACGGGTTTGATCCCTGCCAGAGGATCATGTTTATTATCGATTTTAAAGCGGGATGAGCATCTCAGATCGCCTTGTGCGGTGGTATCGCAAAATAACACCAGGGTGCTCTGGTTCGCCGGGAGGCGGGTAATGTAGACGAACTCATCCGGATGGCAGACCACATTGCTGGCGGTTAAAAACTGCTTATAGCCTTCCACGTTGGTTGCCAGATCGCTTCTATCTATATAGACAGAGCATTGATTGATATCGGCCACCCGATTGTGGGTGTTGAAAAACTGCTGACTTTGCGACGTGTTGCTGGTGAGCAGGATCACCATAATAATGATGAATACGGTATACAAACCGTAGCGCAGCAGTTTTTTCTGGTTAAAGGAAGTGCTGCTGGGGACGGGGGAGGAAGTTGCGGTTGGTGTTACCTCATGAGTCGCTATTGCTTGATTACCGCTATCTTCCTGAAACACTTCTTCGCTTTCTTCTTCCAGGACCTCAACCGTGCCGGAATAAACGACGCCAATCTTGGGGATCGTTCTAATCACGTTTTTGGCTAACCCGGCTTCCCGCATTCCTTTACGCAGTAAAGAGATATTCTGATAGAGAGTATTGGCGGTGACATATTGGCCATTTTTTTCCCATACTTCGCTAAATAACTCGCCTTGACTGACGGTGATCCCTGGCTGTTTCAGCAATAATTGCAGGCAACGGCTGGCAGGAACATTCAAAACGGTCTCTTTCCCCCGAACTCCAAGCGGGATCAGGCGGTGTTCCTCAGGCAAGTACACCAAGGTATCGTTGATGATGAGTTTTTTATTGCTTTTCAATCTATTGCCCTGATTCATTATCGGTTCTTTCCGCTGTTTACAGTATAGTTTATAGACGGCAGGGGCGGTGATAAATCTTATATTTTATAATTTATCTTAACATTCAATGGATTGCATTGATTTCTTAAATGAGAATAGCGGGTGCTTAAGAAAAACAAAGAATAATGCGATCTTTACTTAAGATCGTTCGTAATCAATTGAAATCAATGTTTTTTATTCGTTTTTAGCATAATTAAAACTACTTCACTGAGAATAATCCCAACTGACGGGTAGTATTTATCTCGTCAGCAACAACAGGGGAGGGATAAAGTAGCTCAGCTAGTTGGAGTAATGACGAGTTAGTCGATAGGTGGGTTTTATTGATGTTATCTGACAGATAATTCTTAACGAAGGAGTTGTTAATATGTAGTTGAATGTTAATGATAGTTTTTTTAAGATAGTCATTAATGTCGATAATTATCTATCTTTGGTTTTTATGACTACTTAAGATGGGTGAAGTAATCAGATGTCAAAAATGCCAGATAGGCGCGATTTGATTGGTTTTAAACTCTGGTTTTGTTTGAATTCTCGATATTTATAGCTATTATTGGGCTGTGAGAGATAGCAATGTGATCGCTGTGGCTCTGTTGCCATAGTGAAAATTGATTCTATAATGTCTCACCAAGATGGAGGTTTGTTATTTTTGTTGCTGAAAACAGGATAATAATCCGAGACGTATATGGAAAATAGACTTTATGGATTTCTAATCGATAATGACATTCAATTCGACATTGGGTAATGCCTCTAATTAGTT
>NZ_AYMQ01000102.1 GCF_000633355.1 Serratia sp. H1w
CATTGAATACTTGACCCAAAATAGCAGGTTGCCATTGGTTACAATTAATCTCGCTCAGAGAGAAAACCGCAGCTTTGTCAGTGTCTTCCACCAAGAGTTACATCTCTCGCATCATCCTTACCCAAGCATGACAGTTCTATACACTCGCGCTGGTAAAGTGATTTCAGCCCGATGATGTTGTGTTAGTCCTGTAGTGTATTACCATCCCTTTGACTTTATCCCGCCTTGTGCGGGATTTTTTTTGCCTGGACAGTCGGCAATAACCCTTCCGGCAACGGTGAGATAACGTGGGTGTGTTTCCGTTTAAATAGGGGGAACTGTCTCGGTGTGATCCACTTTTTCTGCACAATTGCCGGTTATGATAAGCCGGTTATTAGCCCGTTTGGGTTGACACTGCATTTCGTAACATTATGCCCGGTTCCTAGCCGGGCTTTTTTACGCCTAAGGTCTGCTTAAGGTTGGTGCTTTACAATCACCGGCAGCGCTGACCCCCCAGGGGCTGCGTCGTAACTGTCAATTTAGCTGTTCACTTCCAGCCTGCCCGCATCACTTTGCGGGCTTTTTTCGTTGCACTTCTGTCGGTGTTGCAGGAAAATAACCGCAACCAAGAAGATTCCTAATTGAGTCCCTTTAATTTCCCTTTGCTGGCTATTTTTGTGGTGTTAACAATTTAGGCTATGCTTTTAACAAGCGTTTTCGCTAAAGGGATGAGTCCAGCGAACATGGCTTTAAACTTTTATTGGCGAATTAAACTAATAAGCCGAAATCAGGTTTTCGATTGATTTAATTGACCATTTTAATGTGGTGTTGTAGCTCATTTTTCTGTTCGGGGAAAGAAAGCATGCTTATAGTCAGTGTTGTTACTATTGCTTCGCGGATTGTTTCATGAGCGAAGAAATACAGGCAAAACAGCGTTTGCCGGCAACGATCCTGTTGGTTAATGTATTTTTACTGGCTTATCTCCTTTCCTTGTTTGGCATTTTTACCCGCCCGATAGGGTCGCTTTCCCTGTTTTGGCCTGTGAATGCCATTTTGCTCGGGTTGATGCTGCGCAAACCTGGCTATGCGACGATGCTGGGATGGGTAGCGACCTATCTTGGCATGATCGCTGCCGATTTGAGCACCGGCGAAAACTGGCCACTGGCACTTTGGCTGAATGCCTGCAATATGGCGCTGATTGCCACCGGTTATGCCGTGATGCTGATGTTACCCAAATCCCAACGCCGTATGGGTAAGCCCCAGGCGATCCTCTATATGTTTACCGCCTGCCTGTTGGGGGCGGCGTTGTCGGCAACGCTTTCGGTGCTCCGCACTGACAGCCAGTACAACAATACGCTGATCATTGCCTGGGTTTCCTGGTTTAGCGAACAGTTCTCTACCAACCTGTTAATCCTGCCGGTCATACTGGCCGCGCCACGTTTAAAGCAACTGCTGCGCTTGCAGTTTAGCTGGCAATGGCGTGCCAGCCTGCCTTTGCTGGCGTTGCTGCTTTCACTGGCGCTTAGCGTGTATATCGGTGGGCCGGGCGCGATAGCCTTCCCTATCCCCGCGCTGCTATGGTGCGCCGTGCGTTACCAATTATTTACCGTCACCCTGCTGACGTTTCTCACCGGCGTGACGGAGATTGTCAGCATTTCTGCCAATCTGATGTTGTATGAAACGCCGGGAGCGCGCGGGGCGGTCATGGATACCTTGATGTCGGCCCGCCTGGGTATTGCGATGTTGGTGATGGGGCCATTGATCCTGTCCAGTTCGATTGCCGTTAGCCGCAAACTGCTGCGCCGGTTGGAACACAGCGCTAACCACGACTTCCTGACCGGGGCGCTGGCGCGTAGTGCATTAACGCGCAAAGGCAGGGAAATGCTCGAACAGAAGCAGCGTACCAAAGAGGCGGTCTCGCTGCTGTTAATCGATATCGATCACTTCAAGTTGATTAACGATACCCACGGCCATGCCATCGGCGACCACGTCCTGGCGGCGTTCGCCCATATTCTGCGGCGTGAACTGCGTCACGATCAATTATTTGGCCGTCTGGGGGGCGAAGAGTTTGCCATCATGCTGCCCCGGGCGCTGGGAACGCAGGCGGTAGCCTTGGGGGAACATCTACGCAGTCGGATAGAAAATGCCGAACTGAACCCCAACGGCAAGGCGCCGTTGCGGATCACCATCAGTGTGGGCGTAGCAAGCTTGGCAATGAATGAGGTGAAGTCGCTGGAACAGTTGATGAATATGGCCGATATAGCGTTGTATCGCGCCAAATCCCTGGGCCGCAACCGCGTCGAGTCGTTTAACATGGTCAGTGGCAATGGCCTCAACCATGTGATTTTCAAATAGCGTTTTAACCCTGCTTTGGCGCGAATTGCGTACCGCAGTTGGGGCAAATCAGAGTGCTGAGTTTACGCAGTTTTGAACATTGCTGGTCCGTGACATAAGCACACTTTGGGCAGGCAATTTGAGTGGTGCGGTTATTGAAACCTTTAACGCTGGTAGATTCAGACATGGCGCATACCTGTGTCAGGTGAAAACCCACGCTAACACAGGTGCTATTAAATTGCTTTGAATGTTTTCAGCGCTACAGGTTGTTCAACGCTTCCAGCGTTTCGTCGATATCGACTTCATGCTCTGAGAAGGTATGCGTCGCGTTCTGGAAAGTGGTGATCGACAGCATACGCAGCGTTTCCGTAGCCTGCGGTGGAGCCTCGGCTACTTGTGGGCGGATACGGTTCATCAGCAGCCCGACGGACAGCACGGTGTTCTCTTTATCCACCTCTACTTTGACCGGGACTTCTTTGGTAAAGGTATTGAAGGACTTGATGCTGGAGATCTTAATCCGCTCGTTGGCGATGGTGATGTACTTGCTGGGTGCCTGTACCTTCACCGCATAGGCCGATGGCCCTCGGGTGTTATTGGTCGGTTCAAAAGTCACCAGCGCGTTTTTCTTAATCAGCTCTGGGTTTTGCACTTTAATCACGTGAAAATAACGATTTTCCCCGTTCTCGTCGGTGATAAAACCGAAGCCTTTGTCCTCAAAAAAAGTCGTTATCTTGCCGTTCATGGTCATTCTCATCAGGTGTTCGTAACAGCGCTAATGATAGCGCGTAATGCCGCGTAGTGACAGAGGAGCGGTGTTTCATCGGCGACGCCACGGTTTTTTGGCGGATCGGGCTGCTTTGGCAATCTCTGGTAACCGGGGACATCAATTTACATCGCAAATAACCGACTTTTTCACTTTTTATCGATTTTATGTGATCTGTGTTGTGGACAAAATCCCGTCTAATTGCTGTACTGTATTGGACACACATTCTGTGTCTTACATTCACGTTAAAGGTATGTTTGATGTCTAAGATTAAAGGTAGCGTTAAGTGGTTTAATGAATCTAAAGGTTTCGGTTTCATTACTCCAGAAGATGGTAGCAAGGACGTTTTCGTTCACTTCTCTGCCATCGCTAGCAATGGTTTCAAAACTCTTGCTGAAGGCCAGCGTGTAGAATTTGAAATCACGAACGGTGCCAAAGGGCCATCTGCTGCTAACGTTATCGCTATCTAAGCTACAGTAGCCAAAATTGTTAAAACCCGCTCCATGAGCGGGTTTTTTATGCATTTTTTTCAGGCAGGGAAGAATTACGGGAACAGATAAAGTTTGATGAAGGCCAGCACGATCAGCACGCACGCTAAGCTGACGATCCATTCAGTGGTGGTTTTTGGCAGGCTAAACATTCAATTCCTCACTCAGGCCAGGTTACTGAGCAAGGATTATCCTGAAGGCAGATTAAGAATACATTAAGCTGCACGAGTTTATTGGCCGTAGATCGCCTTGACCAGCATAAAGGCCAGCAGCGTCATGGCCAGCGAACCTGCCAGGTTGAGCAGCATATTGGTGATGGCCCAGACAAAACGCCCGTCCTGCAACAGATAAACCACTTCTAATGAGAAGGTGGAGAAGGTGGTCAGCCCGCCGCAAAAGCCGGTGGTGATCAGCAGCTTCCACATCGGATCAATGTGCGTCATGCGGGTAAACAGGGCCAATGCCAGGCCGATGATAAAGCCCCCCACCAGATTCACCGTCAAGGTGCCCAGCGGAATATGTGGACTCAGGGGGTTGAGCTTGAGGCTCACCGCCCAACGCAACACGCTACCCAAACCACCGCCAATAAAAACTGCCAGTAAAGAACTCAACATGGTGTTAAAACCCTTTCATAAAGATGGAAGATGCTCAGAAAGGTTCAGGCACGAGCCTACGCACCTCTCTGAGAGGTTACGTAGACATCATCAGCCTGCGAAGGCGGTTATGGAGGAATGTCATCTCCGTCTGTTGGCACGAAGCGATCGCGCCTGGCAGATTTTACACCTTGTTGCTGCCGTTTTGTAGTGGCGGATGTTCGATGGCAATTGCCCGCCTCACTCAAATCACCGCACTTAATACCGCTACACCTAAATCCTAAGGCGGGTGGGAGTCGTTGCAGGTTAGCCGACCGTTGAGCGCATGGATGCGCGATTGCGAGCCCCCAGGGACGGGTTTACGGCGTGTCGGCGTTCTGAATGACTCCCATCTGCTGTACGATTGCCCACAGCTATTTATTCGGCCGATTTATCAACTCATTAATCTATCAACTTAATAAGTTAGTGGGTTAACATGAGTGTTCGGCTCGTTCCTGGCGGTTACGGCCATTGTTTTTCGCTTTGTACAGCGCGATATCGGCGGCCTTCAGCCACTCCTGGTAGCCGGGCATCTCGGGCTGATAATCGGCGACTCCCGCGCTGATATTCAGCTTTAGCCCAGGGGCTTCCCGGAAGGCGACTTCGTTCAGGCGCTCCTGAATGCGGTGGAGTGCCAGGCTGGCCTGCTCGGCGCTGGTATTAGGCAGCACCGCGCCAAATTCATCACCGCCATAGCGGCCAACGATATCCACCGCCCGCAATCCCAGCACCAACTCTTCCGCCAGCACGATCAGCGCTTCATCCCCCAGCACATGGCCGAAGGTGTCGTTGATGGCTTTGAAATGATCAATATCCATCAGGATCAGCGTGGCGGCATGGTTATAGCGCCGACAACTGTCGAACTCATTATGCAGCAGATGCTCCCAATGGCGGCGGTTATACAAGCCGGTCAGGCCATCACGCATGCTGATACGTAATAACTCCTGCTGCTTTTCTGCCAGTCGCTTGGCGGTTTGATAGGTCACGTAACCCAGGAATATCGGGTAGACAAAGATCATTGGCAGGCACAGATAAACCTGCAACGGCGAAGATTGTGGCGCAAAGGGAAACCCCAGCAGCGCACTGGTTGCCAGTGCCCCGACGATCTGCGCCACCAGTCCTTTAACAAACAGGGAAGGGCCGCCGGAGGCAATATTGTTCATCCCCATCATCGACAGGATCACCACCGCAGGCAGTGCATTGAATTGCATAATGGCGATCCACATGCCACCTAGCAGCGTATCGATGAGCATGTTGCGGATCTCGGTGGCATAGGTATTTTCACTGCGGATAGACCACTGGTAGGCGACATGTGGCCAGATAAAGCCGTTAATCACCAACAATATCCACACGCCAATGGGTGGGTGCAGCGGGTAGAGCGCCGTGAGTACGCAAAAGAAGCCAATCCCCAGGCCGACAATACGTGGCAGGTAGAGCCGTTTGGCGAAGTTGAGGCCTGAACGCCGGGTGTTGATAGCCGATGGAGCTGTAGGCATCCAATGTTTCCCTGTGATGAATTGCACCGACGAACGGGCATCGGAAAAAAGTATTAGAAATAGCTTCTATAATCTAAGCATAGAACATCTCGGGTAGATCTCATCCTGTTACATGTTGTTGTTGTTTCAGCCGAGAGAAAGTCGCTAAATACCTACAGACAAAGTTTGTTCCCGCGCTGCGCGCCTGCAGCCATTAACGAATAAAGAAGGTGAATATGGAAGGTCTCAGTATTACCAAACTGCTGGTAATTGCGGTATTGATCGTGTTGCTGTTCGGTACCAGCAAACTGCGTACTCTGGGTGCGGATCTGGGTGCGGCGCTGAAAGGCTTTAAAAAAGCGGTGGGTGATGATACCCCTCCGGCACAGAACACGGCTGAAACCCCTGTGGTACAGCAGAGCGTCGAAAAGAAAGACGTTTAACGCGACCGGCGGTTAAGCAATAAAAAACGGATGCCGCAAGGACATCCGTTTTTGCTGTTTTTAGCCGCCGAAGCGTAACAAAAGATTACCGCGTTTACTTCACTTCCAGCCCTTTGGCCTGCAAGTCCGCATGATAGGACGAGCGTACAAACGGGCCGCAGGCGGCATGGGTAAAGCCCATCGCCATCGCTTCTTCTTTCATTTCGTCGAACTCCGCCGGGCTGACATAACGTTGCACTGGCAGATGGTGACGGCTTGGTTGCAGGTACTGCCCCAACGTCAGCATGGTGACACCATGACGACGCAAATCGCGCATCACTTCCACGATTTCCGCGTTGGTTTCACCCAGGCCAACCATCAAGCCCGATTTGGTAGGGATAGACGGGTGGGCTTCCTTAAAGCGTTCCAGCAACTTCAGTGACCACTCGTAGTTAGCGCCCGGACGTACCTGGCGATAGACACGCGGCACGTTTTCCAGGTTGTGGTTAAACACGTCTGGCGGCGTCGCGGTAAGGATCTCCAGCGCACGATCCATACGGCCACGGAAGTCTGGCACCAGGGTTTCGATTTTGATGGTCGGGCTTTTGGCACGGATGGCAGTAATGCAGTCGGCAAAGTGCTGTGCACCACCGTCACGCAAATCGTCGCGGTCAACCGAGGTGATCACCACATAGCGCAGCGCCATATCGGCGATAGTCTGCCCCAGTTTTTCCGGTTCGTTGGCATCGGGGGCTACCGGGCGGCCGTGTGCCACGTCGCAGAATGGGCAGCGGCGGGTACAAATGGCACCCAGGATCATGAAGGTGGCGGTACCGTGGTTAAAGCACTCAGACAGGTTCGGGCATGAAGCCTCTTCGCACACCGAATGCAGGCCGTTTTTGCGCATCGCGGCTTTGATACCTTGAATGCGCGTAGAGTCGGCAGGGAGTTTGATCTTCATCCACTCGGGTTTGCGTAACAGCTCCTGGCGTTCGGTGACCACCGTTTTTACCGGGATCAACGCCATTTTGTCTGCATCGCGGTACTTAACGCCGCGTTCCATCTGAATCGGTTTACTCATAATCGTGCAGGTTCCAGTTACGAAGCTCGACCGTCTGGTAGCCGAGTAAATGTACAAATTCCTGTACCAGAAGGGGATGCACATCGGCAATCCCGACACCTGGTGCCAGCGCGCTGACTTGTGTCATCTGCATTCCGGCATAACCGCAGGGGTTGATGCGTTGGAAAGGGGTGAGATCCATGGCGACATTCAGGGCCAGGCCATGAAATGAGCTGCCTTTACGGATCCGCAAACCTAATGAACAAATCTTTTGTTCACCCACGTACACGCCGGGCGCATCCGGGCGCGCGCGTGATTCGATCTTGAAATGGGCGAGGGTATTGATAACGGTCTCTTCCAAGGCCGTGACGAGTTGGCGAACACCCACTTTATTGCGTTTAAGATCCACCATCACGTACAGCACCTGCTGGCCGGGGCCGTGATAGGTGACCTGGCCGCCGCGATCGCTCTGGATCACCGGGATATCGCCTGGCATCAGCAGATGCTCTGCCTTGCCGGCCTGGCCCTGGGTGAACACGGCCTGATGCTGCACCAGCCACAATTCATCGAGCGTGGATTCGTCGCGGTGATTGGTGAAGCTGTGCATGGCTTGGGATACAGGCTCATAGGGCTGCAACCCCAGCTGACGGAGAATGATCGTATTGTGTTGCAAGCGGGGCATCGTCAGGTTACAGAAGTGGTAAAAACATTATACCGGGCGCTCTGGCCCGCGACCAGCATTTATCCCTGGCGAACCAGGACAACCCGGGCAACGGTGGCGCTGAACCAGGTTGGCTGGCAGGGAGTTATGCTGTAATTACAGCACCATACGGACAATTTCAATGTTGCCCAACTCTTCATATAACGTTTCCACCTGATCGATATGGGTGGCGGTGATGGTGATGGAAACGGAGTGGTAGTTGCCTTTGCTGCTCGGTTTAACCTGCGGGTTGTAATCCCCTGGAGCATGGCGCTGTACCACTTCAACCACCTGGTCTACCAGCTCGGGGTGTGCCAGGCCCATTACCTTGTAGGTAAAGGTACAAGGGAATTCGAGCAGTTCGTTCAGTTTAGTTTTTTGCATGTGGGTGCGCTCCAGCTGTGGCGGATCTCTAAATTATAACTCCCGCCGGAGCGGGAGTTAGTGTTAATTGTTATATGGGGCTGAAATCAGCCGATTCAAGGGTTAGCCGAACCAGTGATGGAACATCAGGCGGATATAATCCACGATACGGCCAAAGAAACCCCCTTCTTTCACTTCGTTCAGCACCACCAGCGGGCGCTGATCGATGGTCTTGCCATCCAGCTGGAAGTTAATGGTGCCGACCACCTGGTTTTTGGCCAGTGGGGCATGGATTTCCGGCGTATTCAGCACATAGCTGGCTTTCAGATCTTTCATGCGGCCGCGTGGGATGGTCAGGTAGGCATCTTTGTCTACGCCGAGCTCTACGCGATCGGCATCACCGAACCACACGGGTTCAGAGGCGAACTCTTTGCCTGCTTTCAATGGCGCAACGGTTTCAAAGAAGCGGAAGCCCCAGGTCAGCAGTTTTTTGCTTTCGGTTTCGCGGCCTTTGTAGGTACGGCCACCCAGCACGGCGGAGATCAGACGCATCTGGCCTTCGGTTGCCGATGCTACCAGGTTATAACCCGCCGAGTTGGTATGGCCGGTTTTGATCCCATCGACGTTCAGGCTGGTATCCCACAGCAGACCGTTACGGTTCAGCTGACGGATATTGTTAAAGGTGAACTCTTTTTCTTTATAGATAGCGTATTCGTCTGGCACATCGCGGATCAGCGCCTGGCCGATCAGCGCCATATCGCGCGCCGAGCTGAACTGACCTTCCGCATCCAGACCGTGTACGGTCTGGAAGTGGGTGTTTTGCAAACCGAGTTGCTTGACGTAGGTGTTCATCAGGTTAACGAACGCATCCTGGCTGCCGGCGACGTAGTCAGCCATCGCGACACAGGCATCGTTACCAGATTGCAGGTTGATACCACGGGTCAGCTTGGAAACCGGCACGCGGTCGCCCGGCTTGAGGAACATCAGCGAGGAACCTTTGAATACCGGATTGCCGGTAGCCCAGGCGTCCTGACCGACGGTAACCATATCTTCCTGGCCAATCTTGCCGGATTTCAGCGCCTGGCCGATGACGTAGCTGGTCATCATTTTGGTCAGGCTGGCTGGATCGCGACGTGCATCGGCGTTTGATTCCGCCAACACTTTACCGGAGTTGTAATCAATCAGGATGTAGGCCTCAGCATCAATCTGCGGCACACCCGGGATCATGGTTTTAATATTAACGTCGTCTGCGTGGGCAACTGACGCTGCGCTGAGCGCGATGGCCGTGCCAAGCGTGAGGCTTTTGATTAAGCGAAAAGAGGTTACCTGTTTCATGATCGGGACTACAACACCGTAAAAGTTAAGTTAAAAAACGAGTCACACTATAGCAGACGGGGCCCCGGCAGGCATTAGCCAATGGGCCAACTGATAAGCGTTTACACAGATTTACCTGAAAGAAAATGTTTCAGCACCCGCCACGTAGGGGCGTTGCATGCTGCGGCAGATGACAGCCGGTTGGATAATCAATGGACTAAATCGGGTCGAACATGTTCGACCCCTACAAACTCAACCCTCTGATTTATCTATCGCGTTTAAGGGGCGGCAGTAATAAAGGATTGTTGTTGTGCCTCACTGGCCAGGCGCTGTTGCAACTGCGCCGCTTGCTGACGATTGCTGAACGGGCCAAGCTGCACGCGATAGACAGCGCCATTGGCGGCAACCTTGCCGGGAACGCCAAACTGCTGGCTCAGCTGTTGTTGCCAGCTTTGCGCACGTTCGGCATTGCTCAGGGCACCAACTTGTACGACATAGCTACCGCTGGCACTACTGGCTGCGGCGGCGCTAGCTGCGACCGGGGCGGCAGTCGGTGCGCTAATCACCGGCTGAGGTTCAGTCCCTTCCAAGACGCCAGGGGCTAACGGTTGCGGTGCGCCAAGGAAACCACCGCTGCGGCCGCTGGAGGCCACTGGGATAGTGTCATTTCCGTTCATGCTGCCGCTGTCCATTGTTTGAGTGACAGGGGCGGCAACCGGTGCGGCTTGCTGCATCTGAGTGTCCATACCACCGCCGGAATCGAGATCCGGGCGTGGCGGCAGGGCATAGCTCTGTTTGGCGACGACGGTACCCACGGTGCCTGGGCCGCTCAATGTGCCGTCTGGGGCGACGCTGATAAAGTCGACTTTCACCTTGGTGTTATTAGACAGGTTGAGGCGGTCGGCCGCGGCTTTGGACAGATCGATAATCCGGCCTGAGGTGTAAGGGCCACGATCGTTTACACGTACCACCAGTTGACGGCCATTGGCCAGGTTGGTGACGCGCACATAGCTTGGGATAGGTAAGGTCGGATGCGCGGCGGTCAGCGCATTGGGATCGAACTGCTCGCCAATAGCGGTGGTGTTGCCGTTGGCCTCTTCGCCGTACCAGGCTGCCAGGCCGGTTTGCGAGAAGTTCTGCGGGTTCTGCACGATACGATAAGTGTCGCCATTAACCTTATAATCCTGCATCGTGCCAGGGTTATAGGGTTCATAGTGAGGCTCCACGCCGCCGATTTCGGTCACCGGGCCGTTGTAGGCTTGTTGCACCGGTGCCTGTGTTTCTTCCGTTGTGGTCACACAGCCGGAAAGTAATACCGCAGCAGCAACCGCGCCGACCCAAAGCCATTCCTTACGCATTGCACACCTCTTATAGATTTTTAGACAACATTTTCCGATGCGTGTGGATCGACATCACGATGCCGAACCCAGCCATGAGTACGATCAGCGCCGAACCCCCGTAACTGACCAAAGGCAAAGGTACGCCAACTACCGGTAAAATACCACTGACCATACCAATGTTAACAAACACATAGACGAACAGGATCAGCATCAGTCCACCGACCATCACGCGGCCAAAGGTGGTCTGTGCCTTGGCGGCGATCATCAGCCCGCGGATAATCACCAGTAGATACAGCAACAGCAGTACCAGCACGCCAATCAGGCCAAGCTCTTCTGCCAATACTGCAAAGATAAAGTCGGTGTGACGTTCCGGCAGGAACTCCAACTGGGACTGCGTACCATGCAGCCAGCCTTTCCCTGACAGCCCGCCGGAGCCGATGGCGATTTTCGACTGAATAATATGGTAGCCAGCCCCTAACGGATCGCTTTCCGGATCGAGCAGCATCATCACGCGGTCACGCTGATAGCCGTGCATCAGGAAGAACCACAGGACGGGAATAAAGGCAGCCAACGCCACGGCCGCTACGGCGATCAGCTTCCAGCTCATCCCCGACAGGAACAGCACAAACAGACCGGAGGCGGCGATCAGGATCGACGTCCCCAGATCGGGCTGTGCGGCAACCAACAAGGTTGGCAGGAAAATCAGCACCAGTGCGATGCCGGTGTTCTTCAGCGAAGGGGGGCACACGTCACGGTTCATAAAGCGTGCTACCATCAGCGGCACGGCGATCTTGGCGATTTCCGAAGGCTGGAAGCGCACAAAGCCCAGATCCAGCCAGCGCTGTGCCCCTTTACTGATTTGGCCGAAGGCGTCCACCAGAATCAGCAGGATCACGCAGAAAATATACAGGTAGGGCGCCCAGCTTTCATAAACCCGCGGTGGGATTTGCGCCATCACGCCCATCACGATCAGCCCCATCAGGATCTGACCGATTTTGCGTTCCATCATGCCCATATCCTGGCCGCTGGCGCTCCACATCACCACGGAGCTGTAGACCAGCAGGGCCAGAATAAACAACAGGAATGTGGGGTCGATATGGATTTTGGTCCAGATTGAGCCCTTTTGTTGGCTTTCAGTCATGTTGTCCCTTAATCACCTTCTATACCTGGCGGCAGCGGTACTGCATCCGGTAATTGCGTATTGTTGTCGCCCAACAGGATGTGGTCGAGGATTTGGCGGGTAATGGTACCTACCGCCGGGCCTGAACCGCCGTTCTCCAAAATGATGGCGACTGAAACCGTCGGGTTGTCAAACGGCGCAAAGGCGGTCATCAATTTATGGTCTCGCAGGTGCTCAGCGAGTTTATGGGCGTTATAGGTTTCATAGCCGAATACCTGTGCGGTACCCGATTTTGCCGCGGCTTTATACGGTGTCTTTTCAAAGAACTTGCGTGCCGTGCCGTTAGGCCGGTTGGCAACGCCGTACATGCCGTCTTTGGCTATTTCCCAGAAGCCTGAATGAATATCGCCGATTTGCTTGGTCTCTTTCTGCCGGAACGGCACCAATACGCCGTTGATCTTGGTACTTTGCAGCAGGTGCGGATCTTTGACGTTACCGTCGTTAATCAGGGTGTTCAGCGCCTTGGACATCTGGATCGGCGTCGCGGTCCAGTAGCCCTGGCCGATGCCCACCGGGATGGTGTCGCCCTGATACCACGGTTTCTTGTAACGTTTGAATTTCCAGTCGCGCGTTGGCATCAGGCCTGAACGCTCTTCGGAAAGATCGATGCCGGTATATTCGCCGTAGCCGAACTTGGTCAGCCAGCTGGACAGGCGATCGATCCCCATATCGTAAGCCACCTGATAGAAGTAGGTATCCGCAGATTCCTCCAGCGCTTTGGTGACGTTGAGGCGGCCATGCCCCCATTTTTTCCAGTCGCGGAAGCGTTTCTCTGAGCCTGGCAATTGCCACCAGCCTGGATCGAACACGACGGTATTTTTGGTGATCACTCCGGCGCTCAGGGCGGAAACGGCAATGTAGGGTTTGACCGTGGAAGCCGGTGGATAAACCCCTTGGGTAGCGCGGTTGATCAGCGGGCGGTTCGGATCGTTGAGCAGCCCTTGATAATCCTTGTTGGAGATACCGTCAACAAACAGGTTCGGATCGTAGCTGGGGTTGGAAACCATCGCCAAAATGCCCCCGGTACGCGGATCGCTGACCACCACGGCGGCACGGCTGCCTACCAGCAACTGTTCGATATAGCGTTGCAGGTTGAGATCCAGCGTCAGATAAACGTCTTTGCCAGCGGAAGGCGGTTGCTCGTGCAACTGGCGGATCACCCGGCCACGGTTGTTGACTTCAACCTCTTCATAGCCGGTTTTGCCATGCAGGACATCTTCGTAGAAGCGTTCGATCCCCAGCTTGCCAATATCATGGGTAGCGGCGTAGTTACGTAACTGGCCGTCTTTGTCCAGGCGTTCAACGTCGCGGTCGTTAATTTTCGACACATAGCCGATCACGTGAGTGAGGGCAGACCCATAGGGATAGTAGCGACGTTGATAACCTTTGACTTCCGCGCCGGGGAAGCGGAATTGGTTGACCGCAAAGCGGGCCACCTGCACTTCGGTCAGCGGCGTTTTTACCGGGATCGACACGAAACGGCGCGAGCGCTTGCGCTCTTTTTCAAAGTTGGCGATATCGTCGTCGGTGAGATCGACTACCGGGCGCAGGGCTTCCAGCGTGGCTTTCAGATCGTCCACTTTTTCTGGCATCAGTTCCAACTGGTAAATGGTGCGGTTAAGCGCCAGCGGTGTGCCGTTACGATCGTAAATAATGCCGCGGCTGGGGGCGATAGGCAGTAGTTTGATGCGGTTTTCGTTGGAGCGGGTGCGGTAATCTTCAAAACGAACGATTTGCAGATTATACAGATTGGCAATCAGGACGCCTGTCAGCACCAGAATGATAAAAAACGCCACCACGGCGCGGCGTACAAACAGGGCGGACTCGGCCGTATAGTCGCGAAAAGGGTTACGTTCTATTTTCATCCCGCTGCTTTTTTCACTCTGTAACTATCACCACCGGTTACTCCCGGTGGTAAGGATGATTGGTAGTAATACTCCAGGCGCGGTAGAGGCTCTCGGCCACCAAAACACGCACTAAAGGATGTGGCAACGTTAACGGGGAAAGCGACCAGCTCTGCTCGGCGGCGGCTTTACAGGCCGGAGACAGCCCCTCAGGGCCACCAATCAGCAGGCTGACGTTGCGGCCATCCTGCTTCCAGCGTTCGAGCTGCTGTGCCAACTGGGGCGTTTCCCACGGGGTTCCTGGAATATCCAGCGTAACGATGCGGTTGCCTTTGCCCACCGCTGCCAGCATCTGCTCGCCTTCCTTTTCCAGAATGCGTTTGATATCCGCATTCTTGCCGCGTTTGCCTGCCGGGATCTCGGTCAGCTCAAACGGCATATCTTTTGGAAAGCGATGCAGGTAATCCATAAAGCCGGTCTGCACCCAGTCGGGCATTTTGGTGCCGACTGCAACCAATTGCAGTTTCACCGCTTAACTCCAGAGCTTTTCCAGTTCGTACAGCTGACGACTTTCTTCCTGCATCACGTGCACAATCACTTCGCCCAGGTCGACTACGACCCAGTCGGAAACGGCCTGGCCTTTCATGCCATACAGTTCCATACCGGCGGCACGAGCTTCTTGCACAACGTGCTCGGCGATCGACATTACATGGCGGCTCGAGGTGCCGGTACAGATGATCATGCAGTCGGTGATGCTGGATTTACCCTGAACATTCAGAGCGATAATATCCTGGCCTTTCAGGTCATCAATTTTATCGATGACGAAATCTTGGAGCGCTTTACCTTGCAAAGGTTCCCCCTTGGGAGTGTTCTGTTCATCAGGACGCTATGGGCAACTGCCCAAAGTCACTGGCCTGAATCGTGATGGTTTCGGCAGGATGCCGCTGAAAGCCTGCTGGTTTTGCCCAGCTAGCCAAGGTCCTTGGGGTTTTCAGCGGATACCTGAAAAATAGCGGCGCAGTATAGCATGCGGCCTATCGATATAAACCCTGTAACTCGATATAACGCTGCACAGAGCGTGGCAGTAAATCGTCACAGCTGATGCCTTGATGACGACGCTGGCGTATCTCGGTGGCGGATATCTCCAGTAAGGGGGTATCAGCCAGGTAAATAAACCCGTGCGGCTGGCGGCTGAGCAGGGTGGCATCGGCGATCTGGTGCCGTTCCAGCCAGCGTTGCAGCGCTTGTGTCTCCATCTGCTGCTGGTAGCCTGGGCGCGCCAGCACCAGCAGGTGGCAGACGTGCAGCAGATCTTGCCAGCGGTGCCATTGGTGCAGGCTCAGCAGCGAATCCTGGCCAATGATAAACGCCAGAGGCGCTGCGGCGCCACGTTCTTTACGAATCGTTTCGAAAGTCTCGATGGTGTAAGACGGGGTGGTGCGGTGCAATTCGCGATCGTCCACGGTAAACAACGGATTACCGGCGATGGCCAGCTCCACCATGGTGAGCCGCTGCTGTGCGTTGGCTTCTGGCTGTGGGCGATGTGGCGGTACATGGTTGGGCAGCAACGTGACCTGCTTGAGACCCACATCTTTAGCCAACGCTTCCACCGGGCGCAAATGGCCGTAGTGGATCGGATCGAAGGTACCCCCGAAAAAGGCGTGCAGAGAATGTGGCTGTTGCGGGCTAGTAGGCATCGGAGACGCTCGTGGCCAGAGGTTTGCCGCATAGTAACATCGACAGGGTTTCCAGCTCCGGCCACACCGACTGGCCGTAGTCTTTCTTGAGGGTGAGCTCAATTTGCGCCAGTAGATGCACCGCTTGCCGCAACTGCTGACCCGACAGGCGTTGCAGAGCCTGAGTGATCAGGCTACGGCGGTTTTGCCAGACCTTTAGCTGATCGAACAGTGTACGTAGCGGGGTGTTAGCCATGTGGCGTTGCAGGTTCAGCAGCATCAGCAGTTCCCGTTGCAGGGTACGCAGCAGGATCACCGGCTCGACATCCTCTTGTTGCAGTTGCCGCAGGATATGCCAGGCACGTTTGCTTTTGCCTGCCAGCAGGGCATCCAGCCAGTGGAATGGGCTGAAGTGGGCGGCATCGTTGACCGCCTGCTCTACACGGGGCAGCGTCAGTTTGCCATCAGGATGCAGCAGCGACAGCCGTTCCAACGCCTGCGAAAGTGCCAGCAGGTTGCCTTCATAGCAGTAACACAGCAACTGATTGGCCGCGTCATCAAGATCCAGCTGCATCGATTTGGCTCGCTGGGCAACCCAGCGCGGCAGTTGGGCCTGCTCCGGCGTTTGGCAACTGACCATGGCACCGTTGGCGCTGAGTGCCTTGAACCAGGCGCTGTTCTCCTGCGCTTTGGTCAGGCGCGGGCCGCGCAGGACCAATAGGATATCGTCATGCAGCAAAGCTGCCAGCTTGACCAACTGCTCACCGATCGGGGCCGTTGGGCCATTCTCGGGAAAAATCAGCAGCAGGGTTTGTCGGCTGGCAAACAGGCTCATGGCCTGGCAGATGCTGAAGATGGCATCCCAGTCGGTATGGACATCCAGGGAAATGCTGTAATGCTCGGTGAACTGCTGCTGTTGGGCGGCCTGACGGATCAGATCCTGGCTTTCCTGTAGCAGCAAGGGTTCATTCCCGCTTAATAAATAACAAGCGCGCAGCCCCTCTCGGAGCTGCGCGGCAAGTTGTTCAGGATAAAGACGGATCATTGTGCAGCAGCACTGGCCGCTTTTTCACCAGCGATGGCGGCTTTCTCTTGCGAGTCTTGCACCGCTGCGTGCACCGCCAGCATCTTACGCAGAATTTGCTGGGCAGCCTGCTCACGCATTTCCTGCATGATGATGTCCTGCTCGGAATCTTTGGCCAGGGCGGTCAACGGGTTATCAAAGAACGAGCGGAAGACTTTGACATTAATTGGGTAAATGTCATGGCCTGGGATCAGCACCTGAGCCTGTACCGTCATCACCAATTGATACTCCGCCGTTTTACCATCCTGGAAGATCGACACCGTATCCTGGCTTTGCGTCGAACTGACGATGCGCAGTGACGGGACTTCCTTGTGGGCCGGATCGTATTTGACCACTTTTGCACCGCTCAGACGCAATTGCTCACGTACCGCACGGGTCAATGGGCCAAAGGGATCGTAGCTGTCCAGGATCAGCGTATGCAATTCTGTGGGCACCTGCGCGTTGCCGCGCAGATGAAAACCGCAGCCGGCGGTGACAAGCACCGCCAACCCCAGCAACAACGTCAGAATACGAAGTCGCACAAAGCCTCCTTGTGTTAACCCACAACCAGGTTAAGCAATTTGCCTGGAACATAGATCACTTTACGTACCGTGACCCCTTCCAGATATTTGGCCACCAGATGTTCCTGGGAGGCGCGCTCACGCACTTGTTCTTCGGTCGCGTCGGCTGGCACGGTGACTTTTGCCCGCACTTTGCCGTTAACCTGTACCACGACCAGCTTGGAATCTTCCACCATGGCGTCAACGTCTGCCACAGGCCATGGCGCAGTATCCACATCACCTTCAGCACTCAACGCTTGCCACAGGGTGAAACAGACGTGCGGTGTGAACGGATACAGCATACGTACCACGGCCAGCAAGGCTTCTTGCAGCAGGGCGCGATCCTGTTCAGTTTCCTGCGGTGCACGGCCCAGCTTGTTCATCAGCTCCATCACGGCGGCGATGGCGGTGTTGAAGGTCTGACGGCGGCCGATATCATCAGTCACTTTGGCGATGGTTTTATGCACGTCGCGGCGCAGCGCTTTCTGATCTTCATTGAGCGCATTGACGTCCAGTGGTTGAACGGCACCTTTCTCAACATGGTCGTAAGCCAGTTTCCAAACGCGTTTCAGGAAGCGGTTAGCCCCTTCAACGCCGGATTCTTGCCATTCCAGCGTCATTTCTGCCGGGGAAGCAAACATCATAAACAGACGCACGGTATCCGCGCCGTATTTCTCTACCATCACCTGCGGGTCGATGCCGTTGTTCTTCGACTTCGACATTTTGCTCATGCCAGCATAGACCAGTTCGCGGCCTTCTGGATCGGTCGCTTTGACAATGCGGCCTTTCTCATCACGTTCGACGGTGGCATCTACCGGCGATACCCACACGCGCTCACCGCTGTTGCCGGTGTAGTAGAAGGCATCGGCCAGTACCATCCCCTGGCACAACAGGCGTTTGGCCGGCTCGTCTGAATCGACCAGACCTGCGTCGCGCATCAGCTTGTGGAAGAAGCGGAAATACATCAGGTGCATGATGGCGTGTTCGATGCCGCCAACATACTGATCGACAGGCAGCCAGTAGTTGGCCGCAGCCGGATCCAGCATCCCTTTATCGTACTGTGGGCAGGTGTAACGTGCGTAGTACCAGGAAGACTCCATAAAGGTGTCGAAGGTGTCGGTTTCACGCAGCGCCGGTTGGCCGTTAACGGTGGTTTTTGCCCACTCGGGATCGGCTTTGATCGGGCTGGTGATGCCGTCCATCACCACGTCTTCCGGCAGGATCACCGGCAGTTGGTCTGCTGGCGTTGGCATTACGGTGCCGTCTTCCAGCGTCACCATTGGGATTGGAGCACCCCAGTAACGTTGACGGGATACGCCCCAGTCGCGCAGACGGTAGTTCACTTTACGCTGACCCACGCCTTGGGCGACCAGCTTGTCGGCGATGGCGTTAAAGCCGGCCAGGTGATCCAGACCGTCGAATTCGCCGGAGTTGAACAGCGTGCCTTTTTCGGTCATCGCTTCGGCGGTGACGTCTGGCTTGCTGCCGTCCAGGTTCAGAACAACCGGTTTGATTTGCAGACCGTATTTGGTGGCAAATTCCCAGTCACGCTGATCGTGGCCAGGGACGGCCATTACCGCGCCGGTGCCGTATTCCATCAATACGAAGTTGGCTACCCAGATCGGCAGTTTTTCACCGCTCAGAGGATGAATGGCAAACAGGCCGGTGGCCATGCCTTTCTTCTCCATGGTCGCCATTTCGGCTTCGGCAACCTTGGTGTTGCGGCATTCGTCGATAAAGCCGGTCAGCGCCGGGTTATTGATCGCGCCCTGTTGTGCCAATGGGTGACCTGCGGCAACGGCCACATAGGTGGCACCCATAAAGGTATCCGGGCGGGTGGTGTAGACGGTGACTTTCTCAGCGCTGTCGGCAACGTCGAAGGTGATTTCTACCCCTTCGGAACGGCCAATCCAGTTGCGCTGCATGGTTTTCACCTGCTCTGGCCAGCTTTCCAGCGTGTCCAGATCGTTGAGCAGTTGGTCGGCGTAATCGGTGATTTTAATAAACCACTGTGGGATCTCTTTACGCTCAACCTTGGTATCGCAGCGCCAGCAGCAGCCGTCGATCACCTGTTCGTTGGCCAGAACGGTCAGATCGTGTGGACACCAGTTCACCGCCGAGGTCTTCTTGTAGACCATGCCTTTTTCGTACAGCTTGGTGAAGAACCACTGTTCCCAACGGTAGTAGTCAGGATCACAGGTGGCGATCTCGCGATCCCAGTCATAGCCGAAGCCCAGCAGTTTCAGCTGGTTCTTCATGTATTCGATGTTGTCGTAGGTCCATGGGGCTGGTGCGGTGTTGTTCTTTACCGCCGCGCCTTCTGCCGGCAAGCCAAACGCATCCCAGCCAATCGGCTGTAGCACGTTTTTACCCAGCATACGCTGGTAGCGGGAGGTCACGTCGCCAATGGTGTAGTTACGAACATGACCCATGTGCAGACGACCAGAAGGGTAAGGCAGCATGGATAGGCAGTAATACTTTTCCTTGCTGGCGTCTTCGGTAACCTTGAAAGTTTGCTTCTCTTGCCAGTGAAGCTGTACGTTCGATTCTATCTCTTCGGGGCGGTATTGCTCTTGCATGGCGGCCGATGGTCCTGTAGGTGTGTAACAGCTACATCCGTAGCATTCTGTGAGTATCTTTAGATCTGCATAGCATAGCTGATAAGACCTGTCGGCAACAACACCAAGCGCCCCGACTCGGCGTATTAAAAAAATAACCGTGCCATGATGTGACTCACAATGTGCCAATCCCTCACCTTGCCAAGCCACATCAGTGATTTACGACTAAAATAATAACGAGTAGTTTTAGGGGAGAAGTCCTGTCGCAGTAGTTCATCTAGGAGAAGCTATGAACAAGGTTGCTCAGTATTACCGCGAGTTGGTGACGTCGCTGACGGAACGTTTAAAGAACGGCGAACGTGATATTGACCAATTGGTCGCCAGCGCCGAGAAACGTCTGAACGAAGTGGAGGAGCTAAGCCGCACGGAAGTTGAGCAGTTAACCCGGGCGGTGCGCCGCGATCTGGAGGAGTTTGCCCGCAGCTATGAAGAAAGCCGGGAGGATTTCACCGACAGCGTGTTTATGCGCGTGATCAAGGAGAGCCTGTGGCAGGAACTGGCGGATATCACCGATAAGACCCAACTGGAGTGGCGCGAGGTGTTCAAGGATGTCAGCCACCACGGCGTCTACCACAGCGGCGAGGTGGTCGGGTTGGGTAATCTGGTGTGTGAGAAGTGTCATCACCATCTGGCGTTCTATACGCCAGAAGTGCTGCCGCTATGCCCGAAGTGCGGTCACGATCAGTTCCAGCGCCGGCCGTTTGAGCCTTGATAAACCAGTAGAGATGCTACTGATGTAGGGGCGCTGCATGCTGCGTCCAGTCGCATATTCGTCATCAACCTCAATGGCTGTGATTAATGGTGTCGCAGGTGGGGAGCATGCAGAACGCCGACACGCCGTGAACCCGTCCATGGGGGCTCACAATCGCGCTTCCATGCGCTCAACGGTCGGCTAACCTGCATAATCCCCACCTATCAGAGGCTTTGGCGTCGCGGTAAAAAGCGGGTTCGGAGCCTGGGTCAGGGACAGGCGTTAATCGATAACAGGGCTTGTGGTTATAGCCCCTCACCCCAACCCTCTCCCGCAGGGAGAGGGAGCTGTCCGGAGTGCTTGGTGGGTTCGTGCTGCTTCGGGAAGTAGGGAGTAAAGGCATTACGCAGAAAAATCAGCGAGTCCTCTCATCCAAGGTGCGTCATCGTATTTTCAGGTCTGCTCGATCGGTTCCCTCTCCTGGGGGAGAGGGTTAGGGCGAGGGGGGATTTAGTAGCGTGAGACGCACTCAACCATCAGATCGATAAAGCCCTGGCGGTTGATATGGGTCAGCACTTCGACGTTGGCCGGTTTCCCGTTCTGGCCAAACTCATCCACCACCGTCATACCCACGGTATACTGCCCCTGGGTTTCCACACCTACCCACAGTTCACGGCTTTCAAACAGCTCCGGAGCCAGCAGCCAGGCGATGGTGCAAGGATCGTGCATGGCAGCCCCAGGCAGGCCACGCGGGTGGCTGAGATACAGCGGCAGATAGAAATCGAGCATGCTGGCTACCGCTGCCGCCACTGGATTATTAATACTGCGGATGCGTTCGATATCTTGTGGTAACACCAATGCCTGATGGGTGACGTTCAGCCCGGCCATGGTCAGCGGTACGCCGGATTGCAGCACGATTTCGGCCGCTTCGGGATCGACATAGATATTGAATTCGGCCACCGGCGTGGTGTTGCCCGCATTCATCCCACCGCCCATAAACACGATGCGTTCGATCTTCTTTTTCAGCTCGGCGTGCTGTGACAGCAACAACGCGATGTTGGTCATCGGGCCGGTCACTACCAGCGTCATCGGCTCTGGGCTGGAGCGCAGCAGATCGGCAATCAGTTCGACCGCTGTCTGTTTTACTGGCTGGAAGCTAGGGGCGGGCAGATGGGTATTGCCCATGCCGGTATCACCGTGCACGTAATCGGCAATCACCAGATCGCGCATCAAGGGCTTGGCGGCACCGCCAGCGACCAGAACATCTGGCCGTTGCATCAGCGTCAGCAGGCCGAGCGCGTTATGCAGGGTTTTTTGCGGTGTCTGGTTACCGGCAGAAGTGGTAACGGCTTTGACATCCAAGGTTGGGGCGCGTAACGCCATGGCAAGGGCAATAGCGTCATCAAGGCCTGGGTCACAATCGATAATAATGGGGCGGGGCATCACTTTCTCCTTCAGCGTTATCATTATGCAGTGAGGATCGGGGGAAAGCGTGAAAGAAACAAGCACTATTGATGCGCCCTGAGAACCAGGGCGCATCTGGCGATCAATGCAGGATTTTGGCCAGGAAGTCTTTGGCACGCTCAGACTGCGGGTTGTTGAAGAAGTCATCTTTATTGGTGTCTTCGACAATCTTCCCTTCATCCATAAAGATCACCCGGTGGGCCACTTTACGGGCAAAGCCCATTTCGTGGGTTACCACCATCATGGTCATCCCTTCCTGTGCCAGCTTCACCATGACGTCCAGCACCTCGTTGATCATTTCCGGATCGAGCGCAGAGGTAGGTTCATCAAACAGCATGGCGATCGGATCCATACACAGCGCACGGGCAATCGCCACACGCTGCTGCTGGCCACCGGAAAGTTGCCCAGGGAACTTGTTGGCATGCGCAGACAGGCCCACACGTTCCAGCAGTTTCAGGGCCTTATCCTGTGAGGCTGCCTTGTCGCGCTTAAGGACCTTGACCTGTGCCAGCGTCAGGTTTTCAATGATCGACAAATGGGGGAACAGTTCGAAATGCTGGAACACCATCCCCACTTTGGAGCGCAATTGCGCCAAGTTGGTGCTCTTGCTGTTGACCTGAATGCCGTTAACTTCGATATCGCCTTTCTGGATTGGCTCCAGCCCGTTAACGGTTTTAATCAGGGTTGATTTGCCTGAGCCGGAAGGACCGCAGACTACCACCACTTCGCCTTTTTTGACTTCAGTGGTGCAGTCGGTCAGAACCTGAAAGTGACCGTACCACTTAGAAACATTTTTCAGGGATATCATCAAACAGTCCTTTTCTTCAAATAGCTTACCAGCGCCGAGGCGGCGAGACTGATAACAAAATAGACCAAACCGGCGAACAGGATCATTTCTACCTGCGTACCGTCACGCTCACCAATGGTTGACGCGGTGCGGAAGAAGTCGGCCAGGCTAAGTACGTAAACCAGCGAGGTGTCCTGGAACAACACGATCCCCTGGGTCAGCAGCAGTGGCACCATCGCCCGGAACGCCTGCGGCAGGATCACCAACCGCATCGATTGCCATTGGGTCATGCCCAATGCCAGCGAAGCAGAGGATTGGCCGCGCGAGACGCTTTCAATACCTGCTCGGATAATTTCCGAGTAGTAGGCGGCTTCAAACAGCGAAAAGGCTACCATAGCCGAGATAAGGCGAATATCGGTTTTCGGTGACAGCCCAAGAACTTGTTGTAATAAGCTTGGAACCACCAGATAGAACCACAGCAGCACCATCACCAGCGGTACGGAGCGGAACAGGTTGACGTACAGCGCCGCGAACCAGCTAATCGCCTTGATTGACGACAGGCGCATTACTGCCAGAACGGTGCCCCACAGAATACCAAACACAATAGCCGTCACGGTGATTTTCAGCGTAACGACCAGCCCTTGCAGCAGATACGGGAAGCTTGGGACAATCGATCCCCAATCAAATTGGTACATTATTTACTCCCCATATGGCCAGGTAACTGCACTTTCTTCTCGACGATACGCATCAACAGCATGATCACGGCGTTGATCGCAACGTAGGCGAGGGTGATGGCAGTAAAGGATTCATAGGCGTGTGCGGAGTAATCCAGCAGCTTACCGGCCTGTGCGGCCATGTCCACCAGCCCGATGGTCGAGGCAATGGCGGAGTTTTTTACCAGGTTGAGCATTTCCGAGGTCATCGGCGGCACGATCACCCGATAGGCGTTGGGCAACAGGACATAGCGATAGGTTTGTGGCAGCGTCAGGCCCATTGCCAGTCCGGCAGCCTGCTGGCCGCGTGGCAGAGACTGGATCGCGGCACGTACCTGTTCGCAGACGCGTGCGGCAGTAAACAGCCCAAGGCACAGCATGGAAGAGATGAAGAATTGCACGTTGGGATCGAGTTCGCTTTTGAACCACATGCCGATATCGGCTGGCAGCAGTTCTGGCATCACCAGATACCAGGTAAAGAATTGGACGATTAAAGGCACGTTACGGAACAGTTCGACGTAACAAGTCCCTAGCGAGGAGAGAAAACGGTTGGGTACGGTGCGCAAGATACCGAACAGTGAACCGACAAAGAAGGCAATAATCCATGCACAGACTGAGAGGGCGACCGTGACCTGAAAGCCGGACCAGATCCAGCCCAGATAGGTGGTATTCCCAAACGGGGCCTGCTGCAGGAAGATACCCCAGTTCCAATCTATTGACATAACAAACTCCGCTAAACAGGTGTAAAACACCTTACAACTTGATGACCGTTTACCTACCCGGCAGGCCGAGTCGTGTCAGGAAAAAATGCGGGAGGGGAACGGCCTCCCGCATCACTGTCTGTCCTGTTAACCGTCATCTACAGCAGCCAGCTTGGGCTGGCTTGATCTTTTTATTAGTTCAGTGCTTTGTCGTTAGGTTCTTTGAACAACTGCTTCATGTCGTCAGACAGGTCGAAGTTCATGTTGAGGTTTTTTGGTGGGATTGGCTGTTTGAACCAGATATCAAACCATTTGGCGGCCTGGCCAGAGGTCTGAGCTTGTGCGATGGTTTCATCCACCAGCTTTTTGAACTCTGGATCGTCTTTGCGCATCATACAGCCATAGGCTTCTTTGGACTGTGGAGTCGCAATGATTTCCCACTGATCCGGCTGTTTGGCTTTGGCGCGCTCGCCTGCCAGCAGGGCGTCATCCATCATAAACGCCACGGCACGGCCACTTTCCAGGGTGCGGAAGGAGTCACCGTGGTCTTTGGCACTGATGATGCGCATTTTCATCTGATCTTTGTCGTTCAGCTTGTTGAGCAACACTTCGGAAGTGGTACCTGAAGTGACGACCACCGCTTTACCGGCCAGATCTTTAAAGTCTTTGATGTCGGAGCCTTTCTTGACCAGCAGGCGGGTACCGACGACAAAAATGGTATCAGAGAATGCGGCCTGTTTCTGGCGCTCGAGGTTGTTGGTGGTGGAACCACACTCGAAATCGAAGGTGCCGTTCTGCAACAGCGGGATACGGTTTTGCGAGGTGATCGGCAGCATTTACACCTGCAGATTCGGCTCGTTCAATTTCTTCTTGATAGCATCAACGATTTGGTTGGAATAATCCTGGGAGTAACCCACCACTTTTTGCTGATTATCATAGTAGGAGAACGGCACTGAAGATTCACGATGGCCAACAACAATCACGCCGTTATCTTTGATCTTTTTCAGCGTGCCGGTCAGTTCTTCCGCATGGGCTACGCTACTCGCCATCCCGATCAGCAGTAACGATAATGCCAACTTACGCATTTGCATGGTCCAACTCCTATGCTGTTGTGATTGCCCGCTCTCAGCGAGTGCGGGTTAAAACGGCTATTCACGGCCGGAACTATAAAGATAGTCTGAGACCCGATTCCCGATAGAAAATAACCGATTGTGAACAGGATGAAACTAAGTTGTTTCATTTTTTGCGACATCACGCGCACCAAATTAATGCAATAAACCCCAGATGCACCACTTGGGTGCGAACCTTGCTCTGGAGTTGTGCACCATTTGATCCCTCCTGTAGCCAAGCGAAATAAGCAGTAGCGCTACAGGATGACGTTCACCGGCTATACCGAATAATTAAAGCAAGGAGCATGCCAGAAACGGCGAGGAGAGAAGATGTTACAGGAAGGTGAAGAAGGGCACGGCTAGATACCGTGCCCTGAGCGCGTTTATTTGCTGCGGCGGCCAACCAGCAGCACGAGGCCTGCCATCAGCACAGTGATGATCCACACTGGCGCAGAGCCAAAGCGGGCATACGGCGTGATACCGGTGGTTGGGGTAACCTTCACTTCCAACACCTGGCGGGTGAACTGCGGGATGGAGGCCAACACTTCGCCGGTAGGGCCAACGGCGGCGGTGATGCCGTTATTGGTGCTACGCAGCAACGGTCTGCCCAGTTCCAATGAACGCATACGCGCCATCTGGAAGTGCTGCCATGGGCCGATGGAATGGCCGAACCAGGCGTCGTTGGACACGGTCAGCAGGAAGTTGGTATCCGGACGGAAGTTGTCGCGTACCTGCTGGCCGAGCACGATTTCATAGCAGATGGCTGCCGTCAGGTTGTAACCGCGCACGCTGAGCTGTGGCTGCACGTAGTCACCGCGGCTGAACGAGGACATTGGCAGGTCGAAGAAAGGAGCCAGCGGGCGCAGCAGCGTTTCCAACGGCACAAACTCACCGAATGGCACCAGGTGATGTTTGTCATAGCGATTGGCCGCCGGGTAGCTGTAAGGCTTTTCTTCGCCCAGCACGATCACGCTGTTGAAGAACTTGGTGCCTTGTTGCGTAGCACGAGCGTCCACAATACCGGTGATCAGGCTGCTGTTCTTGGCACGCATCAGATCGTCCATCATGGTCAGGAAACCGTTCTGATTGCTCTCCACATCGGGAATAGCGGACTCCGGCCAGATGATGATCGGCGCTTTGCCCATCATCGGGCGGCTCTCGTCCAGATAGGTTTGCAGCGTGCTGAGCAACGCCTTGGGATCCCACTTCATCGACTGCTCGATATTGCCCTGCACCATGGCGACGTTCACCGCTTTATCCGGCTGCGGCGTAAACCAGTGGATCTGGCGCAGCGGCCACGGCAGCAGCAGCATGGCGATAGCAATCACCGCCGGGGTGATGCGCCGTTGATTGAGCGCAAACACCAGCAGGCCGCTGAGGGACATCAGGATCAGGGTAATCGCATCCATGCCCAGCAATGGCGCAATGCCTTTCAGCGGGCCGTCGATCTGGGTATAGCCGAATTGTAACCAAGGGAAACCGGTGAGCACCCAGCCACGCAGGAATTCGGTCAGTTGCCACAGTGCCGGAGCGGCAATCGCCAGCCGCCACCAGGTGGTACGTGGCCAGAGGCGCGTCAGCAAACCGGCGAACAGCCCGGTATACAGCGAAAGGTAGGCGGCCAACAACACCACCAGGAAGATATTAATGGCAAATGGCATGCCACCAAAATCAGCAATGCTGACGTAAACCCAGTTCACACCGCTGCCAAACAGCCCCATCCCCCACAAGAAACCGAGCAGGGCGGATTGTTTGGTGGTGCGGTTGAGGGTAACGGCCAGCAGGCCGAACAGCGAGACAATGGCTGCAGGCCAGATATCGTAAGGGGAGAAGGCCAGCGTGCCACAGGCACCGGTCAAAAGCGCCAGCAGGGCGCGAACCCGCTGGCGATCAAGTAATGAGGCTTTAACCATGTGTGAGTTATTCTTCCAGTTTCGGTTGCGGGGCGTCGTCCGGAATTTTGACATGAACCTGGATGATACGTCGACTGTCGGCCATCGCAACTTTAAATAGGTAACCTTCGATTTCAATGGTTTCCCCACGTGCGGGCAGGTGGCCGAAGGCTTGCATCACCAGGCCGCCAATGGTGTCGACCTCGTCGTCGCTGAAGTGGGTACCGAAAATGTCGTTGAAGTCTTCGATCGGTGCCAGCGCCCGCACGGTGAACATGTGGCGACTCAGTTGGCGAACGTCGCGATCTTCCTCATCGTCATATTCGTCTTCAATTTCCCCGACAATCAGCTCCAGAATGTCTTCGATGGTCACCAGACCAGAAACGCCGCCGAATTCATCAATGACAATTGCCATGTGATAACGCTGGGAGCGGAACTCCTTCAGCATCCGGTCAACCCGCTTGCTTTCCGGTACCACCACGGCGGTACGCAGCACCTTGTCGATGCTGAATGGTTCGGAGTCTGCGCGCATAAACGGCAGCAGATCCTTGGCCATCAGAATGCCTTCGATGTGATCTTTATCTTCGCTGATCACCGGGAAGCGCGAGTGGGCGGATTCGATAATCACGTCCAGGCACTCTTCCAGCGTCTGGTTACGCTTGAGCGTCACCATCTGGGAGCGCGGGATCATGATGTCGCGTACGCGCTGCTCGGCGATATCCATCACGCCTTCCAGCATGTCACGGGTATCGGGATCGATCAGGTCGTTTTGCTCGGAATCACGGATCAGCTCTACCAGATCGCCACGGTTTTTCGGTTCACCGTGGAACAGCTGGTTAAGGATAAGAGTAAAGAACCCCTTCTTGGGACTGGGGCTGTCATTGTTGGATGAATGGTCGTCGCTCATGGCGTTTTAGTTAATATCACTCTATTGAGTTATCAAAATTAGCGACAGCCCCAAACGGGGCTGCGGGATGCTCAGCTAACATCAGGTGGGATCTTTTTCCGCGAGGTAAGGGTCCGGGTAACCCATCTCCTGCATAATCTCGGTTTCCAAAGATTCCATTTCTTCGGCTTCATCGTCTTCGATGTGGTCATACCCTAGCAGATGAAGGCTACCGTGAACAACCATATGCGCCCAGTGTGCTTCCAGCGCCTTCTGTTGTTCAACCGCTTCCTGTTCAACCACTTGACGGCAAATAATCAAATCACCCAACAGCGGCAGTTCGATTTCCGGTGGCGCCTCGAACGGGAATGATAACACGTTGGTGGGCTTGTCTTTACCACGATAAGTCAGGTTTAGCTCATTGCTTTCCGCCTCATCTACCAGACGGATGGTCACTTCGGCCTCTTCCTGAAACTGTGGCAGCACACCTTCCAGCCAGCGCTGGAAAGTGGCTTCATCCGGTAATCCTTCACTGCTGGCGCAGGCAATTTGTAAATCCAGAATAACCTGGCTCATGGCGTTTCCTGTTCGGAGGCAACCGGTGCCTCACGTCTACGTTGTTCGGCGATGGCATCTTTGCGCTTTTGTTCGGCGGCTTCCCAGGCTTCATAGGCGATAACCACACGAGCGACAACCGGGTGACGCACTACGTCTTCGCTGTGGAAGAAGTTAAAGCTGATCTCTTCCACTTCAGACAGCACTTCCACCGCATGGCGCAGGCCGGACTTCTGATTGCGTGGCAGGTCGATCTGGGTGACGTCACCGGTGATCACCGCTTTCGAGTTAAAACCGATGCGTGTCAGGAACATCTTCATCTGCTCGATGGTGGTGTTCTGGCTTTCATCGAGAATGATAAAAGCATCATTCAGCGTACGGCCACGCATGTAGGCCAGCGGTGCAACTTCGATCACGTTGCGCTCGATCAGCTTTTCCACCCGCTCGAAGCCCAGCATTTCAAACAGGGCGTCATACAGCGGGCGCAGATACGGGTCCACTTTCTGGCTCAGATCGCCCGGCAGGAAGCCCAGCTTCTCGCCTGCTTCAACCGCAGGACGGGTCAGCAGGATACGCCGGATTTCCTGACGCTCCAGCGCATCTACCGCAGCGGCAACCGCCAGATAGGTTTTACCGGTACCAGCCGGGCCAACGCCGAAGGTGATGTCATGCGCGAAAATATTGGCGATGTACTGCGCCTGGTTCGGAGTGCGGGGCTTTACCATGCCGCGCTTGGTCTTGATGGTGACCGATTTACCGTAATCCGGCACGCTTTCGGCTACCTGCTCCAGCACCCGGCTCTCTTTGATGGCCAGGTGGATCTGCTCCGGGTCGATATCCGGAGTGATGCCACGGATCGGGGCCGTGTCCACATACAGATGGCGCAGGATATCGGCGGCGGCAACCACGCACAGGTTTTTACCGACCAGCTTGAAACGGTTGTCTCGGCGGTTGATTTCAATCCCCAGCCGGCGTTCGAGTTGTTTGATGTTGTCATCAAACGGGCCGCACAGGCTCAACAAGCGTTGGTTGTCTGCGGGCTCCAACAGAATTTCTTGTGTTGCGACGTTCAAACGATTCCTCAAGGCTCACACAGGGCCTGGTTGATGTCACATAACGCGATTTCAGCGCGCGCACTACCTTGAATTATTCATGGTGTACCGCACCGACGCAAGTTTACCTCTGATCTATCTGTGCGCGGGGGAAGGAATTCAAGGGGGGATGGGGCAGAATTGGGCCAAATAATTTGGCCCAACAGGAGGTTAAACGGCGAAATCAGTTCTTTTTCACAAACTCGGATTTCAGCTTCATCGGGCCAAAACCGTCGATCTTGCAGTCGATGTTGTGATCGCCTTCCACCAGACGGATGTTCTTCACCTTGGTGCCGATCTTCAGCATGGAGGAGCTGCCTTTGACCTTCAGATCCTTGACCACGGTCACCGCGTCGCCGTCGGCTAGCAGGTTGCCGTTGGCATCTTTGACGATCAGGGTATCGGCATCTTCAACGGCCACGCTGTCGCTCCACTCGTGGGCGCATTCTGGGCAGATGAACATGGCGTTATCCTGGTAGGTGTATTCGGAATTGCACTTCGGGCAGTGTGGGAGTTGCATTATTGTGTCGCCTTATCATCAAAAGAAAAAACAAAATTACCGGACAGTGACTGCCCGGCAGAGAAAAGGAAAATGCCAAGGTGGCGGGGCGATTAAGGTTGGTAGCTACCGACGCCCAGCTCATCTTCCTTACGGGTACGTGCGATCACCGCTTGAGGTGATTGATGCACGCGCAGTTCCATCTGCTGTTCGGTGCGGACCAGGGTGCCGCGCAGAGAGTTGGTTAACACTTCAGTAATTTCAACGTCGACGAATTGGCCGATCAAATCCGGTGTCCCCTCAAAGTTGACCATCCGGTTGCATTCGGTGCGGCCAGAGAGTTCCATCAGGCTTTTGCGGGACGTCCCCTCGACCAGAATGCGCTGCACGGTGCCTAGCATGCGGCGGCTGAACTGCATCACCTGCTGGTTGATGCGCTCTTGCAGCAGATACAGACGCTGCTTTTTCTCTTCTTCGCTGACATCGTCTACCATGTCTGCCGCCGGTGTGCCGGGGCGTGAAGAGTAGATAAAGCTGAAGCTGGTATCGAAGTTCACCTGAGCAATCAGGTTCATGGTCTGTTCAAAGTCAGCGCTGGTTTCCCCAGGGAAACCGATAATGAAATCGGAGCTGAACTGAATATTCGGCCGCGCCTGACGCAGCTTGCGGATAATCGCTTTGTACTCCAGCGCCGTATGCGCGCGTTTCATCATGGTCAGAATACGATCTGAACCGCTTTGTACTGGCAGATGCAGGAGGCTGACCAGTTCGGGGGTATCTTCATACACCGCAATAATATCGTCGCTGAATTCAATCGGATGGCTGGTGGTGAAGCGGATGCGATCGATACCGTCGATAGAGGCCACCAGACGCAGCAGTTCGGCGAAGGAGCAGATGCCACCGTCGAAGGTTGCGCCACGATAAGCGTTGACGTTCTGGCCCAGCAGGTTGACTTCACGCACGCCTTGGGCGGCAAGCTGGGCGACTTCGAACAGCACATCGTCGCTTGGGCGGCTGACTTCTTCACCACGGGTGTAAGGCACTACGCAGAACGTACAATATTTGTTGCAGCCTTCCATGATCGAGACAAAGGCGGTTGGCCCATCGGCACGGGGTTCCGGCAGACGATCGAACTTTTCGATTTCCGGGAAGCTGATGTCCACGATCGGGCTATGTGAACCGCGCACGTGGTTGATCATCTCCGGCAGGCGATGCAAGGTTTGTGGGCCAAAAACGATGTCAACGCACGGCGCGCGCTGGCGCAGATGCTCCCCTTCCTGCGAAGCAACGCAGCCGCCGACACCAATAATCAGGTCGGGATTGTTCTTCTTCAGCAACTTCCAACGGCCCAACAACGCGAAAACCTTTTCCTGCGCCTTCTCGCGGATCGAGCAGGTATTGAGCAGCAACACGTCCGCCTCTTCAGCGTTTTCAGTCCACTCGAAGCCGTGCGTACTTCCCAGTAAATCCGCCATTCTCGATGAGTCGTACTCATTCATCTGGCAGCCCCAGGTTTTGATATGTAGTTTTTTCGTCATTGACTTGCCATTACTCAGTGCGGAGAGAAAATTGCGTTACGCGCCATGCAGGGAGACCATTGTAATCATTTGACGCGCTGGTGACCAGCGAAGCGACCACGACCTGAAGCCAGATTAAAAATCCGGTACACTGTGACAAGATGCCAATTTAACGAAAAGTATAGCCAAATGAACACTTCACAGAAACGCTTTGATGCCGTGGTGGTTGGCGGTGGGATGGTTGGGGCTGCCGCAGCGTTGGGGCTGGCCCGATCTGGATTGACGGTGGCATTGTTAGAACACGAAGCCCCAGAGGCGTTCGATCCCCAAAGCCCTCCGGACCTGCGGATTTCCGCCATTGGCTGTACTTCCGTTGGCCTGCTCAAGCAGCTTGATGCCTGGCCTGCGGTGCTGCAAATGAGATCGGCACCGTACCGCAGGCTGGAAACCTGGGAATGGGAATCTTCGCGGGTAGCGTTTGACGCGGCAACGCTTGGGCTGCCAGAGCTGGGGTTCATGGTCGAAAACCGTATTTTGCAGCTCGCTTTGTGGCAGCAGTTGGAGCAATGCGAGAATTTAACGCTGTACTGCCCTGTCAGGCTGCAAGCGATGCAGCGGGCCGATGACCAATGGCAGGTCACGTTAAGCTCGTCAGAGACGTTACAGGCGCGTTTGGTGGTGGGTGCCGATGGGGCTCACTCACAGGTGCGCAAGTTGGCGGCAATTGGCACCAGCGGTTGGCAATACCGTCAGGCCTGCATGTTGATCACCGTGGAAACCGACCAACCTCAACAGGACGTGACCTGGCAGCAGTTCCTCCCTTCTGGCCCGCGTGCGTTCCTGCCGCTGTACGATCGCTGGGCCACGCTGGTGTGGTACGACAGCCCGCAGCGTATTCGGCAGTTGCAGGCGTTGCCAATGGCGCAACTCGAACAGGAGATTGCGGCAGCCTTCCCATCTCGTCTGGGTAACGTGAAAGCCCATGCCGCCGGTTCTTTCCCGTTGGTACGCCGTCATGCGCAACGTTATGTGCAATCTGGGCTGGTGCTGCTCGGTGATGCGGCACACACCATCAACCCGCTGGCCGGGCAGGGGGTTAACCTTGGCTATCGCGATGTGGATGCTTTATTGGCGATTGTGGCCGATGCCCGTGAGCAGGGAGAGGATTGGGCGAGTGAACCGGTGCTGATGCGCTATCAGCGCCGTCGCCGCACCGATAACTTGCTGATGCAAAGCGGCATGGATCTGTTCTATACCGCTTTCAGCAATAACCTGGCGCCGCTGGGCGTGGCGCGCAATCTGGCGTTGATGGTAGCGGAACGGGCGGGCAAGCTGAAAGAGCGGGCATTGAAATACGCATTAGGTTTGTGATGTTTCCGGGCGCAGCGTGTTGGTCCGTATATCCAAGTGTCTGATGTAGGGGCGCTGCACGCTGCGCCCGTTAAACACAGAAAAGCAAAAAGCCCGCCGAAGCGAGCTTTTCTAAATTTGGCTGGGGTGCCAGGATTCGAACCTGGGTATGCTGGTATCAGAAACCAGAGCCTTACCGCTTGGCGACACCCCAATGGTAAAACAAACAGTATGGTGGCTACGACGGGATTTGAACCTGTGACCCCATCATTATGAGTGATGTGCTCTAACCAGCTGAGCTACGTAGCCGTTTTACTATTTCTTCGTACTGGTCAACGGTGTTGTATGGCTGGGGTACCTGGATTCGAACCAGGGAATGCTGGTATCAAAAACCAGTGCCTTACCGCTTGGCGATACCCCAATAACACAATTAACTTTTTACAACGCCCCATCCTGAAAAGATGGCTGGGGTACCTGGATTCGAACCAGGGAATGCTGGTATCAAAAACCAGTGCCTTACCGCTTGGCGATACCCCAATAGCATAATCAACTTGTTACAACATACCATCTAAGAAGATGGCTGGGGTACCTGGATTCGAACCAGGGAATGCTGGTATCAAAAACCAGTGCCTTACCGCTTGGCGATACCCCACCTGTTGTATGCAGACCGATGAGAGAGAATGGTGCGGGAGGCGAGACTTGAACTCGCACACCTTGCGGCGCTAGAACCTAAATCTAGTGCGTCTACCAATTTCGCCACTCCCGCAAAAAAGATTGGTGGCTACGACGGGATTCGAACCTGTGACCCCATCATTATGAGTGATGTGCTCTAACCAACTGAGCTACGTAGCCATCTTTTTTCGCGCAACCTTCATCGGCGTTGCGGGGCGCATTATGCGTATATGGCCGATTTGCGTCAACTAGTTTTTTCCCGAAAAAGCGACTGAACGCGTTGTTTGACTGGGTTGTGAACAGTATGGTGATAAAAGCGGCAGTTCGGGCGATTAATGGTTGAAAACATCAACAAAAAGGCGGGCCATCAGGCCCGCCGAGGTTAAACGTACAGTCGTTTATTTATAGGCAGATTGATGTACGCCTACGGCACGGCCTGAAGGATCGTCCATGCTTTTGAAGGACTCGTCCCATTCGATGGCTTTGGCCGACGAACAGGCTACGGAAGGACCCCCAGGGACACATTCCGCTGCGCTTGGCAGAGGGAATAGTTCTTCGAAGATCTCGCGGTACAGGTAGCCTTCTTTACTGGTTGGCGTGTTGTACGGGAAGCGGAAACGTGCGGTTTCCAGCTGTTGGTCGCTGATCTGCTTGGCGGCCACTTCTTTCAGCGTATCGATCCAGCTGTAACCCACGCCGTCGGAGAACTGCTCTTTCTGGCGCCAGGCTACGCTGGCTGGCAGGTAAGACTCGAAGCACTGGCGGATAATGTGCTTTTCCATCTTGCCGTTGCCACACATTTTATCCTGCGGGTTGATGCGCATCGCCACGTCAAGGAAGTTTTTATCCAGGAACGGTACGCGGGCTTCCACACCCCAGGCAGACATTGCTTTGTTGGCACGGGCGCAGTCGTACATATGCAGCGCCAGCAGCTTACGCACGGTTTCCTCATGGAATTCTTTGGCGTTTGGCGCTTTGTGGAAGTACAGATAACCGCCGAACACTTCATCCGCCCCTTCGCCAGACAGCACCATCTTGATGCCCATCGCTTTGATTTTACGCGACATCAGGTACATCGGCGTGGATGCACGGATGGTGGTCACATCGTAGGTTTCGATGTGGTAGATCACATCGCGGATAGCGTCCAGACCTTCCTGTACCGTGAAGTGAATTTCATGGTGAACGGTGCCCAGGTGGTTAGCCACTTCTTTGGCAGCACGCAAATCCGGTGAACCTTCCAGCCCGACGGCGAAGGAGTGCAGTTGCGGCCACCAGGCTTCGCTACGCTCATCATCTTCGACGCGGCGTGCGGCATATTTTTTGGTGATGGCAGAAATCACCGAAGAGTCCAGCCCGCCAGAGAGCAACACGCCGTAAGGCACGTCGGACATCAGGTGGCTTTTTACCGACTCTTCCAGCGCGTTGCGCAGGGCGTTGGCATCGGTGACGTTATCTTTGACGTTGTCAAAGTCGAACCAGTCCCGCTGATAATATTCGCGGATCTCACCGTCTTTGCTCCACAGGTAGCTGCCCGCCGGGAACTCTTTGATGCTGCGGCAAATCGGCACCAGCGCTTTCATTTCAGAAGCGACAAACAGGTTACCGTGCTCATCGTGGCCCATATACAGCGGGATGATACCGAGATGGTCACGGCCAATCAGGTAAGCGTCCTGTTCGGTGTCGTACAGGGCGAAGGCAAACATGCCTTGCAGATCGTCCAGGAAGGCCGGGCCTTTTTCCTGATACAGCGCCAGGATCACTTCGCAGTCGGAGGCGGTCTGGAATTCATACTGTTCGCCCAACTGCTGGCGCAGGGCCTGATGGTTATAAATCTCACCGTTAACCGCCAACACGTGGGTGTGCGCTGCGTTGTACAGCGGTTGTGCTCCGTTATTCACATCAACAATCGACAGGCGCTCATGAACCAGAATAGCTTTATCGCTGGCGAACACGCCGGACCAGTCTGGGCCGCGATGGCGCATCAGGCGAGACAGTTCCAACGCTCTTTTACGCAATTCAACCGGATCGGACTTCAGATCGAGCACACCGAAAATAGAACACATACAAACTCTCCTAACGACATTTTGTGGCGGTGATGTGATGTTGTACAGCGCGCTGCATACTCAGTAACGGTGCGGCTCTGCTGCCTTCTGGTAATGAAAATGCGTCAAAAGCCGAGGTACATGCAAGCGATTTAACGTTGCGCTGAAAAATAGTCTGGAGGGGAGTGGTGAAAATTAGCGGATATTCATTTTTCAAGTCTATAAATTGTCGAATCGCTAATTTTTTGCCGAATGGGTAGCGGCAGGGTGAAATTTTCTGGCGTTCATTGTGGATCCGGCGATCGCTGCTTTCCCTCACCCCAACCCTCTCCCAAAGGGCGAGGGAGTCGGTTCAGCGTCGTGGGTAGGTAATGTGGTACTGCGTAGGGGCGCTGCATGCTGCGCCCGTGCTGAGGTCAAATACTGGAGTTATTGGTGGCTCGATCGGTCCCCTCTCCCTGTGGG
>NZ_AYMQ01000103.1 GCF_000633355.1 Serratia sp. H1w
TATGCGTCGAAAACAGAAATCCTCGCTCCCCTCAATCACCGGGTTCAAAACGTAGGGGCGCTGCATGCTGCGCCCGTGTGGATACGCCCCTCACCCTAACCCTCTCCCGCAGCGCCATAAGCCCCTGTTTGAGGGAGAGGGAGAGGGGCTGGTCCGGTGTCGTGGATTAGTCTGTGTGGCCGCGGAAAGAATCGGAAATATCAATGGACTCGATCGGTTCCCTCTCCTGGGGGAGAGGGTTAGGGTGAGGGGACTACCTCTAACTCCCCTACGTCCTGGATCGCCTGATAAATGATTAAATATAGCCACACTTTCCACTAAAAATATTCATGAGATTTTTAGGTTTACACTTATTTGTTATTTTCATACATATCATTAATACCCGCATGATTTTATATAACCCAGGCTTGTGCACGTGATGAGAGAAATAAATTATCATATCACTATGATTTTAATGTGAATTTAAGGTACGGACCCGGATGTGGGCTATTAATCCACAAAAAAATCAGGCTAATAAAAACAAATAATAGCCATGCGCGACGAATCGAGTAGACTAGATGGTAATTTATTACGTGAGAGTATTTAAATCATGTCTACTGAAAGCGCGTCTTTAAAAAATCACAATACTTTTGCGCTCCCGGTCAACGCAGCGCATTTAGTCATTGCTGAAGAAATTGAAGAAATGATTAAAGCCTGGCAGCAAGCGCAAAAGCGCCAACAGCCCCTGTTGGTACTCGGTGAAGGGAGCAATGTCCTGTTCCTGGAGGATTTTGCCGGTACGGTCATGATTAACCAACTGACAGGCATAACGGTCAGGGAAGAACCAGACGCCTGGCACCTCCACGTCAGCGCCGGGGAGAACTGGCATCATCTGGTCAGCCAGATGTTGGAACGTGGTATTCCTGGGTTGGAGAATCTGGCATTGATCCCAGGTTTGGTCGGTTCGGCGCCTATCCAGAATATCGGCGCGTACGGCATTGAGCTCAAGCAGGTCTGTGAGTATGTCGATCTGTTGAATCTGACCACGGGCGAGATCGATCGCATGGATCCCCCGCGTTGCCAGTTTGGCTACCGGGAGAGCGTCTTTAAACATGAGCTTAAACAGGGTTTCGTTATTGTCGGCGTCGGTTTGCGGCTTAGTAAAAAGTGGAGCCCGCTGCTGAGTTACGGCGACCTTACCAAACTGGATCCAAAGACGGTTACCCCACAGCAGGTGTTTGACGCTGTATGCGCCATGCGACGCAGCAAGCTGCCAGATCCACGGATCACGGGCAATGCAGGTAGCTTCTTTAAGAACCCGCTGGTGAGTGGGGAGGCGGCGAAAGCCCTGCTGAGCCAATACCCTGCAATGCCACATTACCCACAGGCTGACGGGCAAGAAAAACTGGCCGCTGGCTGGCTGATCGATCAGTGTTCACTTAAGGGATACCAGATTGGTGGTGCAGCGGTGCACCGCCAGCAGGCTTTGGTATTGGTCAATGTTGATAACGCCAGCAGTCAGGATGTTGTGGCGTTGGCAAGGCACGTACGTAATACGGTAGCGGCGAAATTCGATGTCTGGCTAGAACCAGAGGTACGTTTTATGGGCGCCACAGGTGAGCTGGACGCCGTTGAGGTCATTTCATGAGAGACACCACAGTACCACTGAAGATTATTTCCCTGCTAGCAGACGGCGAGTTTCATTCTGGAGAGCACCTGGGTGAGTCTTTAGGGATGAGCCGTGCTGCGATTAACAAGCATATTCAGACCATTCGGGAGTGGGGTCTGGATGTGTTCACTGTACCGGGGAAGGGCTATAGCCTACCTGCGGCGATTAACTTGCTGGATGTTGAACGTATTCTTGAGCTGCTGGAAGACAAGCGGGTCACTGTGCTGCCTGTCGTTGACTCAACCAACCAGTATTTGTTGGATAGGCTTGCAGAGCTGACTTCGGGCGATGCTTGTATAGCCGAGTATCAGCAGGCAGGGCGTGGGCGTCGCGGAAGGCAGTGGGTTTCACCTTTCGGTGCCAACCTCTACTTATCCATGTTCTGGCGTCTTGAACAAGGGCCGGCGGCCGCAATGGGGCTAAGCCTGGTCATTGGCATCGTGATGGCTGAAGTGTTGCAGCGTCTCGGTGCAGACAAGGTTCGAGTGAAGTGGCCGAATGATTTATACCTTAACGATCGCAAGCTAGCCGGTATTCTGGTTGAGCTGACCGGTAAAACCGGGGATGCGGCTCAGTTAGTGCTGGGTGCAGGTATCAATATGGCGATGCGTGATTCTAACGCCAGTCAGATCGATCAGCGTTGGATCAATTTGCAGGAGGCAGGGATCTCCATTGATCGTAATGAATTAGCCGCCAAGTTGCTTAATGAACTACGTAGTTCATTACGACAATTTGAAATAGATGGACTGGTGCCCTTTATTTCACGCTGGCGTCAGCTAGATAACTTCATCGATCGCCCGGTGAAACTGTTAATTGGTGAACAACAGATTTTCGGTATTGCGCGTGGTATCGATCAGCAGGGTGCCTTGCTGCTTGAACAGGAAGGGGTAATTAAACCCTTTATCGGCGGCGAAATATCTTTGCGTAGCGCGGAATAAATTAAAATAAGAGAGGCCAGTGGCCTCTCTTATTCCATCGACTATTTTCGTAACCGTACACTTTCCACTGCGTGATTGGCACTCTTAGTCATTATCAAGCTGGCTCGCTCGCGAGTTGGTAAGATATTTTGCTGTAAATTCAATCCATTAATTTCATTCCACAGCTGCGTGGCGATGTTGACCGCCTCTGTTTCCGGCAGCTGTGCATAGCTATGAAAATAAGAATCCGGGTTGGAAAATGCGCCTTGACGGAATTTCAGGAACCGATTGATATACCAGCTCTGCAATAGATCTTCAGGGGCGTCGACATAGATGGAAAAATCAACAAAGTCGGAAACAAATACCCGGTGAGGATCGTGTGGATAGTCCATACCGCTTTGCAAAACATTCAGCCCTTCCAGGATAAGAATGTCAGGCTGTTCGATAACTTTATTACCTTCAGGCACGACATCATAGATCAGGTGAGAGTAAACCGGGGCCGTAACACGTTTGGCGCCGGATTTAACTTCTGAAACGAATTTCACCAGGCTATGCATATCGTAGGATTGCGGGAAGCCTTTCTTCTTCATCAGACCGCGTTCGTTCAGCACCTTGTTCGGGTGCAAGAAGCCGTCCGTGGTGATCAGTTCCACGCTACGATGCTCCGGCCAGCGGCTCAGCAATGCCTGCAACAAACGCGCCGTGGTGCTTTTGCCCACCGCTACACTGCCAGCAATGCCGATCACATAAGGAATGCGCTGGCCATCTGTGCCGAGGAACTGCTCCAGAACTGCCTGACGGCGCAGGTTAGAACTGATATAGAAGTTCAGCAGTCGAGAGAGCGGCAAGTAGATCTGCGCGACTTCTTCCAAGGAGAGATCTTCGTTAATCCCTTTGAGTTTAACAATCTCTTCTTCCGACAACGTCAGCGGTACCGAATCTCGTAACGCGGCCCACTGGCTACGATCGAACTGAAGGTAAGGCGTCGCTAAAGATTGATCTCTTTTTATCATAAGCCAAATTCTGCCTGTTAACGCAGGTTGGGAAAGGCGCTGGACGCCAACTCCAGATAATAATCAAACTGCATATTATAGATAGCTGGCTTTGAGGCGTAGGGTTTTTTCGCAAATGTTGTCGATTAGGGGCAGTTTTTGCCAATAGTGCGAACAGGTACGCAATTGAGAAGGGATACATGGCAAAGCGGTATCACTGGGCAATGATACCACTCGGGCGTCAACTGGCGGCGGCGCGGCAGGGTTGATGGACGGCAAATAATCGCTTGTAATAAATCGCGGTGGGATGGTAGCAGCCATCGGGTGCGGCGGCGTAATCCGGTATCTCTCCAAGGCAACGATAGCCCAGCAGGCGATACAGCGCTTCAGCACCGGAACCGGCCTGCGTATCCAGATAAAGCAGACCGCGATGGATCTCAAGGGCCGTTTTTTCCAGCGTTTTCATCAACGCCTGGCCAACCCCATTACGCCGGGCGCGGCTATGCACCAGCAACTTTTGCACTTCGGCCCGGTTGCGGCCGTTCGGTTTTTGACACAGTGCGAGCTGGACGGTACCAATGACGCCACTATCATCCCTCGCAATCCACAACAGTAGCTCCCCCTTGGCTAACGCAGGGCGCAGGCTGTGGAAGTAGCTCTCGGCATCTTCGTGGGGAATTTGCGTGTCGTAGCCTACAGAGGCCCCGTGAGTGACCGCATCGGTGAGCAGGCGCGCCAGTTCGGCGCGGTAAATGGGCAGCGTTGCTGCATTGATTAGCACTATTTTCATCGGCGATGCCTCCTGGAGAATTAGGGATAATGAAGAGAAGCAATAAACGAGCCAATGCGACTAAGCTGTGCGGGCGCAGCCTGTCTGGGGGCGAAAGCGGCGTATCGGCACCATCAAAGGGCAATTTCCTCTTTGTGGTGCGCTACCCTTAGCGGTGATTTTCAACTGATGGGCGATTTTTATTGAGCTTGGGGACCGATGGCCTGAACGTCACCGCAGGGTAGGTCTAAAATAGTGTAGATTAATCTGCGGAATTGATGAAAATTTGTGCCTCAATGGTGAAAAATTGCGAGCTGGATACGGAAATCGGCTGATTTATGAGCGATAGTGCATGGATCGCAATTTTTTTGTTGCATAGGCCGTCAGCACTACCTAGAATGCGCTGCACTTGATGCCGGCTTAGCTCAGTAGGTAGAGCAACTGACTTGTAATCAGTAGGTCACCAGTTCGATTCCGGTAGCCGGCACCATTCAAGTGTTTAGCAGTAAATGCCGTAGTAAAAGTAGTTAAAATCTGGTGGGGTTCCCGAGCGGCCAAAGGGAGCAGACTGTAAATCTGCCGTCACAGACTTCGAAGGTTCGAATCCTTCCCCCACCACCATTTTAGACCTTGGGTTCCGGGTCACACCGAGCGGTAGCGTTGATACGAATACCGTTCGGGGAAGGCGAAAACCTTCAAAACAGTTCGCGCTGCGCAGCAGAAGTTGCCGGTACGAAGGGTGGAGTAAAGCGACGAACAATCCTTTTCTACACCTTAAAAGTCTACAGAAAAGTCAGGTAGCCGAGTTCCAGGATGCGGGCATCGTATAATGGCTATTACCTCAGCCTTCCAAGCTGATGATGTGGGTTCGATTCCCACTGCCCGCTCCAAGATGTGCTGATATAGCTCAGTTGGTAGAGCGCACCCTTGGTAAGGGTGAGGTCGGCAGTTCGAATCTGCCTATCAGCACCACTTCTTAATTTCTCGCCCCCTGATTTTCTTTCTGTTTCCTGAATTCATCAAGCAAATGCCTGCTTGGTTGATGTGGTGATACCACCGATTTATCCGTGTCTTAGAGGGACAATCGATGTCTAAAGAAAAATTTGAACGTTCAAAACCGCACGTTAACGTCGGTACTATCGGCCACGTTGACCACGGTAAAACTACCCTGACTGCCGCAATCACTACCGTTCTGGCTA
>NZ_AYMQ01000104.1 GCF_000633355.1 Serratia sp. H1w
GCAATCACTACCGTTCTGGCTAAAACCTACGGTGGTTCTGCACGTGCTTTCGACCAGATCGATAACGCACCAGAAGAAAAAGCTCGTGGTATCACCATCAACACTTCACACGTTGAATATGACACCCCAAGCCGTCACTACGCGCACGTTGACTGCCCAGGGCACGCCGACTACGTGAAAAACATGATCACCGGTGCTGCTCAGATGGACGGCGCTATCCTGGTTGTAGCTGCGACTGACGGCCCTATGCCTCAGACTCGTGAGCACATCCTGCTGGGTCGTCAGGTTGGCGTTCCTTACATCATCGTATTCATGAACAAATGTGACATGGTTGATGATGAAGAGCTGCTGGAACTGGTAGAAATGGAAGTTCGTGAACTTCTGTCTGCTTATGACTTCCCTGGTGATGACCTGCCAGTTGTTCGTGGTTCAGCGCTGAAAGCACTGGAAGGCGAAGCTGAGTGGGAAGCTAAAATCATCGAGCTGGCTGGTCACCTGGATTCTTACATCCCAGAACCAGAGCGTGCTATCGACAAGCCGTTCCTGCTGCCAATCGAAGACGTATTCTCCATCTCCGGTCGTGGTACCGTTGTTACCGGTCGTGTTGAGCGCGGTATCGTTAAAGTTGGCGAAGAAGTTGAAATCGTTGGTATCAAAGACACCGTTAAGTCTACCTGTACTGGCGTTGAAATGTTCCGCAAACTGCTGGACGAAGGCCGTGCTGGTGAGAACGT
>NZ_AYMQ01000105.1 GCF_000633355.1 Serratia sp. H1w
AGTATCAGTGTGCCACTATACATGGTGAGGTGGCCGATCAGTGGTAGGACATCATCATTAAACATGCTTTTGATTTCGTCAGCGTAGCCAATAGACCACACCTTTGATTTATGAGCATGCCATTCGGTGAAAATATCTGAGAACGTGTCTGCCGCGGCTTTCTTCTCTTGCTTCTTTACTGCCTGCTTCTGCTCACCTGGATCAACATCAACCAGCAGCTTCATTTTGGCTTCTGATTGCTTTGAACGAGCTTCAGTTAGGCTTACCTCTGGATACGGGCCAATGACGAGCGTTTTCTCTTTCCCGTCAAACCGGTAGCGCATACGCCAAACTTTCTTGCCAGATGGCGGAACAAAGAGAAATAGGCCACCTGCATCGGCCAGGCGGTAGGCTTTGTCTTTTGGCTTTGCTGCGTCTATCTGCTTGACCGTTAGCATGTGGGCATAATTCCGGGGTGATTTTTTATTATGCCCACAATATGCCCGCAAAAGTTTGTTGTAGTCAATGCATGTCGGTTCGCGTTGGTTCGCGTCGATTTTGTTGGAGGTCTTGCTGTGGAGGGGGTTTGTTCGTGTGGGGTAATGCCAGTTCGCATCAATATGGTGTCCCCTGCAGGAATCGAACCTGCAACTAGCCCTTAGGAGGGGCTCGTTATATCCATTTAACTAAGGGGACACAGCGGGCGCAGTATACCTATTTTTGCGCCAGGGTTTAAGGGGTTATTGGCCTGATTGTCTGAAATATCATCGGTTTTCGCTGTTTTTAGCCCATTTTTTCCAGCTGAACGCCCATCAGCCTGTATTGGAGGTAAGCGTTGAGCCATTGGCGAGGGGCGAGCGGCAGGAATGAAGCGTGTAGCAATGCCCCACAGCTGCCGCGTGGTAGGAAGGCGTTATCGGTTTTTAAGGGATTAAATTAAAAAGTTTTCCTGCATCCGGATAAAGTCGGCCTCGCTAAAGCCTAACTCCTGCTTGATGTAATCCGCTACGCTACCAGAGTGCTGTTTCATGGTGTTGAACACCTCAACAATAAACGACTCGCGTGTATCAATCAGCGTATGCAGGTAATCCAGTACCTTCTGGTCGTCGGTTATTTGGCGATAGGCGGCCATTTTTACCTCGTTACGCTCCAGCCGGTTGGCCTGGGTTAACATGTAATCGGCAATGATGTCCTCCTCAGCGACCCCCAGCATGGATAAAACCAGTAAAGCGCCATAGCCGGTGCGGTCCTTGCCACCACGGCAGTGCTGAATATGCGGGCTGTTGTCTTTATCTAACAACACCTCAATCATGGCTTTAAACGCGGTTTTGGATTTTTCGCTGGTCACGAAGTTGCGATATTGCTCTAGAACCTGTTCGCCTTGCCCATTAATCAACTCTGCGGGGATATCGCGTATAACGCTTTCGATCAGCATGCGATCTTCGTTACTGAGTTCGGCGGAAAACTGTGCCGCCAGCTCTGCGGTTTGTGCCGCCGCATCCAGGTGGCAGGTTCTTTTCTCACCCACAAAATCGTTGGGGCTTTTGGCTATCTCGTTGGCACTGCGGTAATCAATGATGGTTTGAATATGCAACGATTCGATGTACGCCACGGCCTGCGGGCTGAGGCGGTGCAAGTGGTTCGAGCGGTACAGCATACCCCATTTTACCCGTTTGCCACCGGCACCCACGTAGCCGCCAAAATCCCGGAAGTTGTTTAAACCCTCAATAGGTAGAGTTCTTTCAGCACCAAGATAAGATTGGCCTTCTTGCTCGATAATAAAATAAACGCGCTGTTTGGCTTTTAACGGATCGTCCAGCAGGTAGGGACTAGTCGCATTGGCCGTAATTAAGTAGCGCTCCTTGCTGTTAACATCATTTTCTTTGGTCCAATATAGCGATGCGGGCTGTGCAGTTAAATTAAAGCTTATCTCGAGTTGGCTGTTGTTCTTTCTGTTGACGGATAACTGAGTCTGCGAATTCATTTCTACTCCCTTTAACTTAAAATGCCAAACATTGAGCAAATGACGCCAAACACCATCATGGCAATGATGAGTGATACCGTATATTTTCCTTTAAACCGTTTGACCAGGAAGAATATGCCCAGGGAAAACAGCAAAGTCAGCAGGTTAGGCGCTACCTTATCAAACATCTCCTGCACTTTTATTGACTGTTCGCCAACGGCAATCACCAAGGGGGTCGATATCTTCACGGTGGTGGCTATCAACGAGCCTAGCACCATCACCCCGACCACGTTGGCGACGTTCGAAATACGTTGGATGATGTTGGAGTTTTTGGACTGCTCGATTAAATCAACGCCCTTGTTATAACCGTAATGGATGAAGAAATATTTCGAGCCGATATTGACCAGGTTAAACAGGATAAACATCAGTATCGGGCCGATGATATTGCCCTGTAGGGCAAAGGCGGCACCGATGCTGCCGCAAATCGGTAGCCAGGTGAATTTTAACAGGCTATCGCCCAAACCAGCCAAGGGCCCCATCAAACCTGCTTTCACCGAAACTACCGCTTCTTTCTCTTCTTCGGTGGTTTTTTCTTCCAGCGCTGCGGTGACGCCTAAAATCAGTGCGCCAGTGTTAATTTGTGAGTTGTAAAACTCCAGGTGCCGTTTCATAGCCCGTACGCGTGTTTCTTTATCGGCATCGGCGTAGAGTTTGTCGAGTACCGGGATCATGCAGTGTGCAAAGCCAATGGTTTGCAGCTTCTCATAGTTATATGAGAACGACATGGTCTGAATATTCCAGAAAATACGATTTAAATCGGCCTTGGTCAGCTTTTTATCCTGAGTGGTTGGGCTAACACCATTATATGAAATTGTTTGGTTCATAGGTCATACTCTTCTTCAGTGTCCGTGGCGGTGGCTTGGCTTTTCTCTGGGGCTGGAGTATTCATGCCGTTGGTGTATGCCATGTCATAAAGCACGGCAAAGGCCAGGGCAATAAAGGTAATCGGGATAATCGGTAGTTTTAAATAGGTGGTCAGAATAAAGCCCAGCAGGAAGAAGAACCACATCCGGCCTTTTAACAGCATCAGCAACAAGATACACACGCCGATGGCGGGGATCATTTTAGACGCGACGCCCATCCCGGTTAAAATGCTGGCCGGTATCGCTTCTAGAACTTTGCTGACCAGGTCACCGCCAAAATAGATGGCCAGGAAGCAGGGAACGGCGCGGATCAGGAACCACAGCGGCGTCGAGAAATAGTGGACCTTTACCAGGGCCTTATAATCCCCCGATTGAATTGATTTTTCGGCCCATACGTTCAAGAAGCTGGCGAAAGAGCGCCAGACGATCAGCAACTGTTGGCAAAGAATGGAGACCGGAACGGCAAGTGCGATACCTGCCGCAATCCCGCCTTTGGAGGCGATACCTAAAGCGACGCCGATGATCGACCCCGCAATGATATCGGGGGCTGAGTAAGCGCCTACGTTACCGATGCCCATCCACATCAGTTCAAGCGTGGCGCTGATCGCCAGCCCCTGAACCATGTCCCCCATAATAATGCCCGCTACCGTGCCGGTTAACAGTGGCCGCCGCAGCATTTGTGGCCCTACGTCATCCATTGAGCAGATACCTGCCCAAATGGCCACCAGGATTGCTTCAATTAACATGGTTGTATCCCCCAGCGATTGTGTAAAAGGTTACCCAATCAATCGATTAATGTTTTCAGCTCTACAATGGGATCTTTCGGCACCATTTGTATTTCCACCGCAATATTGCTCGCCAGCAGTGACCTGAATGCCTGTTCTTCTTCTGGTGTGACCGCCACGGCCCGTGACAGGCTCTTTCGGCCTTCCTGCATTCTCATGCCACCCACGTTCAGCTTGTCGATTTTCAGCCCGCCCTCGACCAGCGTGTTGACATCGACGCTGTTGGTGAACAACAGCATGGTGCGTCTTTTAATTTCTGCCTTTTTCAGTACCTCGATAAATTTCTGCACGCCAAAAACCTGAACCTTTAATTCCGGTGGTGCCGACATACTGATCACCGATTGCTGCACGCTATCGCCGGCAACCTTGTCATTAATAATCAGGATCTGTTCAATATCATGGTTTTTAACCCATGTGGTGATCACCTGGCCGTGGATCAGACGGTCATCAATTCTGGCTAAATTAATTGGCATAGTATTTTTCCTTAAAGTTCGGTTGATTGTTCCCGTTCGGCCTGTAACGCCGTACCAACGTTAAAGCAGCTATGTGGGAAAACGTCCTCAATAACGTTCCCAATCTCACTTAATGGCAAATCGCGATTGCTGAAAACCTCAAGCAGGGTGGGAATATTAAAACCGCAGAATAACAATACGTCTTGGTGGGTCAGTAACAGCTCACAGGATAAATTACACGGTGAGCCACCCATCATATCCACCAGGATCACCACTCCGTTGCCTTGGTTAATCGATTGATAGGTGTCAAATAGCGTGACACGTGCATCATTGATGTTGGTATCTTCCTGAATAGAAACCACCGCGACGTTGTCTTGTTTACCGACCAGCATTTCGGCACAGGTCAGCGCGCCTTGGGCAAAGGGGCCATGACTCACTAATATGACAGGGATTTCAGTCTGCATCGTCTCTCCTGGTTAACTCGTTAAGTAATATTGTTACTTTTTGTATTTTAATTTTTAGTAATACTATTACCTTTAAACTGAAATGGACACCGTGAACAGGGGATTTTCTGCGTTCTGAGAAGGCGATCACCCTTTGTCTGCCCCTCACCCTAGCCCTCTGCCATAGGGAGAGGGGACCAAATGTGCCACAAATTGACATCTGCATCTGACCGCAGCTCGGCACAGGCTCCCTCTCCCCAAGCGTATGTTGATGAGATCCCCGGCATGTACTTTGGGAGAGGGTTGGGGTGAGGGGGCAATGGTCGCTTTAAAAGGGGAGGGGTACTCGGTGGGAAACGACGGCGCAGCCGGCTTAAGGCTTGTTGTTTTGGTTGTAAAAACGTTCTGCGCGGGTTTGGATTTGTTTTAGCAGGCGTTCGTCGTATTGCTGGATGAACAGGTTGGTCACCAACATGTTGATCACCGAAAGCTGTGACATCTTGGAGCGGATAGGGATCAGGCGGGAAACGCTTTCCGTGGAGATGGTATGCAGCAGCACGTCGGCCAGGCCGGAGATACGGCTTTGGCCCATCTTGGTGATGGCGATAGAAGGGACACCCAATTGTTGTGCCAGGGTCAGCAGCTTGACGCCGTCCTGATTTTCACCGGAGTGAGAGATAATGATCAGCAGATCGTGCTTATCCAGCGTATTGACGATGCTGAATTGAATGCTGTAGTCCAGGTGGCAGCTCACGTCTTTCTTTATCTTGATCAGCTGGTATTCGAGCTCTTTGCCCACCAACCCGCTGCTGCCTGCGCCGTAGATCACTACTTTGTTGCTTTTTCTGATGAGCTTATTGGCTTTGGCCAACTGCTCGGTATTCATCATGGCGTGCGTTTCATCAATAGAAGACTTTTCTATCTGCTGAATTTTGCCATTCACCGTTTCTATTGAGTCATCCAGGTTAATATCTTCCTGCAACACATTATCGGGTCTGGAAGAGCCTGATGCGGTGATCAAATCGATTTTTAGATCGCTGAATCCTTGATATCCCAGCTTATGGCAGAGACGGAGAATGGTGGTGGTACTGACGTTGTTGGCTTTTGCCAGCGTCTGGATACTCATGTTTTTCAGCGAGGGTTTGTTCGCAATAATATAGTCGGCTACGCCACGCTCTTTGGTCGATAAGCCGTTGCTAACTTCTCTGAGCTTTAAGTCGAACATCTAACACCTTTCGCCGGGTAAGAATGTTATTCGTTGTTTATAATACAATTTCGCACCCACCTTATCAAACGGCGAATCACCGGTGACGATCGGTAATACTATTGTTCCGTTTCATCCTCAGGCTTCTCCTTCCGCTGTGCCTTCAGACGTTCGGCCTTGGTCTTGTCACTCATATCGTTGCGGATCTGTGCATGGCTGATCAGAGCGAAAATAAAGCTGCCGCCGATGATGTTGCCTGCCAACGTCGGGATAGCGAACGGGTAGAAAAACTCCTGCCAGGGGAGAGCACCGCTGAACACCAGATACAGGATCTCGACGGAGCCGACCACGATATGGGTAAGATCGCAAATCGCAACCAGGTAGGTCATCAGCACGATCACCCAGATCTTGGCAGCGCCGGCAGACGGGAACATCCACACCATCGTGGCGATGATCCAGCCCGCAAGGATGCCGTTGGCAAACATCTCGCCGGGTGAGTTATGCATGATTTCTTCAGACAGACTGGTGAAGGCGGCGCGGGTATTTTCATCAAAAATGGGCATATAGATAAATGCCAGCGCGGCCAGACCGGTGCCTAGCAGATTTCCCGACAGCACGATCCCCCACAGGCGGAATAGAATGACGAAGTTCTTCGGCGTCGGTTTGTGCATGATGGGTAACACCGCAGTGACGGTGTTTTCCGTAAACAGCTGCTGGCGAGCCATGATGACGATGATAAAGCCGAAGGTATAGCCGATATTCTCAATAAAAAAGCGGCTCGGGTCGCCTGGCAATCGCGCATGGAATATCCCTTTTGCTGCCAGAGACGCCCCCATCGACAAACCCGCCGCCAGGGCCGACAACAGCAGCGCCAGCCAATCACGTTCCAGCTCTTTTTCCCCTTCCATACGGATTTGCTCATGCACGGCAGCGGCGCGTGAGGGCAGTTTTTCCTCATCAACTTCGATGGTCGCTTTGCCCTGATCGTGCTCTTCGCTTTCGACCTTAACGTTGCTTTTATCGCTGTGGGTGGGGTGATCGGGTTTCGCGCTCAATGGTCATTCTCCTATCGGCTGATAATTAAGCGTAGTTGCTGCTGGAGCGATAGAAAGTGCGACAGAAAAATCATTAAAAAGTAACCAAATTTTAACGCTGCTGATTTTTTCTACGCAATTTTGATCTGATGCGCAATATTACCCCTAATGGAGTACATTCAAGCTAGGCTGCGGGCTTCGAGCACACAGTGGCTTATGCTATGATTCGGTATCCCAAAGAAAAATATGAGTCCTCCATGCTGGAAGCCAGAAATCTTAGTTGTGTACGAGATGAACGTACTCTGTTTGACAGGTTGAGCTTTTTGGTGAACCCGGGGGACATTATTCAGGTAGAAGGCCCGAATGGGGCAGGCAAAACCAGTCTGCTACGCATTTTGGCCGGGCTGGCGCAGCCAGACGCGGGTGAGGTGCTGTGGCAGGGCGAAAATACGCGCCAGCGCCGTGAGCAATACCATCTGGATCTGCTGTTTCTGGGGCATCAGCCAGGGATTAAATCCATGCTGACCCCGTTTGAAAATTTGCAGTTTTACCAGGCCGTTCACCACTCATCCGATCGTCAGGCCATCTGGCAGGCGTTGGAGCAGGTGGGGCTGGTCGGTTATGAGGATTTGCCGGTGGCGCAGCTTTCCGCCGGGCAACAGCGGCGGGTGGCGCTGGCAAGGCTCTGGCTCAGTAACAGCCCGCTGTGGATCCTGGATGAACCCTTGACGGCCATAGACAAGCAGGGCGTGATGGAATTGACCGCACTGTTTGGCCATCATGCGCAACAGGGCGGTATGGTGCTGCTGACCACGCATCAGGATTTAACCGGTACCCAGCAGGCGGTAAGGAAAATCCGCCTGACACAGACTAGCGCGGAGATCGCCTGATGTTCTTCATCATACTGCGGCGGGAACTGAAAATTGCCTTTCGTAAAGGCTCCGAGATCGTTAACCCGCTGTGGTTCTTCCTGATTGTGATCACGCTGTTTCCGTTGGGCGTAGGGCCAGAACCGCAATTGCTGGCGCGGATTGCGCCGGGGATTATCTGGGTTGCGGCGCTGCTGGCCTCGTTGCTGTCGCTGGAGCGGTTGTTCCGTGATGACTATCTCGATGGTTCGCTGGAACAGCTACTCTTATTGCCAACGCAGCTGCCGATGACGGTGTTAGGCAAAGTGTGTGCTCACTGGGTCGTAACCGGGTTGCCGTTATTGATCCTGTCACCGCTGGTAGCGTTGTTGCTGTCGCTGGATGTGAATACTTGGCTGTCGATGGCGCTGACCCTGCTGCTGGGCACTCCAACGCTGAGCCTGATTGGCGCTATCGGGGTGGCATTGACGGTGGGGCTACGCAAAGGCGGCGTGCTGCTGAGTTTGCTGGTGTTACCGCTATATATCCCGGTACTGATATTTGCGACTGCGGCGATCGATGCCGCCTCGATGGGGATGCCGATCGACGGTTATCTGGCCATCCTGGGCGCGATGTTGGCGGGCAGCATTACGCTGGCGCCGTTTGCCACCGCAGCTGCGTTGCGTGTAAGCATACACTAGCTGGATTTTTAATCGCGGATGAATGCCTGTAAGAGCCTTTTCCGCGCGCAAGACTTTCGCCGCTCTGCCAGAAGGGAGCGACAACCGAATGATTTATTACCGTGAGCAATGATGACAATGTGGAAATGGTTACATCAATTTGCCAGGCCGGAACGGCTGTACCATGTCTGTGGCCGCTTTGTCCCCTGGTTGGGGATAGCGGGCGCCATCTGTCTGCTGGTCGGCTGGATCTGGGGCTTTGGTTTCGCGCCCAAGGATTATCAGCAGGGTGACAGCTTCCGAATCATGTACATTCATGTGCCGGCGGCCATCTGGTCAATGGGCATTTATGGCTCAATGGCGATCGCGGCGTTTATCGGCCTGGTCTGGCAGATGAAAATGTCCGATACCGTGGTGGCGGCCATGGCTCCGGTCGGCGCGGTGTTCACCTTTATTGCACTGGTCACCGGCTCCGCCTGGGGCAAACCGATGTGGGGCACCTGGTGGGTGTGGGACGCACGCCTGACCTCGGAGCTGGTATTGCTGTTCCTTTATATGGGCATTATTGCGCTGTATAACGCCTTTGACGATCGCCGCCTGGCCGGGCGAGCCGCCGGTATTCTGGTGCTGGTGGGGGTGATCAACATTCCTATTATCCATTTCTCGGTCGAATGGTGGAATACCCTCCATCAGGGCTCAACCAATATGCAGCAGAGCATTGCGCCAAGTATGCGCTATCCGCTGCGCTGGGCCATCTTCGGTTACCTGCTGTTCTTTATTACGCTGACCTTGATGCGCTTGCGCAACCTGATCCTGATCCAGGAGCGTCAGCGCCCTTGGGTCGCCGAGTTGGTTAACAAGGAGCGTCAGTCATGAATACGGCATTCAGTTCCTGGCAGGCGTTCTTCGCCATGGGTGGGTACGCGTTTTACGTTTGGTTGGCCGTGGCAGTAACCCTGCTTTCCCTGCTCGGGCTGCTGGGTCACACCCTGTGGCAGCGCAAGCAGCTACTGGCTGAAGTCAGCCGCCAAGAGTCGCGTGAACGGCGAATTCGTCAGTCACAACAGTTAAAGAAAACAGCGGCTATACCGCAGTCTGTTAACTCGCGGGAGAAATCACAGTGAATCCACGTCGTAAAAGCCGCCTCTATCTGGCCATTGTCGTCCTGATTGGTGTCGCACTGACCGCTACGCTGATGTTGTATGCCCTGCGCTCCAATATTGACCTGTTCTATACCCCGAGCGAGATCCTGCAAGGCAAGGGCGAAAAGCATGAGAAGCCGGAGGTGGGGCAGCGCTTGCGCATCGGCGGCATGGTCATGCCGGGCTCGGTCAAACGCGATCAGCAAAGCCTGCAGGTGAGCTTCAAGGTTTATGACGCCCACGGAGCCATCGAAGTCACCTACAACGGCATCTTGCCGGATCTGTTCCGTGAGGGGCAGGGCGTAGTGGCTCAGGGCGTGCTGGGTGAAGGTAACGTGGTCAATGCGCGTGAAGTACTGGCCAAACACGATGAAAAATATACGCCACCAGAAGTCGCGGATGCCATGAAAGAAAATCATAAAAATCCGGCCGCTACCTATAACAATTCGCCGGACGGGGGCAACAAGTCATGATGCCGGAACTTGGAAGTTTTCTGCTGTGTCTGGCGTTGGCCATTTCGTTGCTGCTGAGCCTTTATCCACAATGGGGTGCGGCGCGTCAGGATACGCGCATGATGGCGGTAGCCCGCCCGTTGACCTATGGCATGTTTGCTGCGATCGCCCTGGCATTTGCCTGCCTGGTGTACGCGTTTATTACCAATGACTTTACGGTCTCCTACGTGGCGGCCAACTCCAATACCAAGCTACCGGTGTATTACCGCATTGCGGCGACGTGGGGGGCACACGAAGGTTCTCTGCTGCTGTGGGTGCTGCTGTTGAGCTGCTGGTCACTGGCGGTTGCCATCTGTAGCCGTGCGATGCCGCAGGATGCCGTGGCGCGCGTGTTGTCGGTGATGGGGATGATAACCGCCGGGTTCTTGCTGTTCATCATTATGACCTCCAACCCGTTTACCCGCACCTTGCCGAGTTTTCCGATCGACGGTGGCGATCTTAACCCGCTGTTGCAAGATATCGGGCTGATCTTCCACCCGCCATTGCTGTATATGGGCTACGTGGGTTTCTCGGTGGCTTTTGCCTTCGCCATCGCCTCACTGATGGCCGGGCGGCTCGATACCGCCTGGGCGCGTTGGTCGCGTCCGTGGACCACGGCGGCCTGGGTCTTCCTGACCATGGGCATCGTGCTGGGGTCGGCGTGGGCTTACTATGAGCTGGGCTGGGGCGGCTGGTGGTTCTGGGATCCGGTAGAAAACGCTTCCTTTATGCCGTGGCTGGCCGGTACCGCCTTGATGCACTCGCTGGCGGTAACTGAAAAGCGCGGCACCTTCAAAGCCTGGACGGTGCTGCTGGCGATCACCGCCTTCTCTTTATGTCTGTTGGGTACCTTCCTGGTACGTTCCGGCGTGTTGGTTTCCGTCCACTCCTTTGCCTCCGATCCGGCGCGCGGGATGTTTATCCTCGCCTATCTGGTGATCGTGATTGGCGGTTCGCTGTTGCTGTATGCCGTGAAGGGCGGGCAGGTGCGTAGCCGGGTGCAGCATGAAACCTTCTCGCGGGAAACCTTCCTGCTGGGCAATAACGTCTTGCTGATCGCCGCCATGCTGGTAGTGCTGTTGGGGACTTTGTTGCCGTTGGTGCATAAACAGTTGGGCTTGGGCAGCATTTCCATCGGCGAGCCGTTCTTCAACACCATGTTTACCTGGCTGATGGCACCGCTGGCACTGTTGCTGGGCATCGGGCCGTTGGTGCGCTGGCGTCGTGACGAGCCGACCAAACTCTGGCGTCGCCTGGGCGTAGCGCTGGTGATCACGCTGGTGCTGTCGATCCTGCTGCCTTGGCTGCTGCAAGACAGCATCGCTGGTATGACGGTGGTCGGGCTGATTATGGCCATCTGGGTGATCCTGTTGACCCTGATGGAACTGCATGAGCGCGCGACCTATCGCCACGGTTTCTGGCAGGGGCTGAAGCACCTTTCCCGCAGCCACTGGGGCATGGTCTTGGGCCATCTGGGTGTCGCGGTTACGGTGATCGGCATCGCGTTCAGCCAAAACTATAGCGTAGAGCGTGATGTACGCATGAAGGCTGGTGATAGCGTGGAAATTCATGACTATCGCTTCGTTTTCCGCGACGTTCACGATATCCGCGGGCCAAACTACACTGGCGGCGTCGGGATTATCGATGTCACCCGTAACGGCAAGGCAGAAGCCACATTGCATGCGGAAAAACGCTATTACAGCGTGGCGCGTAGCATGATGACGGAAGCCGCCATCGACGGCGGCCTGACGCGCGATCTGTACGCCGCGTTGGGTGAAGAACTGGACGATGGTTCCTGGGCCGTGCGGCTTTATTACAAACCTTTTGTCCGCTGGATTTGGTTCGGTGGGGTGTTTATGGCGATTGGCGGCGTGTTGTGTATTCTCGACCCGCGTTATCGCATGAGCAAAAAACTCAAGCGTGAAGCCAAACGAGGGGAGCAGGCATGAACCGCAAACTGTTATTTATTCCGTTAATCCTGTTCCTGCTGTTGGTGGTGGCTTTGTTGGTGCAGTTGACGCGTAACGCCGGTGGCGAAGATCCCACCATGCTGGAGTCTGCGCTGATCGGTAAACCGGTGCCGACCTTCAAGCTGGAATCCCTGGATCAGCCAGGTAAAACCTTCGATCAGGCGGTGCTGCGCACGGGCAAACCGATCCTGCTCAACGTCTGGGCGACCTGGTGCCCAACCTGCCGGGCGGAGCATGAGTATCTCAACACGTTGGCGGCCAAGGGCATACGCGTGGTGGGGCTGAACTATAAAGACGATCGGCAGAAGGCAGTGGTGTGGCTCAATCAGTTGGGCAACCCTTATGCGCTGAGCCTGTATGACGGCGACGGCATGCTGGGGCTGGATCTGGGCGTTTACGGCGCACCGGAGACCTTCCTGATCGACGGTGAAGGCATTATCCGCTACCGCCATGCCGGGGACATGAACGAGCGTGTCTGGCAGCAGGAAGTGTTGCCGCTATACCGTAAATATGGGGGCGACGCATGAGGCTGATAACCTTGCTGGTGGCGGCATTACTCAGCTTCAGTGCTGCCGCAGCCATCGATACCTACAAGTTCAATTCGGTAGAGCAGGAACAGCAATACCGTGAGCTGACCGAACAGTTGCGCTGCCCGAAATGCCAGAACAACAGCATTGCCGATTCCAATGCCATCATCGCGTCAGATATGCGCACCAAGGTGTATGAGTTGATGATGCAGGGGCAGGACAAGCAGCAGGTCATCGACTATATGGTGGCGCGCTACGGCAACTTCGTGACCTATGAACCCCCAGTGACCCCAGCAACCTTGATCTTGTGGGTCGGGCCGTTGCTGTTTGTGCTGATTGGTGGGGCGGTGGTGATATTACGCAGTCGTCAACGTCGGACGAGTGCAGTCAACCAGGAATTCTCCGAGCAGGAGCAGCAGCGTCTGGCGGCGTTGTTGAAAGAGACTGACAGGAAGAAACCCTAATGGCTTTTTGGCTGATAATTATAGTGCTGTTGGTCGGCGCTGCCGCATTACTGGTGGTGCCAGCGATGCGCGAAGGCAAAGAAACTACGGCGGCCAGCCGCGATACGCTCAACAAGGCGTTCTACGAGGATCGCCTTGACGAACTGGCGCAGGATGAAGATCAAGGTGTGGTTGCCGAACGCCCCGAACTGGTCAAAGAGCTGCAACAGAACCTGTTGAACGATATCCCTGGGCAAGCGGATGAGCAGCCCGCACGGCCGATCAATCGTTGGGCTTTAGTACCCGGCGTAGCGGTGCTCATCGTGGTATCGGTTGGCTTTTATCTGAAAACTGGCGGTTTGGCTCAGGTTATGGCCTGGCATCAGGTAGAATCCCAGATGCCGGAGCTACGCGCGCGGGTAGCCAATGAACGTGCCCAGCCGCTTAGCATGGAAGAGATCGCCCGTCTTGGCCTGGGGCTACGTACCTCATTGCAACAAGATGACCGCAATCTGAATGACTGGATGATGCTTGGTCGTGTCGGTATGGCGTTGAATAACGCGACGACGGCGACGCAGGCGTTTGCCCATGCTTACAGCCTGGACCCGAGCAATATGGAAGTACGCTTGGGCTATGCCGAAGTGCTGACACGCTCTGGCGATCCGGAGGACAACAAGCAGGCCACCGCGATGCTGCGCACCATGGTGGCAGAAGATCACACCAACATGCGGGTGTTGAGCCTGTTGGCGTTTAACTCGTTTGAACAGGGCGATTACCAACAGGCGATCGGTGCCTGGCAGGTGATGTTGAAACTGTTGCCAGCCGACGACCAGCGTGTTGAAGTGATAAAGCGCAGCATTGAACAAGCAAAAGTTCAGGTTGGAGCAGAAACTGTTAAACTCTCCGTCAATGTCACGCTGTCGCCAGAGGCGGCAAAAGCATTACCACAACAAGGAACGCTGATCGTTTCGGTTACCGATGGGACCAACCCGATACCGGTAGCGGTCAAGCAATTGCCGCTTAGCCGTTTCCCGCTGGCATTCACTTTGGATGACAGCAATGCCATGATGCCTGAGCGTCTGCTTTCGGCTCAGCAGAAGGTGAAGGTACATGTCCGGCTGTCACAAGATGGCTTGGCAACGCCGCAGGCGGGCGACTGGTTTGGCGACAGTACGCTGCAGGCCTATAGCGGCAAGGAGCAGGTCAGCGTTCAGATAGATAAACAGGTTCCCTGATAAAAAGAATCCAAGGGTTTTCATGGAGAAACATATGAACTTTCGCCTGACTGGGCTGGCTTTCGCAACGGTATTATTGGTGGGGTGTGCCAGCTCGCCTGGTGACGATCCGCAAGGGCGTTCCGATCCTCTTGAAGGATTTAACCGGGCGATGTTTAACTTCAACTATAACGTGATGGATCCCTACGTGCTGCGCCCGGTGGCGGTAGCATGGCGCGATTACGTCCCGACACCTGCGCGTAATGGCATAAGCAACTTCACTTCCAACCTGGAAGAGCCAGCCAGCATGGTGAACGAATTCCTGCGCGGCAACCCTTATCAGGGTATGATCCACTTCAACCGCTTCTTCCTGAACACCCTGTTGGGGATGGGCGGCTTGATCGACGTGGCCGGCATGGCCAACCCGAAACTGGCGCGTGAAGAACCACGCCGCTTCGGTGGTACCTTGGGCAACTACGGCGTCGGCTACGGCCCGTATGTTCACTTACCGGTCTACGGTAGCTTCACCATTCGTGAAGACGGCGGTGACTGGGCGGATAGCGTTTATCCGGTGCTGAGTTACCTCACCTTCTGGATGTCGGCGGGTAAATGGGTGGTGGAAGGGATCGAAACCCGTGCGCAACTGTTGGATTCCGATGGCTTGCTGCGCAACTCTTCCGATCCTTACATGATGATGCGTGACGCTTACTTCCAACGCCATGACTTCCTGGCGCAGGGCGGGGTGCTCAAGCCGCAGGAAAACCCGAATGCGAAAGCAATTCAGGGTGAACTGGATGAGATCGACTCCAACTAAGGCCTGCTTTGGGAAGCGGTTTCCCATTAGCTTCTGCCCCTCACCCTAACCCTCTCCCACAGGGAGAGGGGATCGTTTGTGCCACGATTTGACACTGGCTCCCTACAGCGACATCGCATCACCAACAAACTGATCTCTGAACTTGATGACATCACCGTGCCAGCTCCCTCTCCTTGGGGAGAGGGTTGGGGTGAGGGGGATCGTTCGGGGATATCAGTGCTCAGAGCTACGGATTGTCTGGGCTGGTGCGGCAGTAAATGCTAAAATCTGCGCCAGGATACAGCTCCCGGTGTCATTGACGGGAGAGCCTGCGGCCAGAGGGCCAGTTTGTGTGAAACAGGGAGCGTTTATAGCGGATTGCGGCATCACCTTTTACCGCGTTTATCCCCCTTTTTCCTGCCCGTTCTCTGCCGCCACGACATTTACGCTGTGATGCGCAAGGAGAACGCCAATATGGATCTACTTTCTTCAGGCAATGCCCCCTTCTTGATCGCTCTGTTCCTGCTGCTGTTTATCGGCGTGCTGGAAACGCTGGCGGTGTTTCTCGGTGCTTCCCTTTCCAGCCATTTCGATGCTGCTTTAGACAATCATCCGGATATTACCCTGGGTGAAAACGTTTTCGCCCACGGTTTGAGCTGGCTGCATATCGGGCGCTTGCCACTGTTAGTCATCATCGTGCTGTTCCTCGGCGGTTTCTCCCTGAGTGGCCTGATAGTGCAATGGCTGGCAGGCGGTGAGTTGCCGGTGTGGCTGGCGGTAATGGTTGCCTTTATCGCCGCGATATTCTGCATGCGTTGGTGCGGACGTGGTATTGCCCATTACTTGCCGCGTGACGAAAGCAGTGCGGTTTCCACAGATAGCTTTGTCGGTCGCCTGGCGGTGATGACCGGCGCAACGGCCACTGTGGGTTCCCCGGCAGAAGCCCGGCTGACCGATCAGCATGGACGCACACATTATATTTTGATCGAGCCGGATGAGGCCGACGTTGCCTTTGCTCGTGGAGCTAAAGTGCTGGTTACGGCGCGTATCTCTGGCTCCCGGTTCAGCGGCAGTGCCAACCCTTGGCCGGACCTGTTGTAGCAAGCGGTTTTTAACGGAATTATTTTAACCACCTTGATGGAGAGGTAACCTTTGTGATGATTAATGATGGTCTTACGTTTTGGGGTTCGATTGCAGGTGGCATTTTCGTTGTCCTGCTGATCATCGGGCTGATTTTCTCACGCCTGTATCGGCGTGCTTCTGCGGAACAATCTTTGGTGCGTACCGGCTTGGGTGGTCTCAAGGTCGTGCTGAGCGGGGGGGCCATCTCCTTGCCGGTGTTTCATGAGATTATTGCCATCAACATGAAGACCCTGAAATTGGAAGTCAGCCGTGCGATGCACGACAGCCTGATCACCAAGGACAGAATGCGTGTGGACGTGGTGGTGGCATTTTTTGTTCGCGTGCAGCCGACCATTGAAGGGATCTCCACCGCAGCCCAGACCTTGGGCCAGCGCACCCAGTCGCCGGAAGATCTGCGTCAGTTGGTGGAAGACAAGTTCGTTGACGCCCTGCGTTCCACCGCGGCGCAGATGACCATGCAAGACCTGCAAGACACGCGCGAAAACTTCGTGCAGGGCGTGCAGAGTACGGTATCGGAAGATCTGGCGAAAAACGGCCTGGAGCTGGAAAGCGTGTCGCTGACCAACTTTAACCAGACGTCGAAAGAGTATTTCGATCCTAACAACGCCTTCGACGCCGAAGGTCTGACCAAGCTGACGCAAGAAACCGAACGTCGCCGTCGCGAACGTAACGAAGTCGAGCAAGACGTGGAAGTCGCCGTGCGCGAGAAAAACCGCGATGCGTTGTCACGCAAGCTGGAGATCGAGCAGCAGGAATCCTTTATGTCGCTGGAGCAGGAGCAGCAGGTGAAAACCCGCACCGCCGAGCAAAGCTCCCGCATCGCCACGTTTGAAGCGGAACGTCGCCGTGAAGCCGAGCAGAGCCGCATTTCCGCCGAGCGCCAGATCCAGGAAGCGGAAATCGAGCGTGAGCAGGCGGTACGTACCCGTAAGGTAGAGGCGGACCGTGAAATCCGCGTCAAAGAGATCGAGCAGAGCAAAGTCACTGAAATGGCCGCCATCGAGCAGACCAAAGTGACGGAAATCGCCGAACAGGATAAGGCTATTGCCATTGCCGCCAAGTCTGAGCAGCAATCGCAGGCACAGGCGCGCGCCAATGACGCCTTGACGGAAGCGGTGAAGGCTGAGCAAAACGTGGAAACCACGCGCCAGACTGCCGAAGCCGACCGTGCCAAGCAGGTTGCTCTGATCGAAGCCCGTCAGGGAGCGGAAACCGAGGCGATGCAGTTAACGCTGAAAGCCCGTGCGGAAAAAGAAGCCGCCGAGTTGCAAGCCGCCGCCATCATCGAACTGGCCGAAGCGGCACGCAAGAAAGGCCTGGCCGAGGCGGAAGCCCAGCGCGCGTTGAACGAAGCGGTCAACATGCTCTCCAACGATCAGACCAGCCTGAAGTTCAAACTGGCGCTGTTGCAGGCGCTGCCGGCGATTATCGAGAAGTCTGTTGAGCCAATGAAGGCCATCGAAGGCATCAAGATCATGCAGGTGGATGGATTAAACCGTTCTGGCGGTACAACTGGTGCTTCGGCGGCTTCGGTCGGTGGTGGTAATCTGGCCGAGCAGGCGATGTCTGCCGCTCTGGCGTACCGCACGCACGCCCCGGTTATCGACTCCCTGTTACAGGAAATCGGTATCTCAGGTGGTTCTTTGCAGGCATTGACCGCAGCCTTGCCGCAGGCGCAGCCTGTCGCACCGGCGGTACCAGAGATTGTGGAACCAAAAGTGCCGTCGTATGAACCGTCAAACGAGCCAACGATCACCACGGTAAGCTTGTCCTGAATCGGTAGCGATGTTGAGCGTAGGGGCGCTGCATGCTGCGCCCCCTTAAGAAAAAGAAAACGGCGGGATTATCCCGCCGTTTTTATGTCTCTGTAGAAGAGAGTGGATTAGAAACGGTAGTTGAAGCCAGCACCGTACAACCAGGCTGAGCCCTTCGATTCGAAGGTGTATGGGCCTTCGTTGATAGTGACTTTCTGGCCGTGCATGTAGGACACACCAACGTCGATAGACGCATCTTTGTTGAACGCGTAAGTGGTACCGGCGCTGATCCAGGTGCGATCCTGATCCGGGATGGAGATAGAGCGGTTTTCTGCCGGGACCGGGCTGTCATCGAAGGCGATACCGGTACGGAAGGTCCAGTTATCGTCGTAGAAGTAGGTGGTACCCAGCGCAATACGGTAAGCGTCACGGAAGCCTTCATGCTTCTGGAACAGCGTTTGGCCGTTGCTGTCAGTCGCTTTCAGCTCCTGGAACTGGCTCCAACTGGTGTAGGCCATGCTGTAGTGGATCGCCCACTGCGGTGCCACTTTGTTATACCCGGAGATTTCCCACATTTCTGGCAGATTCAGGGTCAGAGAACCTGGGACGTTGTTGCCGTCGGTGCCCATTGGCAGGCCGAGTTTCCCGAGCAGAGGGTTAAGGGCAGAAGGCAGGCTGCTGCGGTAGTCACCGTCAAAGTCAATTTTCACTTCGGAGCGGTAGGTAAAACCGTAGCGGTTGTTTTCATCGACTTCATACAGCACGCCAGCATTCCAGCCATAACCCCATTTATTGCCTTCCAGATGCGAAATCTGGGTATCGGCAGGGAGTTTCGCTACCTGGCCAGCCAGCGCTGGAGGCAACTGTCCTGAACCCGCGATCAGCAGCGGTAAATCACCGGCGTAGCGATCGATTTTAGCTTTGGCATACACCGCATCAAAGCCCAGGCCAAAGCTGAACTGTTTGTTCAGACGGTAAGCGGCGCTCAGGTTGATATTGGCGGTGGTCAGGTCGGTAGTCCCGCCGACGGAGCCAGCGGAATAGTCTTCGTTGTATTCGGTGGCCAGGCCGTAGTTGCTGGTCACGGAAGCGCCGACGGCCCATTGGTCATTCAGCGGCTGAATGTAGTGCAGGTTGGGTACCCAGGCGGTCGGGGCAATATTCTTCGCATCCAGGCTCTGGCCTGAAGGTGAGGTGCCGGTAATGTTAACGTCTGGGTCAATGAAAACGGCGCCCGCAGAGAGAGAAGGGCGGTCAAACATCATCATGGTTGCCGGGTTACGACTTGCCGAGGCTGCGGTATCCGCCATTGCGCCTTCGCCAGAATAGGCACGCCCTAAACCAACTGCCGAAAACTCGTTCAGCTGGAATCCTGCGGCATACACGTTTGAAGAAATAATTGCCACTGCAGCTGCGAGAGCTGATTTAGTGAATAGGTTTTTCTGGCTCATGACCAAAACCTCATTTTATGTGTTTATTATTTAAACAATGTTACACAAGGTAACATGGAGCGCGCGATTGTAGGGTCCGTTATCAATCTGACAAATCAGACCAGTGGCTGAATTATAGGTCCGACCTGTTAAGATGTTGCAAGTTTGTTTTTGAAATATTTCCAAATTGATATCAGAAAAGAGATCCACATAACAAAAATTGACCAGTGAGTAACAAAACTCTTATGTTTTTTTACCGATGGGCGATTTATTTATGTGATTTCCGTCACTTAAAATGCTTACAAAAAGTAAGGCTAGTGATTGGCAAGCCCGAGGAGTAAAATAAACACAGAATTTTGTTTATTTGCGCCAGATCATAAATGGCTATTTGGGCGAGCGTAACAGCGGCCCGTGAGGAGATTTCAATTATGTCAGATGCAATCAATAAGTGTAATGCTCAGGAAACTGCGGCCTGCTGCTGTGTCGATGTCGGAACCGTGATGGATAACACCGATTGCACCGCTTCCTACAGCCGAGTGTTTGCCAATCAGCAAGATGCAGAGCAAACCCTGGCAGCACTGACTGAAAAGGCGCGCGGCGTGGAGTCCGATCCTTGTGACATCAGCAGTAGCATTAAACCGGTTGACGGCGGTGTGCAGCTGGATGTGGATTTCACCTTTTCCTGCCAGGCAGAAACCATGATTTTCCAACTCGGCCTGCGTTAATCACCGCCAGACCGTGTAAGGGCGCCGTATCTACTGCGCCCTTCGCCATCAGGGGCAAGATACACGCCCCTGCTGGTATCAGCCCCGTTTTACCCCTCATCAAAAGTTGCTCCTGCTCTCAGTTTTCACTTCTGCTGGTTTGCCAAATGTAAACATTTGGTTAACAATGACCTCATCAGGTCAGACCTCTTTTCGTCCGTTGTATTGACGGCCTCTCTTCAGGAGCGTTTATGAGTAAGGCATTGCCGCTGGTTACCCGTCTCGGCGACCGTATCGCCATTGTTCAAGGGCTGCGTACCCCTTTCGCCAAGCAGGCTACCGCTTATCATGGCATCCCTGCGGTTGATCTTGGCAAGTCTGCGGTGAGCGAGCTGCTGGCGCGTAGCGGCATCGATCCTGCCTTGATCGAGCAACTGGTGTTTGGCCAGGTGGTGCAGATGCCTGAGGCACCTAACATTGCCCGGGAAATCGTGCTTGGCACTGGCATGAGCGTGCATACCGATGCTTACAGCGTTTCGCGTGCCTGTGCTACCAGCTTCCAGGCGATTGCCAACGTGGCAGAAAGCATCATGGCTGGCAGTATCAGCGTCGGTATTGCCGGTGGGGCAGATTCTTCTTCCGTGCTGCCGATCGGCGTCAGCAAGGCGCTGGCTCGTACGCTGGTGGACGTCAATAAGGCTCGCACGTTGTCACAACGCCTGAAATTATTCAGCAAGCTCAAGTTCCGCGATCTGATGCCAGTGCCGCCTGCCGTGGCGGAATACTCTACCGGCCTGCGCATGGGGGATACCGCCGAGCAAATGGCGAAAACCCACGGCATTACTCGCGAGCAGCAGGATGCCCTGGCGCATCGCTCCCATCAGTTGGCTGCTAAGGCTTGGGAACAGGGGCTGTTGCGTGATGAAGTGATGACCGCCTACGTACCGCCGTATAAAACGCCGCTGGCCGAGGATAACAACGTCCGCAAAGATTCCAGCCTGGAGTCTTATGCCCGCCTGAAACCGGCATTCGATCGCCGCCACGGCACCGTCACGGCCGCCAACAGCACGCCGTTGACCGATGGGGCCGCTGCGGTGCTGATGATGAGCGAGTCCCGCGCGAAAGACCTGGGTCTGAAACCGTTGGGCTACCTGCGCAGCTTCGCTTTTGCCGCCATTGACGTCTGGGAAGATATGTTGCTCGGTCCTTCCTATGCCACGCCGTTGGCGCTGGATCGTGCCGGTATCACCCTGGCCGATCTGACGCTGATCGATATGCACGAAGCCTTTGCCGCGCAAATGCTGGCCAACCTGAAAATGTTCGCCAGCACCGAGTTTGCCCAACAGAAGCTGGGGCGTGAGCAGGCGATTGGCGAGGTCGATATGGAAAAATTCAACGTGTTGGGTGGCTCTATTGCCTATGGTCATCCGTTCGCCGCGACCGGGGCGCGCATGATCACCCAGACGCTGCACGAACTTAAACGGCGCGGTGGTGGTCTGGGGCTGGCCACCGCCTGTGCGGCGGGTGGTTTAGGGGCAGCGATGATCGTGGAGGTAGACCAATGAGTTTCGAGAACGCATTGCACGAACAGCGTGCCAAGCCTTCGGCCTTTCATCTGACCTTACGCCCGGACAATATTGGTGTGATCACCATTGATGTGCCGGGGGAGAAGGTGAATACGCTGAAGGCGGAGTTTGTTGAGCAGATTAATGACGTGCTGCTTAAGGCGCAGCAACTCGCCACTCTGGAAGGCCTGGTGATCTTGTCTGGTAAGCCGGACTCGTTTATTGCCGGGGCAGATATCACCATGATTGCCGCGTGTGACACCGCGCAACAGGCACAGGCGCTGGCGAAGAAAGGGCAGAGTACCTTGGCACAGATTGCCGCGTTCCCGGTGCCGGTGGTGGCTGCTATCCACGGCGCTTGCCTTGGCGGCGGGCTGGAGTTGGCTTTGGCCTGCCATAGCCGCGTCTGTTCGCTGGATGATAAAACGGCGCTCGGTCTGCCGGAGGTACAGCTTGGTTTGTTGCCTGGTTCTGGTGGTACCCAACGCTTACCCCGCCTGATTGGTGCCAGCAAAGCGCTGGATATGATGCTGACGGGCAGGCACATCCGTGCTCGCCAGGCGCTCCGTATGGGCCTGGTGGACGATGCTGTGCCGCAATCCATTCTGTTGCAAACCGCGATTGAACGGGTAAAACAGGGCTGGAAGTCGCGCCGTGCGTTACCGTGGCAGGAACGCTTGCTTAATGGCCCGTTGGGCAGAAGCCTGTTGTTCAGCATCGTGCGCAAGAAAACCCTGGAGAAGACCCACGGAAACTATCCGGCAGCGGAACGTATTATTCAGGTGGTACGCACCGGTCTGGATCAGGGCAGTGCCAGCGGTTATGAAGCCGAGGCTCGCGCCTTCGGTGAACTGGCAATGTCATCTCAGTCTGCCGCATTACGCAGCCTGTTCTTTGCCTCCACGGCGCTGAAAAAAGAGCGCGGTGGGGATGCGCAGCCCAACGAATTACACCGTGTTGGTGTGCTTGGCGGCGGTTTGATGGGGGGCGGTATTGCCTGCGTCACCGCCACTCGTGGCGGGCTACCGGTACGCATTAAAGATGTGAACGAGCAGGGGATCAACCACGCGTTGAAATACACTTGGGATCTGCTGGGCAAGCGGGTACGCAGCAAACGCATGCGCCCGGCCGAACGCCAGAAACAGATGATGTTGATTTCCGGCAGCACCGATTACAGCGGTTTTGAACGGGTGGATATCGTGGTGGAAGCGGTATTTGAAGATATCGCGCTCAAGCAGCAAATGGTGGCCGATATTGAACACCATGCTGCGCCGCATACCGTGTTTGCCTCCAATACCTCGTCATTGCCGATCGGCCAGATTGCGGCTAAAGCGGCCAGGCCGCAGCAGGTGATTGGCCTGCATTACTTCAGCCCGGTGGATAAAATGCCGCTGGTCGAGGTGATCCCACATGCCACCACTAGCCAACAAACCATCGCGACCACCGTGGCGTTGGCCCACAAACAGGGGAAAACGGCGATCGTGGTCGCCGATCGTGCTGGTTTTTACGTCAACCGCATTCTCGCGCCTTATATTAATGAGGCGGCGCGCTGTCTGCTTGAAGGCGAGCCGATCGAATCGGTGGACCAAGCCTTGGTTGATTTCGGTTTCCCGGTGGGGCCTATCATGCTGTTGGATGAGGTAGGTATCGACGTTGGCACCAAGATTATCCCGATCCTGACGGCAGAACTGGGTCCACGCTTCGCCGCTCCGGCGGCGTTCGACGCGGTACTGAAAGACGGTCGCAAAGGGCGCAAGAATGGCCGCGGTTTTTATCTGTATCCGGCCGAGGGCAGCAGGACACGCCAGAAACGCAAGAGCGCAGACAGCAGCATTTATCCGCTGCTGGGGATCACCGCCAAGGCGCATATTCAACATGCGGTGATCGCCCAACGCTGTGTCATGATGATGCTCAACGAGGCGGCGCGCTGCCTGGATGAAGGTGTGATCCGTAGCGCCCGCGATGGCGATATCGGCGCAGTATTTGGCATTGGCTTCCCGCCGTTCCTTGGTGGCCCGTTCCGCTACATGGACGAGCTGGGCGCGGAGAAGGTGGTGAAAACCCTGCGCTATCTGCAACAGCAGTACGGCGAATATTTTGCCCCTTGCGAACGCTTGCAGCGCATGGCTGAACAAGGCGAACGCTTCTATCCGCAAGGCAGTTAACCAGCATGGCGGCCCGGTTTGCGCTACAGTTTGATCAGGGCCGCACTGTGATCGCTATCACTCCTTGCAATTAGGGCAATCCCGGAGGCTGTACAGGGAGATTGGGGAGGGGTAACGTAGCGTTTTGGCAAGTGACAACTCAACGCTACCAAAAATTTCATAGCAACCAGGTTAAATTTTAACCCGTTGAATTGGTTGTTATGTCAGCGATGAATTTGCGTAAGGGCGTAAACGTGGTAAAAAAATAGCGTTTTCTTTACGCGAACTTTCAGGCAAAATGCCCGGCCGCCATAGAGAGACGGCGCGTTATCGTTTGAAGCTGGCCTGTGCTCTTGAGTACAACTCGGCGATACAGCACGCTCGGCGTTTCTGTATAGCGTTATTTTGTCAACAACAGCGGTGCAATATGCAAGTTTTGATTATGCGTCACGGAGAGGCGGCACTCGATGCAGCCAGCGATTCGGTAAGACCCCTTACTGTTTGTGGCCGTGATGAGTCACGTCAGATGGCGGCCTGGTTAAACACCAAGTCTGTGGATATTGAACGAGTGCTGGTCAGCCCTTATTTGCGGGCCGAACAGACGCTGGCAACGGTACGCGAAGCGTTAACGCTACCTGAAGGCGAAGAAGTACTGCCGGAGTTGACTCCGGGGGGCGATGCCGGGCTGGTGAGCTGCTATCTGCAGGCGCTGGCGAAAGAGGGTGTCGGTGCGGTGTTGGTGGTTTCCCATCTACCGCTGGTAGGTTACCTGGTGGCCGAATTGTGCCCTGGGGAATGCCCGCCGATGTTTGCTACCTCGGCCATCGCCAATGTCGATCTGGCCGAAGATGGCAGTAACGGCAAGTTTGCATGGCAGGTCAGCCCATCACAGGTGATGGCCAAGGTCTGATCGGGTCGAACATGTTCGACCCCTACAAATGCAGCAACGTTGACAGTTTGTCATCAATCTTAGGGCGATGTTGATCATCGCCCTTTGTCATTTCTACTCCGGTAACTCCACCAACAGCAAAACCGCCGCGCTGCCGCCCCATTCTTTAGGGGCCTGGTGAAACGCCAGCACATCGGGATGTTGAGCCAACCACAACGGCGTTTGCTGCTTGAGGATGTGTTTACCGTGGCCGTGCATCACGCAGGCACAATGCACGTGTTCACGCTTGCAGGCGGCGATCATCGCCCCTAACTCCTGCTTGGCCTGCATCTGTGTCAAACCGTGCAAATCCAGGAACAGATCCGGCACATAATCCCCGCGCCGCAGCTTCTTCAGCTCGTAATGACTGTAGCCAGGGCGCACATAGCGCGTCGGGCCTTCATCATCCAACTGTGGCTGGAATTCGTCGGAAAAGTAAAAGCTGGCATCCACCTGTTCTTGCAGCAGACGCTGTGGCGTAATCTGCCTGGTTTTCATTTTAGGTTTGGGATGGACGATGGTGTCCTGCGGTAGCTTCTTTGCACCGGCTACCGACTCCCTAAAGAGCAACAGCTCATCTTTGCTCAGAGGGTGCTTATTCTTCATTCTTCTCTCATCGCCTGTCATTTATCGCGCTAGTTTACCTGCTCGAAGGCGTCTGTCGACGCAAAACTGGTACTGAATGGCAACGAGAATGGTATAGCTGCTGATTTGTCGCAGGCTTCATGGCAAACTACAGGGCTAAATCATGAATCATCGTGCCTGCCGGAGGGCAAATTGGACAAAATTTTCGTCGAAGAAGCAGTGAATGAGCTGCACACCATTCAGGATATGCTGCGCTGGGCCGTAAGCCGTTTTAACGCCGCCGATATCTACTATGGCCACGGAACCGATAATCCGTGGGACGAAGCCGTGCAATTGGTTTTGCCCAGCCTGTTCCTGCCGTTGGATATTCCTGAAGATATGCGCACCGCGCGTTTGACCTCCAGCGAACGTCACCGCATCGTTGAGCGAGTGATCCGCCGTGTTAACGAGCGTATCCCGGTTGCCTACCTGACCAATAAAGCCTGGTTCTGCGATATGGAATTCTATGTCGATGAGCGCGTGCTGGTGCCACGTTCACCGATTGGTGAGTTGATCAACGATCGCTTCAGCGCGCTGATCCCACATCCGCCACGCCATATCCTGGATATGTGTACCGGCAGCGGTTGTATCGCTATCGCCTGCGGCTATGCCTTCCCGGAAGCGGAAGTGGACGCGGTAGATATCTCCACCGACGTGCTGGCCGTAACCGAGCGCAATATTCAGGCGCACGGTGTAGAGCATCAGGTGATCCCGATCCGCTCCGATCTGTTCCGTGATGTGCCGGCGATCCAATACGATCTGATCGTCACCAACCCGCCTTATGTCGATGCAGAAGATATGTCCGACCTGCCACAAGAGTTCCGCTTCGAACCGGAGCTGGGCCTGGCAGCAGGCAGCGACGGCCTCAAACTGGTGCGCCGCATTCTGGCCTGCGCGCCAGATTTCCTGAGCGATGACGGCGTGCTGATTTGTGAAGTGGGCAACAGCATGGTACATCTGATGGAACAATATCCGGATATTCCGTTCACCTGGCTGGAGTTTGATAACGGCGGGGACGGCGTATTCATGCTGACCAAACAGCAGCTGATTGATTGCAAAGATCACTTCAGCCTCTATCGCAGCTAACCAACAACCTGGGTCCGCCTTGGCGGGCCTGTATGCCCCGTTTGCATGCCGAACGGGATGACAACCAACGGTAAGGAGCCGTGATGGCAGGGAACAGTATTGGGCAGTTTTTCCGCGTCACCACATTTGGTGAATCTCACGGTGTGGCGCTGGGATGTATCGTAGACGGTGTGCCACCGGGCATCCCACTGACGGAAGCCGATTTGCAGCACGATCTCGATCGTCGCCGCCCCGGCACTTCGCGCTATACCACCCAGCGCCGCGAACCCGATCAGGTGCGGATCCTTTCAGGGGTGTTTGAAGGTGTTACTACCGGCACCAGCATCGGCCTGATGATCGAAAACACCGATCAGCGGTCACAAGACTACGGCGCGATCAAAGACGTGTTCCGCCCAGGCCATGCAGATTACACCTACGAACAGAAATACGGCGTGCGTGATTATCGTGGCGGTGGCCGTTCTTCGGCGCGTGAAACCGCGATGCGTGTTGCTGCCGGTGCCATTGCAAAAAAATATCTGGCGCAGAAGTTTGGCGTGCAGGTACGCGGTTATCTGGCACAGATCGGTGATGTGAGCTGTGAGCTGAAAGATTGGGATCAGGTGGAACAGAACCCGTTCTTCTGCCCGGATCCGGACAAGCTGGAAGCGCTGGACGAACTGATGCGTGCGCTGAAGAAAGAGGGCGACTCCATCGGTGCCAAAGTGACCGTGGTGGCAGAAAACGTTCCGGTGGGCCTGGGCGAACCGGTATTTGACCGTCTGGATGCCGATCTGGCGCATGCGCTGATGAGCATCAATGCGGTAAAAGGCGTGGAAATCGGCGATGGCTTTGCCGTGGTGACCAAGCGTGGCAGTGAAAACCGCGATGAAATTACCCCAGAGGGTTTCCAGAGCAACCACGCTGGCGGCATTTTGGGTGGTATCAGCAGCGGCCAGCCGGTGATTGCTCATCTGGCGCTGAAGCCGACTTCCAGCATCATGGTGCCTGGCCGTACGATCAACCGTCAGGGTGAAGCGGTAGAAATGGTCACCCGTGGTCGTCACGATCCGTGTGTCGGGATCCGCGCGGTGCCGATCGCTGAAGCGATGATGGCGATCGTGCTGATGGATCATCTGCTGCGCCAACGTGCGCAAAACGGTGATGTGATTTCCGACGTGCCACGCTGGTAAGGGAAAACGATGAATAAATGGATGTTGGGCTTGGTGGCGTTGGTCGCTTCCAGTTCTGCCTTGGCGTTAACCCCGTGGCAGAAGATCGACCACCCGGTTAGCGGCACTGCGCAGGCCGTTGGCGGTTTCGCCAACGGTTGTATCATCGGGGCGCACCCGCTGCCGCTTAACTCACCGGACTATCAGGTGATGCGCACCGACCAGCGGCGCTACTTTGGTCATCCCGATCTGCTGGCGTTTATTCAACGCCTGAGCAGTCAGGCCAACCAGAAAGCGCTGGGCACGGTGTTGATCGGCGATATGGCGATGCCGGCCGGCGGACGCTTCAGCAGCGGCCATGCCAGCCACCAATCCGGCCTGGACGTGGACATCTGGTTGCAGTTGCCGCGTCAACGTTGGAGCGCACAACAACTCCTGAAACCGCAGCCAATCGATCTGGTGTCTGGCGACGGTAAACAGGTGGTGGATCGCCAGTGGCAACCGCAGATCGAATCCTTGATCAAGATGGCGGCGCAGGACAGCGAAGTGACGCGGATCTTTGTTAACCCGGCGATCAAACAGCGCCTGTGCCAGGATGCAGGTGCCGATCGCGGCTGGTTGCACAAGGTTCGCCCTTGGTTCGGCCATCGTGCGCACATGCACGTACGCTTGCGTTGCCCGGCAGGCAGTCTGGAGTGTCTGGATCAGGACGCACCGCCGGTAGGTGACGGTTGTGGTGCCGAGTTGGCCAGCTGGTTCAAACCCCATCAGCCAAATGCCAACCCGGTGAAGAAAGAGCCGCCTCCGCTGCCGCCAACCTGCCAGGCGCTGTTGGATAGCCACTTCGCCAACCGCTGATAGCGTAGGCGGGCTGTATGCTGCGCCCGTCTAAATAATCAATGGGTTAGATAGGGTCGAAGATGTTCGGCCCCTACAAATTCAGCAACATCACCGCTTGGCAATCACACTCTAGCGCCTCTTAATGAGGCGTTTATTTTTGGTGTCATAAAGCGTAGTGTGTGCGCAAATAAAAAAGCAGGCAGACGACTTATGGATGGGCTGGTATTAGGTCCCGAATTGCTCGGGATACTGTTCTTGGTAGCAATGTTCGCCGGGTTTATCGATTCGATCGCGGGCGGCGGTGGGTTGTTGACCGTACCGGCTCTGCTGGCCGTGGGAGTTCCCCCTACGCAGGCGCTGGCGACCAATAAATTGCAGTCGGTTGGCGGATCGTTTTCCGCCAGCCTGTATTTTGTCCGCCGTCGGGCCGTCGATCTCAATACCCAGAAGCTGACCATCTTCCTGACGCTGGTGGGCTCGGTGATCGGGGCGATCCTGGTACAGCATATGCGGGCCGATATCCTGCGCCAAATGCTGCCTCTGTTGGTGATTGGCATCGGTGTCTATTTCCTGCTTACGCCACGGCTGGGGGAAAGCGATCGCCAACGCAGGTTGTCAGCCTTACCCTTTGGCCTGGTTGCCGGGGGCTGCGTCGGGTTCTACGACGGTTTCTTCGGCCCGGGTGCCGGTTCGTTTTATGCCCTGGCCTACGTGACGCTGTGCGGCTTTAACCTGGCCAAGGCGACCGCCCATGCCAAGGTGCTGAACTTTACCTCCAATCTGGGCAGCCTGGTGCTGTTTATTATCGGCGGCAAGGTGATCTGGAGCCTTGGGTTGGTGATGCTGGTGGGGCAGGTGTTCGGGGCCCGTCTTGGCGCACATATGGTGCTGACCAAGGGCCAGAAGCTGATCCGGCCGATGATCGTGGTGGTTTCCTTGATCATGAGCTGCAAACTGCTGTACGACAATCATGGTGCGGAAATCCAGCAGTGGTTGGCGTTGCATTTTTAACATCTCAAAAGCGCGGCAAGCTTAACGATATCGGGTATAATTGCCACCTTAATTTTGTGGTTATTCGAGTTTTTTATGTCAGACACACACCAGTATGCGCAACTGATTGAGATTTTTAATCAGTGCTTTAGCGATGAATTCAATACCCGCCTGGTCAAAGGCGACGATGAACCCATCTATCTGCCCGCCGATGATGAGTTGCCTTATCATCGTATCGTCTTTGCACACGGCTACTATGCCAGCGGTATGCATGAAATTTCCCACTGGTGCATCGCCGGTGCCGAACGCCGTAAACTGGTGGACTTCGGTTATTGGTATTGCCCGGACGGGCGCGATGCCCAGACGCAAAGTGAATTTGAAGTGGTCGAGATCAATCCGCAGGCGCTGGAGTGGATGTTCTGCGTCGCGGCCGGTTTCCCGTTCAACGTCAGCTGTGACAATCTCAGCGGGGACTGCGAACCGGATCGCGTTGGCTTCCAGCGTAAGGTTCGCACCCGGGTGTTGGAATTGCTGGAGCGCGGAATACCCACACGACCTGCGCGCTTTATTCAGGCGCTGCAATCGTTTTACAATACGCCTCCGCTGGCGGCCGAGCATTTTCCCTATCCGGAAGATCTCTGAGGCCAGAACCTGTATTTTTACGAGGAAATTTGATGATCGCAGAATTTGAAGCGCGCATTCTGGCGCTGATTGATGACATGGTAGAGCACGCCAGCGATGATGAACTGTTTGCCGGTGGCTACCTGCGCGGTCATCTGACCCTGGCGGTGGCCGAATCGGAAGAACACGACGAACACAGCGCCGAGCAGCTCAAGGTAAGGGTTGAGAGCAGCCTGGACAAGGCCATCAAGGCAGGGGAACTTTCCCCGCCGGATCAGGTGCTGGTGCTGGGCATGTGGGAAAAACTGTATCAGACCGCATTGCCCACCGAGTAAACCAGGCCCTCACCCTAACCCTCTCCCACAAGGAGAGGGGACCGATCGAGCTCGCTGATATTCCCCTTACTTTCCGAAGCCGCAAAGGCTTACCCACGACACCGATCAGCTGATATTCCCCTTACTTTCCGAAGCCGCATAGGCTTACCCACGACACCGATCAGCTGATATTCCCCTTACTTTCCGAAGCCGCATAGACTTACCCACGACACCGATCAGCTCCCTCGCCCTGTGGGAGAGGGTTGGGGTGAGGGGATGGGGCGCCTCCTTTCAGCAGCTTCCTGACCCACATGCGGTTAGGGTTCAACGCTGCCAGCATCTCGCTATCCCCCGGTAGAGGTTCGCCAAACAACTGTGCTGCCAGAATTTCTGCGGCCAGCGGCGCCGAGCATAAGCCACGTGAACCTAATGCTCCGATCATAAATAACCCAGAATACATCGGCGCTGCGGCGATCTCCTCACCACGCTGGCGTTGCCGCTGTAGGCCACCGTACAGGGCCAAGGTGGCCTGATAGTCCGGTACCGAGCCAACCATCGGCATATGGTCTCGCGCAGCGCTACGCACGCCACAGCGGGCCTGTTGCCCACTGACATCCACCTGTTGCGGCCAGTCCTGTTCCGGTAGGCAACGCAGCAAACGCTCGCGGTTCTCCTCCTGCTCTGCCTGACTATATTCCGTGCCTGATTCGCCACGCTGGTAGCTGGCACCAATGCAATGCTGTTGGTTGTTGGGATTGACCGGCGTCAGATAGCCGTCGTAACACAGCACCTGCTTTAACTCACTTAACGTTGGCGTAGTGGGAATATGTGAAACCTGACCACGCACCGCATAAGCAGGCAGCGCAGCGCCAGGTGCCAAAGCAGAAAGCTGGTGCCCGTTAGCCAGGATCACCGTCGCGTGTTGGCGGATTTCAGCTTCGACAAAATGCAGCTGCCAGTTTTCAGCGTTGTGGCTCAGATCCGAGAGCGTATGGTTATAGTGACAAACCAACCCGTGTCGTTCGGCCAGGGCAATGGCGGAGCGCGTCAGGTCAGCGGGGCACAGCCAGCCGCCGAGTGAATAGTGAATGCCACCAAACCCCGTATCGATCCCGCACAAGGCAGTCAGCGTAGCGCGATCGGCCGGTTGTGCCAGAGTGTCCGGCCAGGTAACGGCCAGGATCTTGGCGATCTTGCCAGCGCTTTTCTCATCGTAGGCTAATTGGCTGACGCCACACCATTGGTGATCGAATTCAACCTGCTGTTGCAACAGAGCATCGTACTGGCGGCGGGCAAAAGGGAAGGCGGCGCTAAAGAAGTTTTCCAGCGCATCGCCCCGGCCATTCAGCAAGGGATACAATGCCCCCTGGCGATTGCCCGATGCGCCCTCGGCAGGTTGTGCATCAGCGCAATACAGCGTGACCTTGGCCCCACGGCGTAATAGGGCCAATGCGGTGAGCGCGCTAGCAACGCCACCGCCAATGATGGCGATATCGTCAGTATTTTTTGCTGCGGGCCGCAGGAACCACGGGGTTGGATTGACGCTTGCCGGGGTATCGGTGGGGAGCTGGCCGGTGAGCATCTCACGTTTCTGGCCAAAGCCTTTGCATCGGGTGACCTCAAAGCCGGCCTGCTGTAACCCACGGCGAACAAAGCCTGCGGCAGTGAAGGTGGCAAAAGTGCCTCCTGGGCGGGCAAATCGTGCCATGGTGGCAAACAGCGGTTCACTCCACATATCGGGATTTTTGGACGGTGCAAAACCATCCAGGAACCAGGCGTCAATTTGGTCGTTCATGCTGGCATCAAACTGCGGCAGCAGGGTATTGACGTCACCGAACCATAAATCGAGCGTGATCTGCCCTTCGGCAAGCAGCAGGCGATGGCATCCCGGCAGCGGCAAAGGCCACTGGGCGCGCAACTCCTCGGCAAAGGGAGCCAGTTCTGGCCATTGGGCATGGGCTGCCGTCAGATCGGCCAACTGCAACGGGTATTTCTCAAAGCTGATAAAATGCATGCGCTGCAAGCTGGCCGTCGCTGTCGCCTGCCGAAAATGGGCAAAGGCCTGCCACAGGGTCAGAAAATTCAGTCCGGTACCGAAGCCGGTTTCTGCCACAATAAACAGGGAACGCGGGTGATCGCTGAAACGTTGCGGTAACCGGTTGCCCCCCAGAAAGACATAGCGGGTTTCCTCCAGCCCATCCTGGTTGGAAAAATAGACGTCATCAAACTGTTTCGAAACAGGTGTACCCTGTTCATTCCAGCTTAGCGCTGCGGTTTGGATGGGGGCGTTGCTCACGGTCGGTTGCTCGTAATTCAAGGGGTAGAGCGATTTTAACGGCGGCAGCCCCGAGGTGCAAACTGGATAAAGATAATGCAAAATTGTTCTGATCGGACTTGTTCGGCGTACATCTGTACGCTAAAGTGCGATGCAAAATCCCGAATGTAAAATTGTGGAAGAGGTACCGAATGAAACGTGCAGTGATTACTGGCCTGGGAATTGTCTCCAGCATTGGTAACAACCAGCAGGAGGTCCTGGCAAGTCTGCAGGAAGGCCGCTCTGGGATCACCTTCTCTCAGGAGCTGAAAGATTCCGGCATGCGTAGTCACGTATGGGGCGATGTTAAACTGGACACGACCGGTCTGATTGACCGTAAAGTGATGCGCTTTATGAGCGACGCGTCGGTTTATGCCTATCTTTCCATGGAACAAGCCATTCAAGACTCCGGCCTGGCAGCCGATCAGGTTTCCAACGATCGCACCGGTCTGGTGGTCGGTTCCGGTGGCGGTTCACCGCGTAACCAGGTTGCGGGCTCTGATGGTATGCGTGCCAAAGGCCTGCGCGGCGTTGGCCCTTACATGGTGACCAAGGCGATGGCTTCAGGTGTGTCTGCCTGCCTGGCAACCCCGTTCAAAATTCGCGGTGTGAACTACTCCATCAGCTCTGCCTGCGCAACTTCTGCACACTGTATCGGCCACGCGGTTGAGCTGATCCAACTGGGCAAGCAGGACGTGGTATTTGCTGGCGGCGGCGAAGAGCTGTGCTGGGAAATGGCCTGTGAGTTCGATGCCATGGGCGCATTGTCTACCAGCTACAACGAGACGCCAGAAAAAGCCTCCCGTACCTATGACGCAGCGCGTGACGGTTTCGTTATCGCAGGCGGCGGCGGCATGGTGGTGGTTGAAGAACTGGAGCACGCTCTGGCTCGTGGCGCACACATCTATGCGGAAATCATCGGTTACGGCGCGACTTCCGACGGTGCCGACATGGTGGCTCCATCAGGTGAAGGCGCGGTGCGCTGCATGAAGATGGCGATGCAGGGCGTAGACACCCCAATCGACTACATGAACGTACACGGCACTTCTACGCCAGTGGGCGACGTGAAAGAACTGGGCGCTATTCGTGAAGTGTTTGGCGATAACACCCCTGCGATCTCCTCTACCAAAGCCATGACCGGCCACTCACTGGGTGCCGCGGGCGTGCAGGAAGCGATTTATAGCCTGCTGATGGTCGAGCACGGTTTCATCGCGCCAAGCATCAACATCGAGAACCTCGATGAGAAGGCGGCAGGCATGAATATCGTGACCGAACCAACCAAACGTGAGCTGACCACGGTCATGTCCAACAGCTTTGGCTTTGGCGGCACCAACGCCACGCTGGTGATGCGCAAACTGCAGAAGTAAGCGTTAGAGCGGTATAGTGTTATCAATCGGGCACCGTAACAGGTGCCCGATTCTTTTGTCTTGGCCGCATAAACTTAATAAACGCGTTCATCCCAAATGCTATACCCGGATGTGCCCGCAATCTTGTGTTCCCAGGTAATCGATTTATATTTCAATAAAACTTTCTCGCAGGGGATCAGGTTATTGTTTTCAATCGAGTTAGGGAACATGCTGGCTATGTCGACGAGGGTTGCGCCCGTGAGTTTAATACCGTAGAAATCCTCGATAACCCCCGTGGAGTTGGTTCTGTACATGGAGAATATCGCGGTCATTGATTCATTATTGGATATCGCTACGCCCAGCAATGGAGACGATTTATCAATTGGTTTGGTAAAAGCCAACGGCTGATGGTTGACGTTTTGTTCTCTGTTGATGACGTGATCTAACGAGAGTACCTGGATTTGATCTTCATGACCCTGCTGGAATCGGTTACCAATTGAATCCAGAGTAGAGCAACCAGCGGAGATCAGCCCTTGTTTCTCACCAGTCAGTGTCAGATAAATAAGGTTTGCCATATCATTTCCTTATGGGTTGAGGCGCTTTTATATAAAATAAAAATATTTTATCGCATAAAGCCAGCAACCAGTTTATAGCGCTTAACCTTGTTTGGTAATGCCTTCCTGCAAATAAATAAAGTTAATGTGCGATAACCGCCACTGGCAGCAATGATAAAAACTGTTAAAGTACCCGCAGGCGTTCATCACTGTTGCACATATAACAAGGAAGTGAGAAATGGCGGCTTATTTTAGGACACGCAGTAACATTCGGCCTCTTGGCTGGAATGATGAGCTGTATGTGGTGCAGGGGCAGCCGCTGGCACTTAAAGTGCATGGATTGGGCCCCAATAAACAACATCTCGTTGTGAAGGCTGTGAGTGGCAGCGTTGCCGTTCGGGTTATCCGGGCCGAGAACAATCAGATTGAGCAGGATTTTGAAGTTAGCGTGGTGTTCGCCGGTAAGAATGAACTGCGGGCCTATGTTGCAGAAGTCGATGAAGATTTCTTTTGCAGTGCTGGAATGTCTTCGCCTACGGGGTGTATCCATCCGCTAAAGATCGTCGCCTACCGCAAGCTCAATTTCCCCCCCAATATCTCTGCCGATGAGTTGGCTCTGCTGCGTATGTTCCTGTCTGAAACCATCACTCCTGAAAACAAGGCCTTTAAGTTGGATGATGCGGTAAAGACTATGCAGTATATGCGCCAGGTGGTCTATAACCGTATGGCGTTTACACATCCTCACTATTTCAATATCGCTCGTGGTAATCTAACCGTGTTTGGCGTTATTGGTGCTAAGGGGCAAATCGATGGGTTTAGCGATTACCCTAATATTGATGCGAAAAGTACTGGACGGATCAATAAATTTATTCTGGCTTGTAATAGTACTGGGCTAGGGAAAAAAATTCGACTCTATCGCCAACTTTATCAAAGTGCACTCGATGTTGCCACAGGGAAAAATCCTGGTGTCCAGCATACACCGCTTCTCTATAGCTGGCGCACTGAAGGGAAAGGCTCTCCAGGTTCTAATTTCCAAACAGAGCTGAGCATACAGAACCAGACATTCTTTTCGTTAACTCCTGATTTCATCCGTGATCCGAATCAACGAAAATAGGGCGTTAGGGATATGAAAAGTATATATTTATTGGTCTGCTGGTTATTGGCATTCTCTTGTTCTGCTGGTATGGGGGATAGAGATTATATCTATGATCAGAAAATCACCGAGCGTTTTAAGATCACTCAAACTAGCCCTTATAAAGAACATTATGTATTACCAATGAGATATTTTATGATGTTATTGAAAACCAATAGTACCGATAATCACTTTTGTGCGATTGGTTATCAAATGGCCAATAAACATCGTGAGGGGGCGATATTTTGGCAGGAGGGCAAACTGTTAATCAGTTGGTGGTTGGAGGACCTAGAATTGGATAACATTTTAACAGATGCTAGTTCTATGCTGATATCACCTTCCATATCCTATAAGAATATTGTCCCTTTGGCAGAAATCACTACACAAATGGCGCTATATGCTAAGGAAGATGTAGATCCTATGCGTGCCGATTGCCAACGAAATGGTGAAACCATAGTGATTAAGGCCTTCCCCATGCCTAAAGCCTGCCGAGATGATCCCGATTTTGGGGAGGATTGTCTCGAAGCTCTAAATGCGATTAAGTAGGCGAGTGCGCAATGGATATTGCCTAGATGAGATGACTAACCAGCCGCAACCGACATTGCGTTGCCATCAAAACGATTGCCCCAAATTCGTTAATTCTCGCGTGAGTAGTTGACTGAAATCAAAGTATTTTCTGTTTGCAGGATCGTTCTTGGTCCGCTTTGTCAGCGGATGTAAATTCTATTCCTGTGGCGATTTTCTGCCGATATACTCGACGCAGTTTCTCACTGTGGATTTTTTGCATGTCGGCTTTGGCGTCCATCTCAATATCTATGCATCGTCTGCGCTTCGCCAAGAAGCGGGCCGGCGTATGGCTATTGGCCTTCTGCTGGTTACTGCTCAACAGCCAATTGGCGATCGCCAGCCATAACTGCAATCTGCAACTTACCAGCGCCGCGCCTGCCACGCAGCATACGATGCATATGCAGGCCGCCGATCCGCAAGCCGATAAGATGATGCAGGCCGAAGGGCCCCTGTGTGAAAAACACTGCGTGCCAGATTCGGCACAGCAAGATCACGGCAACCTGGCCTTGGCGGCGGTATTACCTGCCAGCAGTGAGTTGTTGGTTGCCGCTCCTCAGCCCCAGGCACAGTTCTCACGCCTCGATTGGCAAACCCCTCCGATAGCAGGCCCACCGGCAGAGATCGTCTTCTGCCGCTTCCGTGAATAGCCAAACCCATCGCTTTGCCGTCTAGCACGGCGACTTGAATTGTTGTTTGTCTAATTTATGGAGCTATCGTTATGCGTAACCTGATTACTGCTATTTTCATTTCCCTGTTGTTCTCTTCTTTCGTCTCCGCCGAGGAGATGCAGCATCACCAACATGCCAGCCAAGACGCAGCCGTCTATCACTCCAAGGGAATCGTTAAGGCCTGGGGTGAACAGAAAGTTTCGCTCGCTCATCCCGCTATTCCGGCTTTGAACTGGCCGCCAATGACCATGAATTTCCTGCAGCCCCAGCCGCCACTGCCTGCCTTGGTTGTCGGAACGGCGGTGGAGTTCAGCTTCCGTCAGGTTGACGGTGGTTATCAACTGACCGCCATCCGCGCCAGCCAAGACTAACGGGGGCACCATGTCCAGATTACTTTCTCACCCATTGCGGGTGAGCTGGCTGCTGCTCGCCTGTTGGACGGCGAGTGCGCAGGCGGCGGACCTGACGTTGGAACAGTCGTTGCTAGCGGCAGAGCGCTATTCAGCCGAACTCTCGGCCAATCAACACCAGGTCAACGCATTGCAAAACATGGCGGATTCGGCGATGGAATTACCCGATCCCAAGCTGAAATTCGGTATTGAAAACGTGCCGGTACAGGGCGGTAACGCCCGTCGTCTGACCCGTGAGGGGATGACCATGGAGCGGGTTGGCATCATGCAGGATTATGTCAGCAGCACCAAACGCCAACGCAAGGCGGACACTCTGCGTGCCGAAGCCAATAAAACCGAAGCCAGCAGTGCAACTATCCGCGCCCGTTTGCAGCAGCAGACGGCACAGGCCTGGTTGGAACTGGCGCTTAGCCAGCAGACGCTGAAAGACGCCACGGCGTTACTGAAAGAAAGTGAGCGGCAAATCGCTGCCCAACATGCTGGAGTTGCCAGCGGTAGTTCGCCCGCCGCTAACGTCATCGATGCTCGTTTAACGCTGCTGGCGATGCAGGATCGGCTCAGCGAGGCGCAGCGGGACGTCACCATCGCTCAGGCACGTTTGACTCAGTTGACCGGGCAGCAGGTCGAAGGGATCGGTGGCCCGTTGCCGCGTTTCGAACGCCTGCCTGCCGAGAGCGATCTGCTGCGGCAAGCGATCAAACAGCACCCGGAAGTGGTGCAGGCAAGCCGTGAAGCCGATGTGGCCAAGGCGCGATCGGCGCAGTCAGAGGTGGCAGCCATTCCAGACGTGGGTATAGAAGTGTCGTATGGCAAACGGGCCGATGGCTATGAGGATATGGCGGGCGTGATGTTTACCGTCGATTTGCCCCTGTTCCGCTCCCAGCGACAGGACAAAGACTATGCCGCCGACGTTTCCCGCTCTATGGAAGCCAACGATCAACTGACGTTATTGATCCGCGATCACCAGGCTCAGTTGGATACCCTGCTGGCGCAATATCAGGCCGCGCAGGCGCAATGGCAGCGTCAGGAGCAACAAGCGATCCCGTTGCAGCAGCAACGTGTGGCCTTGCAGCTAGCGCAATACCGCAGTGGCAAAAGCGATCTCTCCTCAGTATTGGAAGCACGTCGGGCCTTGCTCGATAGCCGTCTTAGTGCCGGTAAGGCTGCGCGTGAACTGGCGCAGCTGTGGGCTGCCATCCGTTATCTCACCGTGCAGGAGGCTCTGTAATGAAAATGCGTTTTAGCCTGACGTTGTTAGCCGCCTTATTGGGCGGAGCCATGGGCGGTTATTGGTTTGCCGGGGAGAGGGCCGCAACACAGCCTGCCAGCGGCGGCGCTGAACGGCAGGTGCTGTATTGGTACGATCCGATGGTACCCGGCCAGCGCTTTGATAAGCCGGGGAAATCCCCGTTTATGGATATGGAACTGGTGCCACGCTATGCCGATGAGCAGCAGGAAGATGGCGGAGTCACCATCAGCGCCCGCCAGCAGCAGAATCTGGGCGTTCGTACAACGGCAGCACAACTGCGTGAGTTGAATTTGCAGTTGGAGGCTTATGGCAGCGTCGCTACCGATGAACGTAGCGTGCAGGTGATTGCCGCACGGGCCAATGGGCTGGTGGAGAAGCTCTATGTACGGGCCAGCCAGCAGCAGGTAAAAAAAGGCGAGGCACTGGCTCAGCTGTGGATCCCGGACTGGAGCGCTGCGCAGCAGGAATATCTGGCGATCCGCAAGTTGGGGGATAGCGCACTGACTTCGGCAGCCCGCCAGCGTCTGGCGTTGCAGTTTATGCCGGAAGCCATCATTCGGCAGGTTGAACGCAGCGGTCAACCACAGACCCGCATTAGCGTTAGTGCACCGGAGAGCGGCTTTATCAACAAGCTGGATGCGCGGGAGGGGATGCAGGTCACCGCAACCCAGGGCCTGTTTGAATTGGCCAGCCTTGACCCGGTGTGGATGGTCATTGACTATCCACAAGCACAGGCCGGGCTATTGCAGGTAGGCGATGCCGTGGCCGCTAGCTCCGCCAGTTGGCCAGGAGAACGTTTTACCGGCGAGGTCAGTGAACTGTTGCCTAACGTCGATCCGCTGACCCGCACTTTTAAAGCGCGTATCGTGCTGAAGAATCCCCGACAACGTCTGAAACCAGGCATGTATTTACAGGTACAACTGGCGCAAAACGCCGGGGCCAAGCCGGTGCTGGCTATCCCGCAGGAAGCCTTGATCGGCAACGGCGATCGCAACCGGGTGCTGGTGGCAGAAGGCAACGGCCATTTTGCCCCAGTTGAGGTGGTCGCCGGTCTGGCACAGGACGGCTGGGTAGAAATTAAACAGGGTCTGCAAGCCGGGCAACAGGTAGTGACTTCAGGCCAGTTCCTGATTGATTCCGAAGCCAGCATGCGCAGCGCCTTGCCACAGATGGCCGCACAGGAGGGAGTCAAGCAATACCAGACGATGGGCGTGGTCGAGGCGGTGGATGGCGCAACCGTCACGCTGTCGCATGAGCCGGTCGCAGAGTTGCAATGGCCAGCGATGACCATGGACTTTACTCTGCCAGCGGGTGGGTTGCCTGCCGGGATTGGTATCGGCAGCAAGGTGATGTTCCACTTTAGCGTGGATGAAAATGGCTCGCACATCAGCCAGATCATGCCGCAAGGGGGCCACCAATGATCGCCTCCGTGATCCGCTGGTCGATACGCAATCGCCTGTTGGTATTACTGGCTTCGGTCTTGCTGGCCGGGTGGGGCGTCTGGGCGTTGCAGAAGGCGCCGCTGGATGCGCTGCCCGATCTCTCCGACGTTCAGGTGATCGTCCGGGCGACCTATCCGGGCAAAGCACCGCAGGTGATCGAAGATCAGGTTACTTACCCGCTGACCACCACCATGCTGACGGTACCAGGGGCCAGCACGGTACGGGGCTTCTCGATGTTCGGCGATGCCTACGTCTACATTCTGTTTGAAGACGGTACCGATCCTTACTGGGCTCGCTCGCGGGTGCTGGAATCACTCAGTCAGGTGCAGTCCTCGCTACCGCCTCAGGTGAAGGTGGCGCTGGGGCCGGACGCGACAGGCCTTGGCTGGGTGTATGAGTACGCGTTGGTGGATCGCACCGGCAAACACAGCCTGGCCGATCTGCGCGCCTTGCAGGACTGGACGCTGAAGTTTGAGCTGAAAACCGTCCCCAACGTGGCGGAGGTGGCCAGCGTTGGCGGCATGGTGCGGCAATATCAGGTGATATTAAACCCGCAAAGTATGCGAGCGTTGAATATTACCCACCAGCAGGTGGTGAGCGCCATTCAGGATGCCAACCAGGAAGGCGGCGGTGCGCTGCTGGAGATGGGGGAGGCCGAGTATATGGTGCGCACCTCCGGCTACCTGAAAAAGCTCGCCGACTTTAATAACGTGGTGATCACCGCGCGTGACGGGGTGCCTATCCTGCTTTCACAGGTGGCAGAACTGCGTGAAGGACCGGAAATCCGCCGTGGTGTGGCGGAACTCAACGGTGAAGGCGAAGTAGCCGGGGGCATTGTGGTGATGCGCTACGGCAAGAATGCCTTGGAAACCATCAATGCGCTGAAGGCCAAACTGCAACAGCTCCAGCACACCCTGCCGCCGGGCGTGGAGATCGTGCCGGTTTACGACCGATCGCAGTTGATCGAACACGCGATCGATACGCTGTCATTCAAGCTGCAGGAAGAGTTCCTGGTGGTCGCGGTGGTGTGCGCCTTGTTCCTGTCCCACTTCCGTTCGGCGCTGGTGGCGATGGTAACCCTGCCGCTGGGGATCCTCGGTGCCTTTGTGGTAATGCACTACCAGGGGGTTAACGCCAATATCATGTCGCTGGGGGGCATTGCCATTGCCATCGGTGCGATGGTGGATGCCGCGATCGTAATGATCGAAAACATGCACAAGGTGTTAGAGCAGTGGCGACAACGTCATCCCGGCCAGCAGCCGACCTCGAAAGATTACTGGCATATTTCGGAGCAGGCGGCGGTTGAGGTTGGGCCGGCGCTGTTCTGTAGCCTATTAATCATTACCTTGTCGTTTATCCCGGTGTTTTCGCTACAGGCGCAGGAAGGGCGGATGTTTGCGCCGCTGGCGTTTACCAAAACCTATGCCATGGCGGTCTCCGCCGGGCTGGGCATCACGCTGGTGCCGGTGTTGATGGGCTACTTTATCCGTGGCCGTATTCCGGATGAGCATGCCAACCCGATCAATCGCTGGTTGATCCGTATGTATCAGCCGCTGTTGGCCGCAGTGCTGGCACGCCCAAAAACGACCCTGGGGATTTCTGCCCTGTTGTTGGTGCTGACTCTGTTCCCACTCAGCCGTTTGGGCAGCGAGTTCATGCCGCCGTTGGACGAAGGGGATCTGCTGTATATGCCTTCGACCCTGCCGGGGATTTCGGCCCGTGAAGCGGCACGGCTGCTACAGTTGACCGATCGATTGATAAAAACCGTGCCGGAAGTGGACACGGTATTTGGCAAGGCCGGGCGAGCGGAAACGGCCACCGATCCGGCACCGTTGACCATGCTGGAAACCACCATTCGCTTTAAACCGCGTGACCAGTGGCGGCCCGGCATGACGATGGACAAGCTGGTGGCGGAACTGGACAGTGTGGTCAAAGTGCCAGGCATTGCCAACGTCTGGGTGCCGCCGATCCGCAACCGCCTGGATATGCTGGCGACCGGCATTAAAAGCCCGGTGGGCATCAAGGTTAACGGTAGCAATATTGCCGATATCGAGCTGGCGGCGAGCCAGATCGAGCAGGTGGTGAAGCGAGTTCCGGGGGTGACTTCTGCGCTGGCGGAACGTCTTGCCGGTGGGCGCTATGTGGATATCGATATCGATCGCCAGCGTGCGGCACGTTATGGCGTATCGGTGAAAGAGCTGCAATCCATCGTTGCGACGCTGGTAGGTGGGGAAAACGTTGCCGAAACCATTGAGGGACGCGCGCGTTACCCGATCAACGTTCGCTATCCAAGGGAGCTCCGTGATTCGCTGCAAAAGCTGCGTGAACTACCGGTGCTGACCGCCGCGGGTGGACAGGTACCGCTGGCAGAACTGGCAGATATTCGTATCAGTGAAGGGCCGCCAATGCTGAAAAGCGAGAACGCACGTCTCTCCGACTGGATCTACGTCGATCTGCGCGGGCGCGATTTGAAATCGGCAGTGGAGGAGATGCAGCAGGTAGTGGCACAGCAGGTGAAGTTGCCTGCCGGCGTTTCGGTCAGTTGGTCAGGGCAGTTTGAGTATCTGGAACGCGCCAGCGCCCAGCTGAAGATTGTGCTGCCGGTGACGTTGGCAATCATCTTCGTGCTGCTGTTCGTCACCTTCAACAGCGTGAGTGATGCGTTGTTGATTATGGCGACGCTGCCATTTGCGCTGATAGGCGGGGTCTGGCTGCTGTATCTGCTCGATTACAACCTGTCGGTGGCGGGGGCGGTGGGCTTTATTGCCCTTGCTGGGGTGGCGGCCGAGTTTGGCGTGATTATGGTACTGTATCTGAATCAGGCGCTGGCGAAATATCGTCAACCGGGCCAGCCGTTGAGCCATCAACAACTGATGGCGGCGATAAGCGAAGGGGCGGTATTGCGTGTCAGGCCTAAGGTGATGACGGTCGCGACCATTATGGCCGGTTTACTGCCGATCATGTGGGGCGGTGGTGCCGGTTCGGAGGTGATGCAGAGGATTGCCGCACCGATGATTGGCGGTATGGTCAGTGCGCCATTGCTTTCGATGTTAGTGATCCCGGCTGTGTACTCGCTGCTGCACCGCAAAGATGAAAAGCCAGGTGTGCAGGCGGAGTAAATCCCCCTCATCCCAACCCTCTCCCAAAGGGAGAGGGAGCTAGTACAGCGTCGTTGGTATCCGCGTAGGGGCGCTGCATGCTGCGCCCGTGTTAAGGTCAGATGCGGGTGTTAAATTGTGGCACGTTCGGTCACCTTTCCCTGTGGGAAAGGTAAGGGGGAAAAACGTCCTACTTGACCAAAAACGCCTTAAACTGCGGCGTCATTACCGCGCTGAAGCCATCATCGGTTTTGGTGATCAGATACACCGCCAACCCTTTCTCTTCTGCGAGCTTGAGTGCTTTCTCCGTACCCAGCACCATCAATCCGGTATCCCATCCATCGGCTTCCAGCGCCGTAGGGGCGATCACCGTGGCGGAAACCAGCTTATGGGTAATTGGCCGCCCGGTAACGGGATCGATGACATGGGAATAGCGCTGGCCGTCCTGCTCGAAGTAGTTACGATAACTCCCCGCGGTGCTGATGCCATAGCCTTGCAAATCCACCAGCGCCTGCACCGCATTTTCCCGATCGGTTGGCTTTTGGATAGCGACCCGCCAAGGCTGGTTTTGGCCATTCACACCGCGTGACGAAACGGCCCCGCCCACCGAAACCAGATAGTTGGTGATGCCTTTACGCGCCATCAACTGCACCAACTGATCCACACCGTAGCCTTCACCCAGCGTGGAGAGATCGACATACATGCCCGGCAGATCTTTTTGCAACCATTCACCCCGGTTGTCGCTGAGCAGCTTCAGATGTTGTAAGCCAATCTGGCTGCGTGCCGCTTCGATCTGCTGCTGGCTAGGGACTTTGACGACTCGTTTATCCGGGCCGAAACCCCACAGGTTAACCAACGGGCCAACGGTAATATCCATCGCGCCCCCGGTATCACGGCCAATGCGCTGGGCGGTGAGGATGATATCGGCCATCCCACGGGGAATAGGTTGCGGATCGGCGCTTGGGTTCTGGTTGAAGCGAGATAACACCGAATCTGGGCGGTAGGTCGAAATGTCGTCGTTGGCCTGCTCCAACAGCGCATCGATCTCTTGCTGTAATTGCTGTTTGCTCTCGGTGATAGTACCGCTCACCTTCACGCTATAGAACGTCCCCATGGTTTTGCCTTCGATATCGATCTGGGGGCGGGTGTTGGCATCGTTACAGGCGGCTAGCAACATAATTGCCGCGCTCAGCAGCAGCCCTTTGGCAATGGAATTGGCCATAGAAAATCCTAAAAGCAGGGAAAGACGACGGGTATAAAACAAAATCGGCCAAATGAAAAGGGCAACGTGCTTTTTTACTGGCGTAATTCAAGAGGTTCGGCTAACGTCACTTTCCAGTCCTCGCTTGGAAAATAAGAGTAACACCATGAGTTCAAATGCGGTGACCAGTTTGTTGCGGCCATTTTTGCACGATCGTTTTCTGCACGCGTTGCTGCTGATGGGGATGCTACTGTATGCCATTGGTCCGCAGTCGCTAACGGCGCTATCTGGCTTTATCGATTGGCGCACCATTATGACCCTGCTGGGGTTAATGCTGCTGACCAAGGGGGTCGAAGTCAGCGGCTATTTCGATTTTATTGGTCGCCATATCGTCAACACCTTGCACAGCGAACGATCGCTGGCGCTGTTTTTGGTCTTTTCCGCCGCTTTGCTGTCGTCGTTTCTTACCAACGACGTAGCGTTGTTTATCGTTATCCCGCTTACCATCACGCTGAAAAAACTCTCTTCACTGCCGGTAAGCCGCCTGATCATCTTCCAGGCGCTGGCGGTGAACGCTGGGTCATTGCTCACGCCGATCGGCAACCCACAAAATATTTTGCTGTGGAGCAAGTCTTCGCTGACCTTTATGGAGTTTATTGGCCGCATGGCGCCGTTTGGCGTAGCGATGATGCTGAGCTTGCTGGTGGTTACCTGGTTCTGCTTCCCGGCGCGTAAAATCCTTAAGGCTCCAAACACCCAGCCCTATCCTTATCAAATGCGTCTGTTGCTAGGCTGTGTGGCGCTGTATGTGGTCTTTCTGATTTGCCTGGATCTTGATGTGCCGCTGTACGGCATGTTGCTGGTATTAGCCGGTTTTCTGCTGCTGGCCCGCAAGGTGCTGTTGCAGATCGACTGGTGCCTGATTTTGGTGTTTATCGCCATGTTTATCGATATCGGCCTGCTGACCCAACTGCCCGCGATGCAGCCGTTGTTTAACCAGATCGCCTCGCTGGCGGACGGCAGTGTGTACGTGTTGGGTATCGCTTTATCTCAGGTTATCAGTAACGTACCCGCGACGATCCTGTTGCTGAACTATGTTCCTTCCAGCGCCCTGGTGGCCTATGCGGTGAACGCTGGGGGCTTTGGTCTGGCAATCGGTTCGATGGCGAACCTGATCGCCCTGCGGATGGCGGGGGAACGCCAGATCTGGCTGCGGTTCCATTACTATTCGATACCGTTCCTGGCCTGGGCTACGCTGGTCGGCTGGCTGCTACTGCGTTAATTCGGCGCAACCGTTCCACCGCCAGGGTTATCTCCCGTGGCGTTAAGGCGGAGAACCCCAATAACCAGCCGTCGCGTCTGGCGTTGGCGTTCTGATATAGAGCAGAGAGCCCAGGAGTCACCACGCCCAACTGCTGTGCCTGTCGGGTAAGCTCCGCCTCTTGCCCCACTGGCAGCCAGACGCCGAGCTGTAGACCGCCGTCCGAGTGCAATGGCGTAACCAAATGCTGCAGGTGCTGTGCTAACTCCGTCAGCAGCCAATTGCGGCGGCTGCGATAGAGTTGGCGCATGTAGCGGATGTGGGCGGCAAAATGCCCTTGCAGCATAAACTCTGCCGTTACGGCCTGTGCCAACTGAGCGCAATGGCCGTCATACACCGAACGTGCGGTGGTAAACGCCGCGATCAAAGCAGGGGGCACGATCAGATAGGCCAACCGTAGCGAAGGGAATAACGCTTTGGAGAAGGTGCCGACATACAGCACCGTACCGTGGCGATCCAGACCCTGCACGGCGGGCATCGGTTGGCCGTCATAGTGAAACTCGCTGTCGTAGTCATCTTCAATAATCCAGCTGTGCGACCGCCGCGCCTGTTCCAACAGAGCCAACCGTCGTTCCAGGCTGAGCGCCACGCCAGTGGGATATTGATGCGAAGGTGTCAGATAGACCAGGCGAGGGGTCGGCAATGAGTCGTCTGGCCGCAGCCCGTGCTCATCCACCGTCACAGGTACCAGCTTAGCTCCCGCGCTGGTAAAGGCGTTCCTGGCCCCATTGTAACCCGGCTCCTCAACCCACACCGCATCCCCATTATCGATCAGCAAGGTCGCGATCAGCTGTAATGCCTGCTGGGAGCTGGTCAGTACGATCACCTGCTCCGCATCGCAGTTCACGCCACGGGTCTGGCCAACGTAACCGGCAATGGCTTCACGCAGTGGCAGGTAGCCTTGGGGATCGCCATAACGCAGCAGTTTCTCCCCTTGTAGCCGCAGCCGTTGGGCGGTGAGCTGTTGCCAGAGCTTCAGCGGGAAGGCGCGCAGATCCGGCGAACCGGCGGCAAACGGCAGTGGCTGCTGTGGATCGCGGCAGCCCCCGGTTTGTACAATCGCCAAACCGCGCTGCGAGAGCCGTAGCTGGCCGCTGGATTTGCGTATTGCCGCAGGCTTGCTTATCTGAATGGCGACATAGGTGCCTTGGCCCACTCGGCGTTGCAGATAGCCCTCGGCTTCCAGTTGTGAGTAGGCGGCCTCGGCGGTAACCCGCGAAACGCTCAGATCGGCCGCCAGAACCCGTGAGGAAGGCAGCCGTTGGCCCGCGCTTAAGGTGCCTCCATGGATCGCCTTACGTAACGTATTGCACACTCGCTCACGCAGCGTGCCCGTCACGTTCTCCGCTTGTTGAAACAGCGTCAACAGTACCTGAGACATAATCGGTCTTACCAACCAGATAAAATGGGTATCAATGATAAGACCAAAATCGGGCACTATTGTCATCATCCTTCATGCACTGGAATTGAACTATGAGCGTTTCTTCATTGGTATTGGCCTTTCCCCCGGCAGCGTCGGCACTGAGCCAGGATTATCTGGCGGCCAAGCTCAGCTTTTACACCGACTCGGCGGACGTGGCAGAGGATTTACGCAACGGCGTCAGCGAGATTGTGGTGATCGATACCCGCGCAAGTGCGGTATACGCCGCCGGGCATATTCCCGGTGCAGTGAGTTTCCCCCATCGTTTGATGGATGAAAGCAGTACCTCAACCCTCGATCGTGACAAAGTCTATGTCACCTATTGCGATGGGATTGGCTGTAACGGTTCCACGCAGGGAGCCTACAAGTTGGCTAAGCTCGGCTTTCGGGTCAAAGAGCTGATCGGTGGGCTGGATTTCTGGCTACGCGATGGCCATCCGGTGGCCATCGGTGCTGAGCAGGGAACGATGCAAGGGCAGGCTAAAACGCCGGAGTGCGGCTGTTAGAACAGCGCCCACAGTATCAATGCCAATACGATAACGCCGACGACCAGCGCCAAAGGCTTGCTGAATATCGATTGTAAAGGCTGCGGCAGGGCGGCGATGAGCGGATTAAGCAATGGCTGCGGCTGTTGAACGTCGCTTTGCAACGAAGGAGCGTGGCCAGCCTTGTCCAGACGGCGGGTAAACAACTGCTGGATCACGTCGTTCAACTGCGCATGGGTCAACGGCGTAGTAAAGCTGCCGTTAAAGCGGTTCTGGCAGTAGTCGTTGAGCTGTTGTTGTTCCTGCTGATCCGCTGGCTGTTTCAATACCGCCAGCAGGTTTTGCAGGGTTGGGGCCGTTTGCGGGCTGAGCGCCAATTTCACCTGCATAAACTGGCTGAGCAGTTGGAAGTGGCGTGCGGGCAGCGGATCGTTGATTTTTACCCCGACCAGATCGAACAGTGCCTGCCAGAGCTTGGCCGGTGTCTCGCCGGTAGCCGCGCTGAGCTTGGTCACCTGCAACTGCAAGTGCTGGTGTTCCGCAGGCAGCAGCGGACGGTCACTGGTGGCCGTTTGCTGCGGATGAGGGATGGTCAGTGAGCCGGTTTGCAACAGGTTCAAGACTTGCTGCAACTGCTGATGGCTCAACTGGCTCAACACCGTATGACCAAATTGCTGACGGATAAAATCGCTGACCGCCTGGCGGTTATTACCCTGTGGCAGCAGTTCGGTGAGCTGTTGCAACAGTTGGCGGCTGGCATGGCTCTGCTGGGCCACGCCAAGGCGGTTTTGCAGCAACTGCTCAGCCGGTTGGAAATGGCGCGCCAACAGTTCACTGTGGTTATCCGCACCTAATTCATGGCGCAGCGTGACCCAGATCTCGGCGGATTTGGCCGGGCTAAGGGCCATAATCTTGACGATCAGTTTTTCCAACTGGGTACGTTGGGCCGGGGAGAGCGGTTGATCGTCGGCAGGTGGTTTACCTGCAGTCGGAGGGTGATCGGCTGCGCCAGGAGCGCCAGGTCCACTTAACGGTTGCATATCACCAGTCCTTCGCAGTGTATAAAGTCGGCATACCCGGCGAAAAGCGCAGGCTTAATCGCTTATGATACCTGTAATTTGGTGCCATCAATACCGCCCGCCAGACATTTCTTTACAGGCCAATCGTTGCTTATCCTATTTGCGCCGCTAAGATAGGCGCAGATACGGCATTGAGGGTGTGATGATTAATCGACAGCGGATTGCAAAATGGTTTCTATACCTGGCTTGCCTGGTGGTGCTGACGTGCCTCACCCAGCGCATGGCGGGTCTGCATACCTTGCAGTTGGCTCTTGGTTTACCTGCTGTCAGCATTAGCCAATCCTCGGCCGGAGTCGATGAAGAAGCGACGACTTCTACCCCCTGTGAACTGAGTGCCAAATCGCTGCTGGCCTCTCCGCCGGTGATGTTCGAAAACGTGCTGTTTGGCCTGGGGATGTTGCTGATCCTGCTGGCACCGATCGTCGCCCCACGCTTACCGCTGCCGCCTTTACGCGTTATTTCTCCCACCACCCTCAGGGTACATCTACGATTATGCGTGTTCCGAGAATGAGTTAATCCCTCGTCAAACCGAGTGACTACTTTATTTTTGGAGAACAACTATGTTGAATTTCATCAGGCTGGCGTTGACTTGCCTGTTAGTGCTATGGCTACCCGCGTCACAGGCGGCGGATAGTGGCTGGCTGCAAAGCCTGCAAAACGATCATGCGAAAATCAGGCTGCGTGCCGACACCAGCAAAGGGGATGAAACCCGGGTGCTGCTCGCCGTTGAGCTGGAAAAAGGGTGGAAAACCTACTGGCGCTCACCAGGGGAAGGGGGCATTGCGCCTGCTATCACCTGGCAGGGCAACCCGCCACCGGCAACCTGGTTTTGGCCAACGCCGCAGCGCTTTGACGTAGCGGGGATCTCTACGCAGGGCTATCAGCAGCGGGTCACGCTGCCCATCGTGTTAAAGGGGACTGCACCGCAACAATTGGCGGGGACGCTGACCTTATCCACCTGTAGCAACGTCTGCATCCTGACCGACTATCCGTTCAAACTGGATCTCACCACGCCGCATGATCCGCAGTTCAATCACGACTTCGCTCAGGCGATGGGGCAGGTGCCGATTGCCAGCGGGCTGGTGGACAGCCTGCAAGCCGGTTATCGCAACGGTGAGTTGCAGATTAGCGCGCAACGTAAAGCAGGCTGGCAACAGCCGGAGCTGTTCTTTGATACGTTGACGGGAGCCGATCTTGGCAAGCCAACGGTCAGCAGTGATGGAGAGAGCCTGCAAGCGCGAGTTCCAGTAAGCGATGGTTGGGGGGATGCAGCTCCAGATCTGCGCGGTAAACAACTGCGGCTGGTTACCAGCGACGGAGGTATTGCTCAAGAGGTTACCGCGACCATTGGCGGGCCGCTTGCGCTGTCCTGCACGGCTGCCTTCCCCTTGTGGCAGGCGGTGCTGATGGCATTGGCCGGCGGTTTCATTCTTAACCTGATGCCTTGTGTGCTACCGGTGCTGGGAATGAAGCTGGGTTCTATCTTGCAGGTCGAACAGCGCGATCGGCGCAGCGTGCGCTGGCAATTCCTGGCTTCTTCCCTCGGGATCGTGGTGTCCTTCATGGCGCTGGCCCTGCTGATGACGTTGTTGCGTCTGAGCAATCACGCGCTGGGTTGGGGGATCCAATTCCAAAACCCGTGGTTTATCGGTTTTATGGTGCTGGTGACGCTGTTGTTTAGCGCCAACCTGTTCGGCCTGTTCCATCTGCAACTCTCTTCCTCGTTGAATACCAAACTGGCTACCCAAGGTGGGCGCGGATTGAGTGGCCATTTCTGGCAGGGAGCGTTCGCCACGCTGCTGGCTACGCCTTGCTCGGCCCCTTTCCTGGGGACGGCGGTGGCCTTTGCGTTGGCGGCCCCATTGCCGGTGCTTTGGGGTATGTTTGTCGCGCTGGGGATTGGCATGAGTTTGCCTTGGCTGCTGATTGCCGCCTGGCCAGCATTGGCGTTGCGTCTGCCGCGCCCGGGCCGTTGGATGAATGGGATGCGGCTGGCACTGGGCCTGCTGATGCTGGTGTCTTCACTCTGGCTGCTTAGCCTGATGACCAACCATATCGGCTTGACGCCGACGCTGATCGCCGGAGCCGTCTTGCTGGTTGGCTTGTTACTGGCGGTGTGGCAGCAGTTGGGTGCTCGTTCAGCGGGGATCGCAACGGCCAGCGTGCTGGTGATCGGTGGTTTGGTGTTGCTGGTGGGCTCGCTGACGGCCAATCAGTGGCGACAGCCGCTGCACGACAATATTGCCTGGCAACCGCTTTCTGAGCAGGCGATTGTGCAGGCGCTGGCCGCCAACAAACGCGTTTTTGTTGATGTCACTGCCGACTGGTGCGTGACCTGCAAGGCCAATAAATACAACGTATTGCTGCGTGATGAGGTGCAAAAAGCCCTCAGTGCCGAGGATGTGGTGGCGTTGCGCGGCGACTGGAGCCGCCCGTCGGAAACCATCTCGACCTTCCTGCAACAGCGCGGCAGCGTTGCCGTACCCTTTAACCAAATTTATGGCCCTGGCACGCCAGACGGCGAAGTGTTGTCACCGCTACTCACTCGCGAAGCCGTACTGCATGCCCTGTCTAACGCCAAAGGAAAATAAAAATGAACAAACTACTGCTGTTATTGCTGTTGATTATCGCCCCGGCCTGGGCTGCGGCCCCTTTCACTCCGGAGCAGGAAGTGCGGATTAAACAACTGATCCGTGAAACCCTAGTCTCTAACCCAGATATTCTGGCGGAGGCGGCCAACGCCTGGCAGCAACAAACCCGCGAGCAGCAAATCGGTCAGGCGATTAAACAAAACAGCAAGATCCTGTTCGACGATCCGGCCAGCCCAAGGTTAGGCGCCAAGAATGCCAAGCTGACGCTGGTGGCATTCACCGATTACAACTGCCCGTACTGTAAGCAGTTTGATCCGCAGTTGGAGAAGATCGTCAAGCAATACCCTGACGTGGCACTGGTAGTGAAGTTGTTGCCGTTCAAAGGGGAAAGCTCGATTGCGTCGGCCCGTGTGGCCCTCACCGCCTGGGAACAGCACCCTGAGCAGTTCTGGCCGTTGCATCAACGCCTGATGGCTAAAAAAGGTACCCACGACAATGCCAGCATCGCTGCTGCCCAGGATAAAGCCGGGGTCAAGCAGGTTGCGCCCACCGAGCAGAGCATGACTACGCTGCGCACCAATATGCAACTGGCGGAACAGTTTGGCGTACAGGGAACACCGGCAACCCTGATTGGCGATCAGATGTTGCCTGGTGCGGTGTCTTATGAAGATCTGGAAGCGGTAGTGAAGGAGCAGTTGGCGAGGGTCAACCATGGCTAGGTTGCGGCGCTGGACGCGCGAACTGCTGATCTTGCTGTTGCTGGTACTGGGCGTGATGTTCGCCATGGACTGGTGGCGAGCCCCACAGGCACCGCTAGCCTTTGACCAGCAAATGCTGGAAACACTGGACGGAGAGCCGGTATCGTTGGCACAGCTCAGCCAGGATCAACCCTTGCTGGTTTATTTCTGGGCCAGTTGGTGCGGGGTTTGCCGCTTTACCACGCCTTACGTGGCCAAACTGGTGGCGAACGGCGGTAACGTGATGACCGTGGCGCTGCGTTCGGGCAATGACCAGCAGGTGGAGCAGTGGCTGGCGGCCAAGAAGCTGCAACTGCCGGTGGTGAATGACGAACAAGGTAAGCTGTCGGCGCAGTGGCAGATTGGCGTAACGCCGACCATCGTCGTCATTTCTCAAGGCCAAGTGGTGCAGAGCACCACCGGCTGGACCAGCTATTGGGGCATGAAACTGCGGCTCTGGTGGGTGAGGCATATCAGTTAAGTCCCTCACCCTAACCCTCTCCCACAGGGAGAGGGGACCGAATTTGCTACAGTTTAACTCCCGCATCTGACCGCAGCTCTGGACTTGCTCCCTCTCCCCAACACGGTATTTATGGGATCCTCGGTTTTACCGTGGGAGAGGGCTGGGGTGAGGGGCGCTGGCTGGCCAGCATTTAATTCTCTGTCACCGCAACGATCGCCTGGCACAGCCGGGCGATCCCTTCCGTAATCAGTTCCGGCGTATTGGCGGCAAAATTCAACCGCAGTCCATGTGCACCATGCTGTTCCTCGACATAGAAACATTCGCCACGGGCAAAGGTGACGCCCTGTTGCCAGGAGATTGGCATCAACTGGGCGGTGCTAACGGTTGGCGGTAATTGCAGCCAGATGAACAATCCCCCCTCAGGGATTTCAAACCGACAGCCCGGTGGCAGATGCTCGTTTAACGCCGTCACCATGGCATCACGATGCTGGCGGTACATTCTTCCCGCTCGGCGCAGCTGCTTGTCGTAGCTCCCGACGGTAACAAACGCGTCCAGTGCGCGCTGGATCAGGTTGGAGCTGGTAAAGCTGTCGACGTGCTTGAGCCGGGAAAATTGCAGATAGTGCTCACTGTCCGCCACCAGATAACCAATGCGCATGCTGGGCAGCAGCATTTTGGAAAAGGTACTGACGTAGATCACCGTGCCCGCGGGGGCCATGGAGCGCAGTGACGGCAGGCTTTTGCCGTTGTAACGCAGATCGCCGACAAAATCGTCTTCCAGGATCACGATCCCGGCCTGCTGAGCCAACGCCAGCAAACGGCGACGGCGGGCTTCGCTCATACAGCGCCCGGTAGGGTTATTGAAATTGGGGATGGTATAGATCATTTTCGGCTGGTGCCGGGCGATCAGCTCCGGCAGTTGCTCAACGCACATGCCGTGGCGATCGCTGGGTACCGCAACAATGTTGATCTGGTGCAGGCGCAGCAACCCTAGAGCTTCGGCATAGGTAGGCTCTTCGACAATCACCGTATCCCCCGGACGTAATAACGTCTGGAAAATCAGGCTGATGGCATGCTGTGAACCGTTGGTGATCAGCACCTGCTCGGCACGGGTGGGAATACCTTGTGCCGTCAGGATCCGGCCCAGCGTGTCGCGCAGCGGATAGTAACCACAGTAGTCGCCGTAGCTGAAGGCCTCTTCCGCATGACGACTGAGGATGGACAGCAGGATCTTGCGAAATGCCTCCAGTGGGAACACTTTGGGGCTGCCGACGCCCGCGGCAAAGTTGATGATGTGCTCCGGCAAGGGAATATCGGGATAGCCGTCCAGCCGGGAAGTGGTGGTGGTGAAGCGATCGGCTGGAAATAGCTCGCTGGATGCTGGCCGCTGCCGCAGTGGGGCAGGTTGCAGGTGTCGGACATAAGCACCGCTGCCACGCCGCTGTTGCAACAACCCCTTGGCCGTCAGCTCGGCGTAGGCACTTTCCACCGTCAGGCGGCTGACCGAAAGCTCGGCAGCCAGACTGCGCGTTGATGGCAATTTATCGCCATCGGCAAAGGTGCCGCCAAGAATGGCGCGGCGCAGCGCTTCTTCGATTTGTAGATACAGTGGGATGTCCTGCTGACGATCCAGTGGAATGTGCATAAATTGGCCCGGTCGGTAAGCTTAATTTTCACTATATCCCAGTGTAACAAGGCTTAACAAAGAGAAAAGTGGCCTGCATAACATCGCAGTGAAGTGGCTATGGTGGCAAAATCTGGCCGCGTTAAACTCTTCGCCAGATAATCAAGCGCTGGAATTTTAGAGGGTGTTATGTCGTTACCGTCGGGTGTTGTAGCAGAACCGGTTGTGGTCAGTGGTGGGCTCCTACGGGGAGCAAACCAGGGTTATGTCATCGCCATTATCAGCGCCATGCTGCTGGCTTTCACCGCCATCATCATCCGTGCGTTGACCGAGTATTACCATCTGCCAACTTTTGTATTGGCCTTTTGGCGTGCAGCCTTGGTAGCTCTGGTGCTATTGCCGCTGTTACTGTTGTTCAAACCGCAATGGGCACAGCTACGGCTTGAGCAAGTGCCGTTCTACGCGGGCTATGGTTTGCTATTGGCGCTGTTTAACAGCTTATGGACGCTCTCGGTGGCGCTCAATGGTGCCTCAGTGGCCACCATTCTGACCTACTGCTCGGTCGGTTTTACCGTATTTCTGGGGTGGATGCTGTACAACGAACGCCTCAGCCTGCGTGAGCTGCTGGTGATCCTAGTCAGCCTGGGTGGCTGCTTCCTGGTCAGTAATGGCGACAGCATGGGCAACACGCGTTTTGATCTGTTGGGGCTGATGGTCGGTATGTTGTCCGGTATCGGCTACACCTTGTATACCCTCGGCGGACGCATCGCCAGCGAGCGGCGTTACCCGGTGTGGAACACGATCCTCTACGTGTTTGGCTTTTCCGCCGCCTATCAGTGGTTGTTCAACACTTTACTGACGTTGTTCCCAATGGCCGCTTTTCAGGGGATGGCCGGCGATTTGTGGTTCCTTTCGCAGGGGGCACAGGGCATTCAGTGGAGTGGTTGGCTGCTGTTGGTTACGCTGGCCGCCGGGCCAACGCTGCTGGGCTTTGGCCTGTACAATATCAGCCTGAAAACCATGCCGTTGGCGGTGGCCAACCTGATCCTGTCGCTGGAGTTGGTGTTCACCGCAGTGATTGCCTATTTCCTGTTGGGGGAAAACATGAACCAATTGCAGCTGTTGGGCAGCGCACTGGTGATGGGCGGGGTATTGATGCTGAGAAAGTCGGCTTAAGCTTGGTTTTCTGCACCGGTTTGCTATCATTGGCAGCGCAACAGAAAGGTGCAGAAAATGACTCTCAATCCCAGGTTAAAACGAGCGCTTATCGCTTAATCAGGCAGTGTTTTTTGAACAGAAGACACTGCCACCGACATCATGTTCCGTGGCTCTTATTACTTATCAAGAGAAGATGCCATGTCTGAAAAACACTGGTCACAAATCGAATTACTCCACCAGACGGTAACCAACCCCAATATTCTGGTTAAAGGAACCCACAGTTATTACAGCCATTGCTGGGATAACGGTTTTGAACGTTCTGTTGTGCGTTATTTGCATGGCGATGCGGTCAGTCAACAGTGGGAACCGCTGGGGCCGCTAGATCAATTGCATATTGGCGATTATGTCTGCATTGCTGCCGAGGCGGTGATCCTGATGGGCGGCAATCATACCCATCGTATCGACTGGTTGAGCCTCTATCCCTTTATGGAAACCATTCAGGCTGCTTACTTGCCGAAAGGTGATACTCGCCTTGGCGATGGCTGTTGGATCGGGATGCGCGCCATGCTGATGCCGGGAGTCACGATTGGTGAAGGTGCTGTGGTTGCCGCCGGTAGTGTGGTAACTGCGGATGTCGAACCCTATACGATCGTGGGCGGCAATCCTGCCCGGATGATTAAGCGGCGATTCTCCCCGGAGACCATCGCGCGTTTACTCGCGTTGCATCTATACGATTTGCCCGCTGAGGCGTTCGCCAGCATCCAGCCACGGTTGGCCAGCGATGATATTACGGCCCTGGAGCGGGCGCTTGAGGGGGTAAATAAATAATAAGCCGGGCGGGTTAACCCCGCCCGATTTAGTTACTCGATCTCCGTTGCTTCACCGCTGATACGGCGCTGCTTGCGGAGTTTGCGCAGCAACGGTGGTAGCACCAGTACGGCAACGGCCAGCACCAACAGGCATTGGGCAATGGTGCTGCTCCACAGGATGCCATATTCCCCGTTACTGATAGACAACGCCCGACGCAGGTTCTGTTCCAGCATTTCTCCCAGCACAAACCCCAGGATCAACGGCGACATCGGAAAGTGCATCTTGCGCAGGATGTAGCCAAACACCCCAAGCCCCACCATTAACAGCAGATCGAAGGTGGTGCTGTGCACCGCATAGACCCCAACGGCGGAAACGGCGGCAATCGCCGGTACCAGGAACCACAGCGGTACAGTCAGCATACGGGTGAACAGGCCGATCAGTGGAATGTTCATGATCAACAGCATGACGTTGGCGATCAGCAGTGCGGCGATCAATCCCCAAACGATATCCGGCTGTTCGGTGAACATTGCCGGGCCAGGGGTGATGTTATATAGCGTCAATGCGCCCATCATCACCGCAGTGGTCCCTGAACCTGGTACACCAAGGGTCAGCATCGGGATAAATGAACCGCAGGCGGAAGCGTTATTGGCGGCCTCCGGCGCGGCGACGCCACGGATGTCTCCCTTGCCGAATGATTCGCTGTTGCCACTGATACGCTTCTCCGTCATATAGGTGAGCGCACTGGCAATGGTCGCCCCGGCACCGGGCAGAATACCGACGAAGAAACCGACAAAGGAGGAACGCAGGGTGGGGCCTACGCACTCGGCAGCTTCTTTGTGGTTAAACAGCATACGACCGGTTTTGCGGATCAGTTTCTGGCCCGTGCTGGTACTCTCCAGCATCAGCAGGATCTCACTGACCGAGAACAGCCCGATCACCACCACGATAAACTGAATGCCGTCGGAGAGGTGCACGCTGTCAAAGGTGAAGCGATAAACGCCGGTATTCGCGTCCACTCCTACTGTGGCCAGCCCCAGGCCGATCAGGGCTGCCAGCAGGGATTTCAGCGGGTTCTGGCTCATCATGCTGCCAAGGCAGGCAATGGCAAACACCATCAGGGCAAAATATTCTGCTGGACCAAATGCCAATGACCAGTGGGCCAGTATCGGAGCAAACAGGATAATACCGACAATGGCAATCAGTGAACCAATAAAGGAACTGACTGCGGAGATCGACAATGCAACACCTGCGCGACCCTGTTGGGCCATAGGGTAGCCATCTAGTGCGGTCATGATCGCGGCCGCATCTCCCGGTACGTTGAGCAGGATCGAGGAGATCCTTCCGCCGTATTCACAGCCGATATACACCGTGGCCAGCAGGATCAGGGCCGACTCTGGGGGTAATTTCAGGGCAAAAGCCAGTGGTAACAGGATTGCCACGCCGTTGATTGGGCCAAGGCCCGGCAGCAGCCCGACGATGGTACCCACAAAGCAGCCGATCAGGGCAATCATCAGGTTCTGGGGCAGCAGTGCCACTTCGAACCCTTGTGATAAATACATCCAGGTTTCCATTATCGCTCCCGTTAGCTCAGCCAAACGCCAAGTGGCAGTGTGACATCGAGTAAATAATCAAAGGCGTAGAACAGCGTCACGCCCATTACCACGCCTGAGATCAACGCGGCTTTGATACTGGCCTGGAACAACAGGCCGATGCTGAACGTCAGCAGGGCCGTTGCCAGCGGGAAGCCGAGCCACTCAAATCCCCAGGCGTACAGCACCAGGGTGATCACCAGTACCAGCAAACGTTGCAGCACTTTGTGATGTGGCCACTCGACCCACTGCGGCTGACGTAACAACAAGAGTGCGGCACACAGGGACATCAGGCTTAAAATGGTCAACGGGAAGGGGCGTGGCCCCAAGGGTTCGTAACTGTATTCGCTCTGGATACCCCAACCGATAAACAGACCGCCGCCACACAGCAACAACCACAGACCCGCAAAAATACGATCGCTCATACAATACCTCTGGGTTATTTGGCCAGCCCGAACGCTTTGGCCTGTTCACGGTACTGGGTAACCTGAGTTTTCACGTAGGCATCCAACTCCTTGCCGGTCAGGTTGAATTCAAACAGACCACGCAGATCGCGCTGTTGCTTGAATTCCTCGGTTGTCATCATGGTTTTGAAGGTATCTATCCACCATTGATACTCGGCTTCGGTGACTTTGGGGCCAAGGTAGAAGCCGCGGATGATTGGCCACACCAGGTTGAACCCTTGCTCTTTGGCAGTAGGCACGTTGGCCAGTTCGCCCGGCAGGCGTTCTTCGGCATAGACGGCCAGTACCCGCAACTTATCGCCCTTCAGGTAAGGCACCATCTCGCTCAGATCGCCGGAGACCGCTTGAATGTGGTTGCCCAGCAGTGCTGTCACCGACTCGCCACCGCCTTCAAACGCCACATAGCGCATCTTGTGGGGATTGACGCCAACCTCACGGGCCAGCAGCGCGGTTTTCATCCAGTCCTGACTACCAATGGAGGCTCCGGCACCAAACACCACGCTGTTGGGATCTTTTCGGAAGGCGCTCATCAGCTCTTTCAGCGTCTTGTAAGGTGAGTCGGCGCGGACGGCGATCATGCCGTAGTCGGTACCCACAGCTGCCAGCCATTTCACATCATCCACGTTGTAACGGCCAAACTTGCCCTGTGACAGGTTCAACAGCGAACCGCCAGAAAACGCCACCATGGTGCCAAATTCTGCGGGTCGCTGGGCAACGATAGCGTTATAGGCCACCGCTCCCACGCCGCCAGGCATGTAGGTGACGCGCATCGGTTTATCAATGGCCTTGGTTTCTTGTAAGGAGATCTGGATCAGTTTGCAGGTGAGGTCGAAGCCTCCGCCGGGTTTGGCTGGGGCGATACATTCGGTGCGTTTTGGTGCTTCCACGGCGAACGCCTGGTTAGCGGCGAACAGCAGAACAGTGGTGGTAAGCGTACAGGTAATTATTCTTTTCATGACGTTTCCCCATCGGTTTTATTTCAGTTTGTGAGAATCCCCGCTGACACGGGGTTGCTAAATTGTTAAAACAGAAACCTTTCATTTACCTTTCAGTGCCTGGGAAAGTTTACAGGATGTGATATGCGTCTCTTGTTAGTGGAAGATCACCCCGAACTGGCTCATTGGTTGCAAAAAGCGCTTACCGGTCTTGGGTTTGCGGTGGATGTCGCGATAGATGGCGTGGCGGCAGACCATCTGCTATTGAATGAGCAATATGCGCTGGTGGTGTTGGATGTGGCGCTACCGCGGCTCAACGGGCTGGAGCTGTTGGCGCGGTTGCGTAAGCGTGGTCAGGCCTTGTCAGTGTTGCTATTGACGGCCCGCACCGAGGTCGCCGATCGGGTCAAGGGGTTAAATCTGGGGGCCGATGATTACCTCACCAAGCCCTTCGAACTTGATGAGTTGGAGGCTCGCATCCGGGCGTTGCTGCGCCGCAGCGTTGGCGTGACACAACAGGCACTGGAATTCGGTTTGCTGACTTATCACGACGAGGGCTATTTCCTGCTGGCAGAAAAACCCCTGTCGTTAACCCCCCGCGAGCTGGCGGTATTGACCACTTTGATGCTTCGCCGTGGCCGTCCGGTGGCCAAGCAACAACTGTTTGAACAAGTATTTACGCTCTCTGACGAGGCCAATCCCGAAAGCATCGAACTTTACGTCCATCGCGTGCGTAAGAAACTCCAGGGCAGCAACGTGGCGATCGTGACGTTGCGTGGCCTGGGTTACAGCCTGGAGTTGTGTGATGAGGTGGTTTAAAGCGCCGCGATCGTTGTTTAATCAGTTGCTGTTGTTCTTTGGCTTGCCATTGCTGGTGTTGGGCGGGATCTCGATCTACACCCACTATTTCAGCGCCATGCGTGCGGCAACGTTGGCCTACGATCGTACCTTGCTGGCGTCGGCACGCACGGTGGCAGAGCAGTTAGTGGTGCGAAATCAGCGGTTGGAGGTGGATGTGCCCTATGTGGTGCTGGACAGTTTCGAGCGTAATATGAACGATCGATTGTACTACCAGGTGATTTCACCCGAGGGCAAAAATATCGCGGGCTATAACGATTTGCCCAAGATGCCGCCCTATGTTCCCCGTTCTAACCTGTATCCGGCCCTGGTACATTTTTACGATGCACACTATCGTGACCACCCTATTCGAGTAGCCGCGTTGTTCCAACCGGTCAATGAAGGTGGGGTGATGGGAATAGCGACCATACTGGTGGCGGAAACGCTGGAGTCGCGGCGCTATCTGGCACGACAGATGCTGCTGGCGGCGTTGTTCAGTCAGGGGACGGTGGTGGTATTGACCTTGATACTGGCTTACATCTTGCTGAAAAAGCTACTGCAACCGTTGCGCAAGCTTTCCAGCATTATGCTGCGGCGCGATCCGGGGGAACTGACCCCGTTGCCGATGGTGTTGCACTGGTCGGAAATGCAGCCGCTGTTGTTGGCATTCAATCGCTATATTGAGCGGCTGCGGTTGATGGTGGCACGTCAGGAACGCTTTAGTGCCGATGCTTCCCACCAGTTGCGTACGCCGCTCACGGTGTTGAAAACCCAGGTGGGTGTGGCATTGGCCAGTGAAAGGCCAGAACAGTGGCGTGAAAGCCTGGAAGGGATGAGCGCGACTCTGGACAGCACGTTCGCGCTGACCGATCGCCTGCTGTACCTCTCGCGGCTGAAGGCGCACGAGCATCAAGCCGAGCGTAAATTGCAGCCGGTTAATCTGGCACAGGTGCTACGCGATGCCTGTTTTTCTCGCCTGCCACAGGCCCGCAGCAAGCGGATCGATCTTGGTTATGAAGGGGTAGGCGTTTGTTGGGTGGCCGGTGAGGCGTTGCTGCTGGCGGAGCTTTGCGCCAACCTGCTGGATAACGCGCTGAAATACACTCCGGTTCGGGGAATAGTCACCGCGCGTTTGTTGATGGTGAATGAGCAGGGACTGTTGGAAATCGAAGACAGCGGTCCGGGTATTGCTCAGGATCAGAGGGTAGCCGCGCTGCAGCCGTTTCGCCGGCTGGATAACGTCGTCGACCAGCCTGGTGCCGGATTGGGATTGGCGTTGGTAAAAGATATTACCGCTTATCACGCTACCCGCCCGGAATTACTGAGTTCTGACGTGCTAGGGGGGTTATTGGTTCGTGTAAGGTTTAAATTGCTGGATTGATAGGGATTAATGGAGTCAAACCGTGGCACGTTCAGTCCCCTCTCCCTGTGGGAGAGGGTTAGGGTGAGGGGTTGCCTTATGGTGTGACGGCGCTTTTCTTGCGTCCCAACGGCGTGCGCAAGCGTTGCGACAAGATCACCCCGAGTAGCGCGACTCCGCCGCCGATCAGATGATAGCTCTGCAAATGTTCGTGCAGGAACAATACTGCGATAACGGCGGTGAATACCGGTGCCAGATTCATAAATATCGACGCCTTGTTGGCTCCCAGGCGCATAACACCCTGGATCCACAGGAACGGCGCAGCAATCGAGGCCGGGATACCAGCAAACAGCACCAGCGGGATGTTCTGGCTATTGAGCTGTACATCGTGCGCCATCAGGAAGTTCGGCAACAGCAACAGCACGCCAAAAACGATCTGCACATACAGCGACTGCCAGTTGGGTAGCGGGATCGCCCAGCGTTTGGTCAACACGCCGTACAGGGCGTAGGAGGCCGAGGCGCCAAACATCATCAGTTCACCTTTGCCGATGCCATGTTGCAGTAGCAGCCCCGGCTGACCCGCGCTCACCAACCACACCAGCCCACCCAGCGACAGAATACTGCCCAGTGCGATACCCACGGTGGGGGCAACTCGCAGGACAAAGATGCCGATTAACACCGTCAGCAGGGGGATCAGGGAATTGAGGATGCCCATAAACAGCGCGCTGACGCTATGCGCGGCGTAATAGGCCAGGCTTTGGTAGAGCACCATCCCCAACAGACCGAGGATCAGTAGTTTCCACCAGTTGGCGCGTATGGCAGGCCAATTGCGGATCGCGCCAGGCAGCACGAAGGGGGTAAGCACGATCAACGCCAATACCCAACGATAGAAGGAGATAGCCGCCGGATCGATAGCGGTTGCCGACACTTTGCTGACTACGGCGTTAATTGACCAAATCAGCACTGCCAACAGGGGAAAAAGCACGTTCATGATAATTATTCTCAACAACTTATAACATGCTGGCTAGTCTACCCGTGTCCGGTTTATTATATATAGTCAAAACCAGACAGCATTTCGCGAAATCAAGACAACTTCATCATGGCCGAAACTCGTAACTACCCTACCGCAGACGTCGCTGCACCGCGCACGCTATTTTTCCGCTGTGAAGAAACCAATGCGGATACCGAATACTCGCCGCATAGCCACAACTGGGGTCAGCTGATTTGTGTTAAAACCGGGGTGATCGCACTGAATATCGCCGGACAGCGCTTTTTAGCCCCGCCGGAGTTTGCCGTCTGGCTGCCACCGGGGATGGAGCATTCCAGCCATAACCGCAAACCGGTACTGTTTCGTACCATCAATATCGCCAAGTCGTTGTGCGCGGGATTGCCGGAGGAGGCCTGCTTAATCAACGTATCGCCAGTGTTCAGCGCCATTGTTGAGGACTGCCTGCTGCGCAAGATGCTGGAGCCGACCAGCGAAGAGGATCTGCGCCTGTGCCGGGTGTTGATCGACCAACTGCGTATTTCCCCGGTTCAGCAAACCTATCTGCCTACCACGCAAGATAAATTCCTCGGCCCGGTGCTACAGGCGCTGGAGCGTTGCCCATCGGACAACACCTCTTTGGCGGTGTGGGCCAGCAAGGTGTATACCACCGAACGTACGTTGTCGCGCCGCTGCCAGCAGGAGTTGGGAATGTCGTTTAGCGAGTGGCGTCAGCGCCTGCGTTTCTTACATGCGCTGTCGTTGCTCGAACAGGGGAAAACCGTGCAGGAGGTGGCGCTCGATGTGGGTTACAGCTCGGCTTCCGCGTTTATTGTGATGTTCCAGCAGATCGCCGGCACCACGCCAGAGCGTTTCCGCCGGACATAACCATGCTGTTGGGCCATCAACTGGCCCAGACGACATCGAACCGCACGTTGACATCGCCACTCCAGGTACCTGCTGGCAAGGTGCTGAAGTCGGTGACCGGCGTGGTGCCATCAGCCGTCGCATCAATGATGCTGAAATCGAAGTGGTCTTGCGCACTCACACGACCAGGCTGGGGGGACGCAAGTTTCTTCAGGTTGCCGCCTGATTTCCCGGTAGAGGTATCAATCAGGGTCGTTTCGGCAGTTTTTGTTATTGCCGCGCCGTGGTGTTTAACCCCCACTTCCAGGGTAGAACCGGTGGTGTCTAACTGAGTCAGGGTATTGGAAACCAGTTTGGCGGTCAGTTTAACCGCGCTTCCTTCGCCTTCGAGTGCTACGTCGAACAGGCCTTGCTGGCTGTTGAAGCGCTTGTTGCCTTCGGCATAGTGAAAATACAGGCTGCCAACAGGCGTAACGACCAATTGACTGACGGTGTCTTTCACCGCTATCGCAGGCCAGGTGGCGACGGCTTGTGTGGTCACCTCCTCTGCCTGAGTGGTGCCTACGGTGGTCAATGTTGCAACGATCGCCAGAACAAGTGTCACTTTTTTCATAGTTACGCCTTTGATGTTCGATTGGTTGTTATCCGTTAGTCGGTAGCTAACGCCAAAGATCGCCTCCCTGCGTGATGATCTATCGGAAAGAACTCCATAAAGCTTAGAAGAAAAAATCGCTATTTCACCGGGCATAACTAGCTTGGGTTTCCAAGCCATTCGGTGGCACACTATTTTGTAGCTTGAGCATTCATTCCTGGAGAATTACGTGAAGATTTTGGTTGATGAAAATATGCCCTATGCGGTGGATCTGTTTAGCCGTTTGGGGGATGTGCAGGCTGTCCCAGGTCGCCCGATCCCAACCGATGCGCTGGCAGAAGCCGACGCCTTGATGGTGCGCTCGGTAACCAAAGTGAATCAGGAACTGCTGTCTGGCACCAAGGTAGGCTTTGTGGGTACCGCTACGGCGGGGACCGACCATGTGGACGAAGCGTGGTTGCAGCAGGCGGGGATTGGTTTCTCGGCCGCACCGGGCTGTAATGCCATTGCGGTGGTGGAGTATGTGCTGTCGTCATTAATGCTATTGGCGGAACGTGATGGCTTCGCTTTGCGTGATAAAACCGTTGGGATCGTCGGGGTCGGTAACGTCGGTTCCCGCCTGGATGCTCGTTTGCAAGCGTTGGGCGTGCGTACTCTGCTGTGTGATCCACCGCGCGCCGATCGTGGCGATAGCGGTGAATTCTGGCCATTGGAAAAGCTGGTGGCAGAGGCGGATGTACTGACGTTCCATACCCCGTTGAACAAAACCGGCCCGTATAAATCATTGCATCTGGCCAACGCGGATCTGCTGGATGCTTTGCCGGACGATTGCATTCTGATCAACGCTTGTCGTGGTGCCGTGGTGCATAACGCCGCGTTGCTGAATGTGTTGGAGCGTGGGAAAAGGCTGAGTACGGTACTGGACGTGTGGGAACCGGAGCCGGGTCTCAGCGTGTCGTTGCTGGATCGGGTGGATATCGGTACTGCCCATATCGCCGGTTATACGCTGGAAGGTAAGGCACGCGGCACCACGCAGGTGTTTGAAGCCTTTGCCCACCATCTGGGGCGGCCACAACATATTGAGCTGGCCTCGCTGCTGCCGGTGCCAGAGTTCAGCGAAATTCGTCTCAATGGCCCGCTGGATGAAGCCAAGTTAAAACGATTGATGCACTTGGTGTATGATGTGCGCCGCGATGATGCGCCGCTGCGGCAAGTGGCCGGGCTGCCGGGTGAGTTTGATCGCCTGCGCAAGCATTATCAGGAACGCCGCGAGTGGTCTTCACTGCTGGTACAGTGTGATGACAGCGCCAGTGCCGAACTGTTGCACAAACTGGGCTTCGGCGTTTTGTAGGGGGCGCACATGTCCGCCCCGCATCGTAAGGTTGCCTTAAGCAATAAGCGTTAAAGTTTATCGGGCGGTGATTGCACCGCCCGTCTGCATTTGAATCAAATACTCTGGAGAAACCCAATGTCTGACGGCTGGAATATCGCTCTGCTCGGTGCCACTGGCGCAGTAGGTGAAGCGTTGCTGGAATTGCTACAGGAACGCCAGTTCCCGGTGGGTGAACTCTTTCCTTTAGCCAGCGAACGTAGCGCTGGTGCGACGGTGCGCTTCAACGGCAAGTCCCTGTTGGTCGAAAACGTAGAAGAATTCGACTGGTCGCAGGCGCAGTTGGCGTTTTTTGTTGCCGGTAGCGAAGCCTCTGCCCGTTATGCGGATGATGCTGGCAATATGGGCTGCCTGGTGATCGATACCAGCGGTTACTTTGCCCTGGAGCCGGATGTCCCATTGGTGGTGCCAGGCGTTAACCCGCAGGTACTGGCGGATTACCGTAACCGTAATATCGTGGCGGTGGCCGACAGTATGGTGAGCCAACTGTTGACGGCGATTAAGCCATTGACCGAACAGGCTGGGCTGTCCCGCCTGCACGTCACCACGCTGATGTCAGTTTCGGCGCGCGGTAAAGTTGCCGTCGACGATCTGGCTGGCCAAAGTGCGCGTCTGCTGAACGGCATCCCTGCGGAGCCGGGCGTGTTTGCCAAGCAGTTGGCGTTTAACCTGCTGCCATTGATGACCGATGAGCAGGGCAGCGTGCGTGAAGAGCGTCTGATCGTCGATCAGGTACGCAAGGTGTTGCAAGATGAAGGACTGCCGATTTCGGTAAGCTGTGTTCAGTCACCGGTCTTCTACGGCCACGCGCAAGTGGTGCATCTGGAAGCGTTGCGCCCGATCGCTGCAGAAGAAGCCCGCAGCGAGCTGGAGCAGGCCGAAGATATTCAACTGAGCGAAGAAGACGATTACCCTACTCAGGTTACCGAAGCCTCTGGCAGCGATATGCTGAGCATTGGTTGCCTGCGCAATGATTACGGTATCCCTGAGATGCTGCAATTCTGGTCGGTGGCCGATAACGTGCGCTTTGGTGGCGCGTTGATGGCGATCGAAACCGCTGAGCGGCTGTTGCAGGAGCAGATGTACTGATGTCCGAGGTGGAGTTGCCAACCCAGCCAATGCTGAAAATTGCGCTGGGGATCGAGTATGACGGCAGCCGTTATTACGGCTGGCAGCGTCAGCAAGAGGTCACCAGCGTTCAGGCCTGTCTGGAAAAAGCGTTAAGCAAGGTAGCGGATGCGCCGATCGGCGTATTCTGTGCCGGGCGAACCGATGCCGGAGTGCACGCTACCGGGCAGGTGGTGCATTTCGAAACCGCCGCACAGCGCAAAGACGCCGCCTGGACGATGGGAGTGAATAGCCATTTGCCGCCGGATATCGCGGTTCGCTGGGTGAAAGAGGTCAGCAGTGATTTTCACGCTCGTTTCAGCGCCACCGCGCGGCGTTATCGCTACATTATTTATAATCACCGTTATCGCCCGGCGGTATTACAGCAGGGGGTGACGCACTTTTATCATCCGCTGGACGTCGATCGAATGCAGCGTGCCGCCCAGGCCCTGTTGGGGGAAAACGACTTTACCTCATTCCGGGCGGTGCAATGCCAGTCGCGTACGCCGTGGCGAAACGTAAAACACGTTAAGGTTGCGCGCTATGGCGAATATATCGTGGTAGATATAAAGGCCAACGCTTTTGTTCATCATATGGTGCGCAATATTGTGGGCAGCCTGATGGAGATTGGCTGTGGCAATCAGGATGAGAGCTGGATGGGCGAGCTGTTGGCGCTGAAAGATCGCAGCCTGGCGGCCGCTACCGCCCGGGCCGAAGGCCTGTATCTGGTCGCGGTTGATTATCCAGAGTCGTTTGCATTACCCCGGCCACCGATGGGGCCGCTGTTTTTAGCCGACGATTAACTGGCACGATGGCAGATTAATGCGTTATTTTCTGGTGCAAACGCCGGGTGGGAGAGACATCCGGTCAATTGAGAGAGTTTATGGACATCATCAAGTTTCTGATTGATTTTATTTTGCATATTGACGTGCACCTGGCAGAACTGGTCGCTCAATACGGCATGTGGGTTTACGCTATTCTGTTCCTGATCCTGTTTTGTGAAACCGGGCTGGTGGTTACGCCGTTCCTTCCGGGGGACTCTCTGCTGTTTGTCGCCGGTGCGCTGGCTGCGCTGCCTTCCAACGATCTCAACGTGCATACCATGGTGGCGTTGATGGTGGTTGCGGCGGTGATCGGCGATGCCGTCAACTACACTATCGGACGGCTGTTCGGCGAAAAGCTGTTTAGCAACCCGGATTCGAAAATTTTCCGTCGTAGCTACCTGGATAAAACCCACCAGTTTTACGAGAAACACGGTGGGAAAACGATCATTCTGGCGCGATTTGTGCCGATCGTGCGTACCTTTGCGCCGTTCGTTGCCGGTATGGGGCATATGTCCTATCGCCACTTTGCTGCCTATAACGTGATTGGTGCGCTACTTTGGGTGCTGCTGTTCACTTATGCTGGCTACCTGTTTGGCGACTTACCGATCGTGCAGGAAAACTTGAAGTTGTTGATTGTGGGCATCATCCTGGTATCCATTTTGCCCGGCGTGATTGAAATCTGGCGCCATAAACGCGCGGCTGCCCGCCAACAAAAACAGTAAAAACACCGCTTAACCCGTCGGTTCGACCAGTTTTTTATCCACAGTGTCGGGCCGATATGGTTTAATGAGCGACATTTATGGTCTGTTCCCGCGAACGGCCCTGAGGCCAATGCCCTGGTAGCGCACCCGCTGCGCTGAACTCGGCATTTTGCATTGGGTAGGTTTTCGGGGGGATTGTTAAAGCATGAACAGTGGACGAGTGTCTGCCTGGTTCAAACAGAAAGGTCATCGATGAGCTGGATTGAACGAATTCTCAACAAAAGCAATGTTACGCAAACCCGTAAGGTGAGCATTCCTGAAGGGGTCTGGACCAAATGCGATAGCTGTGGTCAGGTCCTCTATCGCGCCGAATTGGAGCGTAATCTTGAGGTGTGCCCTAAGTGCGACCACCACATGCGTATGTCAGCCCGTATGCGTTTGCATACCCTGCTGGACGAAGGCAGTGAAGTGGAACTGGGCAGCGAACTGGAGCCGAAAGACGTTCTGAAGTTCAAGGATTCCAAAAAGTACAAGGATCGTCTGGTTGCTGCACAGAAAGCCACCGGTGAGAAAGACGCGCTGGTGGTGATGAAGGGCACGCTGTATGGCATGCCGATTGTCGCCGCGTCCTTCGAATTCGCCTTTATCGGTGGTTCGATGTCTTCCGTAGTCGGCGCGCGCTTTGTGCGTGCGGTTGAGCAGGCGCTGGAAGATAACTGCCCGCTGGTGTGTTTCTCTGCCAGTGGCGGTGCGCGTATGCAGGAAGCGCTGATGTCGCTGATGCAGATGGCAAAAACCAGCGCCGCGTTGGCCAAGCTGCAAGAGCGTGGCCTGCCGTACATTTCGGTGTTGACCGATCCGACCATGGGTGGCGTGTCTGCCAGCCTGGCGATGCTGGGCGATATCAACATTGCCGAGCCAAAAGCGTTGATCGGCTTTGCCGGGCCACGCGTGATCGAACAGACCGTACGTGAAAAACTGCCGCCGGGCTTCCAGCGTAGTGAGTTCCTGATTGAAAAGGGCGCTATCGACATGATCGTACGCCGTCCGGTGATGCGTCAGACCCTGGCCAGCATTCTGTCCAAGCTGACCAATCAGCCGCAGCCTCATTTCGATGAGAGCGCGCCGGTCGTCGCTCAGGAAAATCAGGCCGACGCCTGAGAAACAGACAGAGGCCCGGCATAGGTGCAAGCCCGTGCCGGGTTCCGCTGCCATTTTGTGGCTAAGTCGCAGCGGGAAATGAAGAGCATCGCTTTTGACATCGTCAGGGCGCTGCGTCTTACGGATTTATGAACCCAAAGTCAGTGATGGGACTCATGCAAAACCACCAAATTCCCCAAGCCACGTCGCCATTGAGCTCGTGGCTTTACTATCTGGAACGTCTGCACAGCCAGGCGATCGAACTCGGCCTGGAGCGTGTACAACACGTTGCGGCACACCTTGACCTCCTCACTCCTGCTCCTACGGTATTTACCGTTGCCGGTACTAACGGCAAGGGCACCACCTGCCGCACGTTAGAGGCCATTTTACTGGCTGCCGGGTTGCGGGTTGGGGTTTACAGCTCACCGCATCTGGTCCGTTATACCGAACGGGTGCGTATACAGGGCGAAGAGCTGAGCGAGGCCGAACACAGCCGCTCCTTTGCCGCGATTGAGGCTGGCCGGGGCGCAACTTCACTGACCTATTTCGAGTTTGGCACGCTGTCGGCGCTGCAGCTGTTTAAGCAAGCCAAGCTTGACGTGGTGATCCTGGAAGTGGGGCTGGGTGGGCGCCTCGATGCGACCAATATCGTTGAACCCAGAGTTGCCGTGGTAACCAGCATTGCGCTGGATCACACCGACTGGCTAGGCCACGATCGTGAAAGCATCGGCCGTGAGAAGGCGGGGATATTCCGTGGTGGCAAGCCTGCCGTGGTCGGTGAGCCGGATATGCCGCACAGCATTCAACAGGTCGCGGAAGATCTCAACGCGCAACTGTATCGCCGTGATGAAGCCTGGTCGTTCAACGAGCAGGGTGAACGCTGGCAATGGGAAGGGGACGGCACACGCCTGACCGATCTGCCTATGCCTAACGTCCCCTTGGCGAATGCGGCGACGGCACTGGCTGCGCTACACTACTCAGCGCTGGAAATCGATGAGAAAGCGATTTTTGCCGGTTTGCAGCAGGCCGCTTTGCCAGGGCGTTTTCAGATCGTGCAGCACAACCCGCAGCTGATCCTCGACGTTGCCCATAACCCGCATGCGGCGGCCTATCTGGCTGGCAGGCTGGCCAAGCTGCCACGCAATGGCGGTGTGGTACGCGCTGTGGTGGGTATGCTGTCGGACAAAGACATTGCCGGTACGCTGGCCTGCCTGAGTGAACAGGTGGACGAGTGGTACTGCGCACCGCTGGAAGGCCCGCGCGGGGCCAGCGTTGAGCTGCTGGCGCAGTATTTGACGGAACCACGCCAGTTTGCCGATGTCGAAACTGCCTGGCGTCAGGCTATGCAGGACGCGGATATTCAGGATATTGTGATCGTCTGTGGTTCGTTCCACACCGTGGCACATGTCATGGCGGCGTTAGACGAGAGGCGGGGAGTGTGAGTGGCAAGTAAATTTCAGAATCGACTGGTTGGTACCGTGATTTTGGTTGCCCTGGGGGTGATTGTCCTGCCAGGGCTGCTTGACGGCAAAAAGAAGCATTATGAGGATGAGTTTGCGGCGATCCCGCTGGTGCCCAAGCCGGGCGATGCGCATGAAATCGATGTGATCCCACCGGCCAATCAGGCGCTACCGGCAGTGCCACCGGAGGGCGCTGGTGCTTTGGTTGAGCAACAGCAGGCCGCCGCAGAGGCTTCCGCCCAGCAGGCAGCAAATCAAACTGCCCAGCCGCAGCAGCCTGTGGTCGTTGCTCCGCCGCCAATCGAAACCAAACCGGTTCAGCCAGCTAAACCCAAGCCAGTAGAAACCAAACCGGTGGAAGTGAAGCCCGTGGAAGTGAAACCCAAGCCGGTGCCACCGCCGCCAAGGGTAGAGCCAAAGCCGGAAGTGAAACCAGAGCCGAAGCCGGAAACCAAACCCGCGGTTGAGGAAAAGGCACCGGTGGGTCAGGCTTACGTAGTGCAGTTGGGGGCGTTGAAGAATGCCGCCAAGGTCAATGAGATCGTCGCTTCGTTGCGTCTGTCTGGGCATCGGGCGTATACCGTGCCATCCACACCAGTGCAGGGTGAAATCACCCGCATCTTCGTTGGCCCGGATGCCTCGAAGCAGAAGCTACAGGCGTCACTGCCGGAGCTGAATGGCATCAGTGGCTTGAGTGGCCAGGTGAAGGCGTATAGCGCGCGTTAATCCGTCGCTTACCCCTCACCCCGACCCTCTCCCATAGGGCGAGGGGGCGTATCTTCCGGCATGGTGCAAAGATTGTGTCACTGTGGCTCACAGCGACTCGGACAATCCCCTCTCCCTGTGGGAGAGGGGGCGTATCTTCCGGCATGGTGCAGAGATTGTGTCACCGCAGCTCACAGCGACTCGGACGATCCCCTCTCCCTGTGGGAGAGGGTTAGGGTGAGGGGCCGATCGCTGAAGTGAATGCCCTTAACGCGCTCAAGGAGGAGTCATTGGCAAATCACCATTAAAAATGTGCCTACACAGGCCCAAGATCCTATGTAGGTGCGGCGATTAGCAATTTTTGCATCGCCGTTTTTTATTTGTTACGTGGTGGGAAATCCGCTACGCAAACGTTTTCTTTTTCTGTTAGAATTCGCCGCGATTGGATGCAGGGGCGATTCATCATTGGAATAGTTCATGGTCTGGATTGATTACGTCATTATAGCGTTGATTGGATTTTCGGCTCTGGTGAGCCTGATCCGAGGTTTTGTTCGCGAAGCATTGTCACTTGTGACATGGGGATGTGCGTTCTTTGTCGCCAGCCATTTCTACCCATACCTTGCAGCCTACTTCACCCGTTTTGAAGATGAGCTGGTACGTAACGGCATTGCGATTGCCATTTTGTTTATCGCAACGCTGATTGTGGGCGCTATCGTTAACTATGTGATTGGGTCACTGGTAGAGAAAACCGGGTTATCGGGCACCGATCGGGTGCTGGGCGTGTGTTTCGGCGCACTGCGCGGCGTGTTGATCGTCGCGGCGATACTGTTCTTCCTGGATACCTTTACCAGCCTGTCGCAAAGTGCGGACTGGAAACAGTCACAGCTGGTCCCCCAGTTCAGTTACATCATCAGATGGTTCTTTGACTATCTGCAAAGCACGTCGAGTTTCTTACCAACCCAATTACCGGGGCGGTAGCGGCTTAGAGGAAAAGACAACATGTGCGGTATTGTCGGTATCGCCGGTTTTATGCCGGTAAACCAGTCGATTTATGATGCATTGATGGTGCTTCAGCATCGTGGACAGGATGCCGCTGGCATCGTCACTATTGATGCCCATAATGGGTTCCGCCTGCGCAAGGCCAATGGTCTGGTGAAGGATGTATTTGAAGCCCGCCATATGCTGCGTTTGCAAGGCAATATGGGCATCGGTCATGTGCGTTACCCAACGGCTGGCAGCTCCAGCGCTTCAGAAGCTCAACCTTTTTATGTCAACTCGCCGTTCGGCATTACGCTGGCACACAACGGCAACCTGACCAACGCCCACGAACTACGCCAACAGCTGTTTGAACGTGGCCGTCGTCATGTCAACACCACCTCTGATTCCGAGATCCTGCTGAACGTGCTGGCCACCGAGCTGGATCGTTTCCCGCATTATCCTCTGGAGTCTGACAACATTTTTACCGCCGTTGCCGCGATGCACCAGCAACTGCGTGGCGCTTACGCCTGCGTGGCGATGATCATCGGCCACGGTCTGGTGGCGTTCCGCGATCCCAACGGCATTCGTCCGCTGGTGATCGGTAAACGTGAGCTGGAAGATGGCCGCTGTGAGTACATGGTGGCCTCTGAGAGCGTGGCGCTGGATACCCTGGGCTTCGACTTCCTGCGTGACGTTGCGCCGGGCGAAGCGGTGTATATCACCGAAAAGGGCCAACTGTTCACTCGCCAGTGCGCGGAAAATCCAAAAACCAATCCCTGCCTGTTCGAATATGTCTATTTTGCCCGTCCTGACTCCTTTATGGACAAGATCTCCGTCTACAGCGCCCGCGTGCGTATGGGGCAGAAATTGGGTGAGAAGATTGCGCGCGAATGGGAAGATCTGGATATCGACGTGGTGATCCCGATCCCGGAAACCTCTTGCGATATCGCGCTGGAGATTGCCCGTATTCTGGATAAGCCGTATCGCCAGGGTTTCGTCAAGAACCGCTATGTTGGCCGCACCTTTATCATGCCGGGCCAGCAGGCGCGCCGTAAGTCGGTACGCCGTAAGCTGAACGCCAACCGTGCCGAGTTCCGTGATAAGAACGTGCTGCTGGTGGATGACTCCATCGTCCGTGGTACTACTTCAGAGCAGATCGTGGAGATGGCGCGTGACGCCGGGGCCAAACGGGTTTATCTGGCTTCTGCGGCCCCGGAGATCCGCTTCCCTAACGTTTACGGCATCGATATGCCGAGCGCGACGGAGTTGATTGCCCATGGGCGCGAAGTGGACGAAATCCGCCAGATTATCGGCGCAGACGGCCTGATTTTCCAGGATCTGGAAGACCTGATTGCCGCCGTTCGCGAAGAGAACCCGGATATTGCCCAGTTCGAATGCTCGGTATTTAATGGTATCTACGTGACCAAAGATGTTGACCAGAGCTATCTGGAATATCTGGAAACGCTGCGTAATGACGACGCCAAAGCGTTGCGCGGCCAGACCGAGGCAGAAAATCTGGAAATGCACAACGAGGGCTGATTTGCCTGCCCTGTGTCACCAAAACGGTGCACCGTAGCGTTAGTTACGGTGCATTGTCTTTTTCCGGCGGCTAATCTGCGAAGGTTGCTGCAAAACCTACCCCGATTCGGCTATTCTTACCGGATATTCCCGGCAGAGGCCAGCTTGATGAAAAGACTCATTATCGGTATTTCCGGCGCCAGCGGCGCTATCTACGGCGCGCGTTTATTACAGGTGCTGCGTGGCGTAGAAGGGGTGGAAACTCATCTGGTAATGAGCAACGCGGCCCGCCAGACGCTGGCGTTGGAAACTTCACTCAGCCTGCGTGACGTTCAGGCCTTGGCCGATGTGGTGTACGATGCGCGCGATATTGCCGCCAGCATCTCCTCCGGCTCTTTCAAAACCATGGGGATGGTGATTTTACCCTGCTCCATCAAGACGTTATCTGGCATCGTCAACAGTTATAGCGATGGGTTGCTGACCCGCGCCGCCGATGTGGTGCTCAAAGAGCGTCGGCCACTGGTGCTCTGTGTACGCGAAACGCCGCTGCATCTGGGCCATCTGCGGCTGATGACGCAGGCTGCGGAGCTGGGGGCGGTGATTATGCCGCCGGTCCCGGCCTTCTACCATCGTCCGCAAACCGTTGAGGACATTATCGATCAGACCGTTAACCGGGTGATCGACCAGTTTGATATCGAACTGCCGCAAGATCTCTTCACGCGTTGGCAAGGTGCCAATTAACTATTTCACCCTCAAATTTATACATTTGTGCAACATCGCACTGATTTAGTGCGATTGATGCATCATAATGATCCAGCTTCACCATGCACTCTGTTGCCATATCTTGCAGGCGAAGCTTGAGTTTGCCGTTCATTTTGTCGTTCATTGACTCTGGGAAGAGGCTTGAACAGAGCGTGGCCGTTCCCCACGCTCGATAACGACAAAGTGGCATGATTACTGCAGATCCTGTGTGTGATGAAAGTAATGCCCGTAGTGGCATCGGCAAAAATATCCATTTGAGGGTAATTATGAAAAAGCTTGTTAAGGTTCTCCCTTTGGTCTTGGCTTTGAGCGCGGTTAGCAGTGCGTTTGCCGCATTACCTTCCACGCTGAAAATTGGTACCGACCCTACCTATGCGCCTTTTGAGTCGAAAAATGCGCAGGGTCAACTGGTCGGGTTCGATATCGATCTGGCTACCGAACTGTGCAAACGCATAAACACCAAATGTACCTTTGTGGAAAGCGATTTTGACGCGCTGATCCCCTCCCTGAAAGCGAAGAAAATCGACGCTATCATCTCTTCTCTGTCCATTACCGAAAAACGTCAGCAGGAAATTGCCTTTACCGACAAGCTGTTTGCGGCTAACTCACGCCTGATCGCACCAAAAGGCTCCAAGATCCTGCCTACCGTCGATGCGCTGAAGGGCAAAAGCATTGGCGTATTGCAGGGGACCACTCAGGAAGCTTTCGCGATTGCCAACTGGCAGCCAAAAGGCGTGACCGTGGTGCCTTACCAGAATCAGGATCTGGTGTATGCGGATCTGGCTTCCGGGCGTATCGATGCCGCGTTTCAAGATGAAGTGGCGGCAAGTGAAGGCTTCCTGAAACAGCCTCCAGGCAAGGATTACGCGTTTGCCGGTGAGTCGGTAAAAGACGACAAGTTCTTTGGTGTGGGTACCGGCATGGGCTTACGTAAGGATGAAACCGAGCTGAAGGCGGCGTTGGACAAAGCCTTTGCCGAAATGCGCAAAGACGGCACCTACGACAAGTTCGCGAAAAAATACTTCGACTTTGACGTTTACGGCGGCTAATACCTGTTTTGTACTCTGCTATGGTGACAGGCCCGGTTTTCCGGGCCTGTTCTGGCTGGAGTGTCACGACGTGCTCAATGACGACAGGGTGACGTAAATGCTACAAGGTTACTCCCAACTGATATTTGAGGGGGCTCTGGTGACGCTGGAGCTGGCCCTCAGTTCCGTATTGCTGGCGGTGGTGATTGGTTTGATCGGCGCTGGCGGTAAACTTTCACAAAACCCTGTTATTGCCACGATCTTTGGTGCCTATACCACCTTGATCCGTGGTGTACCCGATCTGGTGCTGATGCTGTTGATCTTCTACGGTCTGCAAATTGCCCTCAACACCGTCACGGAGTTTATTGGTTTCTCACAGATAGATATCGATCCGCTGGGGGCTGGCATCATAACCCTGGGCTTTATCTACGGAGCTTATTTTACCGAGACCTTCCGGGGAGCCTACCTGGCGGTGCCACGTGGTCAGATCGAGGCGGCTACCGCCTTCGGCTTTTCTAACGGGCAGATTTTCCGCCGTATTCTGTTTCCGGCCATGATGCGCTTTGCGTTACCCGGCATCGGCAATAACTGGCAGGTGATCCTCAAGGCAACGGCCTTGGTCTCCATTCTTGGTCTCAACGATCTGGTAAAAGCCACGCAACTGGCAGGCAAGGGCACCTATCAGCCTTTCTTCTACGCCATTGTTGCAGGCTTGGTGTATCTGCTTTTCACCACCCTTTCCAACGGCGTATTGCTGTGGCTTGAGCGGCGTTATTCACTGGGTGTCAAAAGGGCCGAACTATGATCGATATCCTGCATCAGTACTGGCAGCAACTGCTGTGGACCGATGGTTATCGCTATACCGGCGTGGCGGTGACGCTGTGGTTGCTGATCTCATCGGTGGTGATGGGCGGCCTGCTGGCCATCCCGATGGCGGTAGCGCGGGTCTCTTCTATCCGTTGGGTGCGCTACCCGGTATGGCTGTATACCTACGTTTTTCGCGGCACGCCGCTGTACGTACAGCTATTGGTGTTTTATTCCGGCATGTACAGCCTGGAGATCGTGCGGGGCACCGAGCTGCTCAATGCGTTTTTCCGCAGCGGATTAAACTGTACGATCCTGGCGTTAACGCTGAATACCTGCGCCTATACCACTGAGATTTTCGCCGGAGCCATTCGTGCAGTGCCTCATGGGGAAATTGAAGCGGCCAGAGCCTATGGGTTTTCCAGCTTTAAACTGTATCGCTGCATTATTTTGCCTTCGGCGCTGCGCTCGGCCCTGCCGATGTACAGCAATGAAGTCATTCTGATGCTGCACTCAACCGCGCTGGCCTTTACCGCCACGGTGCCGGACCTGTTGAAGGTGGCTCGCGATATCAATGCGGCAACCTACCAGCCGTTTTATGCCTTCGGCATTGCGGCCGTGTTGTATCTGATAATCTCCTATACGTTGATCAGCCTGTTCCGCAGGGCAGAAAAACGCTGGATGGCACACGTAACTCATCGATGAATGACGGGGAATTCACTATGCCTGAACAAAAATTAGCCGTCACCGAACTGCACAAGCGTTATGGTGACCATGAAGTGCTGAAAGGGGTATCCCTGGCGGCCAATGCGGGCGATGTGATTAGCATTATCGGTTCTTCCGGCTCCGGCAAAAGTACCTTTCTGCGTTGCATCAACTTCCTGGAAAAACCCAGCGAAGGCTCTATCAGCCTGAATAATGAAAATATTCGTATGGTGCGGGACAAGGACGGCCAGCTAAGGGTCTTCGACAAAAAACAGCTGCAACTGCTGCGTACCCGTCTGACGATGGTGTTCCAGCATTTCAACCTGTGGAGCCACATGACGGTGTTGGAAAACGTAATGGAAGCCCCGATCCAGGTATTAGGGTTGAGCAAAGCCGAGGCGCGCGAACGAGCGGTGCACTATCTGGATAAGGTCGGCATTGACGCGCGTGCGCAAATTAAATACCCGGTACACCTCTCCGGTGGACAACAGCAGCGTGTTTCGATTGCCCGAGCCTTGGCGATGGAGCCAGAAGTCTTGCTGTTTGATGAGCCGACATCGGCGCTGGATCCTGAATTGGTGGGCGAAGTGTTGCGCATTATGCAGAAGCTGGCGGAAGAGGGGAAAACCATGGTGGTGGTGACGCATGAGATGGAATTTGCGCGTCATGTTTCAAGCCACGTCATTTTCCTGCATCAGGGGCTGATTGAAGAGCAGGGGCCGCCAGCGGAACTCTTTGGCAACCCCAAAAGCATGCGTTTACAGCAGTTCCTTTCTGGTGCTCTGAAGTAATCCCTCTCATCCTAACCCTCTCCCAAAAGGAGAGGGAACCGATCGAGTGAGTTTGAAAGTTCGGTGATGTACCTGTTGAGTACTTGCAATTGAGCAGTGGCTAAGCCTGCTGATTGATCACATCATCCAACGCTTGTTCCAGTTCAAAGAAACGGAAAACAAACCCCGCTTCTTCCAACCTCCTCGGCACCGCCCGTTGCCCACCCAGTACCAACACAGCCGCTTCGCCCATCAATAACTTCATGGCAAAGGCGGGGGCCCGTATAAATGCCGGACGATCCAGTACCTTGGACAGGGTGGCGGTGAACTGTTCATTATGAACCGGATACGGTGCCACCATATTGAATGGGCCACGCAGCGGGGGATTGTCCAGCAGGTAGATGATGGCATTGACCATATCGTCAATATGGATCCAGGGCAGATACTGACGACCATTGCCGATCGGCCCGCCTAAACCCAGGCGGAATGGAGGCAGCATCTTCGCCAGCGCCCCACCCTTGGGCGACAAGACAACGCCGGTACGCAGCAGGCAGACGCGGGTATAGCTACTTTGTGCCCGCAGGGCCAGCGCCTCCCAGCGTTGACACAACTGATGGGTAAATTCATCGTGCGGAGTTTCGTCTTCTGTCACCACCGCCTGACCCTGATCGCCGTAATAACCGACCGCCGAGCCGGAAATCAGCACCGCTGGCGGCGTCTGGCTGGCCGTAATCAGCGTGGCCAGCCGTTCGGTCAAATCCCACCGGCTGTGACACAGCAGCTCTTTTTGTGCCTTGCTCCAACGTTTGTCGGCAATCGGTTCACCTGCCAGGTTGATCACGGCATCAAAACCGTCCAAAGAACGCTGTGCATCGAGTGAAGGCCAGTAGCTGAGCCGATCGCCGAACTTGTCCCGTGCCTTGGCGACGTCGCGCGTCAACAGGGTGAGCTCATGCGAAAGGTGCAGCAGTTGCCGGGTCAGGCTACTGCCGATCAACCCAGTTGCGCCGGTAATCAGGATCTTCATGGTCGGCCTCCCTGGTAGGGGTAAGTGCTAAGCGGTTTCCCGTCGGTAACTCATGGTCATGGAAACCGAGTCGGCATAACGTAGGGCCAGCAATTTATCTATCTCTACTTCAGCATAGGTTACCCATGGATGTTGTTTCACTATGTCGAGCACATCCTGAGTTAATTTTTCCAGCAGCGCGAAGCGGTTGTCTTCAATATGGCGAATGATCGCCTTGGTGATGGTGCGATAGTTGAGGGCGTCGCTAATGTCTTCGCTGTTACGCGCCTTATCCGCCGGGTAGTGGATCGCCACGTTAATCAGAACGTCCTGACGGTTGTTGATTTCTTCTTCCTTGATACCGATGAAGGTGCGTAACCGCAGGTTTTTAATACGGATAATGGCATCGGGTTGCAGGCATGGCATCAGAGATTCTCCGGAGGTCTGATTGTTTGTACTCAGAATACACGGAAAGTGAAGAAAAGATAATGTAGCCAGCAGCTTAAAGAGAGCAACGCGGGGGAGATCACATCGGTTTCGGGCGGCATCCCCTCTCCGGGGTATCAGGTACGCGCTGGAGAGGGGGCTAGCGTCAGGCTGGCTCAGCCAGTTTGTAAGCACGTTCCGTTGCCGGGCGGTTGCGGATGCGTTCAAACCAGTTACGTACCGCCGGATAATCTGCCAGATCGATGCGTTGGCGCGGATGAGACACGACCCAGGGATAGGTAGCAACATCGGCAATGCTGTAGTTGTCGCCGCCCAGATAAGGGTGCCGTTGCAACTCGGTTTCCAATACGCTATACAGACGTTTGGTTTCCTGCTGGTAGCGTTCTATCGCGTAGGGGACAGGTTGCGGAGCATAGTGATTGAAGTGATGGTTTTGACCAAGCATCGGCCCAAATCCGGCGACCTGCCAGAATAACCATTGCAGCGTCGCAGCCCGTTCGCGCACCCCTTTACTCAGCAGTTTGCCGGTTTTCTCTGCCAGATAGAGCAGGATCTCGCCCGATTCAAACAGGCTGATTGGAGCACCACCGTCCACGGGTTGATGATCGACGATAGCGGGGATTTTGTTGTTGGGGGAAATGGCCAGAAACGCTGGGGTGAATTGATCGCCAGCACTGATATTTACGCGATGGATACGATAAGGTAAACCAACCTCCTCCAGAAACAGGGTAATTTTGTGCCCGTTGGGAGTCGGTGCGTAATACAGATCAATCATATGTTAATACTCCTTATAAAACAGCATGATAAGATGAGCATGGATTGGTTGGTACGTTTGAGGCTATGGCGCCCCCCTGAAAGTGCCAGCGGGGTCTGTCGAACATACGCCACAATGGCCTTATCTGAGAGTGCAGAGGGTGCTGTTACAGCTTATACGATCGCGTGATGTTGGATCCAGGCTTTGGTCATGTGGGGTTCCCCGAATGGGGGGGATGAAAGGTTAACCACGATTGGCAAGCAACAATGCCATCTCCCCAAAGCAAAGTTATGGCTATGTAGATAGGCTTCATCATTTAATCTACGTGTACGCCAAGCGTTTTCAGTGCAAATTTACCGCGTTCGGATACTGAAGGAGAAGGATCGGATGCCAAAATTTTTGCCAAGATGCTGGCCTGTTCGCCAATATTATCTAACTCCTTGATAAGCATTTCACCTGCGATACGACGTACGATGGGGGAACGGTCGTTGATTGCCATGGTGAGGTTTTCCATAAATGGCTTTAAAACATCAATCGCACGTTCTCCTAATAAAGGCATGTAACGACCTCGACCGTATACCTTATCTGTCCATACCCATTTTTCCCCCTCACGCCAAACGAATTTCCCTTCAAATTGGCAACGATAGGCTTTTGCACGCAAAGAGGGTTGAATGGCTGATTGAGCAATATCTGCTAAATAATTATCTAGCGTTTTGGCACGACCAATCTGTGTCAATATTGAAGACATCGGTCCTGAGGTGGCTGAGATAAGGCGTTGCTTAAGGCACGCGGTCACTTTTTCCAATGATATAACCTGCAGTAATACTTGCCTCTCCACATCGCCCATCCTGCCCCAAGAGTACCAATAGGGGAGTGTGATAAAGAGTACGTCGACGATGATTTCGGGATCTGTGGCTTTTGCTATGGATGGCAATACGTCACATGTTGCCTTTCTGATTTCCGGCACCCAATCATTTAAACGACGAACCGCCAAGGCAAAGTAAAAGCTGTTTGGCGCAGCTCCGGATAGGGTTTGCAAGGCCTTTTCTCGTTTGAAACCATCACCGCTACAGAGGTCAATCCAGGCAAGCGAAGAAGGCGCTTCACTGCTAATCCCCTCATTTGATGGCTTATTAACTCGAAGTGCAGCAGCTAGTTGCCAACGAATCAAACGTTCCCAATTATCGAGGTTGGTTAACGGCAGCGTTGAGGTGGCTGCGACCAACATAGAGATGTCCGCTAGCGCCTCGCCTTTTGACGTGGCTGACCTGGCAAATTGCTTTATGGCCGCAATAATTTCTTGCTCATGTGTGTTCTGCTGCGACATGGGATGCTCTGCTCCTTAAGTTTTCATTGGCCGTATCAATCTCCTTTTACTTAGACAGAGACGCTACTCCGCCTACGTGGCACACAGAGACTATCCTGCCGTAGTTCCGTTTGAAAGTGTATGTATAAGTGACTATCTCTGTTGTTACACAGGGATCCTATACACCTATCGAGCTAATAGATCATAGTCAGCACCAGCATGACCAAATAGCGTAGTAGATCGAGGGAACTAAATGGGGGCTAAAAAACGATAGGGCAGGCATCGATAGGTATGATAGTTTGTACTTCTAAACTAGTTATGGAGTACGACATGGATTTCTCTTCTATCGAAGACGTAAGAAAGAGCATAGATGGTATCGATTCCCAACTTGTCTCGCTCATTGCCCAACGTGGTCGGTTGGTGAAAGTTGCCGCTGGATTCAAAAGAGATCAGGATGCTGTCCGAGCTCCTGACAGAGTCCAGATAGTTATTGATAAGGTTAGGGCTGAAGCCGCAGAGGCTGGGCTTCCCGAAGACATTATTGAAAAAGTTTACCGAGCGATGATTAATGCATTTATTGATTTTGAACTGGAGCAGCACCAAAGTCTGGTACAAAAGTGAAACATAAGTTTTGTCGTCTGAGTGCTGACGATGCGGTTTTAGTGGAATCCCTAACCTTGAGGCAGCTACATGCTGCGCCTATCCGGTCTGTCATCAGTCTCAAGGATGCAAATACTGTGGCCTTTTACTGCTGATCTTCTTCATTGCCCGGTTTTTATAGCAGTTGATGGTTTTTAACCTGAGTTTGAGTTTTTTAGCTATCTCACAGGGCAATGCACCACTGTAGATTTCGTTAATGATGATCAGCTCTCGGCAGGTCAGATACTGGCGGATCGTGGTTTCCGTTTCCTCGCTATCAGACTCATCCGGCATCGTTGTGACAGGGAACATCGATAGCAAGATATCCTCTACGCGGGCATTTTTATCCAGAGTGATAAAGTGGTTGTACATATCCGGATTGGTCAGGCACAGGCTGTTTTCATACAGCAAGATGATCTTGGCATTCAGCGTACCCTGTTCCAGCGCGCTATAGAGGGCAGAACAGGCACCGTAGTAATTAATAAAGCCGCAGCTGCAGTCCAGAACAAGGAAGTCACAGGCGTTATTTTTCAGTTCCAGCAGCGTGTGGGTCTCGAATGTCTCTTTTTCAAAAGGTAATTCATGCAGCGCTATTTTATCATGGGCCAACGTTTCACCGTGCCTGAGCAGCGCGTGCAAACCAGCGGCATAATAACGGTCATTACTCACCGTGTAGATATGAATATCAGGCATAGTTGATCATCCTAATCAGTAATAATCCTATCTGGCGTGCGCTTTGGTGGATGAGCCGCAATCGGGTCGATTGTGTGCTCGGTTTTTTGCCGACTTTTTGCCAATCAGAATGCGTTTTTTACCGCATGCGCTGCAGCAGCCCACACCCTCCGCGTAGACGGGAGCTTTCCCTGCTAACTCGATGGAAATATCACAATGTGGGCAATAGGCGACATACTCGCAGCAAGCCATTGGTTTCACTCATTCCATTGATTTATATTGATAAGTTATATTGCACAGGATAGCAGAGTTGATTTTAATGATCAATAAAATAGATCGATTAGATAAAAACAATTAATTTTATCGATAAGTTGCTCATTATTTCAATAAAATCAAAAGATAAGATCGTGTATCATCACTGGCTAACGAATGGGTGAGAATAATCTTATATATCCGTTTGGGGTATATGTTCAGCTTTTATTATGGGAAATATGGATTGTTCATCGTGCCCGTCAGGGCGTGGTTTTTCGGCTGGCATATTGCCGCTGAAAACCAGGAGAAACTGAATAATATCCTGTGGAATAAGCCGGTTGGATGAAGGGAATTGCAGTTGGATGATGGATCTATATTGCCCCCGATGATGAGCGGGGGCAGAGGGGATTACTTCAGAAAATCTTCACGCTGCGGGGTGAAGGTATCCAGTAACGTACCGGCCTCCAGACATACGCAGCCATGTACCACGTCGGGCTTTTTGTACAAGGTATCTCCGGCCCCCACTTCCTGGGTGACGCCATCAATGGTGAAACTAAAGCGGCCGGAGAGTACGTAGGTCAGTTGCTCGTGTGGGTGGCTGTGCAACGGGCCGACAGCGCCTTGAGCAAAGTTGACTTCTACCGCCATCATGGTGCCGCCATGAGCCAGAATACGGCGTGTAACGCCGTTCCCCAAATCTTCCAGCGCACAATCCTGTTTATAGATAAACATGGTTGTTCCTCAGTAAAAAGAGCTATCAAGCAAACAGATCTTCTGGCAAGCGTGCCAGATACAGCGCAGGTTCACCTTCAAAATCGGAGGTGAACAACACTTGCCGGTTATCCGGGGTAAAGGATGGGTGTGGATGCGTAACCTGACGGTCACCATTCAGCACACGCCATGAGCTGTTATGCGCGGCCAGACGTGCCTGGCGCTGTTGTTTGGCGTCGAATACGTAAAGCCACGGATCGTTCTCAATGGTGTAGCCCTGAGCATCCTTGATATCAACTGGGGTTGCCGAGCCATCGCCAACCAGCAGGCTACCATCGTAGTTGCTCATCAGATGGGAACAGGCAGGCATACTCATGACCACCTCATCCTGGCCGGTTTGCGGATCGTAACGGCAGATATTGCGTTGCTGCTGGCCTTTCATATAAGAGACGTACATCAGGGCCGAACCGTCTGGTACCCAGAATTCGTGCGTGCAGCTCTCGCCTGGAGCGTGATCTTTTACCTTACGCATATTGCTGCCGTCTTCATTGATAAGCCACATGCGGGCATCGACCAGATCGTGTGGCCCTTCGTGGCAGAAAGCGACACAGTCACTATGGTGTGGGCGATAAATTGGGTGGCCTAACCAGAGGCGGTCTTCATAGATCACGCGTGATTCACCGCTGGCCAGATCGACACGCAGCAGGCGGCAATGCGGATTTTTGGTGAAGAAGCTGTGGAAAATTTTCCAGTCGGTCAGCGGTTGCCAATCCTGGCGATCGATTTCGATGCCCACCAGGCTGGTACATTCACTATTGGCAACCCAAGTGCCGTAGCCAACCCACTCTTCAGGCACGCGATAAACGGTTTGTTCATCGCAACTGCTCAACTCTACCCGACGCAGCTCACGCTCATTTTTCACGTAATACAGGAAGCGATCGTCCGGGGATAAAAAGCCGCCGAAGGTGTTGTCGCCTGGGCCTTCGGTCAGCTGTACTGCCTGCTGGAGTTGCAGATCCAACAGGTAGTAGTTGCGGTTACCGTCAAATTCGCCGGCAAACAGCAGCTTGCTGCCGTTGTTGGTGAAACACTTCTGGTAGAAGTAGTTGCGGTGGCACAGCACTTCAGGCGGTGTCAGGCGGGTGATTTGTGCGCCAGTACCGGCATCGGTTGTACGATGGAAATTGAACTTGTGGATTGAACCTTTAGCCACGATGGCCTCCCTTGACCTTATCGATAAACCGCCGCTGTTCAGACGATTTTCTCATTAAATAAAACATCGTTTCATAAATTTAGAAAAATGATATCAAAGTGACGAATAAGGCCAACCCGAACGGGTGATTTATGAGAGCTGTATCGCATAAATCGTTGCTGTTTGCCCAATGAGTATCAGATAGCGGTTTTGCTCATAGCCAACCTGCGCCACGCCGTTGCATGCTCACGATCACACTAATCCTTGACGGCCAGAGGCTTCCCACGTTTTAAAGCGGGTTTAAAAACATCTCCTTATTTTTTATGTGACTTTCATCACAACATTATAACTCACCTAAAAGTATAAAACGTTATTCCTGTAAAAATGAAATTTCGGTTCATTATTTTTGTTTGCGAGAAGAAACGATGACAACTAATGGTATTAACGCTCTGGGTAAGGGAAGAACGGTCAGGTTAGGGCATCAGCTGGCTTATGGTGGGGGTAACCTGCTGGGCAGCGGTGCGCTGGCGATCAGCGGGGCCTGGTTGCTCTATTTTTACACCACATTCTGTGGTTTGACGCTGTTGGAGGCGTCCTTCATCTTCTCGGTTGCGAGCGTCATCGATGCTATCAGTAATCCGGTAATGGGATATCTGACCGATAACTTCGGCAATACCTGGCTTGGTAAGCGCTTTGGACGGCGGCGCTTTTTCCTGCTGATTGGTGCGCCACTGATGGTCTTTTACCCGCTGCTGTGGGTTGAGGGCTTCGGTTTTTGGTACTACCTTGCCACCTATGTGATTTTCGAGCTGATATATACCTCGATAATGGTGCCATACGAAACGTTGGCTACCGAAATGACCGATGATTTTGCCGTGCGCTCCAAGCTGACCGGCTATAAAGCGATTTTTGGCAAGATGGCCAACTTCCTGGCAGCGTTTATTCCAGGGCAATTTATTCTGCTCTACGGTAAAGAGTCGGCACAGCCGTTTCTGTACACCGGGATCACTTACGGCGTGATCCTGTTTATTGCCATCACCGTGCTGTATCTGTTTTCCTGGGAACGCAAAGATGAGGCAGTGGAACAGGTCAAGCATAAGAAATCACTGTTGAAAACGCTGGTTGCGCTGGCGCGCGATATGCAATCGACCTTCTACCTGCGGGTTTTCCGCAAGCATCTGGGCATGTATCTGTTCGGTTTCGGTGCGGAATGGCTGTTTGCCTCGGTATTTACCTATTTCGTGATCTTCGTGCTGCAATACGATCCCGCCATTCTGGCCGGCTTGAACAGCCTGAATGCCATCTTGCAGTTGATATCAACGGCCATCTTTATTGGCTTGTGCGTGAAGAAAGGCTTCAGTAAACCTTACAGTTGGGCGCTTGGCATTGTGATGTTTGCGGTCTGCTGTTACTCCCTGCTGCACTTCTTTAACTTGCCTGCGCATATCGCTACTGCAGCCATTATCGGCATCACCGTGATATTCGGTCTGGGCACCGGCGGTGTGTATTACATTCCCTGGACGGTGTACACCTTCCTGGCAGACGTGGACGAAGTCTTTACCGGCCGCCGCCGCGAAGGGATCTACGCCGGTGCGATGACGTTTTCCGGCAAAGTAATGCGCGCGATTATCGTCTTCACCATGGGGTCCATTCTCAGTTACTACGGCTTCCAGTCGAAGTCCCACACTCAGCCCGAAACCGCGATTACTGCGATCTCCTGGGTGTTCTTTGCTGGTGTGATTTTGCTGGCACTGATGGCGATCGTGTTCAGCAGCCAGATGAAGCTTAACCGCCAGACCCACCAGGTGGTGTTATACGAAGTCTCCCGTATCAAGGCGGGTGGCAAAATCGGCGACATCAAACCCGAAGTCCGTCTGGTGATCGAGAACCTGGTAGGGCTGCCTTACGAGCAATGCTGGGGCAACAGCAAGATCTGCCAGAAGATGAATATCACTCCCGAAGTCTCTACCCCCGTGTACAAACCGGCCTAACAGGCCAGATCTCCCCCAATAACCCAGTGATGGGATCCTCTCGCCAACGCGGCGGGGGGATCCCTACATATTAAAAACAAGGAAAGGGAAATGAAGATCGTACCTCTGTCGTTATTAGTTGCTCTGGCCAGCGTTTGCCATAACGGTGTCGCTGCGCCGCTGCCCGCTGCTAATCAACTGGTTTGGCAGGCCATTGCTTTCGGCCAGTCAACGGACGTCAACTTTGCTACCAACGTTCTGCCGGGCAAGGTGGGCACCAACCAGGTAACGATGGCTGATGGCAAACCGATGCCCGCCGGACCGCTGAAAACACCGTTCCACGTCGAGAGCCGGGGTGGCAAAATCGGCAATAGTCATGATGGCCTGACCTTCTATTACACCCGTATTCCGGCCAATGCCAATGTGGTCCTGGAGGCGGAGGTAACGGTCGATCAGTTTGGCCCTGAAAACGCGGCACTGCCAGCCGGGCAGGAAGGCGCGGGGTTGCTGATCCGCGATATCCTCGGCAAACCAAGGTTGGAGAAGGTTCAGCAGGGTTATGAGGAGTTTCCGGCGGCGTCCAACATGGTGATGAATGCCATCATGACGCAGGATAAGAAAGATCATCAGCGGGTCAAAATGACTATGATATCCCGCAACGGCGTGCTCAATTCCTGGGGCAATGCGGGCGTCGAGATCAAGCGTGAAGGCTATCAGCCTGGGGTGGATTTGCAGAAAACGCCAAGCTTCCGGCTGCGCTTGGCTCGGACGGATCAGGGATTTACCGCGGCTTATGCCCCATTGGGCAGTGACAACTGGGTCAGTAAAACGGCCAACGATCCGCACCGCGTTACCAAGCTGGATCCTGAAGGCTACTACGTGGGCTTCTTTGCTTCACGTAACGCACGCATTACCGTCAATCAGGCCAGCCTGACGCTGAGTGAAAGCCAGCTTCCGGCGGCGCAGGCGTTTGTGGTTAAAGCGATGCCGTTGCAGATCGAAATTGGCTCTGCGCCACTATCCGCCACGGACAATTACGTCTTCCAACTGCGAAGTAATGAGAGTGGCACTCTGTCGCTGAGCCAGGACGGCGTGGTCATTGCCGCAGAGCGTAAGGTGCAGGCCGGAGAGATGCTGGCGGTGAAGGTTGCGCTGAAGAAGGCGGAAACTGCGCTGGATTACAGTTTCACCGGACCAAAAGGCAGCGCCCAGAGCGATAAGCTGATGGTGCGTAAAGTGCGCTATGCCGATGCCGCTAACCTGCATGTTTCGCCACAGGGCAAAGCTGAAAATGATGGCAGCCAGCAGCATCCGCTGGATTTCGCCACCGCAGTACAATCGTTAACGCCAGGTGGCACACTTTGGCTGGCTGCGGGGGACTACCCCTTGGCGGTCATACCTGCCGTTGCCAGTGGAACGGCCAAGAATGCCAAAAAACTCCGGCCGCTTGGGGAGGGCGTGGTGTTGCACGGGATGGAACTGGAAGCCAGCTATTGGGATATCCAGGGCATCACCGTGACGGAAAAAAGCCTGCGTATTACCGGTAGCCATAACCACCTCGACCGGGTGGTGGCACACCATGCGGATGATACTGGGATTGTTATTTCCTCCCCGGCCAACGCCGATCGCCCGCTGTGGGCCAGCCATAACCTGATCACTCATGCGGAGTCGTACGCCAACAAGGATCCAGGTCTGATCAATGCGGATGGCTTTGCCGTCAAAATGCGCGTGGGTGAGGGGAACCGACTGGTTGCCTGCTTCTCCCATGACAACGTGGATGACGGTTTCGACCTGTTTAACAAGATCGAGGATGGACCGAACGGGCGGGTGATCATTGAAAACAGCGTCGCGCTGCGCAATGTCAATAATGGTTTCAAACTGGGAGGCGAAGGGTTGCCAGTGGCCCACCAGGTGACCAATAGCCTCGCCATGGAAAACGGCATGGATGGGTTTACCGACAACTTTAACCCTGGCGCACTGCAAGTAACCAACAATACGGCGATTGATAACCAGCGGTTTAACTACATCTTCCGCCCAGGCCCTTATACCACCCAGGATAAGCAAGGCGTATTCAGCGGTAACGTCTCGCTGCGTAGCAAGCCGGGAGAATATGCCGACGCGGTGGTGGGGAATATCGCCGACAACAATGCCTTTATGTTGTCAGCAGGGAAATAAAACGCCATGGGGGCGCTGCGGCTAATCGGGCGCAGCATGCGGCGCCCCTACGAATGTAGTTTTTGACCTGCTGAAAACGGCGTACGTCACATAACCAAAAATTACTTTCATTTAAAATAAAACATTGTTTCAATTTTATTGATTGCGTCAGCGATAAGCGTTAGACTTGCGCCATCATGATGACAGGGGCGGGCAATATCGTTCCCCCTGTACGGCAGCAAGCTGCGGACACTGACGGGATTGCAACGCTATCCCCACTTTTGACAAGGGCCGCTGATGCCCTGAGTACTAAGGACAAGAGCATGATTCTCGATAATTTTTCATTACAGGGTAAAGTGGCGATTGTGACCGGTTGCGATACCGGGTTGGGACAGGGGATGGCGATTGGGCTGGCCCAGGCAGGCTGTGATATCGTGGGTGTCAACGTGGTCGAGCCGGAAGAAACTATCGCCAAAGTGACCGCGTTGGGTCGTCGTTTTCTGAGCCTGAAAGCCGACCTGAGCAAGCTGGAAGTGCTGCCTGAAGTGCTGGAACGTGCGGTGGCCGAATTCGGCCATATCGATATTCTAGTCAATAACGCCGGCATCATTCGCCGCCAGGATGCGCTGCAATTTAGCGAAAAAGATTGGGATGACGTGATGAACCTGAACATCAAGACGGTGTTCTTCATGTCTCAGGCGGTGGCCCGCCAGTTTATTGCCCAAGGCACCGGCGGCAAGATCATCAACATCGCCTCCATGCTGTCTTATCAAGGGGGCATCCGTGTGCCATCTTACACCGCATCGAAAAGTGCCGTGATGGGTGTCACCCGTCTGTTGGCCAACGAATGGGCCAGCCACGGTATCAACGTCAACGCGTTGGCTCCGGGCTATATGGCAACGAACAATACTCGCCAACTGCGCGACGATCAGGCTCGCAGCGAAGAAATCCTCGAGCGTATCCCGGCTGGCCGTTGGGGCCTGCCAGAAGATCTGATGGGGCCGGCGGTATTCCTGGCTTCGCCGGCTTCGGATTACATCAATGGCTACACCATTGCGGTGGATGGCGGCTGGTTGGCTCGCTAACTCGATAAAGAATAACCGATTGATTTTACTTGCGGAGAGCAGAAGATGAATATTGCACTGATGATGGAAAACAGCCAGGCGGGTAAAAATGCGCTGGTTCTCGAACAACTGCAGGCGGTTGCGGCTGGCAATCATGATGCGGTGTTCAACGTGGGGATGAGCGATGAGCAGGATCACCATCTGACCTATATCCATCTGGGGATTATGGCCAGCATTCTGTTGAACGCGGAAGCGGTTGATTTTGTGGTCACCGGCTGCGGTACCGGACAGGGCGCCTTGATGTCACTGAACATTCATCCTGGCGTGGTATGCGGCTACTGTATCGATCCTGCGGATGCCTTCCTGTTCGCGCAGATCAACAACGGTAATGCGCTGTCTCTGCCGTTTGCCAAAGGCTTCGGCTGGGGCGCAGAGCTGAACGTGCGCTATATCTTTGAGAAAGCCTTTACCGGGCGTAAAGGTGAAGGTTATCCGGTGGAGCGTAAGGAACCTCAGGTGCGTAACGCCGGGATCCTCAATCAGGTTAAGCAAGCGGTGATCAAAGATAACTACCTGGATACGCTGCGTGCCATCGATCCGGAGCTGGTGAAGACCGCGGTCAGCGGCCCTCGCTTCCAAGAATGCCTGTTCTCCAACGGCAAAAAGCCGGAGATCGTGGCGTTTGTCAAAGAACTGCTGGCCCACGCCTAATGTTCTTCAGGTGGCCGAATATCGGCCACCTGTTTATCCCATCCTTTGTTGTATCTCTCAGCTCAGTTAAAATGGTTTCCTCTTCCGCCGCAAAGGAAAGGTTATGAAGCTGATGTTCGCCTCGGACCTGCATGGTTCGCTCTCCGCCACTGACAAAATCCTCGAATTGTTTGCCCAAAGCCAGGCCGACTGGTTGATACTGCTGGGCGATTTGCTCAATCATGGCCCGCGTAATGCCTTGCCGGATAACTATCAGCCCGCACGGGTAGCCGAACAGTTGAATCACGTTAGTGACAAGATCGTTGCCGTTCGCGGTAATTGCGACAGCGAAGTCGATCAGATGCTGCTCACGTTTCCCATGATGGCACCTTACCAACAGGTGCTGTTACCGAAAAGACGATTGTTTTTAACCCACGGGCACCTTTATCATCCCAATACATTGCCGCCATTAACGGGTGGCGACGTGCTGGTCTATGGCCATACGCATCTGCCTCATGCACAAAGGCAGGGGGAAATCTACTGCTTTAATCCAGGCTCGGTCAGCATCCCGAAAGGGGGTTTTCCTGCCAGCTATGGCATACTGGCAGATGATGTCTTGAGCGTACTCGAATTGCACAACGGCAAGGTTGTTGCAGAGATGGCGTTAACGCACTAATTTTATAGACCCGGTAGCTCGGAAATGACGGCCATGGCTGTGGCTTGGCAGAGCAGGGGAACACCATAACAATCATTGAAGCAATCTCATTGATTAACCAGTGCGCGGCATGCATCGCGCCCAAAATAGAAGGTTTTACAGGATGGCGGAACAGGATCAGACTGCAGATACCGAGTGGGTTGATATCGTCAACGAGCAAAATGAAGTGATTGCTCAGTCCAGTCGTCAACAGATGCGTGCCCAACGGCTGCGTCATCGTGCGACCTATATTGTGGTGCATGACGGCATGGGGAAAATTTTGGTGCAGCGGCGCACCGATACCAAAGATTTTTACCCGGGCTGGATGGATGCCACCGCTGGCGGTGTGGTACAAAGCGGGGAAAACGTGTTGGACTCTGCTCGCCGTGAGGCGGAAGAGGAGCTAGGCATTGCCGGGATCCCGTTTGCCGAGCATGGCCTGTTCTACTTTGAAGAAACGGAGTGCCGTGTTTGGGGCGCGTTGTTCAGCTGCGTCGCCAATGGCCCGTTTGCTCTGCAGGAAGAAGAAGTGGCCGAAGTGAGCTGGCTGCTGCCAGAGGAGATCACCGCCCGTTGCGATGAGTTCACCCCCGACTCACTGAAGGCTTTATCTCTATGGCTGACGCGTAATAACGGCCAGGACTACGGTAAGCCGCTACCGCGTGAAAGTAGAGTTGGCCCTGGCGAGGAAGACGCCTGATTTAGCGTTCGGCCTTGCTGCCATAGCTGCGTCCGTCTTAACAATCAATAGGTTAGATAGGGTCGAACATGTTCGACCCCTACAAATTCAGCAACCTTGCCGCTTTATTATCAAATCAGATGGCCTTACCAACTCCCTGAAATCAGAAATGTAACCATCAATGACGTCATTCATACCTGTCTTCCTGCCCCAAATCCGCTGATCCTATCTACCTACAATTAGCTAACCGATCTATTCAAAATTCCTATCCTTGGCGTTACAAATCAATCAAGATAAAATATCTATATTTATCATCAGGTTATGATTTGTTGTGCGGGCGGTTTTGATAATTCACATCTTTAAATAAAAAATTCAAAACAACGTTTCTACTTTGGTCACACTTTTGCCATCCACTGAATGACGTTGGAAAATTTTCAGATATAATAATTTGAAATAGTGTTTCAGTTTGTTGGTTGGTAGATGCCAGGGCATCAGGGAGAGCAAAGAATGGACTTAGCCTTCAGTAGCAAGCAACCTGACAGCATAGCGACAGCGCGAACATTGGCCGCTGATGACTGGCTGAGTTTGGCCAGCGATCGTCTGAAAAGATTTATGGCTTTATCACTACGGGGAGGATGCTGAATCTGGGCAGACTGCCTGGCTTTTCATTTCTATTGTTTAATCTGACTTAAATTTTACTTAACTAATTTCATTTCTTTTTCTATTTAAATGGCTATGGGTAACAACCATGAATGAAAACAGAATGCTGGGGTTAGCCTATATATCACCTTATATAATAGGGTTGATCATATTTACGGCGTTCCCCTTTGTGTCATCATTCTTGCTCAGCTTTACGGAATATGACCTGATGAACCCCCCGGTGTTTAACGGGGTGGAAAACTATCGCTATATGCTGATGGAAGACCATCTTTTTTGGAAATCGATGGGCGTCACCTTTGCATATGTGTTTCTGACCATCCCGTTAAAATTGGCGTTTGCCTTGGGTATCGCTTTTGTCCTTAATTTTAAACTGCGCGGTATCGGTTTTTTCCGCACGGCTTATTACGTTCCTTCTATTCTTGGCAGCAGCGTGGCGATTGCCGTGCTGTGGCGTGCGCTATTTGCCATCGACGGGCTGCTGAACAGCTTTATCGGTGTCTTTGGCATGGATCCGATCAACTGGCTGGGCGAGCCTTCACTGGCATTAATGTCGGTAACCTTGCTGCGCGTATGGCAGTTCGGTTCCGCGATGGTGATTTTCCTGGCGGCGCTGCAGAACGTGCCTCAGTCACAATATGAAGCGGCCATGATCGATGGTGCCTCCAAGTGGCAGATGTTTATGAAGGTCACGGTACCGCTGATTACGCCGGTGATTTTCTTTAACTTTATTATGCAAACCACGCAGGCGTTCCAGGAGTTTACGGCCCCGTATGTTATTACCGGCGGCGGGCCAACCCATTACACCTACCTGTTCTCACTGTATATTTACGATACCGCCTTTAAATATTTTGATATGGGTTACGGTGCCGCCTTGGCGTGGATCCTGTTCCTGGTTGTGGCCCTGTTTGCCTCAATCGCCTTTAAATCATCGAAGTATTGGGTCTTCTACTCGGCAGACAAGGGTGGCAAAAATGGCTGACATGCAACAGAACCAATTACCCCTGTCCAATGCGCAGGAAATGGCGGAGCTTGAGGTCCAGCGCACATTGCGCAAGGAAAAAATCAGCGCCGCTATTCGTTACATAGTGCTGTTGCTGGTGGGTCTGCTGATGCTTTATCCGCTGGTGTGGATGTTCTCGGCATCGTTTAAACCTAACCAGGAGATTTTCACCACCCTGGGGCTGTGGCCAGATAATGCGACCTCGGATGGTTTCGTCAACGGCTGGAAAACCGGTACGGAATATAACTTTGGCCACTACATGCTTAATACCTTTAAGTTTGTGATCCCCAAGGTGTTATTAACCATTATCTCTTCGACCATTGTCGCCTACGGCTTTGCCCGCTTTGAGATCCCGTGGAAGAAATTCTGGTTTGCCACGCTGATCACCACCATGTTGCTGCCAAGCACGGTGCTGTTGATCCCGCAATACATCATGTTCCGTGAAATGGGCATGTTGGACAGCTATCTGCCGCTGTATCTGCCACTGGCATTTGCGACGCAGGGGTTCTTCGTCTTTATGTTGATCCAGTTCCTGCGCGGTGTGCCACGGGATATGGAAGAGGCGGCGCAGATCGATGGTTGCAACTCGTTCCAGGTGCTGTGGTACGTGGTGGTGCCGATCCTGAAACCGGCGATTATCTCCGTCGCGCTGTTCCAGTTCATGTGGTCGATGAATGATTTTATTGGCCCGTTGATCTACGTCTACAGCGTCGATAAATATCCAATTGCGCTGGCGTTGAAAATGTCTATCGACGTGACAGAAGGTGCGCCGTGGAACGAAATCCTGGCAATGGCAAGCATCTCTATTCTGCCGTCCATCATCGTGTTCTTCCTGGCCCAACGCTACTTTGTGCAGGGCGTTACCAGCAGCGGAATTAAAGGTTAATTGAGGATTTATCATGGCTGAAGTCATTTTTAATAATCTGCAGAAAGTGTACAGCAACGGTTACAAGGCAGTGCATGGCATCAATCTGACCATTGCCGACGGCGAGTTTATGGTGATTGTCGGCCCTTCCGGCTGCGCTAAATCGACCACGCTGCGGATGCTGGCAGGGCTGGAAACCATTAGCGGTGGCGAAGTGCGCATTGGCGATCGCGTGGTGAATAACCTGGCTCCTAAATCCCGTGGTATTGCCATGGTGTTCCAGAACTATGCGCTGTATCCGCATATGACGGTCAAAGATAACCTGGCCTTTGGCTTGAAGCTGAGCAAGCTACCTAAAGAGCAAATTGAAGAGCAGGTCAACGAAGCCGCCAAGATCCTCGAGCTGGAAGAGTTGCTGGATCGTTTGCCACGCCAGCTCTCCGGTGGGCAGGCGCAGCGTGTGGCCGTTGGCCGTGCGATTGTGAAAAAGCCGGACGTGTTCCTGTTCGATGAACCGTTGTCCAACCTGGATGCCAAGCTGCGTGCCTCGATGCGTATTCGTATCTCCGATTTGCACAAGCAGTTGAAAAAGAGCGGCAAACCGGCGACCACCGTGTATGTCACCCACGATCAAACCGAAGCCATGACCATGGGCGACCGTATCTGCGTGATGAAGCTGGGCCATATCATGCAGGTGGATACGCCAGACAACCTGTACCACTTCCCGAAAAACATGTTCGTGGCCGGCTTTATCGGTGCGCCAGAAATGAACATCAAGCCGAGCAAGCTGGTTGAGCAAGACGGCAAAATCGGCCTCACCGTCGGTAATTACACCCTGACGCTCAATCAGCATCAGCAGGATAAAGTCATCAGCTTTGTCGGGCAGGATGTGTTCTTCGGCGTGCGTCCAGAGTTTATATCCATTTCGGAATCGCCGTTTGAGGGTAACCACTCCCAAGGGGAATTGGTACGTGTCGAGAATATGGGCCATGAGTTCTTTGTTTACTTGAAGGTGAATGATTTTGAACTGACCTGCCGTATTCCTTCCGATGATGTCAAACCAATCCTGAAAAATGGCCTGCATCGTCCGGTTTACTTCAGGTTCGATATGGATAAGTGCCACATTTTTGATGCGAAAACGGAAAAGAACATTTCTCTTTAACAGGGGTTGTAAACCATGAAAAAAATAGTCTTACGTACTCTGGTAGCCTCATCTATGGCGATATTTGCCCATCAGGCTTTTGCCGCTGAGCAGGTTGACTTACGTATGTCCTGGTGGGGAGGCAATGGCCGCCATCAGGTCACATTGAAAGCGATTGAGGAGTTTCAGAAGCAGAACCCGGATATCAAGGTGAAATCCGAATATACCGGTTGGGACGGCCATCTTTCACGCCTGACCACCCAGATTGCCGGGGGCACCGAGCCGGACGTGATGCAGACCAACTGGAACTGGCTGCCGATCTTTTCTAAAACGGGCACCGGGTTCTACGATTTGAACAAGGTCAGCGAGTATCTGGACCTGACCCAGTTTGACCCGAAAGAGCTGCAAACGACCACCATCGACGGCAAGCTGAACGGCATCCCGATTTCGGTCACCTCGCGCGTTTTCTATTATAACGACGTCACCTGGAAAGATGCCGGTGTGCAATACCCGAATAACTGGGATGAGTTGCTCGCCGCGGGTAAAACCTTTAAAGAAAAATTGGGGGATAAATATTACCCGGTGGTGTTTGAGCACCAGGACACTTTCGCGCTGCTACGTTCCTACATGATCCAAAAATATAACGTCGACATTATCGATGAAGCGCAGAAAAAGTTTGCCTATAGCGAAGCACAATGGGTCGACTTCTTCCAGATGTATAAAAATATGGTCGACAGTCACGTCATGCCATCATCGAAATACTTCGCCTCGTTTGGCAAAAACAACATGTATGAGATGAAGCCCTGGATTGCCGGGGAGTGGGGCGGAACCTATATGTGGAACTCCACCATCAACAAATATTCCGACAACCTGAAGGCACCGGCCAAGTTGGTTTTAGGCCCATATCCTATGCTGCCGGGTGCCAAGGATGCGGGGCTATTCTTCAAGCCGTCGCAGATGTTCTCGATTGGCAAAAGCAGTAAGCATCCAAAAGAAGCTGCAATGTTGATTAACTTCCTGCTCAACAGCAAGGAAGGCGTTGAGGCTCTGAAACTGGAGCGGGGCGTACCATTAAGTAAAGCGGCGGTCAGCCAATTGACCGAAAGTGGTGTGATCCAGGATAGCGATCCGGCCGTTTCAGGATTGAAACTGGCGCTGTCATTGCCGCATGCCATCAGCGCTTCACCGTATTTTGACGATCCGCAGATCGTGGTGCTGTTCCAGGATGCCATTCAGAATATCGATTACGGTAAAAAAACGGTGGCAGAAGTCGCAGCTGACTTCCAGCGCCAGGGCGACCGTATTCTGAAACGCGCAATGCGCTAAGCAGCATTGTCCCCATCTTATCTTGGGTGGGGGCATATTTTATCTGTTAATCATTATATTCATTAACGCAAACAGGGAAGCCGTAAGAAAAAATAAACTTGTATTAAATAGCAATGACGCTTTGCCCATTTTTAAATAATAAGTATTTCAAATAACTCTATAACCCCTCTTGATAGCAGGGGGGCTATCTTTTTTATAATTAAATGATAAGGGTAGTAATAATGAAATTTAAATTATTGACTCTGGTGTTAGCCTCTGTAGCCAACTTTAGTGCAATGGCCATGTCGCTCGATCTGCGCCACGAATGGCAAGATACCGGCAAAGGCGACCATAAAGATCGCATGCTGGTTTCCCATCGCTTCGATAACGGCCTGGGATTCTCTCTGGAAGCGAAATGGCGTCAGGATTCATCAGACTCGACGCCTGATAAACCTTTCCACGAGCATGTTAGTAACGGAACTGAAGCCGTGGTCAGTTATCAACATAAATTTGATGCGATCACCCTGCAACCGGGATTCTCGATCGAGTCCAGCAGTAATAATAATGGCTATCGTCCTTACCTGCGTGCGCAGTATAACTTTACCAAAGACCTTTATGTGGCGGGTCGATATCGCTATGAATATAAGCGTACCACCTCAAAAGGGGCAGATTTTGATGAGAAAACCAACCGTGGTGATTTCTGGTTAGGTTATAACTTCTATAAGGACTGGTCAGCCGAATATAACTACGTTTATAAGAGCAGCAACAAGGTTATTTTTGACGACGGCAAAACCGATTATGAACATAACGTCAAGCTGGCCTACAAATGGGATAAAAACTGGAAGCCTTATGTTGAAGTGGGGAACGTGAAGCAGGACAGCAAAAATGATAACCGCCAGACGCGCTACCGTGTCGGTATCAACTATAGCTGGTAAGCAATGCTGAGATACCGGGGATGCCGTCTTGTCAGCGGGTTCCCGGTATCATCACAACTAACAACTGCTACGACGGCACAGCGTAGACGGAATCGACCCTTCGAGCTGCCACTCCTGGCCGTTCAAACGAGCCAGCAATGCCTTGCCCGCCTGGATACCAATCTCTTTGTGCGGCACGGTCATGGTCGTCAGCGGTGGCTGGCAGACCTGGCTGAATTCACTGTTACCAAACCCCACGATAGCCAGTTGATCGGGTACCTTGATCCGCCGCCGCTGGCATTCATACAGCGCGCCACAGGCCAACTCATCTGACGCACACACCAGCGCATCCAACTCTGGCCAGGCCAGCAAAAACTCCGGCAATTGTTGTGCACCGGTGCTGAAACTGGCGGGTTGTGCGGCATTAATGACCCGATGAGGGGACATGTGATGGTGTAGTAACGCCTTGTGCCAGCCCTGCAAATGCTGCTGGAAAATCCACTGTTCCTGATTGGCACACATCAGGCCAACGTTCTGATAGCCGCTGTTAATCACCGTCTGGGTCAGTTGATACATGGCGGCGACGTAATCGATGCCGATATTGATGTCGATCGGATCGGTGCGCATTGCTCCGATCTCCACCACCGGAATATTGGCCGTGGTTAATGCCTGGCGGGTATTCTCTGAGTGCTCCACGCTCAACAGCACGGCGGCAGCCAGGTTGTAAGAGAGCAGGGTTTCCAGCAACGTTTCTTCACGCTCAATGTGATGCTGTGACTCGGCCAGCATGATCTGGTAGCCCGCCGGTTGTAATACCCGCTGTAGCCCGGCAAACATATCCGCACAGCCGGACTCGGAGAAACTCGGCACCACCATGGCGATGGTATAAGAAGACGCCGAGGCTAACGAACTGGCCGCCAGGTTGGGGAGATAACCCAACTCACTGACCGCCGCCTCAATTTTTTCCCTCAGCTTATCTGAAACCTGCTCCGGTGTGCGGAGCGCCCGTGAGACGGTCATGGTGCCCACGCCTGCCAATTGGGCCACGTCGGCCAGGGTTACCCGGCCGGTACTGCGTCGTTTTCTACCGATCGACATTGCTGATCCTGACTGAAATGCGCGCATCACGCATAAATGAGCTAATGGGTTCGACATTCCTGATTCTTCGCCCATTCTATCCCGTTCCTTTGGTGAACGATCAAAAAACTGAGTCGTCCGCTTCCAGCCCCCATCATTTTGATAGCGCTATCACAGATCTGGATGATAGCCTTTTGGTAGCGCTATCTTTGTGGGCTTGGTCACGGTTTAACCCCGGCCCGTTGATTAAAGTTTTATCGTCGCCGGGCTATTCCATGACGGCTACGCGCCATCAAACGATCCATAGCCAACAGATTTCGTCGCGTATCGGCTCGGAAACTCTGGCGGCTTAAGGGAGAAAACCATAAGGAGGAGATGTGCTCAACGACTGGCTGAACGCCGACCATATTCAACTGTGCGATCGTGTCGCCGATTGGCAAGAGGCGGTAACGCTGAGTGCTCAGCCGCTGCTGCAACGTGAAGCGATCACAGCCGACTACCTGACGGCAATTTTTCGTCAGCATCAGGCGCTGGGGCCCTATTTTGTCTTGGCACCGGGTATTGCCATGCCACATGCCAGACCAGAGGAGGGGGCTAAAGCGCTGGGGCTTTCGCTGTTGAAGGTAAACCAGGGGGTGCCTTTTCATTCCGAAGATAACGACCCGGTATTCGTCGTGGTGATGCTTTCTGCTCCAGACGGCAGCAGCCACATTGAATTGATTTCGCAACTGGCCGAATTATTTTCGGATAGCGAGGCCATGGAGAAACTGTTCCAGGCACAAACCAAACGGCAAATTGAGGACGTTATCGCCAATTATTAATTGCTAACCGTTATACCCACGCGCTTCAACATCAAGCATCCGATTTATTTCGGGTGACGTTACTCTACACGCAATAATCAGCAGGTAATAATAATGAAAATCATGGCTATTTGTGGATCCGGATTAGGTAGCAGCTTTATGGTGGAAATGAACATCAAGAAGGTGCTGAAGAAAATGAATATCGAGGCAGAGGTAGAGCATTCCGATCTTTCCTCTGCCACGCCGGGTGCGGCAGACATCTTCGTGATGGCGAAAGATATTGCCGATAGTGCGAGCGTGCCCGCTGAACAGTTGGTGGTGATCAGCAATATCATTGATATTAATGAGCTTGAAGTCAAGCTGCGTGCTTACTTCGAAGCCCACTCGATTATTTAATCTAACCCGTTGGCGAGGTGGATATGTTTATCCAGGAAACGCTCAAGTTTGTGGTTGATATATTAAAGGTCCCGGCGGTATTGGTCGGGGTGATTGCCTTGATTGGGCTGTTGGCGCAAAAGAAATCATTTTCTGATGTGGTCAAAGGCACGGTTAAAACCATTCTGGGCTTTATTGTACTGGGCGGTGGGGCGACGGTATTAGTCGGCTCGCTGAATCCATTAGGTGGCATGTTTGAGCATGCGTTCAATATTCAGGGAATTATCCCCAATAACGAGGCCATTGTTTCTATCGCGTTAGAGAAGTACGGAGCATCTACCGCGCTGATCATGGCGTTTGGCATGGTGGCCAACATCGTCGTGGCTCGCTTTACCCGTCTGAAATACATCTTCCTGACCGGCCACCACACGTTCTACATGGCTTGTATGATTGGCATCATCCTTACCGTGGCTGGATTTGAGGGTGTACAGCTGGTATTCACCGGTGCACTGACGCTGGGGTTGGTCATGGCGTTCTTCCCGGCAATCGCCCAGCGCTATATGCGCCGCATCACCGGTAACGACGACATTGCCTTTGGCCATTTCGGCACCCTGGGCTATGTCCTTTCCGGCTGGATCGGCACCAAGGTAGGGAAAAGCTCACGTTCCACCGAGGAGATGAACCTACCGAAAAACCTCAGCTTCCTGCGTGACAGCTCGATTTCCATCTCAATGACCATGATCGTGATCTACCTGATCCTGGCAATTTGCGCAGGGCAGGCGTACGTCGAAAGCCAATTGAGCGGTGGGCAGAACTACCTGGTGTACTCGATTATTCAGGCGATCACTTTTGCCGCTGGGGTATTCATCATTCTGCAAGGGGTGCGGCTGATCCTGGCCGAGATCGTCCCGGCCTTTACCGGTTTCTCGGAAAAACTGGTGCCCAATGCCCGTCCGGCGCTGGATTGCCCGGTGGTCTATCCCTACGCCCCCAATGCGGTATTGATTGGTTTTCTGTTCAGCTTCCTGGGTGGTTTGGCCGGTCTGTTCCTGCTCGGCCAAATGAAAATGGTACTGATCCTGCCGGGTGTGGTGCCGCACTTCTTCACTGGGGCCACGGCCGGGGTATTCGGTAATGCGACTGGCGGGCGGCGCGGTGCCATGCTGGGTGCGTTTGCCAACGGTCTGTTGATTACCTTCCTGCCGGTGCTGTTGCTACCGGTGCTGGGAGCGCTGGGTTTTGCCAACACCACCTTCTCCGACGCGGACTTTGGCGTAGTGGGTATCGTGTTGGGCAATATGGCGCGCTTTATGACCAAGGAAATGATCATGGTGGCGATCGTGGCTATTTTTGGCCTGCTGGTCGCACATAACTACCTGGGGAAACGCAAAGGTGCTCCAGCCCGAAATAAAGAGGAAAGCTCATGAGCAATAGCGTGACCGATTTGACTCACATGGCCGCCGCGATCCGTTTGCAAACGCTGAAGGCGCTGACCGGACTAGGATTTGGCCATTACGGCGGCTGTATGTCGGTGGTCGAAACGCTGGCAGTGCTGTACGGCGAGGTGATGCGTATCGATCCGGGCGACCCGGATTGGCCCGAGCGTGACTATTTCATACTGTCGAAAGGCCATGCTGGCCCGGCGCTGTATAGCGTGTTGGCGCTTAAGGGCTACTTCCCGTTGGAGCAACTGCAAACGCTTAACCAGAATGGCACCCGGCTGCCCAGTCACCCGGACCGTTTGCTGACCCGTGGGGTAGATGCCACTACTGGATCGCTTGGACAGGGCGTTTCTATCGCTGCCGGTATGGCGCTGTCACACCAACTGGCGAAGCGCAGCAACCGGGTATTCTGCATCCTGGGGGATGGTGAGTTGAACGAAGGCCAATGCTGGGAAGCCTTCCAGTTTATCGCCCACCACAACCTGCATAATCTGACGCTGTTTATTGATTACAACAAGCAGCAACTGGACGGGACGTTGGATGAGGTGATCAAACCCTTCGATCTGGCTGGTAAATTCCGCGCCTTCGGTTTTGAAGTACAAACCGTGCGCGGAGATGATATCGCGGCGATCCGTGATGCCGTGCTGCCGGAGCGCAGTGGTGAGCAGCGGCCGTTGGTGGTGATCCTCGATAGCATCAAGGGGCAGGGCGTGGCATATCTGGAGAACCTGAAAAACTCACACCACCTGCGATTGACGTCAGATGTGCGCAGTGAAATTGAAAAGGCCATTGCCGAGCTGGAGGCTAGTTATGTTTAACCTGGACATGCCGTTGGAAAAAGATGCTGTCGAAATGCGTAAGGTCTACGCCAGCGCGATCCGCCAGCAGGCCGAGGCCGGTACGCCGGTGATTGCACTGGAAGCCGACCTGATGGGTTCGATGGCGATGGATAGCGTCCATCAGGATCACCCGGAACGGGTCATCAACTGCGGCATTATGGAGGCTAATGTGATTGGTGTAGCCGCCGGTTTGTCACTGACTGGCCGGGTGCCTTTTGTCCATACCTTCACCGCTTTTGCCAGCCGTCGCTGTTTTGATCAGCTGTTTATGTCGTTGGACTATCAGCGCAACAACGTCAAAGTGATCGCTTCCGATGCCGGGGTCAGTGCCTGCCATAACGGGGGGACGCATATGTCGTTTGAAGACATGGGGATCGTGCGTGGTCTGGCACATTCGGTGGTGCTGGAAGTGACCGACGCCACCATGTTCCAGGCTATTTTGCAGCAACTGGTGGAGCTGCAAGGCTTCTACTGGGTGCGAACTATCCGTAAGCAGGCGACACGCATTTATCCTGCAGACTATCGCTTCACCATCGGCAAGGCCAACCTGCTGCGTGATGGCAGTGATATCACACTGATTGCCAACGGTATTATGGTTGCCGAAGCGTTGCAGGCGGCGCAGGAGTTGGCGCAGCGAGGTATCAGCGCGGCGGTGATTGATATGTTCACGCTCAAGCCTATCGACCGGGACATTATCAAAACCTTTGCGGCGAAAACCGGCAAAATCGTCACCTGCGAGAACCATAGCATCCATAACGGGCTTGGCTCGGCAGTGGCGGAAGTGCTGGTGGAAGAGTATCCGGTGCCGATGCGGCGGGTGGGGGTAAAAGGACGCTATGGGCAAGTGGGCACTCAGGAGTTCTTACAACAGGAGTATGGTTTGACGGCTAGGCATATTGTGGCGGCAGCGGATGAACTGTTAGCGCTTGGCTAGTCCCTCACCCCAACCCTCTCCCACAGGGAGAGGGAGTTAGTCCGGGGTCGTGGGCAGGTAGGTAAGCTAATCAGTGCTACTGTGTAGGGGCGCCGCATGCTGCGCCCGTGAGTGAGGGGGATCAGGCAGTGTATTGCCCGGCGCAATGTGTCCCCAATTCTGCCTGCTCCTGCAATATCTGCATCGCTTGCTGGTAGTTCATCTCTTTGCGGAACAGCCCGGCGGTGCCCAAGATGAACATATCCACATCGGCAGCCAACGTTTTGACGATAGCGGGTGAGATAGCCCCATCGATGGCGATTTTTGCTCCGCTGTGATGTTCCTTCAGCATCTGGCGCAAGCGGCGGGTTTTATCGATGGCATTGTGGATAAACGGCTGGCCGGCAAAGCCAGGGTTGACCGACATCACCAACACGACATCGACCACATCGAGTACCTCGCTCAAGCAACTCAGGGGCGTGCCAGGATTAATGGCCACGCCAGCCTTGACGCCACGCTGGCGAATATTGCTCAGGGTTCGGTGCAGATGCGTCGGAGCTTCGGCGTGAACGTAAATAATGTTGCAGCCCAGATCGGCAAACTTGTCGATATACGCGTCCGGGTTGCTCATCATCAGATGGGCGTCATAAGGGATGGTCGCCAGCTTGGCGACGGCTTTGATATCTTCCGGCCCCAGCGCCAAATTGGGAACAAAATGGCCATCCATAATATCGATGTGGAACATCGCGGCTCCCGCAGCTTCCAGTTCGGCCAGCTCTTCAGCCAGACGGGAGAAATCTACACACATCAGTGAAGGGCAGAATGCGTTACTCATGACTGGGTCTCCAGTGCGGCGATCATTGCCACGCGTTTCTGATGACGATCTCCTTCGAACCGGGCGTTAAGCCACTCGTCGACGATCATTTTTGCCAGCTCGGCACCGATGACCCGTGAACCAAAGGCCAGAATATTGGTGTTATTGTGCTGGCGGGACAGCTTGGCCGAGTAAGGCTCGCTGCATACCACCGCGCGGATGCCGTTGACCTTGTTGGCGGCAATGGAGATACCGATACCTGAACCACAGATGAGGATGCCAAGCTCGGCCTCTTGCGAAACCACCGCGTCGGCGACAGCTTTGGCGTACAGCGGGTAATCGGTACGCAGTTCCCCATAAGTGCCTTTGTCCATCACCTCGATCCCTTTCGCTTCCAGATGCTGAATAATGGTGGGTTTTAAAATGATCCCTACATGGTCACAGCCAATGGCAATTTTCATCGTTTATCCTCTGTTATCGCTGCCTCACCGGCAGCGACAAATTCACAGTAATGCATTAATAATGGGAGTTTTTAGTGGTTAAGCGCCTTGCAGGCTGTCTTCCAGATTCGATTTAATCAGTGTCACATGTGGACCATAAATTACCTGGATCCCTTGGCCTCTGCGGATCACTCCCCGTGCTCCTGAGCTTTTAAGCAGGCTATCGTCCACCAGATTTTCATCGGCGACGGTGATGCGCAGCCGTGTGGCGCAACAGTCGATATTGGTGATGTTGGCTTTGCCACCCAGGCCCGCAACAATCAACTCGGATACCTGATCCGCTGCTGGCACATTGCCTTTGGCGGCCTCGACATCTTTGCGGGTATAGAGCTTGGTTTCCTGACCTTCGTCTTCACGCCCCGGGGTTTTGAAGTTGAAGCGCAGGATCAGGAAGCGGAAGCTGAAGTAGTAAATCGGGAACAGTGGAATGCCGATCAGGATGGCATTGATCCAATGGCTTTTGGCGTTGCCTTGCAGCACGCCAAACAGGACGAAGTCAATCAGGCTGCCGGAGAAGGTTTGCCCAACGCCGACGTTAAAGATGTGGCACAGCATGAATGACAGGCCTGCCAGCACGCAGTGCAGTACATACAGCAGTGGGGCTGCGAACAGGAATGAGAACTCGATAGGTTCGGTGATTCCGGTCAACACGGCGGTCAGCGTGGCGGACAGCAGCAGACCCAACACCAACTTGCGGTGTTCAGGTTTGGCGCAGTGGTAGATAGCCAAGGCGGCCCCTGGGATACCAAACAGGTAGAACGGGAATTTACCGGCCATAAAGCGGGTGGCTTCTACTGAGAACTCCTTGGTATTAGGGCTGGCCAGCTCGGCAAAGAAGATGTTCTGCGCGCCGGAGACCGAGATACCGTCGATAATTTCGGTTCCGCCCAGCCCGGTTTGCCAGAATGGCATATAGAACACGTGGTGCAGGCCAAACGGTATCAGCGCACGTTCGATAAAGCCGTAGATGAAGGTGCCCGCATAACCGGCGCGGTTGACCAATCCGCCGAGATGCATGATCCCTTCCTGGATCGTTGGCCAGATATAGAACATCAGGATACCCACACCCACGTAAGTCAGCGCGGTAACGATAGGGACAAAGCGGGTACCGCCAAAGAAGGAAAACGTTGCCGGCAACTCGATACGGTAAAAACGGTTGTGCAGAGCAGCAACGCCTAGGCCAACCAGCACCCCACCGAACACGCCCATCTGCAATGAGTTGATCCCCACGCTCATTCCCAGCGATCCGTCAGGCAAGGCTCCGGGAGTTAATAACCCGTTGAGTTGCAGCATGGCATTGATGGTGGCGTGCATGGCAAAGAAGCCGACGGCACCGGAGATGGCGGCAACCTGTTTCTCTTTGGTGGCCATACCCATCGCGACGCCGATGGCAAACAACATGGGCAAGTTGGAGAACACCACGCTGCCAGCACTTTTCATCACGGTCAGTAATGCGTGAAGTATCGTGCCGTCACCCAACAGGGATTGCAGGCCGTAGGATTCGATGGTGGTGGCGTTGGTGAATGACGCGCCAATGCCAAGCAGCAACCCGGCGACGGGGAGCAGGGCGATGGGCAGCATAAAAGAGTGCCCTATACGCTGAAGAATACCGAAGAATGACGATTTCATTTATGTTCCCTCAAAGCAGATCTGGTATCGCATAGTGATTTTTTTCCCGGAGCAAAGTGGCTTCATCCTGAACCGGAATACCATGAACTTCACGGAATATATTATTGGTGTGAAGTTATCATCAATGCAATAGCCTGAGGAGATCGACTTCACAAAAACTAAAACTTTTGTGAATACAGGGTAGGTTCCAGTAGACGCGCGTGACGAGATAGGGGGGTAATCCAGCTTGGAACAGTGATTGCCAAGGCTGATGTTTTTGTGGGATGTTCGAAATTTTACGTTATGGTCAGTGGTTGTGAATTTATTACTGTGAATGCGTAGATAGGGATTCATGTCCGGCGAGGGGCTGTGGTAAGCTACTGGCGTATATCGACAAAAACTGCGGCGGGAATAAATGGCAAATCAGCGGGAAGCGTTACCGGATACCGAAAATGCACTGGCCATCGGGGCTAAAATCAAAATGTCGCTCTCTTCGCTGAATCCGACAGAGCGCAGTATCGTTGAGTGGTTGATCACCAAAGGCAACATCACAAAGGCTACCGGGCTGCGTGAAGTGGCGGGGTGTCTCGATGTCTCTGAACCCTTGATCGTCAAGGTAGCCAAGAAAATTGGTTATTCCGGCTTTCGCGAACTGCGAAGCGCGTTGGTGAGTTATTTCAACTTTTTGCCCTACGAAAAAGAGGAAGAGATCACTGCCGATGACAATCTGGATACCGTGCTGGATAAGGTGTTCAGTAACAGTATCCAGGTGCTGAAGGAGGCGCAGTCGGTCGCGGATACTCAGGTGATTGGGCAGGCTGCCAGCCTGATTTATCGCGCCCGGCGGGTGGTGATCCTTGGTGTGGGGGGCTCGGCGTCGGTATGCCTGGATTTTGAACACAAGCTGTTGCGTATTGGCATCATCAGCCACAGCTATAGCGACTTTCACCTGATGTTGATGGTGGCCAGTCAGTTGGACGAGCAGGATGTGGTGATCGTGATTTCCCAATCAGGAGAGACTCGCGAACTGCTGAAGGCAGTCGAAATTGCCAATGCCCGTCATGCCAAGGTGATATGCATTACCAACGATAATGCCTCGCCGCTGTCGCAGTGCGCGGATTTATCGATTTTCAGCCCGGCCATGAGCGGGCCGTTGCTGGGGCAGAATGCGGTGGCGAGGATCATTCAGCTTAATCTGTTGGATACGCTATTTATCGCCATTTTGTTGCAGGATTATCAGGGAAATAAGCAGCGACTGGAGCGGGGAATACAAGTAGTGGAACCGTTGCATGGCAAGAAAAGCTAACCTCGGGGGCATGCTTGCTAGTTAACGTTATTTTCCCCTCACCCAGCCCTCTCCCCAAAAATGAGAGGGTGCCTGTCCGGAGTTATATTCAGGTATAGACGCTAATCTGAAATCGGAATGATACTGAGGACTAATGCCGCAGCTAAATTGTAGCGCTATGTCATAATACCGATCGTTTAAGCATTGCTTAAACGATTAGTGATCGCTTTACTCGCTGTATTGGAGACGGCCGAGGTTTCAGATGGTTTTCCTGAAACAACGCGGGTTGTTTGCCCAGCTTCTAAAGCGCGCTCAAAGGCTTCTATTCGTGCTATATATCTGGCGCGTTGTTGTTCCAATCTATTCATAGAAGTATGGCGTTCGTAAGAGGTCATGTATTCAATGTGTA